>NZ_JAUSAR010000137.1 GCF_030652515.1 Aquabacterium sp. | reverse complement strand
ATCAGCTGGAAAACCAATAGTCGCAAACGACGAAAAGTACGCTCTAGCCGCTTAACCGGTTAGATCCCACACCCTGCTGTCCGTGGAGGGGCTCAAGGCAGTAATGCCGCGATGAGTGGGATCATTTACACGGAATCGTGTTATGCAGGGTTACTTTGTATAACATTAAATTTAGGTGACTCGTCCAGTAGCAGCCTGTCGGTTGGCGTCTGCCGGATAAAATTAAATAACCAGACTAAGTATGTAGAACTGCCTGTAGAGGGCTTGCGGACGCGGGTTCAATTCCCGCCGCCTCCACCAACAAATAGAAACGACACCCTTGTGGTGTCGTTTCTATTTGTTGCGTAAAGATTGCACGGAAACTGAATCTGCGTCCGGCACGGGAGCGGGGCGGAGAGCGTTAAACAAACAGCACCTGCGTGCTGTTTGTAGCCTGGAGCGGCATTCGCATGCAGGCGAATGCGAGGCCAATTCCCCGCCTCCACCGATAAGCTAAAAACCTATCTCGTTCTCCCCATTCCTCTGCCGCGCCAACTTAAGTGGCTCCGTGACAAAACTTCGAATCTCCTCAATGACCTCATTCAGCGTCGATGCATCAAGCCGATTCTTTCCAAGGAACGCTTTCCACTGAGCTTGCTTCGTCGTGTCGTATGCAAACTCATCAGTCAGACCAAGCGGCATATTTTCCGGCACCAATGTTTGACGGCGCTGAAACGTTGCTGCAATTGCATCGCCCAATTGCCGGGCATCCAGTACTCCCTCGTGCACCAAGGCTCGCAAATCAAAGTAGTCCTTCATCCGACTGTTTGCCATACCGAGACTCACAATTGCCTCCAGCTTCTCAGCCGCCACTGCCGCACGTGGATAAACGCGCAAGCGTGGCGCTGGCAGCTCTTCCAGCAAGGTTGGGTAAACCGCTTCCTCCGGCCCCGGCGTTACTGCGTCCCCATAACCGACATCGAGTTGAACCGTATTACGTGCATTCCCAAGCCTGGCCACCAACCGTACACGCAAACCACCATATCGGGCTTCCTCACGGATTTCCTCAACCGTAATCGAAGCAGGGTCGAATGTCATGCCATCATCCACATCGATGCCGCAGATTTCACGTACCGTATTCGCGAGTGCCTCGATATCAATCGGGCCGAAGCCGAGAAAATCTGCGTCGCGGGTTGGCCGGTGCGGTACGTCAAACCACAGATCAAACAGTAGCGCCCCTTTTAACCAAAATACGTCACGCGCCGGAGCGAGGGAGAGACGATACAAAAAGCGTTCAATCGCATAACGCGTCAGGATGAGGTTGAAGTCCTCGCCACGCGCCTTGGCCTTATTCAACAAGCGAGCATGTATCGACGCTATCAGATCCACTGTCACGCTACCGCCTCCAGATAAGGGCGCATCACATTGGTCACACGATTGATCTTCGCATATCGCCATAGATCGTCGGCACTCACCTTCTTTGCTCGGCGCGCCTCACGTAGCGCCTCAAGCGCTACATCCAGACCGATTTTGTTGCGAAACTTGAAACAGTCTGCCACCGTCTTGGCTACGCAAGTTACTTGCACCTTCACGCCATCAAGTTGCCGCGTCTCTACGCCTGATGTCAGTGCGGCATCAGAAAAACGCACTGTGCGCAGCGGCGGATACTCAAGGCGGGGTGGATGACTCTTGTTACCGATAGCGATCCAGACCTCGTATGGCGCCTGAGTTGTCAGATCGTGAATGCGCAGTGCCGTGAGCAGGCAAAATACCACATAGGGTGCGCGCTTCGCCACTGCCACCAGCGCGCTATGCTCCCCCCCCTTGTAGCCGGGCATGGTATACAGCCCCCGCGCCACCCGCACCAGTTGGCTTGCCGCAACCATTCGCGAAATCTGGCTACGGGTAATGCCCGCCGCGACCAGTTCACGTGATCGTGCTGTGCCTGCACTGCGCAGGAGTGTCTGGATATGGCTTTCAGTCGTGGTCATATTGGCATTGTTCCATATTTTCGGTAATTATGCACAAATACCGCAATATTGGAACAACGCCCGGTGAAGCTCAAAAGCATCACCGCTCATCGGGCGACTTCCAGTCCAAGAAATGATCCAGGGCATCGATGCTGCCAATCAGTTCGCGAGCTTGCTTCAATCGATCAAGGAGCCTAAGTCTTTCTTCCGCATCCAAGGCTGCGGCCCTCCGCTCTGCTTCAACGAAAAACTGCTCGATGCGGTTTGATTCTGCCCACCGATCAATAATATGGTGCAGATCTTCTCTACTTTGCTTTAGTGCTTTGGCAGTTCGACGCTCCTCCTCTTCGCGCCTCCATTCCCGCCGTTGAGCCTCCCACTGTTGATGCTCAATCTCTGCTTGACGCATTCCCTCCTCGACAAGGTGGGCAACTTCAACTGCGGCCTCCTCCAACTCTTTCACAATCCCCCTTATTTGCGCATCAAGACTGCGAGCTGCTGTCGTTTCTCGCCATTGCTTTTTCCACTTTGCTCTTGCATAAGGGGAGTAGGCCTGTAAGCACAACCTTCCAGTGGGAATATCTTTCATCGTTGTCCAAGAATGATCGACGGCATACCGTCCGCGTTTTGGTGGAACATAATCCCTCACCCGAACATACTCGCCATTGACGTAGCGAACCTCCACCTCCTCCGACATCTCAATGATTGTCAAACCAATCGCCACCGTCCCCACATAGACTACGGTGTCGCGCCCCGGCGACCAAAGGTTGTTGAAATGGCGGTGCTTACCTGGATTTTCGCGCTCATCTACCTCTTCTCTTCGAAGGTGTTCACCATGTGGTGCAATAACGACGCGATAGCCATGTTCCTCAAGCGACAAGAAGAATTGGTTGGCGAAAGACAGCGCCTTGTCGAGCCCGGTTTTAGTCACGGCCATATCTACCAGTAGCTTCTTCGCTGGCTTTAGATACTCTCCTCCATAAGAGAGCCGCCCAGATTCGAAAAGCGCCTTGGTACCGTTGATGAGAGGGTGCTGACTCATGCGCAGCGTGGGGGTCGTTCGCATGCGCCGTGTATGGACTGGAGGCTTTGGTAATGGTCTGGGAACATGTTCGCTGCTGCCATCCCGAGACCAGATCAATTCATTTCCTGGGTGAGCTTCAGGGAGAGGGACTTGCTTCTGCGTATTACCTACAGCAAGTTTTGCCCAATAGCCGCGCTCGGGCCGAGGAACATTCATGCGTGTACAGACCCTCGCCATGTAGCTGGATGAAACACCAAACTTCGCAGCGACCTTAAGCATCGGCTCGGACCAGACAAGTGCGTACAGGGCCTCGCGCGTTAACGGGGTTTCGAGCTTTTCTTGCGAATCTGCGGATTTACCCAAGGAATCGTCTGTGGCTGTCATGGCAATAAATGAGGAACCATCAACTAGTGCTGTGCTCGATATTGAACTGAAAAATGTGCAAAGTGAACGAGGCGATTATTTTATAGAATTGCACCAGTCATTCGCCAGCTCAATGCCGGTGAGTTGACCCGATCTCAGGTTCGGTAGAGCAATTTCCATCAAGTCAAAGCGGGGGTATTTTTGGGGGTATTTTGCAGAAATTCCCAAGCGGTAGTTATGCCCAAGTGGCCGATAGCGTAAGGGCAGAGAAGCGCGGGTTCAATTCCCGCCGCCCCACCAATAAAACGAAAGCTCATCCGCAAAGGATGGGCTTTTTTTTTAAACACGACGACGCGGGAAATTGATACGAATATGCCTTGATACATATGTTTGAGCAGACATAGAAACTCCCGCTCAATCTCAACGCAAGCAGATTGACCAGAATGAAGAAATGACGCTGATGTCAATTCAATATCGGCTGCATATTCATGCAACTGCTCAAGGATTGGCACTACCCGACATTTTAGAAAGCACGGCAACCAGTGTCTTGACGCATAGCGCCCGATTTTTCGGCGACTTGATCCCGGACGGGAGACGGCTCAGCCAGTGACTGTTCAATCCGACTCCCGGGTTGCGTAATGCAACCAGCCGGGAAGTGGTCGGTAATGGAGAGAGTGACAGCACGCGGATACACTCCGCAATCTGGGCTTGCGATGAAAACTGCAGGGTAAATTCGCCGAACTCCACACATATAATCGGGAACCCTTTGTGTGGCACAGCGGCGGGTGCAGGCGGCTCGAAGCGCTCTGCGCGCGCCCATGGCTTACCATCCGCTTCAACGTGAACCCAGTAGGCCATGGGTGCCAAACGCCAGTCGGCGGCATATTCGATCCAGTAATTAGGCGTTTTCATCTTGATTCGACACCCAACAATTTACAGCAGGTTTGCTCAAGTCATTTGCCGACTCAATGACAGATCGGATGCGGGTTCAATATGTCATCTCCCCCACCAACCAGCACTTCAATATTGACGGCCTGGCAAAGTCAGTTTCGCTCACAAAACGTCTTCAAAGACTTGGGCCACTCACCAGCTTCCCGAAGCCCCGCCGCCACCGGATCGACCTCCACCGGAGGATGAGGAAGAACTGGAACTGGAACTGGAGCTGGAACCAGAGCCGGAAGATGATCCCGACGACGAACTGCGCGGCTCCGGCATAGTACCGCCGCCGCTGACGCTGACCTGAGCCGGATCGAACCAGACGCCAAAGATGTTGCGCGCCTTACTGGATCGTTTCTTGATGCGCAACAAACGCCCCCGTGCCTGCTGGCGCCGGAATACGTCAGCAGACAGGTAACTGCTCGCCTTGAATGCAAAAGGCAGTACGAACAAACCGGCAAACAACCCGTTCACCGCCATCAGAACCCACAGAATATCCGGCTCTCCTGCGAACGCGGCGCCAAACACTGCATAGAACACCCCGAAAAAGACACCGAAGAAGCTGAACAGTATGAACATCGTCTTGATCTCGCCCAATCCTGTGCCGGTATTCTTTTTTTCCTGTTCCACTCGCCCCTTAATGCGACCGTAATACCGGGCCAGCAGATACAGCAGGATCGGCATCAGGTTGGCGCCGAGGGAGAATCCGAATCTGGCCCACGCCCCGTCCCAGTTGATATCCTGCGGCGGCGCCAAGACGGGATCGGGGGGCGGGCCTTCCGCCTGGACCTCACCCCGTGCTGCAGCAGCCAATCTCTCCAAGCCGGCAAGCAGCCCATCGGTGTAGCGTTGTTCGCGAAAGGCCGGTTTAAATTGCTCATTGATTATCCGGTTGCTGAATACATCCGTGATGAAGCCTTCCAAACCGTAACCCACCTCGATACGCATCTGCCGAGCGCTCGGCACAATCATTATGAGCAGCCCGTTGTCCTTGCCGGCAAGGCCCAGCTTCCATTTTTCGAAAATCTTTACCGTCGCATTCTCGATGGTGTCGCCCTGCAAGTCGCGCGCGACATAGATCGCCGCCCAGACACCGTCCGACTCGCGCAATATGCGAATCCTTGCCAGCAGCGCAGCCTTGTCCGCCTCATCCAGCACGCCTGCCTCATCCAGCACATCACCCTGAAAGGCAGGCGCATCGAAGGCGTATCCCGGACTGCCGAGGCTGGCAAAGACAAGGCAGACGAGCAGTACAAAACGAAAAAGACCAGCCATATCCGGGCTCCCAAAAGAAAACAATAGATGCAAGTTCGATCTTGCACACTTCAGCGCACACAGTCGGTCCGCATTTCCTCTGCATTACCCCTGAAATTTCCTATTCCTGGCGCGACGATTTGGAGGATAGGAAATCCAACCACCCAAGTCAATTTCCCGTCACCGCGAAATTGGCGGGTAGGGGATTTGGAACCCAATATCCTCAACGCTCAGCCCCCGAAAAACTGATACCATAAAACCCGCCGCTGGCAAGTCAATTCGTCGGAAGGGCTTTGGGGGAAACCGAAAACTGCGCCTGGCCGGGTAGTAGATACGGCAGAAACAATAGAAAGCAGCAGACAGATGGTTTGGAGATGGGTTGCACACCATTTTAAAGGGGGCACTGTGATCAATTCTGCGCGTGGAAAAATTCTACTTGGCTTGTCTTTGCTGTGCTGCGGCGAAATCGCCACAGCGGACGAATTTCACTACAACAACATGCTGATCGGGGACCGCGCTGCGGGCATGGGCGGCGCTTATACCGCAGTCTCAGACGATGCTACCGGCATGTACTACAACCCGGCCGGAATCGTGTTCGTGGGCGACAGAAACTTTTCAGCCAGCGTCAACGCCTTCTACTCACAGACAAAAGAATTCGAAAACGTAATCGGCAATCAATCGTTCGAACGTAACTCATCCGCGTTGTTAGCCAATTATTTCGGTATCGTTAAACCGCTTGGAAAATACAAGATCGGCTTTTCATATGCAGTACCGGATGCTGTGAGCGAGAACCAGAATCAGGAATTCACCAACAACGTGGTAGACAATTATTCCCGTCAAATCATTAATCTAAGCAATCGAGACAGCACCTATAACGTTGGCCCCACAGTTGCAGCAGAAATCAATGACGACCTTTCTGTTGGACTCACGCTCTACGTACATCAGCGAGACGTGCAAATTGTTCTGAACCAATTTGTGGAAAGAATGGATACCGGCTCAGGCACGAGCACAGGGTGGACGAACAAATACTTCAGGATGAACGAAACGGGAATCAAGCCGATTATTGGCGTCTCATGGTCGCCAGTTGAGAAGGTATCCCTCGGCTTCGCACTGTCAAAGACGTTTATTATGAGCTCGAGCGCCACCGGCCAGGAAACATGCTGGGACTCGGTTACCAACGGCTGCACTTCTTCCACGGCGCCGCCTACAACCGTTCGCACCCCCGTCATTCTGAATTTCACGGAGAAACGGGAATACCCAACTCATTTGGCGATCGGTGCTGCGTATTTCGCGAGCAAGGATCTGCTCATTTCAGCAGACTGGAGCTACAACACTGCGGTTGAGGACCCAATCTTCGTAGATAAAGTAGCCACATATAATTTTGCTTTGGGTACAGAGTACTACATGACGCGAAAGTGGGCCGTCAGAGCCGGTGTTTTCACCAACATGGCCAACACCCCGGATATACAGGCTGGCGTTACCAACATCGAGGAACAAATCAATCTGTACGGAGCAAGTTTGAGCCTCACCAATTTCTCGGGAAGCTCGTCAGTCACCGTGGGGGGGAGCGTCAACTACGGCACAGGCAAAGCCCAGATGCGCAATGACCAGAGTGTTCAAAACGCCACGACCCTAGGCTGGCTGCTCTTCCTG
Organism: Aquabacterium sp.; assembly: GCF_030652515.1. Classification (GTDB taxonomy): domain Bacteria; phylum Pseudomonadota; class Gammaproteobacteria; order Burkholderiales; family Burkholderiaceae_C; genus Aquabacterium. The sequence continues at coordinate 97,694 of NZ_JAUSAR010000137.1, read as the reverse complement.
TCATCGTCGTACTAACAACCGCCCCCTACAGCCGCTTCAGCCCTTTCATCGCCGCTGCAAATCGCTTCTGATTGCTGGCGGCGTTGGTGGCGTCCATGCCATTCGCCGCAATGATCTCATTGATCTGTGAAATTCTTGCGTCCGCAGTCGGATGCGTCCCGTCCGGATCGGGCACTTTTTCCTTGATGGCGCGCGTGCGGTCCAGGTACCTGGCCAATGCCGATGCATCGTAGCCGCCAAGTGCGCAGACAATCACCGCGCTTTTGTCGGCCTGCATCTCGTCTTCACGCTTGTAGTTATCCTTGAAAATGATGTCGAGCCCCTTGTCGACTGCCTGAGAGAAAGCCGCCCGCGCTGACTCGGTGCTTCCTCCCACCAATTGCGCAAGACCAGACGTGAGCGAATCATCCGCCCCCTTTATTTTCAGTTCCTTCACCACGTGCATTTCCGTCACATGCCCAATCTCGTGCGCAAGCACGCCTGCCAGTTCGGACTCGTCCTTCATCAACTGCAACGCCCCGGTTGTGACGAATACATACCCCCCGGGTGCGGCATAGGCGTTCACGTCGTTCGTTTCCAGCACCATGAAGCGGTATTCCAGTTCCGGCCGGTTCGTGCTGCGCACCAGCGAGAGCCCGACGAGATTGACGTATTTGATCAGGGCCGGATTGTTATTTGCCTTGTATCTTCCAAGTATTCGGGCTGAAATTTCCCGGCCGAATGCAACCTCGGCTGCTACATCGCCCTCGGAAAATTCGTCTTCCGTCGAAGCCCTTTCGCGCCAATCTTTACCGGCCGAGGCCGACAGAGAAACGAACACCAACGCGACCAAAGCCGCCATTTTCAGGTATTCGGTCGGTCTCATGGTTTGCTCCCTTCCATGAATTGACTGACCTCGTCGTCGCTGAACGACAGTGCTTCCATATTTTGCAGCGCCTTGTAATCAACCCGGTCTTCTGTGTCCGCGCGCTTCCGGTCTTCCTTCGTCAAGCCGCGCGCCGCAGCGGCGCTGGCAAACGACGACGACCTGCGTCGTACCCCCTGTTTGATTTCGGCATCGTCGGTCTTGATGTAGCCGCCACGCTTGAAGGGACGGTGCGTGGAAACAAGCAGCGACGAGACGTATCCTTCCTTGTCGCCAACCGCCACCTTGATCCAACTGCCTTCTTTGCCCTTTGCGGTAAGCGTCTGCCCCATTCCGACTTCGGCGAGCACGTTGGACCGGAAGGTTGGGGCAGAGAGTATTTTTGCCCTGGTGCTCTGCACGTAATAAAGCTGCTCCGCACCCACAGTCGCGGCAAGCAACATATTCGCCGCAAACACCGTTAACAACAAAATCCGCTTCTTCATGGTTTTCTCCTCAAACAAATGAATGCCCGCTTAATCCGTCCCGCCGTCAGAACCCGTGGTGTAGATATCCACCGCCTGTCCCCTGCCCTTCACCGTCACCTTGCCGATCAGCCTGCAAGCGATTTTGCCCTTGATCTTCTCGTAGGTGTATTCCGAAAATATCAGCGGAACCTTCTGCTCCTTGGTAATGCTTTCAAGCCGCGACGACAGGTTCACGGTGTCGCCCACCACGGTGTAGTTCTTTTTGATCTCAGAGCCGATGTTGCCAATCGTGGCCTCGCCCGTGTTGATGCCGACGCCGATGGCGATCTCATGCGCAAAGCCGCGCTCTTTGAGGATCCGGTTAACCTCCTTGAGCCCTTCCAGCATTTCCTGTCCGGCCAACACCGCCTGTTCGGCATGATTATCGGTCCGGACGGGCGCGCCCCAGAATGCCATGATCGCATCGCCTATGTATTTGTCGATGGTGCCGTTGTGCTTCAGGATGATGTCCGCCATCACCGTGAAGTGCACATTCAGCATTTCAACGATTTTCTCCGGCGCCTCGGTCTCCGACATGGTGGTGAACCCGCGTATATCGGAGAACAGCACCGTAATCTCGACCTTCTGGCCCGCGCTGGACTTTGCATACTCTTCGTAATTGTTCAACACCTCGTCGAGCACATCCTTGGAAACGTACTGGGTAAAAAGCTGGGAGACGCGGCGTTTCTCGGCGCCTTCCGTAAACGTCAGATAAGCGAATGAAAGGAATCCGGTTGAAAACAGGGCAAATACAAACGGCACCATCTCGACTTGCGTGTTCGACCTGAACGAAAGCAGCGCAAAGCCGACATAGCCCGCCAGCATGGCCAGCGGCAAAAGCATCCTGACCAGGAATCGCCGCGAAAACAACACCACCCAGGACGTCAGAAACACTCCAACCAAGAGGGAAAGATACGTCAACCTTCTGTCGGGCGGGTTCATGAAATCGTCCTGCAAGTAATTGCTCGCCAGGAAAGCGTGCAACAGCACGCCGGGCGCCCCGGCCCCCATCGGGATCGCTTTCAGATCCGCCGTGCCCACGGCACTGGTGCCGATGAACACGATGCTGTCCTTGAACTCGTCCGGATGCACCAGCACCTCGTCCACATCCCCATTCCTGATTTTCTGCAGGGACGAGAACACGCCGCTGATGGAATAGGTGTCCACTTTGTCCAGCGCATACATATTAATGATGAAATTGCCGTTGGCATCGACGGGCAGCGTGTGGCCGTCGAGTTTGATCGCTCCGTCGCCGATATCGACGGGCGTCTTGCTGTCGACAAAAGGTGCCAGGCCAAGCACGGGGAAATAATCGCCCCGATATTCGCGAAGCGGTTTGGTGCGCCGCAGGACGTTATCGCTGTCGGGCGCGAACTCAACCACCGCCACCCCTTTGGAAACCTCGGAAAGGCCCGCAATGGGCAATGCAAAACTGTTGTTTTCGATGCCCGGCTTGGCTTTGGACGTATCGCTCACGCCCGTCAAAGCAAAGCGTTTGACGAAATCCGCAGGGAGCGCACCGCTCAGCGCGGCCGCGTCACGGCCGCCCTCATCCGCCTGCTCCCGCGAGATCATCATGCTGTGGTAAGCATTCCGAAAGTCTCTGGTCGCAGTGCGCAAGGTGCCGTCGTTGGCCTTGTCCTGCCGTTCCAGAAACAGAATATCGAACAGCGCGGCACGCGCGCCGCCCATGGACAAAAACTCCAGCAGATCGGACCAGATCGCGCGCGGCCAAGGCCACCTGCCCGCAATCTCGTTCATCGACTTGAGCGCGGCCTCATCCACGAGGATGACTTTGATGCTGCGGTCCGGAATCTTGTCCGAACGCAACATCTTCGCCTGAATATCATAAGCAAAAAGCTCGGGTTTATGAAAAGCACCAAGTGAATACCCAACCACGGATATGGCGAACATCAGAAGCGCGATAAGAAGCGACACCCCGGCTTTATTGATCATGTCTGCCCAATGACTTGCGTTATTTGTTGTTTTTTCAGCCTAAAGAATCCACCAATCTGTAGGCAAACTCCCCGCGCTGGAACCATATTCCCAATCCTCAAGCCCGGTCAAGTATATAGGCCTGCCGAGCCAACCATATAGTCCATTTTGACTATACCGTTTTTGTGGTTTTGGTATAGGATTCCACGGCGCTTGTTGCGATGTACTGATAAATACCCAATCTGACAAAGGAGGTGGAATCGTGAGGAATCTGAAATTGACGCTGGTGCCCTTGGGCATCGTATTGCTGGTGGCGGGTTGCGGCGGAGGGGGATCGTCAGGTGACACCGCCGTTCCTGTCGGCACTGTGCAGATCACCTCATCCACAGCTACAGATGTCGCTGCAAAAGGCATGAGTTCGACTAGCCAAGTTAGCAGTTCAGGTAACGCCGCCTCGGCCCCTGTCCGTAGCGTGGCTGCAGACAAAGCCACAGGTGCAGCGAATGCTGCCTTGGCGTTGTTTGAACTTGCACGTGGAGGGCAGTTGCATTCTGCAGGTACAAAGGCAATTCCGGATGAAAACCTGCTTTGCGCCACCTCTGGAACTGCAGTAATGAGTTATACAGACAATAACAACGACACCTTTTTTGATGTTGGTGACGTTGCGACTATTACCTATACAGATTGTGTGAATCCGGGCATAACTCTGGATGGCTCCATGTCTGTCAGTGTCGCGGAGATGACACCAGCGAACAGCCCTACCCATATCAGAATTACCTCAACATTCACTAACTACCATAGCATCAGCACAGCCGAAGATTTGTTAATGAATGGCAATTTGGCAATGACCATGGATTACACAGTCGTGGGCAATGCCTTAACTTCCATATCTTATGTAATTTCCGGAACAGCACTCAATACACTCAGCAGCATTGACGGAACATTCGGGATAACCGACTATTCATTTGGGATATCTGCAAACTCAACCCAAACCAGCTTCGGCATTGGCATGATGGTGAATAGTAGTGCTTTGACTGGCACACTCTACATTTACACACCGACGCCGCTTACAGCCAACGCTGCATGCAACAATCCCTACGGTTTTGCAAATGGAGGTTCCCTACGGATTAACGGCGGAGGCGGAAGTTATGTGCTGCTGACCCCTGATCCAGATTGTGTGAATGTTGTGATAACCGGAAGCGATGGAACGACACCATTCACCATCAATACAAATTGGGCGTCACTCTGAACTTCAGACTCACCCACAATAAAGAGCGCCAGCAGTTTTGGCGCTCTTTTTTTAATCGCCACTTTCACCGCGCGCTATAATCTCCGCGCCTGGCGTCTTCCGGCTGTGCTGTCTTAAGCCGACAGAGCGGGTGTGGCAATCAGGTACGAATGCGCTTTTCACCGCCTCCAACAATTAAAACGGTACTTACGCGGTATCGTTGTGGGAACGAAACATGGCCGCCCAGGAACACCCGGAACACAAGCTTAAATTAGCCGAAGTGCTGAATTTGCTGGTCGCCGACGGCATGGTCGCCAAGGACGATACCGATGCGCTCTTCAACGAGAGACACGTCCGACGGCATGATGACCATCCCTTGGTGATCGTCGCGGGCAAAGCCTGGCGCTCGCTCATTCCGCCGCAGCGCATCCTGACGCTGGATATCCTCACGGAATGGCTGGCCGGCAAGGTCGGCCTGGAATATCTGCACATCGACCCGCTGAAGATCGACTTCTCCAACCTCGTCGATCTGATGTCCATCGACTATGCGAACCGTTTTTCCATCATGCCGATTCGCATTGAGGGCAACGAACTGGTGGTGGCGACCTCGGAGCCTTTCCTGCGCAACTGGGAAGCCGTGGTCAAACAGACTTCGCGCAAGGAAATCCGCCGCGTCTTTGCGTCTCCGACCGACATCAACCGCTATCTGATCGAGTTCTACAATCTGGCGCGCTCGGTAAAGAGCGCCACCAAGGCAAATGTGGAGTCCGGCAATCTCGCCTCCTTCGAGCAACTGGTCGAAATGGGCAAGACCAACAAGCAGTTCGACGCCAACGACCAGCATATCGTCCACATCGTGGACTGGTTGTGGCAATACGCCTTCGACCAGCGCGCATCCGACATCCACATCGAGCCGCGCCGCGAAATGGGCATTGTGCGTTTCCGTATCGACGGGGTATTGCATCAGGTGCATCAACTGCCGATGTCGGTGATCACGGCGATGACCAGCCGCATCAAATTGCTGGGACGCATGGACCTGATGGAAAAGCGCCGCCCGCAGGATGGCCGCATCAAGACCCGCACCCAGGAAGGACAGGAGATCGAACTGCGTCTGTCCACCCTGCCCACCGCTTTCGGCGAAAAACTGGTGATGCGCATTTTCGACCCGGAAGTGCTGGTGCGCGACTTTTCCGAACTGGGCTTCTCCGACGACGACCGTGCGCGCTGGCAGATGATGACCGCCAAGCCCAACGGCATCATCCTCGTCACCGGCCCCACCGGCTCCGGCAAGACCACCACGCTGTATTCCACGCTCAAGAGCCTGGCAACACCGGCGGTAAACGTGTGCACGCTGGAAGACCCCATCGAAATGGTGGAGCCCGCATTCAACCAGATGCAGATACAAACCGGGCTGGACCTGACGTTTGCCGAGGGCGTGCGCGCGCTGATGCGGCAGGACCCGGATATCATCATGGTGGGCGAAATACGCGATCTTGAAACCGCCGAAATGGCGATCCAGGCCGCGCTCACCGGCCACCTGGTGCTCTCCACGCTGCACACCAACGACGCGCCTTCCGCGATCACGCGCCTGCTCGATCTGGGCGTGCCGTACTACATGCTCAACGCCACGCTGCTCGGCATCATGGCGCAGCGTCTGGTGCGCACGCTGTGCCCGCATTGCAAACAGCCGACTCCGATACGCGAAGACGACATCGAGTTGTGGAATGGTCTGGTTGCACCGTGGAAAGCAACGCGTCCGACCCAACTGCAGCGGCCGCACGGTTGCCTGGAGTGCCGCATGACCGGCTATTCGGGGCGTATCGGCATCTACGAAATCCTGCTCATGTCGCCGGAACTGCGCAAGCTCATCACCCCCGAGACCGACATTGCCGCCGTGCGCGAACAGGCCAACCGCGAAGGCATGAAACCACTGCGCATTTCCGGCGCGCTCAAGGTTGCATCCGGCGTGACCACGCTGGACGAGGTGCTGAAAACTTCACCCCCGGCCGAACAAGTTTGATTTATTTACATCGTTAAACAGGAACCGACATGACACTGACAGAACTCAACGAACGCTTCGCCATCGGCAACCACGTGCAATTCAAGGAGATTGCCGAAGGCATGATCGTCGCCGAGGTTGCCAACCATCACGCGCTCGCCAACATCGCATTGCAGGGCGCGCATATCGCCACCTTCCAGCCGCGCGGCGAAGAGCCGGTAATCTGGCTGTCACCGTTCGCCAAGTTCGCTCCGGGCAAATCCATACGCGGCGGCGTGCCGATCTGCTGGCCGTGGTTCGGCCCGCACAAGACGGACAGCAAGCTGCCCGGACACGGCTTTGCGCGCACCGTGCCCTGGGAAATTTTTGAAACCAAAGCGCTGCCCGACGGCTCGACTTTCCTGCGCTTCGGCCTGGTCGAAAGCGACGTCACCCGCACGCAATGGCCGCACCCCTGCACCCTGCAACTGTCGGTGACGGTCGGCAAGTCCTTGCGCGTGGAACTGTCCACGCACAACACCGGCAATGCGGCCTTCGAACTCGGCGAAGCCCTGCATACTTACTTCCAGATCAGCGATGTGGCCAAGATGACCATCCGCGGACTGGAAGACTGCGCCTATCTGGACAAGGTGCAGGACTTTGCGCACTGCACGCAAAAGGACGGCATCGTCATTGAAAGCGAAGTGGACCGCGTTTACGTCAATACCGCCGCCGATTGTGTGATCGAGGACAAGGGCCTGAAACGCGCCATCCGCATCGCCAAGCAGGGCAGCATGTCGACCGTGGTGTGGAACCCGTGGACCGAAAAAGCCGACAAGATGGGCGACTTCGGCGAAAACGGCCACCGCGGCATGGTGTGCGTGGAAAGCGGCAATGCGATGGAGAACGTCGTCAAGCTGGCGCCGGATGAGACGCACAAGCTGGTGGTGGTGTATAGCGTGGAGAAGTTGTAGTCGGGAGCGCCGACGTCCCGTCGGCTCATTTGAAAACATGCCGACAAGGACGTCGGCGTACCCCAAAAGCAAAGAGCATCCGTAGGTTGGGCAAAGCGCAGCGTGCCCAACAAATAAATCATCATTCTCAATGTTGGGCACGCTGCGCTTTTCCCAACCTACCCAACCATACGCGTACCAAACAAAAGAGCCGCTTCGCAGCGGCTCTTTTTTATTGCATCGACAAAGCGTGCTTAGTTCGCGCGCTTCTTGAACTCGTTGGTGCGAGTGTCGATTTCGATCTTGTCGCCGATTTCGATGAATGCCGATACGGGCAACTCGTAACCGGTGCTGAGTTTGGCAGGCTTCATCACCTTGCCGGAAGTGTCGCCGCGCACGGCCGGCTCGGTGTAGATCACTTCGCGAACGATGGTGTTGGGCAACTCCACCGAGATGGCTTTCTCGTTGTAGAACACCACTTCGCAAGGCATGCCGTCCTCGATGTAGTTGAGCGCATCGCCCATGCATTCGGCTTCGATCTCGTACTGGTTGTATTCGCCGTCCATGAACACATACATCGGGTCTGCAAAATAGGAATAGGTCACTTCCTTGCGATCCAGCATGATCTGTTCGAATTTGTCGTCCGCTGCGTATACCGTTTCCTTTGCGGAATCGGTCAGCAGATTCTTCATCTTCATCTTGACTACGGAACCGTTGCGGCCGGAGCGGCTGTATTCGGCCTTGAGGATAACCATAGGCTCGGCACCAACCATGATGACGTTACCTGCGCGGAGTTCTTGAGCGATTTTCATAGCGATCTGCCTAATGCTTAATTTCGAAGGCGCGGATTTTACCCGAATATTCCACAAATTTGCGAGATGATCGCGCAGCATTTTGCGAACTTTAGCCTGGTTGGTGACCGGCCTGTTTACCCCACCGGATTGATAGGGTAGCTGCCACACGGCGACTCGCCACCCAGATAAAGCAGGAATATCCCAACCAATCAAAAGACTACCACTTTCCTGCGATGATTTTCTGGAGGTCCGAAGCGGCCAGTTCACGGTAAAAATCCAGCAGATTCCGGGCGAGGTTATTGGACGCAAGCCGATTGGCCCATTTTGGGCCATGCAGGCCCAGCACCCCGAAATGCGCCGCAAAGCGCCCCCATGCCCCGGAGATGTCTGGCCCGCCGTTCCAGGCCAGCCACAAATCCCTGACTGCCTGCGCTGCTTCGGGCGGCAAACCCGCCGCATAGCGCGCGCGCAGCGCCTCCAGTTTTTCCAGATGCACCCCATCGTGCTGCGGGTAAATCTGCCAGATGAAAGGCCGCCCAGCCCATTGCGCCCGCACACAGGAATCCTCGCCACGCACAAAATTGACGTCACAAGCCCACAGCAATTCGTCGTAACGCTCCTGCTCGACGAAGGGCAGCGCATGCACGCGCAGATTGCCGCGTTGCCAGACCTCACCCGCCTTGCCGGTTTTCTGGCTGAAAAACCCTGCCACCTGAGGCAGGGAGCGCCCTTCCGGCACCAGACAAGTCACGGGCAGATCACCAGACTCCCAAGCGCCCAGCAATGCTTCCATCGCCTCGTTCTCATAACCGAACAAGGACACACGCAATTCGCCCGCTGCGCGCTTGGACACGCCAAGTCCCTGCCAATAGCGCTGCAGCGCGCCCGCATCAGACTGAAACGCATCGCGCCGCGCCAGCAGGTCGCGCTCCAGCAACAAGCCTCCGGTCTTTTCCGTAAAGCCGGGAAAGAAGAAATGCTTGGTCAGCGGCAAGCTCGGATGCGGCGAAGGCAGTTTGTGACAACCCTCCACCCAGTCTTCGGCAGAGAGATATTCGAGGTTCAGCCACACCGGCTTCGGTTCCCGCGCAGCCATCGCCTGCATATAAGTTTCCGGCAATTTGCACGCGAACGCCTCTATCACCAAGTCCGCCCCTCCCCTCGCCCGCCCCTCACCCCCCGCCCTCTCCCAGTGGGAAAGGGAGTTCTTACGGGGTTGGGGGTGAGGGATGAAAGTCTCGGGCACCCATTTCAAGATTTCCACCCCGCGACAGCGCTGCTCATCCCGCGTCGAGTCCACCTCCGGGCACAACTTGCCGAAACTGCGCAGGTCATCCACCCACAGCCGCACCACCATGCTGTACTCATTGGACAGCTGCCGCGCCAGGCGCCAGCACACGCCGATGTCGCCGTAGTTGTCGACCACGGAGCAGAAGATGTCGCAGCGAATTGTTTTACCCACGGTGTCAGCCATTGCGAGTCAGGCGGCCTGCTGTTCCTGAATGAAACTCCCCTCGCCGTTCTGCCCCAGGCGCGAGGCCAGCACCGGCATGACTTCCTGCAGGGTGGCATACAGGGTCCACGGCGGGTTGAGGACGAACATGCCGCTGCCGTGCATGCCGAAGCCGTCTGCGGAGGGGCGCTGTACGCTCAGCGCGACATGCAGCCAGCTTTTGACGGGGAGTTCCTTTAATTGTGCGGGCAGTTGCACCGATTCGCTGCGCTGCAATTGCGGATACCACACCGCGTAAGTACCGGTGGCAAAACGCTTCAAGCCTTCCTGCAGCGCCTTGACCACGCGCTGGTAGTCCTGCTTTTCTTCATAGGGCGGGTCCATGAGCACGAAGGCGCGGCGCGGCGGCGGCGGCAACAGCGCCTTGAGCGCGCCGAAGCCGTCGGCCTTTTGCATCAGCACCTGTGCGTCGTGGGCAAAGTTCTCTTCGAGAATTGCATGATCGGTCGGATGCAGTTCATACAGGCGCATCCGGTCCTGCTCACGCAGCGCATACTGTGCGACCAGAGGCGAACCCGGATAGAGTTTCAGGGTTCCGTCCGGATTGAAATGCCGGACCATGGCCACGTATTCCTGCAGTGACTTTGGCAGACCTTCCGCATCCCACAGTCGGGCGATGCCGCTCTCGAACTCGGCGTTCTGCGCCGCGTAGTCGCTATCCAGTTCGTAGCATCCCGCACCCGCGTGCGTGTCGATGTACCAGTAGGGTTTGGCTTTCTGCGCCAGATAGCGCAGCAGTTCCAGTTCAACCAGATGCTTGAGCACATCGGCATGGTTGCCGGCGTGAAAAGCGTGGCGGTAACTCAGCATGAAATTTCCTTACTTGTTGACGCGAATTGATTCGCTGTTGATTATCTGTGCGAATGAATTGGAAACTACAGGATTATGCCAGCGGAGCGGTCACTCCGCATGCAACGCCTCCACCGGATCGAGCCGCGCCGCGCGCATGGCAGGGACAACACCCGCCGCAAGGCCGATCGTGATCGCGGTCAGTTCCGCCAGCACGGCATACAGCCAGGGTGTGTGCACCGGCAAGGCCGGAAACAGCAGGTGCAGCCCCTGCGCTGTGCCAACACCAAGCAGCAGCCCCATCAGCCCGCCCAGCGCGGACAGAATCATGGCTTCGCTCAGGAACAAAGTCAGCACCTGCTTCTCGCGTGCCCCCAGCGCACGCAGCAGGCCAATCTCGGCCGTGCGCTCGGTGACGGCCATGGTCATGATGGTGAGGATGCCGACGGCGCCGACCAGCAGCGAGATGCCGCCCAGCGCGCCCACGGCGAAGGTAAGGATGTTGAGCACCGAGCTCAGTACCTCCAGCGCCTGTTCCTGCGAGATGATGGTGAAGTCCTCGCGCCCATGCCGTTCGATCATGCGTTCCTTGATGAGGCGAATCACCGTGTCCGCCGGGACATCGGCGCGGTAGCTGACGTTGACCTCCATCAGCCCCGGACGATTGAACAATTCCATCGCGCGCGCGGCCGGGATGAACACCGTATCGTCCATGTCCATGCCGAGGATCTGTCCCTTCGATTCCATCACCCCGACCACGCGGTAACGCTGCCCGCCGACGCGCAGGTACTGGCCGAGCGGGTTGATTCCTGGAAACAGTTCCTGCTGGATCTTGGCACCGATCACCGCCTGCGCGCGCGCCTGTTCGTCGTCCGCATCCGTCCAGAAACCACCGCTCTGCACCTTCATGGTGAAAGCCTTGCCGAAATCGCGCCCCTCGCCCAGCACCATGGTGCGCCGCGACAGGCCGTTGGCGCGCACTTCCGCGTTGCCCGCCAAACCGGGGATCACATATTCCACGTAAGGCAGGCGGCGCAAGGCATCGGCATCCTCCAGCGTCAGTTGCCGCACCGAACCGAAGATGCCGACGTTGCCGCCTTGCGTCTGGGTTTTGCCCGGTTGCACGCTGATGATGTTGGTGCCGAACTGCGAGAATTCGGAAAGCATGAACTGGTGCAGGCCCTCGCCGATGGAAGTGAGCAGAATGACCGCCGCAATACCGATGGCGATGCCCAGCCCGGTGAGAAAGCTGCGCATCCGGTAGGTGAGGAAGCTTGAGGAAGTGAGGGTGATGAGGTCGCGCAGGTACATATCATCATTCCTGTGCCGTTGTGGTCGTTCCTGTTTCGCCTTGCTCTTTCTTCCGTAAGCCATCAAATAGTTGTATCGGCAAAGGCAAACGATAGTGTCGACAAGCAACGATTATTATCGGCCACCAAGCAAATTTAATAGCGGACAGTTCTTGAAAATGAGTCGTCTGCTCACACTCCCCAAAGACTTGAGCAAGAAACACATCCATACCACGCTCAAGACCTAGATGGGAAAGAGTAGCTCCATGTGCATCTTTGTTTGCATAGAAATGCTCTTCAGAATTTTCATCTGGATACCAGAACTGAAAATTGCAATGTCTCAGCAATTTCTTTTTCAATTCCATAACCTTGCCATACACCCCTTCATTTTGCACAAGAGCTGCCCACAGTCCGATCAATGGATACAGGATGCTCCCTTGAGTAACGGTCTCTCTGTATGCACTGTCACCAGATTGTGGGTGTTCCAGCAGCTCGCTATAAGAATTCTGCGTGCTGGGATAATGCCCATGCACTTGATATGAAAAATTGGCACGATCGATCATTTCTACAAACCAGCTCTCAATATATCGATGATTGCTTGCCTCTGTTGCAAGTGCCAATAAGGAAATAGAAATATCTATCGCCTGATCATCCTTCGCAGGCAGCAATAAGGCAGGATTATTGGTTATTAATGCCTTGATAGCCGAAACATACTCCCAAGTATCCTGGAAATATTTCTGCTGCATCACCTCTTCACCATCAACACACCTTCTAGCTCCCCAATAAGCCCAAACTCCGCTTATTCCAAGGCGCCCCAACAAGTCGAATAGTTTGAGATTAATATCGAGGCTATTGGATGCCCGAATTGCACTGGAGAGGGCATGTTTTTTTTCGACATGCGGTAGAGTATTGGCTAGATGGAATTCGGCGCATATTTGCTGATATGCCGAAAAAATGGAGAGGAATGCATCCTGAACAGCCTGTGCTGACTTATTGCTTTTCTCTATATATGCTTTCAAGATATGCCAGCCATGCAATAGCGCCAATTCACCAGCCAAATACGCCGACTCCATATTTTTTGCTTCACGAGCCCACGCAAACAGCACCCACAAACAAATGCTTATTTGCCGGATTGAGGTAATTCGCCCAACATCCTTTTCGCCGTCCTTTCCAGAAAGAGCAACAACAAGCCTTTCAAAATGACGGTACGATGCTTCCGGCTCATCGAGCAGGGCCAGCGATTTTCTCAAATCCGCACGACAATTTTCCGGAAGTAAATCTTCTCTGAGGAAATTCGACAGAATGAGTTCGGAGAGTTTGTCGCCATTCCATTCTTCAAATGAAATGGTTTCAGAAGTATTTCGTTCTTCAAACCCTTTAAGTTGCTCACGCACCTGTTCCTGGACATCACCACCAAAGCAAATGCAAATCACCACCTTTTTCCCACGATGTTCAACGGGAAGGCGATGAGGAATGTAGGCGTCAATGATTTCATTGAGTGACCGGCGGAGAGATTGCTCTGAATCGCTATCCCAGTCTTTCCTAGTTAAATCACCTGCTTTGATAGAGAACAGGAAAACCTTCTCATCCCCAGCCTCCAAACAACCAACGGCTCCCACATCCACGCCACGCTGAGTGGTCCCCCTCCCCGGGCGCGAGAACACATTCAGACCAAGCTGACTAAGAAGATCAGGGAGCACTACATCCAGCTCGTCGCGTTCCCTTAAGGAAGATAGATACTGTTTAAGGATGAGCTTCATGCCTGGAATCTTTCATTCCTGAAAACCCTGAGCATGTAATCCAATCCAAATGGATCAAGATTCTGCATTCTCGGAAACTCGATCTCGACCCCGTGAGAATGCAAGGGGGTTTCCATGCGATGCATCTGCCCATTTACGCCATGAACATAATTGATTGATTTCCCGCCATAGAGCAAAACACTTTTTGTGAACAGTTTAGAGAATACAGATTTTTCTTCTACTTCCTCCATGGATTTCGTCATTTGGCGTGAAAATTGCCGCCTGTATGCTTCTCTCTGCGCTGTGCTTGGGTACAGTGCAGGAAGAACGCCCACTGAACGCAAACCCTCCAGGTACTCATCAACCGCCTTAATGGCTTCTTCCAGCGCTTCCTTCACCTTTCCATTCTCTACGTTTACTTGCTGGACAGCATACTCGCGAACTTTACCGGTGTAGTTGAGCAACAAGGGATCGAAAAGCAGGGCGCCTAACTCAGCCAGAACTTCAACATCTTCTGTCTGCCGCATCAGCGATACCATAAGGGACGCTGCGCTGATTGGCTGCATAAATAGGTAGCCGATAATTTTTCTTGCCAGAAAGAACATATGCACAGCATCCGTTGATTGCAGCTCCGATATATCAATCTCCAACAACCTCTCTTCTCGATGATATGCTCCTGCCACAATGTCATGAACAGCACTACACAACGCCCTCTCACCCAGCACGAGCCATCGTGTAAGGATTTTACTTAGCAGCACATTATCACCAAGAATCACCCCTACAACACTATCAAACATCCCTATCGACAATTCTTTTGGGTGTGTAAGCAACATGCCTTCCAGCCAGCGGATAGCAGATTCAGGGCTACCGCCTTTTATCAGATGCGAAATACCATAATCGATGTTGTCCAGCGTACCTTTATGAGTTGGTTTGACACGAGTCAGATTGCTCAGCAACATGCCGACAAGCGGCTCAGGTAGCGCTGCGGTGTGCAAGAATAAAACCTCTGATGCTGCGTGAATCGTAAATTCGTTCCCTTTCGACAACACCTTTGCGATTAACTCAGTAAAGCGCTCTTCCTGATTCCCATCCTGCCGCAGTAGCGCATAAATTGTTCGCAAGGATGCCGCAAGAACACTATCTTCTATTTCCCTATCAACACAGCTTTCGATTCCAGCAACAGCTTCCTCAAGAAATGCTGCATTTCCCTGAGAATCAAAGTTTGCAATGGAAATAACTGCCCCTCGCCTCAAATCGATATTTGCGTCTTTACTCAAACGCACCGCGTGCAACAAGAATGTCTGACAATCAGAGCGAAACCCCGCAGAAAGGGTGGCAGCCAGCAAATCCGAGAAGTCATTCGGATTGGCTTCGATTTCAGTTAACGCGTCTCTCGAACGAGGCAACTGCCTAGCGCAATACTCCACAAACTGTCCAACAATCGTGCCGGCAGCAAAATCTTGACCTGCACTACGATACAAATTCAGGACGCATCGCATCACCGGCAGGACTGCCGCATCGATATGCGGCAAAGCCTGTTGAAAAACATCACGTGTGAGAAAAAAGTCCGGCCCGTTGGCTGAACCGTTGCTGAGCGCGGAGAACGCCTCCACAACATCGACCAGTTTTTCGTTATGCAACGATGCCAATTCAAAAACTACTTCTTGACGTGCCTCATGATCTGCTGACAGGCAGTCATATACTGCATTTAGAAAATTACCTTCGTTATATGCTTTCAACAACTCATCTCGATAGCTCACGATAGGTAACTCCACTGCCATTAGGAAAATATATTGGGCATGTTTATCGTTACGCGGCTCGCCTGTCCGGCAATTTCATGTCCACCACGATCTCGTCGTAAGGGGCGTAGACCAAGCCGGCGGCGTCTTTCTCGATTGCCATCCACTCGATCAAGCGTTCGCAATCGTTGTACACATTCTTGTAGTCGCGTTTGAGTTGCCTTGCCAGTTCAGCGACCGTCATCGCACCGCCTTCGCGCAGAGTCCCGATCAATTCCCATCGTTTTGGAGTAAAGACAGAGAACAATTCGCCCACATCATCGAACCCCACGCCGAAATAGGGTTGTGCCGACTTGCCTTGTTTAGCCGACTTCATTGCGGCAGAGGCTCGCGCAAGGCTGGCTGTCATTGGCTCCCCGACAGTCAGGTGCAGTACGGCGCTTTCAGTTTTCATTTCGTCGCCTCCAATACGTCTTGCCAGAAATCTTCGAGCAAGCGGATTTCATCCACGAACAAATAAGGCAATTCGGTTTTACCCACATGCCGATGATCGCCCTTGCCGCGCTCGTTGTCGTAACCAACCAGTCGCTTACCGTCGCGCACATAAACCAGCCGGTATTTGAATGGATGCTCAGACGGAGGAACCGGCTCCGGCACCCGCCAAACCACCAGTTCGACGACGCCACCGGCATAGCTGCGTTTCTCGCGATAGAGCAAATCGGCGTTAGCGCTCATGGAAGGATTATGTGCTCCGGCATTTTATGGTGTCAAGCACCATACCAACAAGACTTATCTCCCCGCCAACGCGGCCACCGGATCGAGCCGCGCCGCACGCCGCGCGGGCCATACGCTGAACAGGATGCCGGTACCCAGCGCCGTGGCGCAGGCGGCAATCACTGCCCACCAGGGCGGCGACACCGGCAGTACTGGATAAAGTTGCCCGATGATCATGCTGCCCGCATAGCCCAGCGCCAGACCGGCCGCGCTGCCGATTGCGGACAGCAGTGCCGCCTCGGCGAAGAACAGCAGGCGTATCTGTTTGCCGGGCGCGCCCAGCGCCTTGAGCAGGCCGATCTCTTTGACGCGTTGCGCAACGGCGATGAGCATCACGTTCATGATCAGCACGCCCGCCACCGCCAGACTGATGGCGGCGATACCGCCCACCGCCATGGTCAGCGCGGTGAGGATGCGGTCGAAGGTTTCCAGCAACGCGTCCTGGGTGATGACGGTCACATCGCGCTCGCCGCCGTGGCGCTCGGTCATGATGGTCTCGGCATCGTGCACGGCCTGCTCGATGTAGTCGCGGCTTCTGGCTTCGATGAGGATACGAAACAGGCCCGAAGTGTTGAACAACTGATGCGCGGACGCGACCGGAATGATGACCAGATCGTCGGTATTGAAGCCCATGGATTCGCCCTGCGAGGCCAATACGCCGATCACACGAAAGCGCCGGTCGCCCAGACGCACCCACTGCCCCACGGCCTGTTCGTTGCCGAACAATTCCTGCTTCATCCGGTTGCCGAGCACGCACACCGAGGCGCTTTCGCGGATATCGCCTGCGGGCAAAAACCTGCCGATACCGACGCTCATGTGGCGCACCTCAACCAACTCGGCGGTGGAACCCAGCACCACCACTTCGCGATTGAGCGCGCCGCGCGACAGCGAGGCCGATCCGACGGTAAGCGGGGCGATGCGCTTGATGGCGCGGCTGCGCAGCAGCGCCTGCGCGTCTTCCAGCGTGATGTCGCGCGGCGTCTGCCCGGACATCAGGCCGGGACCGATGCCTGCTGTTTCGGTACGACCCGGCAACACGATGACGAGATTGGTGCCTAACGACGAGAACTGGTCCACCACGTAACGGCGCGCACCCTCGCCCAGCGCGGTGAGCACCACCACCGCCGCAACGCCGATGGACATCGCGAGGATCATCAACAGCGTGCGGGTCGGGCTACCGCGCAGGCTACCGGAAGCGAACTGGAGGGTATCGGTGAATCTCATTTACCGCGTCATTCCGGCGCATGCCGGAATCCAGCAAATTGAACAAGCCCTGCGAAGCAGGACAACAATTAAATGCCTATTGAATAACAACGCTGGATTCCGGCCTGCGCCGGATTGACGGGAAAGAGTTTTACTTTGAATCATTTTGATTCGATTCATCGGAAACGATGCGCCCATCCAACATATGAATCTGCCGTTTGGCGCGCGCCCCGATCTCCGCATCGTGCGTCACCACCACCAGCGTGATGCCCTGCTCCAGCAACCCTTCCAGCAATTTGAGCACTTCCCAACCGGTGGTGCGATCCAGGTTGCCGGTGGGTTCGTCGGCCAGCAGCACGGTGGGATTCATCACCGTGGCGCGGGCAATGGCCACGCGTTGGCGCTGGCCGCCGGAGAGTTGATCGGGCTTGTGGTCGGCACGGTCGGACAAACCATAGTTCTGCATCAGCACCCGCACGCGCGCCTTGCGCTCTTCTGCGGGGATTCCCGCGAGGATCATCGGCAGCTCGACGTTCTGCGCTGCAGTGAGGCGCGGCACCAGATGGAATGACTGGAACACGAAACCGATCTTCTCGCGGCGCACGCGCGCCTGCTGCTCGTCGTCCAGATCGCCAACATTGCCGCCGTCCAGCAGATAGGTGCCGGAGGTCGGCCGGTCGAGCAGGCCGAGCATGTTGAGCATGGTGGATTTGCCGGAGCCGGACGGCCCCATGATGGAGATGTATTCGGCCGCATCAATGCGCAGGTCGATATCGCGCAATGCGGCGACTTGCTGGTCGCCGACGGTGAAGGTGCGGCAGACGTTTTGCAGTTCGATCATTGTGCCGGCTTGGCTTCTTCCGGCACGACGCGCACGCCCGCCTTCACGCCCGCCCTGTCCAGCGATAACACGATCTGGTCGCCTTCATTCAGACCGGAGACCACTTCGGTATATTCCCAGTTGGATAATCCGGTCGCCACCTTGCGTTCTTCCAGCATGCCTTTGCTGCCGTAAAACAGTACGCGATTGCCCTCCATCAGCGTCTGCGCCGGGATGCGCGGCACCTGCTTGCGCACGTCATGGATAATCTCGACATCGGCGCTGTAGCCGACCAGCAGGTTGTCATTGGCGGAGAGCTTGTCGAACTCGACTTCCACTTCGACCGTGCGCGCCTGTTTTTCCAGGTCGAGCACATAGGGTGCGATGCGCCGTACCTTGCCGTCGAAAGTGCGGCCCTTGATCGCGTCCAGCGTGATGCGGCTGCGCTGCCCGACCTTGAGTTTGGCGGCATCCACTTCGTCGATGGGCGCGCTCACATAAAGGCAACTGTCGTCGATCAGGTCGATGGCGGGGATAGTCAGAATGCCGGGCGGCGACGGCGTTGCGTATTCACCCAGTTCGCCGCTGATATCCGCTACCACGCCGTTGAACGGTGCGCGCAGCACCATGCGATCCAGCCCGGCGCGCGCCAGTTCGATGCGCGATTTGCTTTGTTCGATGTCGCCCTTGGCCGAGGCGCAGGCGGATTGGCGTGCCGACGCATCGGTGAGCGCGCGATCAAGTTGCTGGGCGGAGATAAATCCCTTGTCGCGCAGTTCCTGCGAGCGCACGGCGTCGCGTTGCGCGGCATCGGCCATGGTGCAGACTTCCTGCACCCGCGTCAGCGCGACATTGAGTTGATCCCGGGCCAGGCTTTCCTGCGCATGCAGGTCGTCATTCCACAGTTCCAGCAGCACCTCACCCTTCTTTACGCGCTGGCCCTTTTTTACCCGCAGCTTGGATATCTGCCCGCCCGCGGACGGCGACATCTTGGCGCGACGACACGCATTCACGGTGCCCGCGCGCGTGTTACTGACCGACGCTTCCACGGTGCCGCGTTCGACTTTTTGCAGTACAACTGAAATGGGTTTGCTGCGCGTGAGAAACCCGATGCCGACCGCCAATGCGGCGACGACGATAGCGAGAATGGCAAATTTCTTGTACTTCGGAGGAATGCTGCCGAGTTGCGGGAAAGTCATTGCTGCTCCTGACTGTTCACTGCGAAATGTGAAACTGGAAGGTGGTGCCGATGACCGGAATCGAACTGGTGACCTACGCGTTACGAGTGCGTTGCTCTACCGACTGAGCTACATCGGCCTTCCGGCGCGGATTATAAGCGGAGAGGCTACCAAGCGGCAACGATTAACGCCAAAGATAAGGAGAAACATCGAAAGGTTGCGGCGTCCCGTTCATGGTATTGAGCAGCACTTCCACGGCTGCGGGGGACATGGTCACGCCGTAGCGGAAATGGCCGCTGTTGATGTAGAGGTTGGGCAGTTGCGGATGGCGGCCTATGGTGGGGATATTGCCGGGCGAAGCCGGACGCAAGCCCGCCCAGTGCTTGACCACGGGCCTGTCGCGCAGGGCGGGAAGCAAGGCGGCGCCCCGTTGCAGCAGCATTTCGCGTGCTTCATCGGTGGTGGATTTGTCGAAGCCCGCATCTTCGCGCGTGCTGCCCAGCAGCAAATGGCCGTCGCGTCGCGGAATGAGGTAAACATCGCCCTGCAGCACGATATGCGGCAGCGGGGGCGTGTCGAATTTGAACAGCAGCATCTGGCCGCGTATCGGCTTGATGTCGAGCTTCAGCGCGTGTGCGCCCAACAGCACCTTGCTCCATGCGCCTGCGGTCACGATGTAGGCGTCCGCGCTGAAATTGCCCTGCGTCGTCGCCAGATGCCCGACCCGGCCGGCATTGACCACGACCTCCCCGACTTCGCATTGTTCGACGATGCGCCCGCCGAGCTTTTCGACCCTTGCGCGCAGGGCTTGCAACAGGCGCGGGTTGCGGGCCTGGGCGACGTCGGGCAACAACAAGCCGTCGCCCTGTTGCTGCACCTTCACGCCATGCGCCGTGCACCATGTCATGGCCGCCTGCATATCCAACGGCGGCAATACCAGCATGCCGCAGCGGTTATATTCGGGATCGATGCCGGTAGACTGGAGCAGCGTCTCGGCCAGCGCGCCGAACTGGCTCATTCCGCGCAAAGCCAGACGGTTCACTTCATCCGGATAATCCCATAGACAAAGCGGGGACAAAATCCCTCCGCCTGCCCACGAAGACTCCCGGCCGACCAAACCCCGTTCCAGCACGGTCACATCGTCGCCCTGCCGCAACAGCGCCTCCGCCGTTGCCAGTCCCAGCGCGCCGGCGCCTATCACCAGATTCGATTTCAATTGGCCACCCTTGTTCGTTACCCGGCCAATGCCTTCGGCAAGGGGAACACCACGTTCTCCCGAATGCCGTCCGCTTCGCGCACGCTGACGGCGCCCAACTCTTTCAGACGCGCAATGACTTCCTGCACCAGCACTTCCGGCGCGGAGGCGCCGGCGGTGATTCCGACGCGCGGTTTGGCTTGCAGCCATTCCGGCCGGAGTTCGCTGGCATTGTCGATGAGATAGGCCGGTACGTTGAGATTCTTTGCCACTTCGCGCAGCCGGTTGGAGTTGGAACTGTTCGGCGAGCCGACCACGATGACGAGATCGCATTGCCTGGCCAGCATCTTGACCGAATCCTGGCGGTTTTGCGTGGCATAGCAAATGTCGTCCTTGCGCGGCCCGGTGATCGCCGGGAAGCGCACTTTGAGCGCAGCGATGGTGACGCTCGCATCGTCGATGGACAGCGTGGTCTGCGTAACATAAGTCAGGTTCAGTTCGTCCTGCACTTTCAGGTTTTCGACATCGGCAGGCGTCTCGACCAGATACATGCCACCCGTGCTTTGCCCCATCGTGCCTTCCACTTCGGGGTGACCTTTGTGGCCGATCATGATGACTTCTTTGCCCTGCTGGCGCATGCGCGAGACTTCGATGTGCACCTTGGTCACAAGCGGGCAGGTCGCGTCGAACACGGTCAGGCCGCGCGCCTCGGCTTCACGCCGCACCGATTGCGGCACGCCGTGCGCGCTGAAAATAAGGATGCTGCCGGAGGGCACATCGGCCAAGTCTTCGATGAAAATCGCGCCCTTGGCTTTCAGGCTGTCCACCACGAATTTGTTGTGCACCACTTCGTGGCGCACATAGATGGGCGCGCCGTGCAAAGCCAAAGCACGCTCGACAATCGCAATGGCGCGATCCACACCCGCGCAGAATCCGCGCGGATTAGCGAGCAGCAGTTCCATGCTCTTTGCCCCTGAAACTGTCCCAGATCAACAAGGCGGCCCCGCAGGTGATGGCGGAATCGGCCACATTGAACGCGGCGAAGTGGTAGCCGCTCCAGTGGAAATCCAGAAAGTCCACCACGTAGCCGTAGGCAATGCGGTCGATCAAATTACCCAGCGCACCGCCCAGAATGAAGGCCAGCGAAAAGCTGAAAAGCATTTCCGTCTGGTGTTTGCGCAGCAGCCACACGATCCAGACCGAAGCGGCAACGGCCACGAAGCTGAAGAGCCAGCGTTGCATACCACCCGCCTCGCTCAGAAAGCTGAATGCGGCACCCGTGTTGTGCGCCAGCACCAGGTTGAAGAACGACGTGACCGCCATGCTCTCGCCATAGACGAAATGGCTATTGATGGCTGCCTTGCTCAACTGGTCGAGCACGATGACGACAGCCGAAATCAACAACCAGCGCTTAAGCATGAGTGCGCGCCTCGCCGCTACCGAACAGATTGCTCACGCAGCGCCCGCACAATGTCGGATGCGCGGCATCGCTGCCAACATCTGAGCGGTAATGCCAGCAGCGTTCGCATTTGGCGTGCGCGCTCGGCACGGCGCTGATCTCCAACTCGCCCTCGCGCAGATGCACATTGGCGCGCGAAGTGATGAACACCAGCCGCAGATCATCCCCCAGACGCGAAAGCAGTTCGAAGGTCGCTTTCGGCGCATACACATCGACTTCGGCCTGCAGGGCTGAGCCGATGGCGCCGGTCGTCCGCTGCTCTTCCAGTTTCTTGTTCACTTGTTCGCGCACGGCCCGGATGTCGGTCCAGGCGCTAACTTCTGCGCCCTTCAGTCCGGAATCGGGCAACTTGTACCAGAGCTGCTCGAACACGCTCTCGCTGTCCTTGCCGTTCAACACCGCCCACACTTCTTCGCCGGTGAAGCTCAGGATAGGCGCAATCAATCGCGCCAGCGACTGGGTGATGTGATACAGCGCGTTCTGCGCGGAACGGCGCGCTTTGGAGTTCTCGCCTGCGGTGTACAAACGGTCTTTCAGGATATCGAGATAGAAACCTCCCAACTCTTCCGTACAAAAGCCCTGCAATTTCTGCACAGCGAAGTGAAACTCATAGCATTCGTAATCGCCGCACACTTCTTCCTGCAGTTTCTGCACCAGCGACAGCGCGTAGCGGTCGATTTCCAGCCATTGATCCACGGGCATCGCATCGCGCTTGATATCAAAGTCGGCGATATTCGCCAGCAGGAAGCGCAGTGTGTTGCGAATGCGGCGGTAGCTGTCGGTCACGCGCTTCAATATTTCTTCTGACAGCGAGATTTCACCCGAATAATCGGTCGAGGCGATCCACAGGCGCAGCATGTCTGCACCCAGCCTGTTGCAAATATCCTGCGGCTCGATGCCGTTGCCCTTGGACTTCGACATCTTGTGGCCCTTCTCGTCCACCGTGAAGCCGTGCGTGAGCAATTGCCGGTAGGGCGCGCGTCCGTCGATTGCGCAACCTGTCAGCAACGAACTCTGGAACCAGCCGCGATGCTGGTCTGAACCTTCCAGGTACAAGTCGGCGGGATAGGCCAATTCTTCACGCTTGCGCAGCACCGAGAAGTGCGTCACACCGGAATCGAACCACACATCCAGCGTATCGGAGAGCTTGCGGTAATGCGGCGCGTCGTCGCCCAGCAAGTCCACGCTATTCAGGCTGAACCACGCTTCGATGCCGGACTTCTCCACCAGTTTGGCGACCTGCTCCAGCAATTCTGTCGAGCGCGGATGCAGTGCCATCGTCTCCTTGTGCACGAAGAACGGCATCGGCACACCCCAGTTGCGCTGGCGCGACACGCACCAGTCGGGACGATTCTTGATCATGGCCTCCAGACGTGCGCGCCCCCAGGACGGGAAGAACTGCGTCTGATCGACGGCTTTGTTCGCCAAATCGCGCAACGGCTCGCGCTCCCCCTGAGTCATGCCAATGAACCACTGCGGCGTGGAGCGGAAGATGATCGGCGTTTTGTGGCGCCAGCAATGCGGGTAGCTGTGCTTCACTTTTTCCTGATGCAGCAGGTGTCCGCTCGCCTCAATCGCTTGCAGCACGATATCGTTAGCTTTCCACACGAACACGCCGGCCAGCGGCGTGCCGCCGACTGCGGGCGTGGTGGAGATGAACTTGCCGTCGTCGCCCACGGGATTCTCGTTCGGCAGGTTGTAGCGCTGGCCGACCACGTAGTCGTCCACGCCGTGCGCCGGTGCGGTATGCACCAGCCCGGTACCCGCTTCCAGCGTGACATGTTCGCCGCAGATGACGGGCACGACGCGGTCGTAGAACGGGTGCTGCAAAGACAGTCCTTCCAGTGCCGATCCATAGCAAGTGGCAGCGACACCGTCGCCGCGGTCGTTGCTGCCGCCCAATTCGTAGCGCTTCAGGCAATCGGTCGCCAGATCGTACGCCAGAATCAGGTAGCCCTTGTCGGTCTTGATCAGGTCGTATTCCAGCGCCGGATGCACGCTTACACCCTGGTTGGCAGGCAAGGTCCACGGCGTGGTGGTCCAGATCACCGCATATACCTTGGCGCTGCCCGGCAGCGATACGCCGAACGCCTTTTCCACGGCATGTTTGTCTTTCACCTCGAAGCCGACGTCGATGGCTGCCGAGACTTTGTCTTCGTATTCCACTTCGGCTTCGGCCAATGCGGATTGGCAATCCAGACACCAGTTCACCGGCTTGCGCCCTTGATACAAGTAGCCGCGCTCATGAATCTTGCCGAGCGCGCGAATGATGTCGGCCTCGGTCTGAAAATCCATGGTCAGGTAGGGATGATCCCAGTCGCCGATGATGCCGAGGCGGATGAAGTCCTTTTTCTGGCGTTCCACCTGCGCCTTCGCATATTCGCGGCACAGCTCGCGAAACTGCGATGCGGGGATGGCCTTGCCGTGTTTCTTTTCCACCTGCAACTCGATGGGCAGGCCGTGACAATCCCAACCCGGCACGTACGGAGCATCAAACCCGGCCAGCGTCTTGGACTTGACGATGATGTCTTTCAGCACCTTGTTCACCGCATGGCCGAGGTGAATATCGCCGTTGGCGTAAGGCGGGCCGTCATGCAGAATGAATTTCGGGCGCCCCTTCGCCGCTGCGCGGATGCGCTGGTAGCGCTGTTGCGCCTGCCATTGCGCCAGCATCAGCGGCTCGCGCTTGGCGAGGTCGCCGCGCATCGGGAATGCCGTGTCGGGGAGATTCAGCGGATATTTCTTTTTGTCTTCACTCATGATCTATGAACCATTGCTTTGCATTTTCAACATCCAACGCGATCTGCCGCGTCAGCTCGTCCAACCCGTTAAACTTCTGCTCGTCGCGCAGCTTCTGCAGGAACTCCACGCGCAGATGCTTGCCGTAAATCTGCTGCGCGAATTCAAACAGATGCACTTCCAACACCGGTTTGGCATCTATTTTCAGCGTCGGGCGTACGCCCAGGCTCGCCACACCCTGCAGCACACCCAGCCCTTCGGCATGCGCCAGCACTACGTATATCCCTTTTAGCGGCGGCAGATTGTGTTTCAACTGGATATTCGCCGTGGGATAGCCCAGTTTGCGTCCCGTGGCATCGCCGTGCACCACGCGCCCGCTGATACTGTAGGGTCGCCCCAGGTATTCGCGCGCTTTGCGAATCTGCCCCGCCGCCAATTCCGCGCGTATCGCAGTGCTGGAAATGCGCACGCCTTCGTGCAGGACACTGTGCTCCGCCTGAACCTCGAAGCCGCGCTCGGCGCCAATCTTCTGCACCAGCGCAAAATCGCCCGCACGCCCGCTGCCGAAACGAAAATCGTCGCCGATCAGCACGAACTTCGCATGCAGTTTTTCATGCAGTGCAAGAATGAATTCTGCCGCAGACTTCTGCGCAAACTGCGCGTCGAAACGGCACACGTGCACACGATCCACGCCCATTGTCTCGAACAGCTCCAGCTTTTCACGCAGGCTGGTGAGCCGCGCCGGAGCCTGTTGCGGGGCAAAGAATTCGCGCGGATGCGGCTCGAAGATCACCACCGCCGTCTGCAACCCGCGCCCGTGCGCCACCGTCTTCAGTTCATTGAGGAGCGCCTGATGGCCGAGATGAACGCCGTCGAAGTTACCGATGGTGACCGCAACCGTTTGAGTGTCAGCAGAGTAAAGACCGCGTAGAATTTGCATAGGTCGCGGATTATACCGTGAGATGGGCCGCCGAGCCCCACCCATACAAGGAATCTATGTTGAACTACCCTCAAGTCCCTCTCGACTTTATGAACCGCGACCATGCCGAGTTCGTCGCGCTGCGTGCCGGACTGCTCACCCAACTGGACGCACTATCACCGGAAACCGCGCTGGATGGATCGCTCGACGAGTTGCTGGAACACACCCGCCACCACTTTGCAGAGGAAGAACGCCATATGCAGGAAACCCGCTTTCCCCCGTCCCCCGTACACAAAGGCGAGCACGACGCCGTACTGGCCGACATGGCGGCGAAGATAGCCTATTGGAAACAAGGGCGAAAGCGGGACGATTTGCGCGATTGGCTGGAAGGGCCGGTCGGCGACTGGTTCGTCAACCACGTGGCAACCATGGATTTCGTGACAGCGGGCTTCATCGAAGCGCAGCGCGGGGTGCGGACATGAGCCATACCGTAGATCCCGCGCGACTGTTCGACCATTCCGCCTTCGCCGAACTGCTCAACGCCCTGCTCGACCTGCTGGACAACGAAGCCCCGGAAGGCGAGATCGACGCACAACTGCAAAGCCTGCAACAGCATCTGCAACAACAGTTCGCCGCCGAGGAGCAGGCCATGCAAACGGCCAATTTCCCCGGCGCCGACGGACACAAGACACACCACGACCGCGCGCTGAACAAGCTGGCGCAGCGCATCGCTCAGTGGCAACAAAGACATGACCGCAAGGTATTGCTGGATTATCTGGAGAACGAACTGGCCGAATGGTTCGTCAGCCACGTGAACATGCGCGATTTCATCACGGCAAAACACCTGTCGCTGCCGCGACAGGCAGATACCTAGCCCTGCGGCCCGCACTATCGCGGATCAAACAACGGGGAATGCTTCTGCAGCGTGGGCTTCATCAGCAGGTCTTCCTTGATGACATGGTCGATCAGCCAGTCCCGCAGCAAGGAAGTAAGGGCTTTGGCCGTTTCAGCCGACCATTCCTGCCCCATCGCTTCCACGTCACGCTTTACCTGTTCGAGTTTCACGAGCAAAGCGGCGTGGGATTCGCTCAGGTTGGGCACCTGTTTGTAGCCGGCCGCAAGCGCGATCTTTTCTTCCCTGACGAAATGCTGCTGCGAGTAATTGCCAAGGCTATCCACCCCGGCAATCAGTTCTTTCCGATTTTTGTTGCCCAATGATTCCTCGATCCGGTTGACGATATCGATGAGATACCGGTGATCGGAATCGATCACCTCGTTGCCCACGCTCAACTGTTCACGCCATACCAGTGCCATCTTTGCTCTCCCTGTCCAGTCTGTTATTTATTCCAATCCGAACGCAGGCCGCCTCATTCCAGGGACATTGCCTACGCCGTCCCCCCCACGGTCAGCCCGTCGATTCTCAGCGTCGGCTGCCCCACACCCACCGGCACACTCTGCCCTTCCTTGCCGCAAGTGCCCACGCCCGGATCGAGCGCCATGTCGTTGCCTATCATACTCACGCGCATCAGCGCATCCGGGCCGTTGCCGATCAGCGTCGCGCCCTTCACCGGATAGGTAATCTTGCCGTTTTCGATCATGTACGCCTCGGTGGTGGAGAACACGAACTTGCCGCTGGTGATATCCACCTGCCCGCCGCCGAAGTTCGCCGCATACAGGCCGTGCTCGACCGAGGCGATGATTTCGTCGCGCGTCTTGTCGCCGTTGAGCATCATGGTGTTGGTCATGCGCGGAATGGGCAGGTGCGCGAACGATTCGCGCCGCGCGTTGCCGGTCACCGGCACGCCCATCAGGCGCGCATTCATCGTGTCCTGCAGATAGCCGCGCAGGATACCGTCCTCGATCAGCACGGTGCGCTGCGTGGGATTGCCCTCGTCGTCCACGTTGAGCGAGCCGCGCCGCCCAGCGATGGTGCCGTCGTCCACCACGGTGACGCCCTTGGCCGCCACGCGCTCGCCGATGCGCCCCGAAAATGACGAACTGCCCTTGCGATTGAAGTCACCCTCCAGTCCGTGACCCACCGCTTCGTGCAGCAGAATGCCCGGCCAGCCGCTGCCCAGCACCACGGTCATGTTGCCCGCCGGGGCCGGGCGCGCATCGAGATTGATCACCGCTTGGTGCACCGCTTCTTTTGCATAGCGCTGCAACACTTCTTCGGTGAAATAGTCGAAGCCGAAACGCCCGCCGCCGCCCGACGAACCCTGCTCTCTACGCCCGCCTCCTTCCACTATCACCTGCAGCGAGAGTCGCACCAGGGGGCGAATGTCGGCGCTCATCAATCCGTCGTTGCGCGTCATCAACACCACATCGTATTCGCCCGCCAGATTTGCCATCACTTGCGTGACGCGCGGATCGAGCGCGCGCGCACAGCGTTCCAGGCGCTCCAGCAGTTGCACTTTTTCCCCGGCGCCGAGGGTGGCGATGGGGTCGTGCGGCAGGTAAAGATCATGCGACTTGCCCGCGTGCAGATGAGCCGCCTTCTGCTTGCCACCCTGGCGCGCAATGGCGCGCGTGGCCAGCGCGGCATCTTCCAGCGCGTTCAGCGTGATGTCGTCAGAATAGGCAAAAGCGGTTTTCTCGCCGCTCACCGCGCGCACGCCCACACCCTGGTCGATGTTGAAGCTGCCGGATTTGACGATGCCCTCTTCCAGCGACCAGCTCTCGGCGCGGCTGTACTGAAAATAAAGGTCCGCGTAGTCCACCTTGTGCGCGAGCATCTTGCCGAACACCTGCTCCAGATGGCGGGCTTCCAGTCCGTGGGCGGTGAGCAGCGCGCGTTGCGCCTGTTGCAGGATCGTGCTCATGTATTGCAGGACAAAGTGCGGTGCGACAGAACCGGCAGGCTGTTGCGCAGGCTGGCCTGGTAGCCGGGATTCACTTCGGCGATGACCACGCCGGAACCGCGCGGCAACTCGTCCATGATGCGCCCCCAGGGATCGACGACCATGGTGTGGCCGTGCGTCTCGCGTCCGCTCACATGGTAGCCGCCCTGCGCCGCAGCAATGACGTAGGACAGGTTTTCGATGGCGCGAGCGCGCACCAGCGGCTCCCAGTGCACTTTGCCGGTGGTGGCGGTAAATGCGGAAGGCAGCACGATGATGTTCACGTCCTTCATGGCCCGGAACAGCTCGGGGAAACGCAGGTCGTAACACACCGCCAGACCGATGCGACCGAACGGGCTATCCACCACCACCACCTTGTTTCCGGCCTCGATGGTGCTGGCTTCGTTGTAGTGCTCGTTGCCCAGCGTCAGGTTGAACAAATGGATCTTGTCGTAGCGCGCCACTTGCGCGCCCGCCTCGTCGAACACCAGACAACTGTTAATTACCTTGTCCGGAGAGCTGGCCGCCAGCGGCAGCGAACCGATGAGCCAAATCTTGTGCTTGCGCGCCATCTCGCTCATGAAACCCTGTATCGGCCCCTGACCGGGCTGTTCGCGAACCTTCACCTTGTCCTGCTCGTTCATGCCCATGATGGCGAAAAACTCCGGCAGCACCACCAGTTTCGCGCCCTGTTCGGCCGCATTGGCGATCAGGCGTCGCGCCTCGCTCAGATTGCCTTCGACCTTGGGGCCGGAGGCCATCTGGATGGCTGCAACCTTGAATGCGCTGAGTTGCGCGGCAATGCGGGACTGGGTGTTATCGAGATTGGACATATTCGATGGCTTTCAAATTATCGGTTATTCGGGCGTTACGTTTTTCCTGCACTTCATTCGCCGGTGAGCGGCCCGTTCTGAACCGCTTTGGACTGCACAACCTTGTCGACCTTGGGGTCTGCCCAACTGCCGCTTACATTGTATTCAAACGACACCAGCTTATCGAGAGGATCGCGCAAAATCTTGTTGGCCAGCAATACCCCCACACCGACCACGGGACCGGCCGCAAAGGAAAGCAGCGACACGTTATCGCCTATGGTCGGCATGATGCGCACCTTCAGGTTCTGCGTTTCGCGGTTCAGGTCGACCTGTCCGGTCATGGTGACCTTTGCCGAGGCTCCGGAGAGTTTCATGTCGTTGGTCAGCAACAGGCCGTTCACGATCTGCGCGTTGCCGGTGATGCTGTCGAACTGGAAGCCGTCGCTGAACACGTCGGTAAAGTCGAGCGTGATGCGCTTGGGGAGGGATTGCAGACTCAGCACCCCGAGCAGCTTCAGCGTGCCCACTTTGGAATCGTTGAGCTTGAGAAAACGCCCCTTGCCCACTTTCAGATTCATCGTCCCGTTCAGCTTGGCATTGTTGAAGCTACCCGGCGCCCCCGACCAGCGCAGATCGCTTTCCAGCGTGCCGCTGCCATCCTTGAGGCTGTCGGGATAACCGGAACGCGACAGGATTTTGCCCGCATCGCTGATATCCACGCGCAGCTTGACCTGGGTCTGTTCCGGCGCCGCCTGCCATTTGCCGCTCATGCTCAGCACGCCGTCCGGATTGATGAGCAACAGACTGTCCAACTGCACATCGCCGCCGGCTTCGCTCATCGCCACCTCCAGCTTGCCGAGCTGACGCCCCTTGTAGGTAAGCTTCTCCACCGCAACGTCCACTTCCGGGAAAGAAGTGTTGTCGGGCGCCCCTATATTCTCCGAATCGGCCGCCACGTCCGGCGCCGCCTCGCCCGGGCCTTCGCCCAGCATCGCGTTCCTGAAACGGCCCAGCAATTTGCCGTTGCCCTGCGGCTGCCAGATCACATCACCGTTCAATTCCCTGGAGGCAAGGCGCAAACTGAGCAGGCCGTTACGCGAACTGCCCTTGATGTCCAGTTCACCCACGGTATTGCCATAGCCGGTCAACTTGTCCACGTTCACGTCGATGCCCGCCACATTCGGCAGCGTTCCGCCGGCGCCATTACCCAGCCCCAGACCGCTCCATCCTTCCAGAGATGCGTGCGGCAAATTGCCGACGACCCATATCCCGCTCCCGCCGCGCGTGACCGCAGCGCCGCCGAGTGCGACCCGCCCGCTGCGGTAATTCCATATCCCTTCCGCATCCTTCACCCGCGCCAGCTTGGCATCGAGCAGCGCCCCATACTTCAGGCTCAGCATGTCCTGCTTCGGATTGATGCTCTTTTGCTCGAAGTGCAGCGGAATGCGCTCGCCGGCGCGTTTATCCAAGGGCGCGGGCAAGTTCGATGCGATGCCCTGCAGCTCGGAGTCCACCGTCACATCGACCAGCTTGTTCTGCACGTGTATATCGGCCCGCCAGTCGGCGCTGCCATGCACGCGATTCAGCAGGGGATGCGGTTTCAGTTTGTTGAGATTGTCCAGATCGAGCTTGCCGCTGGCCTTGGTAACCAGCGCACCATTTTCGCTGAGTACCATCAGTTGCGCCGGACCACCCAGTATCTGGGCGTTTATATCCCCCGCATTCACCGACGACTCGGTGAACATGAGCGCGCCGTTCACCTTGCGCAACAGCGGAACCTGCGTTCCGATGTCGACTTCGTTGTTCACGAAACGGTAGTCGCCGCGCACCTTGACCGGCTCCTCGCCGGTCAGCGGTATGTCGACTTGCAGGCTGAGCTTGCCATCGCCCTTGGCCGTGATGCCCTCGGTGAATCCGTCGAGATAGCCGTTTACCGGGCTCGCGACGATGTAGTCCAGGCAGCGCTGCGTCGACTCCACCGCCTCGCCGCGCACCTGCAGCAGCAGATTGTGATCCAGCAGGTTGGGAATGCCCACCACGACGTTTTGCAGGCGCGCGCCGTTGGTCGTGGCCGTCTTCGCCCTGACTTCCAGCTTGTTGCCCTCGATCAGCAACTCGGCCTGCGCATCTTCAAGTCTGGGCCAGCCCTCGATGAACTCCATGTCCACACCCTTGGCCCGCGCTTCCAGACGGAAGATGCCGCGCGCATTGCCGACAAAGGGAAAATCGCGCAGATTGCCGCGCAGGCGCACGTGGAACCTGTCCGCCTGCCCGTCCTGCAGCGCGGCCTGCAGCCAGTCGCGCGTTTTCTTGTTCACCGCCGGTACCGGCGTGTAGTGCGCGGTGCGCTGCACCGCGACGCGTGTCATCTCCACCGTGGCATCGACCGAACCGGGACCGTCGGCCTCGGCCTGGTAGCTGCCGAAAATAGTTCCGGCCAGATCGGCATTGGCGAGTTCGACGTTGCTCAACTTGATCTCAAGCCCGCGCGAATTGCGCTGCCAACCGAGGCGTGCCGTCAACTTGTCGAACTCCACCGGCTCCGCAAACAGTTGCGGCGCGTCGAGTTTGAGCTTGCGGCTGTCCAGCACCAGCGCGCCACCGCTGTCCGCGCCATCCACCTTGCCGCTCAGGCCGGAGAACCCGGGCAGGTTGCCGACACGGTGCATGGACAATCCGTCGAAGACCGCCTTGACTTCATACCGGGCGATATCGTCGAAACCGCCCTGCCACTGCGCCTGCAGGTCGGCGACTTCGCCGCGCGGCGCGGCCTCCATCCAGCGTTTCTTGATGTCCTCGTTCAGCGGCAGATAGTTCATCAATTTGACGAACCCGCCCAGGCGCAGCGAGTTTGCACGTATCTCGCCGGAAGGCTGCTGGTTGGCGCCATCGCCCTGCATGAGGCGCAGGTAGAAATCCGTCGGCTTCAATTCAAAGCCGTCGCGCATCTGCAGTGAAAGCCGCTGCGTGACCACCTCGAAGCCGCGTTCCAGTTGATGCCAGCCGATGCGCCCGCGCATCTCGCGCAGTTCAAGCTGCGGCAATTCTTCCGACAGGCGCGCCTGCACGCCGGCCAGGGCGACATCGGCATCCACGCTGCGCAGCTCACCCTGCTCGAAACCCAGCCACAGGCGCAGCGCCCCCTTGCCGTGCCTGAACGCATTGGGCAGCGTCACCCAGGGCTTCCAGGCCAGCACGTCCGCGTATTCGAGCCGGGTGTAGAGTTCCCCGCGCCAGTCGCCCATGTCGGCCAGGCTGTCGCCTTTAAAGCTGCCGCGCACGTCCAGGCGGGAAGCCAGTTTCTCCGGTGCCGACGCGCGCACCGCAAAGCGGTGGCGTCCACGCCGGTTGTCTATGCTCAGGTCGACCTGTTCCAGCACCAGCGGCGGCGCGGCGCGCAATTCGTCCTGCCAGGTAATGCGCCCGTTGCGAATCACGATATTCGACTGGTGCAGCAGCCAGTCCGAATTGCTGCGCTCGCCCCCGGAGCGCTCGCCCAGCGCGATTCCCGCCACATGCAGAAGCCCCTGCGCATCGCGCCGCACCGACAGATCCGGACGATCCACCAGCAGACTGTGGAAACGCAGCTCGAAGGCGGGCAGGCTCGTCCACGCCACCGTGTTTTCCAGGCGCGGCAGACTCAGGGCAACTTGCCCCTGCTTGTCCAGAATCTGCACATCGGACAGCAACAGGCGCGGCCGCAAGCCATCCCAGTCGGCGCCTATCTTGCCGATGGTCAGTGGCTGCCCGATGGCCGCGCTCGCGGCGGTGGTGATTTGCGCGTGATAGCGCTCGATATTCGGCAAGATCTGATAGCGCAATGTCAGCAGCACTACGGCGCCGACGATCACAAACAGCGACGCGAGTTCCAGCGCAATGCGCGTGAAACGCCCCGTCCTGCGCCGACCGCGTAGGAAAGAGTCTTTCAGCATCGTGCGCAAGTACGGTGCGATAGTTTCAAGTTGTGGGATGCGGGAGACATGAAGAACCTATAATGCGGCACAAAGGACAGTGCAACCATTTTAACCCGAAGCCCCCTCCATGAATACCGAAAACCCTCGCCCCACAGCCGATTTCGACGCAATGGTGAGCCATGCGCGACACTGCAGCCGTTATCTCGCCCGCCTGCTCGATGCCGAGCCGGAGCTGACCGGATGGCTGCGCGACCATTACCTCGCCCCTTGCGATAGCCAAGCCATCGGCCGCTGGCTGGAAGCACTGCCTGCGGAAGACGAAGGACAGCTGTCTGCGGCTTTGCGCGGCCTGCGCAAGCGCGTAATGCTGCATGTGCTGACGCGCGACCTGAACGGGCTTGCCGATCTGGACGAAGTGATGCGCAGCATGACCGCTCTCGCCGAACTCGCCGTGCAGCATGCGCACCGCCACGCCATGCAGGCGCTGGTGGCGCAATACGGACAACCGCTCGGGGCGGAAAGCGGAAAACCGCAGGAACTGCTGGTGATCGGCATGGGCAAGCTGGGCGGCGGCGAGCTCAACGTTTCTTCCGACATCGACCTGATCTTCGTCTATCCCGAGGACGGCGAAACCGATGGCCCGCGAACCGTAAACAACCACGAGTTTTTCAACCGTCTCGGGCGCAAACTGATTGCCCTCATCAACGACCTGACCGCGGACGGCTATGTATTCCGCGTCGACATGCGCCTGCGCCCCTACGGCGACAGCGGCCCGCTGACCATGAGCTTTGCCGCACTGGAGGAGTATCTGGTGGCGCAGGGACGCGAATGGGAACGCTATGCGTGGATCAAGGCGCGCGTCGTGTCGCCCGCGAACTGCCTGCACACCGCAGAACTGGAAAAACTCGCGCAGCCGTTCGTGTTCCGCAAATACCTGGATTTCGGCGTCTTCGATTCCATGCGCAAACTGCATGCGCAGATCCGTGCCGAAGTGGAGCGCCGCGACCGGTTTCACAACATCAAGCTCGGCCCCGGCGGCATACGCGAGATCGAATTCATCGCACAGGTATTCCAGCTGATTCGCGGCGGTCGCGATGTGCGCCTGCGCATCCGCCCCACGCAGCAGGTGCTGCGCCAACTGGTTCTCAACGGCGAACTCAGCGCCGACACGGTCACACGCCTGAACGAGAGCTATATTTTCCTGCGCAACCTCGAACACCGCCTGCAATACCTGGACGACCAGCAGACTCAGGAATTGCCCGCAGACGCCGAAGTGCAAGCCGTCATCGCGACCGCGATGGGTTTTGCCGACTATGCGGCGCTGCTCGCCGCGCTCGATCCGCTGCGCGACTTCGTCAGCCGCCAATTCGAAACCGTGTTCGGCGAGAAGCAGGAAGCCACCGAATGCACCTGGTGGCACGACGCCGCCAAGACGGAAGAACTCGATGCTGCGCTCGCCAAGCTCGGCTTCGCCGACAGTGCGTCCCTGGCCGAAAACCTGCTGCAATTCCGCAACGGCAGCCGCTACCAGCAACTGCCTGAAGTCAGCCGCCACCGCCTGGATGCGCTGGTGCCGCGTCTGGCCGAGCTGTGCGCGGAAACCTCCAACTCCGACGCGGCACTGCGCCGCACGCTGGTGCTGCTGGAAGCCATCGCGCGGCGCGCGGCCTATCTCGCCTTCTTGGCCGAATATCCGCAAGCCTTGCCGCGCCTCGTGCGCCTGCTTGCCGCCAGCGCCTGGGCGGGCGACTACCTGACGCAGCACCCCATCCTGCTCGACGAATTGCTGGATACGCGCGAACTGTACGTGGCGCCGGATTGGGCGGCACTGGATGCGCAGCTTGCGATGCAACTCGAAGCGCACGCGGGCGACACCGAACGCGAGATGGACGCGATGCGCCAGTTCCAGCAGACGCAGACCTTCCATCTGCTGGCAATGGATCTGCAGGGACTGCTGCCTCTGGAAAAATTGAGCGACCACCTGAGCGACCTCGCCGATCTCATCCTGCGCCACGCGCTGCGCCAGTGCTGGCGCGATGCGCGGAAGAAGCACCGCGAGGACGCGCGCTTCGCCGTCATCGCCTACGGCAAACTGGGAGGGCGCGAACTGGGATACGCCTCCGATCTCGATATCGTGTTCCTGTACGACGACGACCATCCCGAAGCGGGCGAAATCTACGCGCGCCTGGCGCAACGCATCAATACCCTGCTCTCCAGCCACACCGCTTCCGGGCGTTTGTACGAAGTCGACCTGCGCCTGCGCCCCAACGGGGACAGCGGCCTGCTGGTCAGTTCGATAGGCGCATTCGAGGAATACCAGCGCAAGAATGCCTGGGTGTGGGAACACCAGGCGCTGACGCGTGCCCGCTATTGCGCGGGCGATGCCGCTGTCGGCGCGGATTTCGGCCGCATCCGCAACGAAGTGCTGCGCATGCCGCGCGACATTGCCAAACTGCGGCTGGATGTGATCGAGATGCGCCGCAAGATGCACGAAGGCCATGCGAACACGACCGACTTGTTCGACATCAAACACGACAGCGGCGGCATGGTGGACATCGAGTTCATGGTGCAGTTTCTGGTGCTGGCGCATGCCGCCGCGCACGCCGAATTGACCGCAAACAGCGGCAATCTCGCCCTGCTGGAAACCGCAGCAAAGTTGAATTTGATCGACGTTGAAATCAGCAACCGGGTGCGCGAACTGTACCGGGAACTGCGCGTCATTCAGCACCAGATGCGCCTGAACAACCAGTCCCCGTGCCGCATCGCGCAGGACAGGCTGGATACCGCCCCGGTGCTGGCGCTCTGGAAAGTCCTGCTGGAAACGGATTAGCCGGTGACGGCCGTGCCGGATGCGGGCAACTGATAGATGTTGCTGGTGTTCTGCCCGACGCGCCCGATAAGGCGATACGACGTCATTTCGCCCTTGCCCTTGACGTTGAGCACATTGGGCGGCTCAAACAGGAACTCGTGGCGCAGGCGGTTGAAAGTCAGTTTGTCGCACAGGATGTTGCCCTGCTTGGCATCGTCGGTGAGCCGGCTGGCGATGTTGACCGTATCGCCCCACAGGTCGTAGATAAAGCGCTTGGTTCCGATCACGCCCGCCACCACCGGACCGGTGGCAATACCGATATGGATGCCGAGATCGCGCTTGACCAGTGCCGGATGCTTGGCGACGAAATCCAGCATCTCGATGGCCATGTTCGCCATATCTTCCACATAGTCCGGACGCTCGCGCGACAGCCCTCCCACCACCATATAGGCATCGCCTATGGTCTTGATCTTCTCCAAGCCGTATTTTTCGGAAAGGTCGTCAAAACCGGAGAACACCGTATTCAGCAGCCCCACCATCTGTTCGGGCGACATCTGCTCGGTGAGTTGGGTGAAGTTGACCAGGTCGGCGAACATGACGGTGACGTCGGCGTACCCGTCGGCGATCAGGCCCTGGTTGTTCTTCAGGCGCTCGGCAATGTTGGAGGGCAGCACGTTGAACAGCACACGCTCGGATTTTTTCTGTTCTTCCGCCAGCAGGGCATGCTGCTGGTCGAGCTGGGTCTTGATCTTTTCGGTCTCGATGACGAAGTGGCGCACCAGGAAATACACAATGGACGACATCGCCGCAAAGTTGAGCGCAAAGAACACGCCGATGGTGTTCATCGGAATGCCCGTCGCGGAGCCGGTGCTCAGGTAGAAATCGAAGAAGCCGGACACGGCCGTCAGCACGATGTAGGCAAAAAACCAGGGGATGGATTCGCGCCAGTTCGACACCACCAGCGCGCCGATCGGTGCCAGCAGCGCCCACAAAGCCACGCCGCTGGAAGTCACCGAACTGCCGATGCTCCATTGCATGATGAAGGGGGCGAACAGGAACAGGGAAAGCTGGACGAAGCGAAGCACTTCGAAATTGCGGGTCTTAACGTAGTAAACCAGCGAGGCGACCGAGATGACCTGATAACCCAACGGAACGTTGCTGGAAAAATTAATCCCCATCGCCCAATAGATGGCCAGCCACAGCATGACCCCCAACGTCATGAATGCCGCCGCGAAGATGAGCAGACTCTTGCGCAGCTTCTCTTCCTGCGTATCCATCATTTCCGGCTTGATTTCCTGCGAACCGATGTGCTGCGCCATTCCGCCCCCCCGCGTATGTAAGCGATGATTACACGTAACTGCCGCAAAAGGAATACGCCAAAACGCATTACCCGCACTCATTCCATCCCCGCGCTTCATTATCGGAGCAGAAACAGCTAGAATCGCTGCCCTCGCAACAACAAAACGAATTAAGGAAATCACCATGTCCATGTCCGACCGCGATGGCTTCATTTGGTACGACGGCAAGCTCGTACCTTGGCGCGAAGCCACCACCCACGTGCTTACCCATACGCTGCATTACGGCATGGGGGTATTCGAAGGCGTGCGGGCGTACAAGACCACAACGGGAACAGCGATATTCCGCCTGCAGGAGCATACCGACCGACTGTTCAACTCGGCTTTTATCTTCAAGATGAAGATGCCGTTCGACAAGGCCACACTCATGGAAGCGCAAAAGGAAGTCGTGCGCTCGAACAAGCTGGAATCCTGCTACATCCGCCCCATCGTGTTCTACGGTTCGGAAGCGATGGGCATCGCCGCCACCAGCATCAGCGTGCATGTCGCCGTGGCCGCATGGCCGTGGGGGGCGTACCTGGGCGAAGAAGGCATGGCCAAAGGTATCCGCGTAAAAACTTCCAGCTTTACCCGCCATCATGTGAACATCAACATGTGCCGTTCCAAGTCGGTCGGCACCTATACCAACTCCATCCTGGCGCATCAGGAAGTGGCGCACGACGGCTACGACGAAGCACTGCTGCTGGATGTGGACGGCTACGTGGCCGAGGGCGCGGGCGAAAATATTTTCATCGTGAAGAAGGGCAAGCTGTACACGCCGGACCTGACTTCGTGCCTGGAAGGCATCACGCGCGACTCCATCGTCACGCTGGCCAAGGACATGGGCCTGGAATTGATCGAAAAGCGCATCACGCGCGACGAAGTGTATTGCGCCGAGGAAGCCTTCTTCACCGGCACCGCAGCCGAAGTCACGCCCATCCGCGAACTGGACAACCGCACCATAGGCGCAGGCTGCCGCGGACCGGTCACGACCAAACTGCAGGCGGCCTTCTTCGAGATCGTCGCCGGCAAGAACGCCAAGTACGCCGATTGGCTGGCGCACGTATAACAACGCAAGGCCGCCTCTAATAATTCAAAGTTCTAAGCAAGACAAGGCGCGAGCAAAAAATTACGACGCGGCATATGTGTGATATGTAAGGAGTAATTTTTTGAGAGCAACGCAGTATTGCGACGAAATTTGGAATATTAGAGGTGGCCGTAAAACCCGGGGGAAAAATATGTCGAACGATAGTTACGTCGAAGTCACCGCAGAAGCCTTGCCCCTGTACTGCCCGACCCCGGCAGTCAGCCTGTGGAGTGCGCACCCGCGCGTTGCCATACCGGTGGACAAGCTGGGCGAGGCGCGCTGCCCGTATTGCGGCACGCTGTACAAGTTCAAGGGCGAATTGCCCAAGGGACATCATTGAAGCGCAGTTTTCTTCCTCCGCCCGACACCAAGTGAAAAACATCCTCATCATCGCACCGAGCTGGGTGGGCGACTGCGTGCTGATGCAGCCCATGCTGCAACGTCTGCAACAACGACATACGGGTGTGCGTCTCGATGTGCTGGCTCCGCCCTGGACGGAGAAGCTGCTGCGGCTGATGCCGGAAGTCCACGACGTCATCGTCAACCCCTTTCCGCACGGTGATTTCAACTGGTCCGCCCGGCGTTCGCTCGGCGCCCAATTGCGTGACAAACAATACGACAAGGCCATCGTGCTGCCCAACTCGTGGAAATCCGCGCTGGTGCCCTTCTTTGCCGACATCCCGGTGCGTACCGGTTTCGTGGGCGAAATGCGTTACGGCCTGCTCAACGACGCGCGCAAACTGAACAAGAAAGCGCTGCCGCTGATGGTGGAGCGCTTCGCCCAGCTTGCCGAAGCCCCGCAAGCCGAGATTCCGCGTCCGCTGGCCAATCCGCACCTGCAGGTGAGCGACGCGCAGCGCCAGCAGGCCCTGGAAAAATTCGGCCTGTACCGCGACAAACCCGTTGCAGTGTTCTGCCCCGGCGCGGAATACGGCCCGGCCAAGCGCTGGCCGCCCCAGTATTACGCCGAATTGGCCCAGTATCTGCGCGCCCACGGCTATGCAATCTGGCTGATCGGCTCGCCCAAGGACAAGGATATTGCCGACACCATCATCGCGCTGGGCAACGAACCCTGCCGCAACCTGTGCGGCGTAACCGACATTGCCGAAGCGGTCGCGCTGATTTCCTGCGCCGACCTGGTGGTCAGCAACGACTCCGGCCTGATGCACATTGCCGCCGCGCTGGACCGCCCGCTACTGGCGATCTTCGGCTCCAGCAGCCCGCAGTTCACACCGCCCCTGTCGGCACAGGCGCAGGTGCTCAAACTCGACCTGCCGTGCAGCCCCTGCTTCAAGCGCGAGTGACCGCTGGGCCATTTCAACTGCATGATCAAGATTCCCCCGAAAGAAGTCGCCCGACACATCACCCTGCAAAAGAAAGAATAGTCATGGCCAGCGTTCCCAAAGAAATCTTCAAGGCGTATGACATACGCGGCATCGTCGGCAAGTCGCTAACAGATGAAATCGTGGAAGCCATCGGTCATGCCATCGGCTCCGAAGCGGTCGCGCGCAAACAGACCGGCATCGCCATCGGCCGCGACGGCCGCTTGTCCGGCCCCGGGTTCGCCAAAGCCCTGGCGCGCGGCATCCAGAAGAGCGGCATCAACGTGATCGACGTCGGCATGGTCGCCACGCCGATGACCTACTTCGCCGCTTTCCAGCTCAAGACCGATTGCGCGGTGATGATCACCGGCAGCCACAACCCGCCCGATTACAACGGGCTGAAGATGGTACTGGCAGGCGAAACCCTGTCCGGCGAAACCATCCAGAAGCTGCGCACCCGCATCGAAACCAACGACCTCGCGCACGGCAACGGCAGCTACTCGCAATACGACATCGCGCCGGAATACCTGGCGCGCATCATCGGCGACATCAAGTTGGCGCGCCCGCTCAACATCACCGTGGATTGCGGCAACGGCGTGGCCGGAGATTTCGCCGCCACGCTGTATCGCGGCATCGGCTGCACGGTCACGGAAATGTTCTGCGACGTGGACGGCAATTTCCCCAACCACCATCCCGACCCGTCCGACCCGCACAATCTGGTCGACCTGATTGCCGCTTTGAAAGCCAACGACTGTGAACTGGGCCTGGCTTTCGACGGCGACGGCGACCGGCTGGGCGTGGTCACCAAGGACGGCAAGATCATCTTCCCGGATCGCCAACTGATGCTGTTCGCCGCCGACGTGCTGAGCCGCAACGCGGGTGCCGAAATCATTTTCGACGTGAAGTCCACGCGCAACCTGTTTCCGTGGATACGCGAACACGGCGGCAAGCCCACGCTGTGGAAGACCGGACATTCGCTGGTGAAAGCAAAGATGCGCGAGACCGGCGCCCTGCTGGCCGGCGAAATGAGCGGCCATGTGTTCTTCAAAGAACGCTGGTACGGTTTCGACGACGGACTTTATGCCGGAGCGCGGCTGCTGGAGATATTGAGCAAGGTTGCCGATGCGAGCGCCACGTTGAATGCCCTGCCGGATGCGGTATGCACGCCGGAGTTGCACATCCATACGGCGGAAGGCGTAAACCATACGCTGATCGCACGCCTGCAAAAGGAAGCCCGCTTTACCGACGCCAAAGACATCATCACCATCGACGGACTGCGTGTGGAATATGCCGACGGCTTCGGCCTGATGCGTCCTTCCAATACCACGCCAGTGATTGTGTTGCGCTTCGAGGCTGATGACGCTGCGGCCCTGCGCCGCATCCAGAATGATTTCCGCCGTATCTTGTTGTCGGCGGCACCGGATTTATCGCTGCCGTTCTAGACCGCGCCAGCCTTAGCGGGGAGTGGCGCGCCTGTCGACAGCCGCGCGCGGGCGGGAATTCTGCAGCCCCTGACCGCTCAGCCAGCCGAGGTCGGCCAGCTCACGCAAGAGTTGGGTGAATTCGGCCAAGTTGGCCGGTTTTTTGACGAAGCTGTTGGCACCCAACTGGTAGCTCAACACCACATCCGGGGATTCATGCTGTTCGGAGTAGACCACGATGGGCACATCCTGCATGCGCGCTTCCATGCGCAAGGTGCGCAGGACGGCCAGACCGGCCAGCTTGGGAAGTTTCAGATCGAGCAAAATCATGCGCGGCATCGAATAACCGCGCTCCACAGTATCGGACAGCCATTCCAGCGCCTCGCCCGCATCGTTTGCCACAGCCAGATGCAATTCTTCCGGGCAGCTCGCAACCGCCTGCCGTATCAGCAGCACCTCGGCCTCACCGTCTTCGACCAACAGTATTGTCTCGTTCTCTTGTCTCAGCATTGCCAACCAACCCATAAATGATCGGGAATCGTCGTAGTGTAACCGCTACGCGCGGCCCACACCTTATTCTTATGCCATACCGTTCCGCACGCGACACTCGCGCCCCGCGCATTGGCCGGTATTTTATCTAGAGTTTGGACTTCGCCCAAGCTGCAACGGAGGCCAAAGCTGCGGGTAAGTGTTCCGGCTGGGTGCCGCCGGCTTGCGCCATGTCGGGGCGTCCGCCGCCTTTGCCGCCGACCTGTTGCGCGACGAAGTTCACCAGTTCGCCCGCTTTGACTTTGGCTGTGGCGTCCGCCGTCACGCCCGCGATCAGGCTCACCTTGCCGTCACCCACCGCCGCCAGCAGAATCACGGCAGATTTCAGTTTATCTTTCAGCTTATCCATGGTCTCGCGCAACACTGCTGCATCCGCGCCATCCAGCTTGGCGGCCAGCACTTTCACGCCGTTGATGTCCTGCGCTTGCGCCAGCAGCTCGTCGCCCTGCGAGGATGCGAGTTTGGACTTCAAAGCCGCCAATTCCTTTTCCAGCGACTTCACGTTATCCATGATCTGTGCAATGCGCGCGGCAGCCTCCTGCGGTTGCGCCTTGACGGCATCGGCGACTTGCTGCAACTGCTGTTCCTGCGCCTGAACCAGTGCCAGCGCACCTTCGCCCGTCACCGCTTCCACGCGGCGCACGCCTGCGGCGACGCCGCTTTCGGCCACGATCTTGAACAGGCCGATGTCGCCGGTGCGCTTCACGTGCGTACCGCCGCACAACTCGATGGACGAGCCAATATTCAGTACGCGCACCACATCGCCGTATTTCTCGCCGAACAACATCATCGCGCCGGTCTTCTGCGCATCGTCAATCGCCATCACGCGCGACTGGCATTCCGCATTGGCCAGAATCTCGGCATTTACAATCGCTTCCACTTTGCGGATTTCGGCATCGCTCATCGGTTGCGTATGCACGAAGTCGAAGCGCGTCTTGTCGGGGTCGACTTGCGAACCTTTCTGCTGCACATGCGTACCCAGCACCTCGCGCAAGGCCTTGTGCATCAGGTGCGTGGCCGAGTGATTGCGCA
This sequence comes from Aquabacterium sp., assembly GCF_030652515.1. Classification (GTDB taxonomy): domain Bacteria; phylum Pseudomonadota; class Gammaproteobacteria; order Burkholderiales; family Burkholderiaceae_C; genus Aquabacterium. The sequence continues at coordinate 54,959 of NZ_JAUSAR010000137.1, read as the reverse complement.
CAGTGCGGCTGCGTGCCGCGACATCCACTTTCGCCGTGACGCCGTTGCCCACCGTCAGCTTGCCGGTTTTCACCACACCGTGATGCCCGAACACGGTAGCTTGTATCTTCTGCGTGTCTTCCACAGCGAATATGCCATGCACGCTGCGCAACTCGCCGCAGTCGCCGACCTGGCCGCCGGATTCGGCATAGAACGGGGTGTCATCCAGCACCACCACGCCCATGTCGCCTTCGACCAGTTCGTTCACCTCAACGCCGTCCTTGTACAAGGCGAGGACGTTGCCTTTGTGGTCCAGTGTGTCGTAACCGTGAAAAGTCGTTGCCGGGCCGGAATATTCGAGGTTCGCGGCCATTTTAAACTTGCCCGCTGCACGCGCCTGCTCCTTTTGCCGAGCCATGGCCGCATTGAAGGCAGCATCGTCCACCTTCACACCGCGCTCGCGGCAGATGTCGGCGGTCAAGTCGAGCGGGAAACCGTAGGTGTCGTGCAGTTTGAAGGCGGTCTCGCCGTTGAATACCTTATTGCCCGCCTTGTCCATTTCGGCCAGTTCGGTTTCGAGGATCGCCATGCCGTGTTCGATTGTCGCAAAGAAACGTTCTTCTTCCAGCTTGAGAATGCCCTTCACGCGCGCTTGTTCCGCGACCAGCTCTGGATACGCAACACCCATCTGCTCCACCAGATCGGGCACCATCTTGTAGAAGAACGCATCGCGCGCCCCCAGCTTGTACCCGTGGCGGATCGCGCGGCGGATGATGCGGCGCAGCACGTAGCCGCGGCCTTCGTTGCCCGGAATGACGCCGTCGGCGATCAGGAAGGAGCAGGCACGGATGTGGTCGGCCAGCACGCGCAAAGACGGCTGGTCGAGGTTGCTTTGCTTGGTCTCGCGCGCGGCCGCCTTGATCAACGCCTGGAACAGGTCGATCTCGTAGTTAGCATGAACATGCTGCAACACTGCCGAGATGCGCTCCAGTCCCATGCCGGTGTCCACCGAGGGCTTGGGCAACGGATGCATCACGCCCGCTTCGTCGCGGTTGAATTGCATGAACACGTTGTTCCAGATTTCGATGTAACGATCGCCGTCTTCCTCGGGCGTGCCGGGCAGACCGCCGGGAATGTGCGCGCCGTGGTCGTAGAAAATTTCGGTGCAGGGACCGCAGGGGCCGGTGTCGCCCATCATCCAGAAGTTGTCGGATGCATAGCGCGCCCCCTTGTTGTCGCCGATACGGATCACGCGGTCTGCCGACAGGCCGACTTCCTTGGTCCAAATGTCGTACGCCTCGTCGTCCTCGGCATACACGGTGACATAGAGCTTATCCTTGGGCAGCTTGAATACTTCGGTAAGCAGTTCCCAGGCGTACTTGATCGCATCGCGCTTGAAGTAGTCGCCAAAGCTGAAGTTGCCAAGCATCTCGAAGAAAGTGTGGTGGCGCGCGGTGTAGCCTACGTTTTCCAGGTCGTTGTGCTTGCCGCCGGCGCGCACACATTTCTGCGAGGTCGTGGCGCGGGTATAGGGGCGTTTGTCGAAACCGAGAAAAACATCCTTGAACTGGTTCATGCCCGCGTTGGTGAACAACAGCGTAGGGTCTTCATGCGGCACCAACGAACTGGAGGCGACTATCGTGTGGCCTTTGGAGGCGAAATAATCGAGGAATTTCTGACGGATTTCACTGCTTTTCATGATGCACCCTGAACTCAATAGTCACATTCCAGCCAAGCTGGACAAGGCGCGCATCATACCATGGGGAGGATTTTAGCCGCTTGGGGAGAGCAACCAGAACTGGCCGCCCGGGAAGCTGCTTATGTAGCGTGCAATAACGCTCTCCTGAACCTGACGAAGGGCAAACGGCATTGCACCATTTTCCACATAACATCCGGTGCAATGCACTACGTTTATTGCACGCTTGCTCAATAATCCACCTGACGCGCAGTACTACAAATTTTCCTCACCTTATCACTCACATACAAGCGTCTTCTACACGAACGGGGAACGCCAACATGAAGGGTTGACGGTATTGCTCCAAAATGGCCGTTTCGCGATGATGACGTCAACCCCTCGATAGCGTTGCGCGGCGATCTGCCGGGATCGCATAGACCCGGCAAGCGTTTAACGAATATCGTCTTGCCGCCGTCCGGAGAGATGTACCGGATAGCGGCGTGGAAACCCGCACAGACATTCAACCCCTGAAAGGAGCCATATCATGAATGGAATGGTAGGCGGTATTGGCGGCGCTGGCATGATAGGCGGCATGGCGGGCATTGGCGGCGTGGCTGGCGGCGCAGCAATAGGCGGTGTGGCCGGCGCAGGTGCCGTAGCGCCATCGGCGGGAGTTGCAGCTCCCCAATCGCCATCCGGCATCACGGTAAACATTTCCGATGCTTCCAAGGCGGCGCTGGCTGCGGACATCACGAATGCAAAGCCTGCGAGCGTGGTCCTCCTGACCGGAGCCGACGCAGTCAACGGTACGTCCATAACCGCAAATTTCCCGGATAAAATTTCCATTGCCACATTGCAGAATCTACTGGGCTGGAACAAGTTCGATGATTCGATCGCAGCATTGTTGCTGGCCCTGCTGCTATTGCATGAGTCGGAGAAAAAATGACCGACCTCCCACGCAACCTGCATGAAGGCAATGCAGGGGCGCAGCCCGGAGACGAACCAGCCTCATTGGCCCTGTCGCTCACTCAACAGGCGGTGGCACGACTCGCAAAACAACTGAAGATAGACTTGAGCGATAAAAATCTGCTCAATATTGTTATCGCGCGCGCGCAGAACACCCTGAAAGCTGCGGGCAACCAGGTTTCAGCACATCCCGCACGGCATATGGAGCCAGCCAAAAATCCGGGAATCATTCCCCTCTATGTACAGCAAGCCCTGAATACTTACCGTGAAATAGACACGCTTCCGTCGGAACCGGAATAGCTCGTCAGTATGAGGCGCAATGGCGTGCGCCATGCAAAGCATATTCCTTTCCCGAACGCCGCGCCCCCGACATCCTAGGCAAACACCATCACACGAAAAATTGTTGTTTCAGCCACGCGCACTCATGGCCCATCGTCGCCCGATTCCGCCGCGCGCAACAACTTGAAAATCACATCCATGGAAAACCCGCGCGACTGCAGAAAGCGTATTTGTTTGGCTTTTTCTTTGGAGTCCTGAGGCTGGATACCGAACTTCCTTTGCCACACTTGGCTTGCCGATTCCAGTTCTGTTTCTTTCAGTTGCGGCAAGGCATCGGAAATCAGGTTCTCGGGAATGCCTTTTTGACGGAGCTCGTGGGCGATGCGCTGGGTGCCGAAGCGGCCGCGCTTGGCGTCCACCCATTGCGTGGTGGCACGTGCATCGGACAGCCAGTTGCGTTTTTCCAGTTCGTCCAGCACCGCATCGAGGTCTTCGCCCTCCTGCACATGCGGCAGCAGCTTGCTGTGCAGTTCGGCCCGGCTATGTTCGCGCCGCGCCAGATAGCGCATGGCGCGGACACGCAGGCTTAATTCAGGCTTGTTCCTCAACGGCTTTCGAACCTGCTTTGGCACTGGATTTTTCGCTTCCTTTCGCCGTTGCTTTTTCAGCGACCTCCAGTTTCGCCACGCCGACGGCTTCACGTATGCTGTTTTCGATCTCGGCGGCGATGTCCGGATGGCTCTTCAGGAATTCACGCGCGTTGTCCTTGCCTTGGCCGATTTTTTCGCCCTTGTAGGCATACCAGGCACCGGATTTTTCGACCAGCTTGTGCAGCACGCCCAGTTCGACGATTTCGCCTTCGCGCGAGATGCCTTCCCCGTACAAAATATCGAAGTTGGCTTCGCGGAACGGGGGCGCAACCTTGTTCTTGACCACTTTGACGCGGGTTTCGTTGCCGATGACTTCGTCGCCCTTTTTGATCGCGCCGGTACGGCGGATGTCCATGCGCACCGAGGCATAAAACTTGAGCGCGTTGCCGCCGGTGGTGGTTTCGGGGTTGCCGAACATCACGCCGATCTTCATGCGGATCTGGTTGATGAAGATGACCATGGTGTTGGAGCGGTTGATGTTGGCCGTAAGCTTGCGCAGGGCTTGCGACATCAGGCGCGCATGCAGGCCCATTTGTGCGTCGCCCATTTCGCCTTCGATTTCGGCCTTCGGGGTAAGGGCGGCAACTGAGTCCACCACCACGATATCGACGGAGCCGGAGCGCACCAGCATATCGACGATTTCCAGCGCCTGCTCACCGTTGTCCGGCTGCGAAATGAGCAGGTCTTCCACCCTGACGCCCAGCTTTTGCGCGTACTGCGGATCAAGCGCGTGTTCCGCGTCGATAAAGGCAGCGGTGCCGCCGAGTTTTTGCATCTCGGCGATGACTTGCAGGGTAAGTGTGGTTTTGCCGGAAGATTCCGGGCCGTAGATTTCGATCACGCGGCCGCGCGGCAAACCGCCGACGCCCAATGCGATGTCCAGACCCAGCGAACCGGTGGAGACAACCTCGACATCCTTGATTGCTTCGCCCTCGGCTAGGCGCATGATGGAGCCCTTGCCGAACTGTTTTTCGATCTGGCTCAGTGCCGCCGCGAGTGCCTTGCTCTTGTTGTCATCCATTTGTGTTCCCCTTTCAAAAATTCGATGGGGCGGATTGTGGCACAACAATTCGGACTTGTACAGAACGTTCGTTCTCTTTGTTGCCTATGCCGTTTTTGTAATGCCATTCAACAGGTTGAGTACGCCCTGCAGGGCAATCTGCACCGATTTTGCACGGATGGCATCGCGATCCCCGGAGAGCTGATGGCAAACCGCCTGCACGTTATCGTTGCTCGCCCAGGCGAACCAGACCATGCCGACCGGCTTCTCCGGCGTGCCGCCGGTGGGTCCGGCGACACCGCTCACCGATAACGCCACCTGCGCACGGCTATATTGCAGCGCGCCGTCCGCCATCTCGCGCACGGTCTGTTCGCTCACCGCGCCGTGCTCCTCCAATGTGTGCGGCGCAACTCCCAGCATTTCTTCCTTGGCGGTGTTGGAATAGGTCACAAAACCGCGGTCGAACCACGCCGAGCTGCCGGAGATCATGGTGATCGCCTGCGCGATGCCGCCGCCGGTGCAGGATTCCGCCGTCACCAGCGTCATGCCGTGTCCCTTGAGCGCATCGCCGACCTGCTGCGCCAGCAGCCGCCCGGTATCCTGCACAACTGCTGCCGCAGCCACAACCGGACGTGGCGCTCTTTTTGCCCTCTTCATTTTCATAACCCCCTAGCCAAATCGTTTTGGATATCTACTATCGCCTCCAGCCCCACGGCGATGCGGATCAGCCCCTCGCCGATGCCAGCCGCTGCCCGTGCCTCGGGCGAAATGCGCGCATGGGTGGTGGTTGCCGGATGAGTGATGGTGGTCTTGGTGTCGCCCAGATTGGCGGTGATGGACAGCAGCTTGGTACTGTCGATCACCTTCCAGGCTGCGGCCTTGCCGCCCTTGACCTCGAACGCCACAATGCCGCCGCCGGTCTTCTGCTGTTTCATCGCCAGCGCATGCTGCGGATGCGACGGCAGGCCGGGATAGAACACGCGCGCCACGTTGGGTTGTTTCTCCAGCCATTGCGCCAGTTGCAACGCATTGGCGCTGTGTGCGTCCATGCGCAGCTTAAGCGTCTCCAGACCTTTCAAGAATACCCAAGCGTTGAACGCGCTCATGGTAGGTCCTGTGGTGCGCAGAAAGCCGTACACTGGCTCCATCAATTTCTTGCTGCCCAGCACCGCACCGCCCAGCACGCGGCCCTGGCCGTCGATGTATTTGGTGGCGGAATGGATCACGATATCTGCGCCGAAATCGAACGGGCGCTGCAGGATGGGCGTGCAGAAGCAGTTGTCCACCGCCAGCAAGGCACCGCAGCCTTTCGCCACCGCTGAAATGGCCGCGATGTCGGAGATTTCGGTGAGCGGATTGGACGGCGTCTCCAGAAAGAACAGTTTGGTGTTCGGGCGCACTGCCGCCTTCCATGCCGACACGTCGGTGGCGGAAACAAAAGTCGTCTCCACGCCGAACTTTTTCATCACGGTATTGAACAGGTTCACCGTCGAACCGAACAGACTCTGCGATGCAATCACATGGTCGCCCGCCTTGAGCAGACCCATGCAGGCCGACAGAATGGCTGACATGCCGCTAGACGTTGCCACGCATTGCTCGGCGCCTTCAAGCGCAGCCAGGCGGTCTTCGAACATGGTGACGGTGGGATTGGTGAAGCGCGCATAGATATTGCCCGGCTCTTCGCCGATGAAGCGCTTGGCCGCCTGCTCGGCATTGTCGAAAGTGAAGCTGGAAGTGAGGAACAGCGCCTCGCTGTGCTCGTGAAACTGGCTTTGCACATTGCCTGCACGCACGGCCAGTGTTTCGGGTTGGTATGATTCAGTCATGTTCATCGTCCTTGCAGCCTGTCCACGCCGACAGTGCCGCCAATAAAAAACCCGGAAAGCTTAGCGCTATACCGGGTTTCCCTCGCTTTAGCAGGATTGTTAAAGCGCCCGCAAGCTGTTCCTCAAATCGGCGCAGACGGAAAGTAACACCCGCCCAGCAGCAGTGTCAATCTACATGGAGGAAGCACTCATCACCAGATCGAGCTCCAGTTGGTCTTCTTCCAGCGTCTTGTTCGCTTTGCCGCCCGCGCGTGACGCTTCCACGCGATCCAGGTACTCGGCGGTGATATCGCCCGTGATGTACTCGCCATCAAAACAGGAACAGTCGAATTGCTTGATCTTGGGATTGCATTCCTGCACCGCAGCCTTCAGGTCGGCAAGATCCTGATAGATGATGCGGTCGGCACTAATCTCGCGGCAGATCTCTTCATCCGTGCGTCCGGTGGCGATCAACTCCTTACGGCTGGGCATGTCGATGCCGTACACATTGGGGAATTTGACGGGAGGCGCGGCGGAGGCGAAATACACTTTGCGCGCACCGGCATCGCGCGCCATCTGCACGATCTCGCGGCTGGTAGTGCCGCGCACGATGGAATCGTCCACCAGCAGCACGTTCTTGCCCTTGAATTCGACGCTGATGGCGTTGAGCTTCTGGCGCACTGATTTCTTGCGCATGGCCTGTCCGGGCATGATGAAAGTACGGCCGATGTAGCGGTTCTTGACGAAGCCTTCGCGGAACGGGATGCCCAGCCGGTTGGCCAACTGCAGCGCGCTGGGGCGGCTGGAGTCGGGAATGGGGATTACCACGTCGATATCCTGATCCGGCCATACGCGCATGAGTTTGTCGGCCAGGTATTCGCCCATTTTCAGGCGCGTCTCGTAAACCGAAATACCGTCGATCACCGAATCGGGGCGCGCAAAATATACATATTCAAAAATGCAGGGATTGAGCTCGGGTTGCTCGGCGCATTGCTGGTTGTGGAAATTGCCGTCGAGGTCGATGTACACCGCTTCGCCCGGCGCGATGTCGCGCAGATACTTAAAGCCCAGCGTATCCAGCGCCACGCTTTCGGAGGCCACCAGATATTCCACACCTTTGTCGGTCTGGTTGCTGCCCACCACCAGCGGACGGATGCCGTGGGTGTCGCGGAACGCCAGCAGGCCATAACCCGAGATCATCGCCACCACGGCGTACGCGCCCTTGCAGCGGCGATGCACCGCGCTCACTGCGGCGAAGATGGCCTTGGTGTCGAGACGGAAGTTGGTGGCATTGGCTTGCAGTTCGTGCGCGAGCACGTTGAGCAACACTTCCGAATCGGAATTGGTGTTCACGTGGCGCATGTCTTCGAGGAACAGTTCTTTTTGCAGCTGCGAGGTGTTGGTGAGGTTGCCGTTGTGGCCGAGCACCAGACCGAACGGCGAATTCACATAGAACGGCTGCGCTTCGTTGTGGTCGACGGCGGAGCCGGCGGTCGGATAGCGCACATGGGCGATACCTGCGTTGCCGGTCAGCGCGCGCATGTTGCGGGTGCGGAACACGTCGTGCGCCAGGCCGTTGCCCTTGTGCAAATGGAAAGTATTGCGATCCAGCGTGGCGATACCCGCCGCATCCTGCCCGCGATGCTGCAACACCTGCAAACCGTCATACAGCAACTGGTTGACGGGACTTTGCGCTACGACTCCTAGAATCCCACACATAGTTTGTTTCTGCTTTTCGAAAAATGATTCGTTTACTTCAGGGCCGTTTCTTCCGGCAAATAATCCTTGGCGTACAAGGCCGCCTGCTGCAACGGCTTGCTCGACAGCGCATTGCGCCAGAACGGCAACTGCGGCAAATCGGTCAGCCCGCCCAGCCACACCAGCGCGATCACCATCAGACCGCCGCGCAACATGCCGAATATCGCGCCGAACTTGCCATCCACCCCGCCCAGTCCGGCGAACTTCGCCAACCGCGCCAGGAACCAGGCGAACACCGCGCCCACGATCAGCGTTGCGATAAACAAGACCGCGAACGCCGCTGCCGAACGAAGGTTTTCCGCCCCGACCGCCAATGGCACATACGGCACCATTTGCTCCGAATATGTGCGCGCCACGATATACGCCGCAAGCCAGCCGATCAGCGAAAACAACTCGTACATGAAACCGCGCCACCAACCCACCAACGCCGACAGCAAGACGATTGCAATGACCGCGTAATCAAACGACGTCACGCGCGAACCTTAGTCAAGAGTGACCACGTTGGCTTGCATTCCTTGCGCTTCCAGCTTGCTCTCTATCTTCTCTGCCGCTTCGCGCGTTGGATAGCCGCCCACGCGCACGCGCACGACGTTGCCCGCTTTTTCGGTATAAGCGTGATAGCCCTGCTTGCTCAATTTGGCTTGCAGGTTGCGAGCGGTATCCGCATTGGCGAACGCACCGACCTGCACCGCCCAACCAGTCTTGGGCACAACCTGCGGCTTCACTACAGGCTTGGGCTGTGGCTTGGCGACAGGCTTGGCTTCCGGCTTGGGCTGGCTCACTGCCGGAACAGGCGCAACGACCGGTGTGGGCACAACTGCAACTGCAGATTCGGCTACAACGGCCGGCACACTTGCCGCAGAGGACGCTGCCGCGACTTCCGAAGCCATCTTGTCCAGTTCCGGCAAGTCGATCTTGGGCTGGAAATCGCCCGCGTTGTCCTTGTTCGGGATGCGCAGCTCGATGCCGTTGCCAGCAGCCGGCGGCTCACTGTCGAATACGATGGGCAGCAGGATCACTACCACCAGCACCAGCGCGATCGCGCCGATCAAACGGCGTCTGGTCAAGCGCCGCAAATTGAATTCTTCTTCTGCTGTCTGTTTTGCCATTGATTTCAAGGAGAAAGCTCAGCCGCCGCGCATGCCGCGCACCCGCATCACTTCCGCTACCGTATAGAATGATCCGAAGGCCGCGATTCTATCATTTTCGCTCGCGCGATTGCGGGCCTCATTCACCGCATCGACGAGTGAAACGCAGGGTTTAACCTCGCCGCGCACTCCGGCATTTTGCAGCACATGCACCAGTTCAGCGGTCGTCGCCCCGCGCGGCGCATCTATTCCCGCCACCAGCCACACATCGACCTGCTCGTCCAGCGCCCGCACCACGCCGTCCATATCCTTATCCTTGAGCATGGAAAACACCGCAAACGTCTTTGCGGGCGGCAAATTGGCCAGGTTTTGCGCCAGCGAACGCGCCGCATGCGGGTTGTGCGCCACATCCAGGATCAACTGCGGCCTGCCCGGCACGAACTGGAAACGCCCGGCAAGCTCCACCTCGGCCAAGCCGCGCCGTACTGATTGCATGTTCACGGGCAATTTATCCCTGACAGCATCCAGCGCCGCCAGGACGGCACTGGCATTGCTCAACTGGAAGGCGCCGCGCAAGGCCGGGTAAGACAAGGCACTGCGCGAACCCACATTGCTGCGGTAATCCCACTGTCCGTCATGTTTGGCAAATCCGAACTCGCTGCCGATGCACCACAACTCCGCGCCGATCTCCTGCGCGTGCCGGCGCAGCGCCTGCGGCACATCGCTGTCCGCACAAATCGCCACGCACCCCTTGCGGAAAATGCCGGCCTTCTCGAAGGCAATCTGCTCGCGCGTATCGCCCAGATAATCGACGTGATCTATATCCACACTGGTCACCACCGCAACATCCGCGTCGAATACATTCACCGCATCCAGCCTGCCGCCCAGTCCGACTTCGAGAATGGCGACATCGACCTTGTGAGAAATAAAGCACTGCATGGCAGCCAGCGTGCCAAACTCGAAATAGGTCAGCGCGATATCGCCGCGCACCTGCTCGATCTCAGCAAACGAAGCACACAGCTCTGCATCGTTCGCCTGCCGTTTGGCGATGCGCACGCGCTCGTTGTAATCCAGTAGATGTGGCGAGGTATAACAGCCGACCTTGTACCCGGCGGCATGCAGGACTGATTCCAGCATGGCACACACCGAACCTTTGCCATTGGTGCCGCCAACGATGATAACTGGGAACTGGGGCTGGAGATTCAGCCGCTGTTTGACTTGCGCCACGCGCTCCAGACCGAGCGCGATAGTTTTGGGATGCAGGGATTCGAGATAGGTTAGCCAGTCAGAAAGAGATTGAAATTTACTCCCTGCCATTTCCATATTACTGCCCACGAATTGCCACAAACAAAAATATAGGCGCCTGGATGATAAGTGTCGCAGCATCAAATACCAATGCAAAAGGCAAAGCAATAGCGCGCTTTATTTGAGCATACGGCTGATCAACGTGTTCCGGTAAAAGTAGTTGCGAAAACTGATAAGTTTCATGATTAACCGGATCTGGGCGAGTCAATGTAATAGACGAGTTGTAGAAGGCAGATGCAAAAATAGGCCGTCCAGCAAGAAAGGCCCCTTCCATTTCACGATTAAAGGTATTTTTATCTTTTGTGCTTGCGATAGGAATAGTAGTCATGTTGGGCGCCGTGGGCAGCAAAAATGTTGTCGGCAACAGTTGCAATTCTGTATGCGCCCACGCCCCTACACCCCAATCAAGTCCCCTCGCCCAGTTTACTTTCCCGATTTCCGCCACAGCCCATCGCAGGGAATTCGACTCAACTGGCTTTCCATTGTCAAAATTCCACGGAGGGGCTGGATAGGTATTGACTTTGTATTGAACAAATATTTGTTCTCCGTCCGTATGCAGGCTTTCAAAGCCGATGCCAACTTCGTCCATAACCCCTATCTTTTGGGATGCTAAAGTCGCACATCCTGTAACAAAAGGAAAAAAACTAATGATGAATGCTAATTTCGCACCATCAAAATAGTTTTTCTTCATATATTTCAGGCAGCCACTAAGCCGCCTCCAACCTCGCCACCGCATCCTGCTTGGTCAGCAGCGTGATCAGCGTAGCCAGTTGGTCGCGCATCTGGCGCCTGTCCACGATCATGTCGATGGCGCCATGTTCCATCAGGAACTCGGCCCGCTGGAAACCGTCCGGCAGCGTCTCGCGCACGGTCTGCTGAATAACGCGCGCACCGGCAAAGCCGATCAGCGCGCCGGGTTCGGCAATCACGACGTCGCCCAGGAAGGCGAAGCTGGCCGACACACCGCCCATGGTGGGGTCGGTGAGTACGGAGATGAAGGGCAGCCTGGCTTCGCTCAGTTGCGTAAGCGCGGCGCTGGTCTTGGCCATCTGCATCAGCGACAGCAGGCCTTCCTGCATACGCGCACCACCGCTGGCAGCGAAGCAGATGAAGGGGCATTTCTGCTCCAGCGCGACTTGCACGCCGCGGACGAAGCGTTCGCCGACGACCGAGCCCATCGAGCCGCCCATGAAATCGAACTCGAACGCGGCCACCACAACCGGCAACGCATGGATACTGCCTTGCAGCACGACCAGCGCATCATCCTCGTCGGTCTTCTTCTTCGCCTCGACCAGGCGGTCGCTGTATTTCTTCTGGTCCTTGAATTTCAGGGTGTCGACCGACAAGACTTCGGCGCCGATTTCGAAGCGGCCCTCGTTATCCAGCAGCCAATCCAGACGGGTACGCGCGGTAATGCGGTGATGATGGCTACACTTTGGGCAGACACTGAAATTCTTTTCCAGGTCGGCGTGGTACAGCACAGCCTGGCAGGACGGGCATTTGTGCCACAGGCCGTCCGGTACGCTCTTTTTAACGTCTGCGCTCTCGCGGCGCTTGATCTTGGGCGGTAACAGTTTTTGGAACCAGCTCATATCGTTCTCCTATTTATTGATCTATCGCCTGACGCAATTCTTTCACCAATTTGCCCACATTGGCGACTACATTATTTTCATTGGAATTCTCGATTTCCTGCACGATGCGGCTGCCCACCACCACGCCGTCGCATAGTTTTGAAACCGCCTTGGCTGTCGCCGCATCGCGGATACCGAAGCCGACACCGATGGGCAGCTTGATGTGCTTGCGCAGTTGCGGCAGCTTCTGCTCGATGGCGGACAGGTCGATGGCTCCCGAGCCGGTCACGCCCTTGAGCGAAACGTAATACACATAGCCGCGCGCCAGCTTGGCGACATGTTCGATGCGCGCCTCGTTGGTGGTCGGCGCCAACAGAAAAATGGGGGCGATGTTGTGGCGTTGCAGATGCTCGAACGCCGCATGGCTTTCTTCCGGCGGGAAGTCCACCGTCAGCACACCGTCCACACCAACTTCCGCGCAGCGCTGCGCGAACACTTCCCAGCCCATGGCCTCAATCGGATTGCCGTAGCCCATCAGCACTACCGGGGTGGCAGCATCCTGCTTGCGGAATTCGGCCACCATGCCCAGCACGCCGCGCAGCGACATGCCCTGTTTGAGCGCGCGCTCGGAAGCGCGCTGAATCACCGGTCCGTCCGCCATCGGGTCGGAGAACGGCACACCCAGCTCAAGCACGTCCGCACCCGCCGCCACCAGACCGTGCATCAACGGCACGGTAAGTTGCTGCGACGGATCGCCTGCGGTGACGAAGGGGATGAGCGCTTTGCGCTGTTGTTGCTTGAGTTTGCCGAAGGTCGTATCGATGCGGCTCATAGCGTGATGCCCTTCAATTTCGCCACAGTATTCATGTCCTTGTCGCCGCGACCGGACAGGTTCACCAGCAGCACTTTGTCTTTCGCCATCGTCGGCGCGATTTTCATCGCGTGTGCCAGCGCATGGCTGGATTCCAGCGCGGGGATAATGCCCTCGAAGCGGCACAGTGCATCGAAGGCACCAATGGCTTCGTCGTCGTTGATGGCGACATACTGCGCGCGCCCCTGATCCTTGAGCAGGCAGTGTTCGGGGCCGACGCCGGGGTAATCGAGTCCTGCCGAGATGGAGTGCGTCTCGATGATCTGGCCGTTCTCGTCCTGCATCAGATAAACCTTGTTGCCGTGCAACACGCCGACCTTGGCATTGCCGGTGAGCGGTGCGGCATGCTGACCGCTGGCGATGCCGTGACCGCCTGCCTCCACGCCGATGATCTGCACGCTTGTTTCCTCGATGTAGGGATAGAACAAGCCAATCGCATTGGAACCGCCGCCCACGCAGGCAATCACCGCATCCGGCTGGCGGCCGATCATTTCCGGCATCTGCACCTTGGCTTCATTACCGATCACGCACTGAAAGTCGCGCACCATCATCGGGTACGGATGCGGGCCGGCCGCCGTGCCGAAGATATAGAACGTGCTTTCGACGTTGGTAACCCAGTCGCGGATGGCTTCATTACACGCATCCTTGAGCGTTTTGGAGCCGCTTTCCACGGGAACGACAGTCGCGCCCAGCAGCTTCATACGGAACACGTTGGGTGCCTGGCGCTGGATGTCTTCCGCGCCCATGTACACAATGCACTCCATGCCGAAGCGCGCCGCCACGGTGGCGGTCGCCACGCCGTGCATGCCCGCGCCGGTCTCGGCGATGACGCGCTTCTTGCCCATTCTTTTTGCAAGTAGCGCCTGGCCGATGGCGTTGTTGATCTTGTGCGCGCCGGTATGGTTCAGGTCTTCGCGCTTCAGGTAGATTTGCGCGCCGCCCAGGCTTTCCGACAGGCGCTTGGCGTAGTAGATGGGGCTGGGACGACCGACGTAGTGTTTCAGCTCGTAAGCGAATTCGGCCTTGAATTCGGGATCGTCGCGGAAACGCAGGTACTGCTGGCGCAATTCTTCCACCGCCGGAATCAGCGTCTCGGCCATGTAGATGCCGCCGTAGGGACCGAAATGGCCGTTCTTATCGGGATAACTGTAAGTCAACGTTCTCAACCTCGTTTATGAATGCGGCGATTTTCGCCGCATCTTTGATTCCTTTTTCCGCCTCCACGCCGCTGGACACATCCACCGCGTAAGGCTGCACTTGCCGAATCGCCGCCGCCACATTGCCCGCATGCAAACCGCCGGACAGGATCACCGGCAACGGCAGGTTCTGCGGGATAAGCGCCCAATCGAACGACTCGCCCGTGCCGCCCTGCGTGCCTTCGACATAGGCATCGAGCAACAAACCCTGAGCACCGGCATAACGGGCTGCGCATTGTATCAAATCCACTCCCGCCCTGACCCGGATCGCCTTGAGGTAAGGCCTGCCGAACTGGGTGCAGAACTCAGGCGTTTCTTCGCCGTGGAACTGCAACACATCGAGCGGCACTTTTGACAGCACTTCGCGCACGTAATCGACAGATGGGTTCACGAACAACCCAACCACCGTAACAAACGGCGGTACGGTCCGTGCCAACTGGACAGCTTGCGACAACCCGACGTGGCGCGGGCTTTTTTCGTAGAACACCAGCCCCAACGCGTCCGCACCGGCGCGCGCTGCAGCCAGCACATCCTGCTCGCGCGTCAGGCCGCAGATTTTTATCCGTGTTCGGGTAATGGGACTCATGAGATTGCTTTATTTCAAAGACAGGGCGGCATTGTACCTTGCGGCAGGCCCCACTTTTCGTCGTAGGTGATATGGCGCAGGTACAGGCCGTCCGGTGCAAATGTCGGTGCAGCGTACTTGCGGTCGCCGCCCGCCAGCACTTCGCCCATCCATTCCGGCGCATGCTTGCCTTTACCCACATACAGCAGGCACCCCAGAATGTTGCGCACCATGTGGTGCAAAAAGGCATTGGCGGTCAGATTGAAGATAATGGTGTCGCCCTCTTGCCGGATGTCCAGCTGTGCCAGGTTTTTCACTGGCGTCTTGGCCTGGCATTGTGAGGAGCGAAAGGCGCTGAAATCATGTTCGCCCAGCAGGTATTGCGCGGCCTCGCGCATCGCAGCCACATCCAGCGGCAAGTGGAACCAGCCCATTTTGCCGTGGTGCACGGCGGGGCGCGAAGGACGGTTGACGAGCACATACTGGTAACTGCGCGCCTGCGCCGAAAAGCGTGCATGAAATTCCTCGCTCACCGAATGCGCCCACAGCACGGCAATATCCTTGGGCAGAAATGCATTCGTGCCGCGCACCCAGGCATTGAGCGGCCGCTCGGTACCGGTGTCGAAATGAATGACCTGCTCCAGCGCGTGCACGCCGGTATCGGTGCGCCCGGCGGCAAGGACCGCGATGCTTTCGCCCGCGATTTCGCTCAAGGCCGCTTGCAAGGTGTCCTGCACATTGGGCACATCCGGCTGGCTCTGCCAGCCGTTGTAGCCGCTGCCGTCATACTCGACACCGAGCGCGATCCTCATCGCCATACTCCTGCCAGCACGGCGACACTTGCCAGCAATAGCAGGGCATCGACCAGACCGAACGCCTGCAGGCGCAACTCGATATGCGCGCCGCCCGTTGTGGCGGGCTGCAATGCGGAAGCTATGGTCGTGCGCCAGTCCTTGGCCGTATCACCCATGGCCGACTCGGCGTATTCAAGCGTCAGCGCCAAACGCACGGCAATGCGTTCGCGCGACAGGCCAAACCAGCGCAGCGGATAGGCCAGGGTGTACAAACCGCTGATGAGTCGCTCCAGCGGCAGCAGTTCCAGCAGAATCGCCAGTCCGGACAGCACGCTCAGCAATCGCCCCAATTGCAGCAGCCCGTCCAGCAACCCTTCGTGCGTGGGCGACAGGACGCCCAACCGGGTCCACAGCGCCGCGCCGGGCGTCGTGTAAGCATAGATCAGCAGCAGGGAAAACAATATCCAGCGCGTGCGCCGCAGCAGGGCGAGCAATTGCCTGGAGCTCAGAACCAAAGCCAGACCGAACAGCACGGCGCACAGCGAAAGCAAAGGCAGCGGTTGCAGGCGTTGTGCCAGCAAGGCGAGCAACGCCCAAACGAGGATCTGCACGGCAGGATGCGGGATGATTTTCATATCGTTCAAATGAAAACGGCAGCCGTACAGGCTGCCGTCCGGTACGTTCAAGCCGATTACAGCAACTGTTGCATCAGAGTTTGCGCTGACTCGCGCTGCTGGTCGTCGCCATCGCGCAACACTTCGTCCAAAATCTCGCGTGCACCGGCGGTATCGCCCATTTCCTGATACGCCTTGGCCAGGTCGAGTTTGGTGGCCACTTCCTGCCAGCGCTCGTCCTTCACACCGGAAGAGCCTGCGGACGGCCGCAGCAGATCCATATCCAGATTGATGTCCCCCAGCCCCATTTCGGGCGCAGGAGCGGTGAACTTGGCCGTGGTTTCGGTCGGGAAATCGAGCGTGAACGCCATGCTGTCATCCTGCGACGGAGCGGCCGGTGCAGGCGGCGGAACCGGCACCCTCGGATGGGTCGCGGTCACGTCAAACACCAGATCGTCCATATTCAGGGCGGTAGTCGTATCCTGGTTGGGCGCCTGGGGTTTAGCCGCCGGGAAGCCGGGGTTGGTTCCGGTGATGTCGAAATCCATCGTCGTCGTCTGGGCGCTGCGCAATTCCTCTGACGACAGGATTGTGGTCTTTTCGTGCGACTCAACCGTCGGCTCGATGACTACCGTCTTCTGGCTCGCAAAATTGGGCATGGTGGTCGTCGGCGAGCCGAAGCCCAGGTCGAAGTCCACCGAGGGATTTGCCGCCGCCGGTGCAGCGGGGATATCGGCCGCCGGTGCCGCAGCTGCACTGCCGCCGTAGAAGGGATTGGTCGGATCCAGCTCGCGCCCCATTTTGGCAGTCTGATCCCAGGCAGATTCATCGCCGGATTCCTTGATCTCGCGGGCATAGCTGTAGAAGGAATTTGTATCCTTGCGCGTGACATAGATGGACAACAGTTTGAGTTTGACCGGAATGTTGTTCGGGTTCTTCTTCAACGCTTCTTTCAGAACCTCTTCCGCCTGCGCATCGCGGCCGAAAGTCAGGAACAAATCCGCTTCACCGATGGGATCAACTTCCTCGGTCTCCGCTACCGCCATCGTTGCCGTCTGCACGGCCGCATGGGTAAAGTCGCCTGTCTCGGGCGACGGCGCAACCGGCGCCGCTATGCGTCCGGTGGTACTGCCGATGTCTTCCTTCTTCTTGTTCTTGGAAGCATCTTTCTTCTTGCCGCCCTGCTTGCCGCGGCGCGCGGCCATGAGTCCCAATCCGCCCAGAAGCAGCAGCAATGCTGCAAGCCCGGCCAGATACAGCGGCTCGCCCAGAATCTGATCAACCAGTGAAGGTTGCTCGACAACCTTGGGCGGCACGACCTTGGGTTTGGCGGGCGCCACGCTGCTGGCAGCTTGCGGAGCGGAAGCGGCATTCAGCGCAACCACTGCAGGCGGAGCAGATGCCGCAACCGGTGCGGATTCTTTCTTCAATTCTTCCAGGCGTTTCAGATCCTGCACGTTCTTTTCCAGAATCGCGGTGCGCTCTTGCGCTTCCTTCAACGCCTTGCTGCTGGCGATGGCTTCTTCTTCCTTGGCAATCGCCTGTTCCTGCGCCGAGGTCTTGCCGCCGCCCACTGCCTTGTCGTTCGGAGCCTCGCCCTTGGAGAGCTTCAGCACTTCCTTGGGGGGTTCCTTGCTGACCGACGCCTTGTCGATTACCGCAGCACTGATCTTGCCGGTGACTTCCTGCTTGTCATCAAGCTCCACTCGCGGCGTGCTCACTGCCGCCAATTTCTGGCGATAGGCATTCCAGTCGGCTGCCTGCGCGCGAATCTCTTCCTCGGCATCGGCCTGGGGCAGCATTTCCACCGCCTCGTTAGAAGGAACGTAAAGTATCTTCCCGGCACGGATACGGTTCATGTTGTGACCGTCGAACATGCCTGCATTCTCGCGGTACAACGTAACCAGCATGCGCTCCAGGCTGACGTTGGCAGGCTTGATTTGTGCAGCGATCTTGGTCAGCGTGTCGCCGCGCATCACGACGATCTGCTCGGGTGCGGTTCCCGGAGCGGCTTCGTCCATCGCCTCTTCCTTGCTCAGCGGGTCCTGAGTCATGGGGGTCATTTCGACAGGTTCAGCCTCAACCAAGGCCGGTTCTTGTTCCGCAGGTGCGGCTTCGGCAACCGGGGCGGCTTCAACAACAGGAGCAGCTTCAACGGGTGCTTCGGCAACCGGAGCTGGCGCTGCTTCAACAACGGGTGGAGTTTCCTCCAGCGCTTGTGCAGCAACGGGTTCTGCTTCGGGTTCAGCGGCAACGATTGGCGCGGGCACCGGCACCGGAGCCGGTTCGACGGCAGGTACTGCCATGACAGGCTCGATGGGCTGCACTACTTCCGGCTTGGGTTGCGCCGCTTTGTAGTCAATCGGATCAAGCAGGAATGTGTATTCGCGCAACAGCTTGCCGGATGACCAGCTCAACTCAACCATCAAGGTCACGAACGGGTCGTTCACCGACTGCGCGGTGGTCACCTTGATGTAAGGATCGCCACTGGGTCGCTCTTCAATCTGGAATTTGAGTTTGGGGAAATTGTATGGGTAGTCGACGCCGGCGTTCTTGTACGCGTCGGCGGAGGCCAGTTTGGCTCTCAGGCTTGATTTGTCGCCCCTGTCGACAGCGACCACTTCGATCTCTGCCTTCAGCGGCTGCCCCAGTGATGACGTGACATTGATGCCACCCAAGCCTGCTGCCCAGGTGATACCCGACCCAGCCAAGCAGACTATATATACAGACGTTTTTAGAATTGATTTCAGCACGCCGCCACCCTTTATTTGCCCAGACGTTATTCAGATTAACATCATAGGGTTAGTGATGCAAGCTCACTTTTCCCTTAAGTTCATGCGTTAACCACCAGTTAAAAACCAGATTTACCCCGCCGAACTACTTGCCCAACAGGATACGCAGCATACGGCGCAACGGTTCCGCAGCCCCCCACAGCAACTGGTCGCCACATACGAAAGCACTTACATACTCGGGGCCAAGTTCCATCTTGCGTACGCGGCCGACGGCGATATCCAGTTTGCCGGTCACGGACACCGGAGTCAGTTCGCGCACCGAGATACTGCGCTCGTTCGGCACAAATTTGACCCAGGGATTGCCGCCCTTGATCAGCGCTTCGATTTCGCTCAGGGGAACGTCCTTCTTCAGCTTGAGGGTAAGCGCCAGGCTGTGGCAGCGCATCGCGCCGATGCGCACGCACAGACCGTCCACGGGAATCACAGCGTCAGTACCCAGTATCTTGTTGACCTCGGCCTTGCCTTTCCACTCCTCCTTGGACTGGCCGTTGTCGAGTTGCTTGTCGATCCACGGGATCAGGCTGCCTGCCAGCGGAGCGCCGAAATTTTCGGTGGGCATGTCCGCCGAGCGCAGCTTCTCTGCCAGACGGCGGTCGATGTCCAGAATGGCCGACTTGGGATCGGCCAGCAGATCGGAGACGCAAGCGTAAGCCACGCCCATCTGGTTCAGCAGTTCGCGCATGTTCTGCGCGCCCGCACCGCTTGCCGCCTGGTAGGTCATGGACGAAACCCACTCCACCAGGCCTGCATGGAACAGGCCGCCCAGGCCCATCAGCAGGATGCTGTTGGTGCAGTTGCCGCCTATAAAATTCTTGCCGCCGTTCGCCAGCGATTTCTTGATGAGGTCGAGGTTGACCGGGTCAAGAATGATGACCGCGTCCTTTTCCATGCGCAGCGTGGATGCCGCGTCAATCCAGTAGCCGTTCCAGCCGGCCGCGCGCAGCTTGGGGAAAATCTCGGTGGTGTAGTCGCCGCCCTGGCAGGAGATGATGGTGTCCATCGCCTTCAGTTCGTTCAGGTCGTATGCGTCCTTCAGCGGCACGCCGCGCCCTTCGGCTGGCGCTTGTCCGCCGGCATTCGACGTAGTGAAGAACACCGCATCGATCAGGTCAAAATCTTTTTCTTCGCGCATGCGCTGCATGAGCACCGAACCCACCATACCGCGCCAACCGATCAAGCCTACTTTCATAATTCTTCCTTAATTCAAAATTTATAGCGCTGCGACAACCGCATCGCCCATCGCGGCACAGCCGACCTTTTGCTTGCCGTCCTCGTAGATATCGCCCGTGCGCAGACCTTGCTGCAACACCTTGCGCACCGCCGCTTCGATACGCTGCGCAACATCAGGCTTGGCGAACGTGTACTGCATCATCATCGCCACCGACAGGATGGTCGCCAGCGGATTGGCGATATCCTTGCCCGCGATGTCCGGCGCGGAGCCGAGGCAGGGTTCGTAAAGCCCCTTGTTGTTCGCAACCAGCGACGCCGACGGCAGCATGCCGATGGAGCCGGTCAGCATCGAGGCTTCGTCCGACAGGATGTCGCCGAAAATGTTGCCGGTGAGGATCACGTCGAACTGCTTGGGCGCGCGCACCAGTTGCATCGCGGCGTTGTCCACGTACATGTGCGACAGCGCGACCTGCGGATATTCCTTCGCCACTTCGGTGACGATCTCGCGCCAGAACATGCTGGTGTCGAGCACGTTGGCCTTGTCCACCGAGCACAGCTTCTTGTTGCGCTTCATGGCGATCTGGAAACCGACATGCGCCACGCGGCGAATCTCTGACTCGCTGTAGTGCATGGTATCGAAGCCCTGGCGTTCACCGCTTTCCAGCGTGCGAATGCCGCGCGGCTGGCCGAAGTAAATGTCGCCGGTCAGTTCGCGCAGGATCATGATGTCCAGACCGGACACGATGTCGGAGCGCAACGTGGAAGCATTCACCAGCTCGGGATAAACCATCGCCGGACGCAGGTTGGCGAACAGGCCCAGGCCCTTGCGAATGCGCAGCAGGCCCTGCTCGGGGCGCATCGGGCGCGGCAGATTGTCGTATTGATAACCGCCCACGGCGCCGAGTAATACCGCATCGGACTCTTTGGACAGTTTCAGGGTTGCTTCCGGCAACGGGTCGTTCGCCGCATCGTAGCCCGCGCCGCCGATGTGCGCATGTTCCATTTCGATCTTCAAGCCGTCGCTGCGCAACGCTTCCAGCACTTTTACGGCCTGTGCAACGATTTCCGGTCCGATGCCGTCACCCGGCAAAACTGCGATCTTCATCTGCTTTTCCATTCGAATTTACAAAAAAACGATTACGCAAACAGCCACGGCTGCGCCGCGCGATGCCTGGCTTCATACGACTTGATGTCTTCCACATGCTGCAAGGTCAGGCCGATATCATCCAGCCCGTTCAGCAGGCAATGCTTGCGGAAGGCATCCACTTCGAACTTGTAGACCTTGCCGTCAGGCGCGGTGATGGCCTGCTGCTCCAGGTCGACCTTCAGCTTGTAGCCGGAGTTGGCTTCCACCGCCTTGAACAGCGCGTCAACGATTGCCGCATCCAGTCTGATCGGCAACAGACCGTTCTTGAAACAGTTGTTGAAGAAGATATCGGCAAAGCTCGGCGCGATGATGACATGAAAGCCGTAGTCTTCCAGCGCCCACGGCGCATGCTCGCGCGACGAACCGCAACCGAAGTTTTCGCGTGCCAGCAGAATCTGCGCGCCCTGATAGCGCGGCTGGTTCAGCACGAAGTCCTTGTTCAGCGGACGCTTGCTGTTGTCCATGCCCGGTTCGCC
Organism: Aquabacterium sp.; assembly: GCF_030652515.1. Taxonomy (GTDB): domain Bacteria; phylum Pseudomonadota; class Gammaproteobacteria; order Burkholderiales; family Burkholderiaceae_C; genus Aquabacterium. Next base: position 33,258 of record NZ_JAUSAR010000137.1, on the reverse strand, counting down.
GTGGTCGAGGTAGCGCCATTCGTCGAACGCGTTGGGGCCGAAGCCGGAACGCTTGATCGACTTCAGGAACTGCTTGGGGATGATCGCGTCGGTATCCACGTTGGCTCTATCCAACGGCACTACCAAGCCATCCAGTAACGAAAACTTACGCATCACTCACTCGCTTTTTTCAATTGTTAGCCGCCTTTGCCCAACTTCTTATCAAGCCAGCTCCCGGCTTTCTTGATGCCCTTGACGGGATACTTGACCCCTTTTTCGATGCCGCGGCCGACCGCCCGTCCGCCTTTTTTCAGGCCGCGCCCGGCTGCAGCTTCGCCCTTCTCAATACCTTCCCCGGCCTTCTTGATCACACGGGGTGTTTCAGCCAGCGCGCCCGCTGTAAACAGAGACAAGACCAATACCATGAGAACGCGTTGCATCACTCGCTCGCCCTCTCCAGTTTTTCGCCGCCTTTTTGCAGCTTCTTGCCAACCCACTCGCCGGCCTTCTTGACGCCCTTGACCGTCGCCTCGCCGCCTTTCTTGAGACCCTTCCCGACAACCTCGGCGCCCTTTTCGATGCCCTGCCCCGCGGCTTCGCCACCTTTCTTCACGCTTTCGCCCACTTTCTGGGGAACGCTTTTTTCTTCCTCTGCGAAAGCATTCTGGTACAGGAACGCACTCAGCAACAGCATCAACACAATCGATTTCTTCATGACCTCACTCCTACAGGCTCACGTCCACAAAATGGCCCGCGATTGCCGCCGCCGCCGCCATCTCCGGGCTCACCAGATGCGTACGGCCGCCCTGCCCCTGCCGTCCCTCGAAGTTGCGGTTGGACGTTGCCGCACAGCGCTCGCCCGGCGCGAGCCGGTCGTCGTTCATCGCCAGACACATGGAGCAACCCGGATCGCGCCACTCGAAACCGGCCGCGATCAATATCTTGTCCAGGCCTTCCTGCTCGGCCTGCTGTTTCACCAGGCCGGAACCGGGCACCACCATCGCCAGCTTCACGTTGGCCGCAACTTTCTTGCCCTTGGCCACCGCAGCTGCCGCGCGCATGTCCTCGATGCGCCCGTTGGTGCAGGAACCGATGAACACCTTGTCGATCCTGATCTCGGTGATCGGCGTATTGGCCTGCAATCCCATGTAAACCAGTGCGCGTTCCCAGTCGCCGCGCTTCACTGCATCGGCGGCCGTTGCCGGGTCGGGCACGCGCCCGTCAACCGCCACCACCATCTCCGGCGAGGTACCCCAGGTCACCTGTGGCCTGATCTGCGCGGCATCCAGTTCCACCGTTGCGTCGAATTTCGCCCCGACATCGCTGTGCAGCGTCTTCCAGTAGGCCACCGCCTTGTCCCAGTCGCCACCCTGCGGGGCGAACGGACGGCCCTTCACGTAATTGATCGTCGTGTCGTCCGCCGCCACCATGCCCGCGCGGGCGCCCGCTTCGATGGCCATGTTGCACAGGGTCATGCGGCCTTCCATGCTCAGCGCGCGGATCGCACTGCCCGCGAATTCGATGGCATAGCCCGTGCCGCCCGCCGTGCCGATCTTGCCGATTACCGCGAGCGCGATATCCTTGGCCGTTACGCCGCGGCCGAGCGCACCTTCCACCCTGACCAGCATGGCTTTGGACTTCTTCGCCATCAGGCACTGCGTGGCCATCACATGCTCAACCTCGGACGTGCCGATGCCGTGCGCCAATGCCGCGAACGCGCCATGCGTGCTGGTATGCGAATCGCCGCACACCACCGTCATGCCCGGCAAGGTCGCGCCCTGCTCCGGGCCGATCACGTGCACGATGCCCTGACGTACGTCGTTCATCCTGAATTCGGTCACCTTGAACTCGGCGCAATTCGCATCCAGCGTATCGACCTGCAAACGCGAGACCGGATCGGCGATACCCGCCGCACGGTTGGTGGTCGGCACATTGTGATCGGCCACAGCCAGAATCGACGAAGTGCGCCACAGGCCGCGGTTGGACAGCTTCAGGCCCTCGAAGGCCTGCGGACTGGTGACTTCATGCACCAGATGACGGTCGATATACAGCAGCACCGTGCCGTCGGCTTCCTGCCGCACCACGTGGCTGTCCCAGAGTTTGTCGTACAACGTTTTTGCGTTCATTTCCACACCTCAATAGAGCTTGTGATTATGCCACAGCCGCCGCGCCATCCCAAACAGCACCACCCCATCCGGGGCTCTTCCGGGATGGTTACCGGTCAAAATACGCCTAAGCCGCCCGCTTCCGGATCGTGCTTTGCACGGCCAGTTCCGCCCGATTGACGCCGCTCACCAGCGCTTTGATCGATGCGGTCACGATGTTCGAGTCCATGCCCACTCCATAGCACTCGGCACCACCCTGTGAATTGGCTATCTCCATGAATGCACAGGCTCTTGCATCGCCCGCAGCGCTGCTTGCACTCATCGAACGCTCTTCATAGCTGCGAACCTGAACACCGAATCCCGCACTTTGCAGGGCATGAACTGCGGCATCAATGGGCCCATTCCCTTCGCCTGCCAGCAAATGCGACGTCCCGTTGATTTCCACATTCAACCGTATGCCTTGTGCCGCGCCATGCTCAAACAGATGGTGTTCCCGGTAATGCACCGGTTCGGCCGTGTCGAAATAGGTTGCCGCGAACAGCCGCCATATCTCCGCAGCACTGATTTCACCGCCATGGCTGTCGGCATGCTTCTGCACGACACCGGAAAACTCGACCTGCAAACGGCGCGGCATGACGACGCCGTATTCCGTCTCCAGCAAATACGCGACGCCGCCCTTCCCGGACTGGCTGTTGACGCGAATCACCGAGTCGTAATTTCGCCCCACATCCTTGGGATCGACCGGCAAATAAGGCACGTTCCAGGCTGCCTCCGGCTGCTGCACGGCAAAACCCTTCTTGATCGCATCCTGGTGCGAGCCGGAAAAAGCCGTGAAAACCAAATCGCCCACATACGGATGGCGCGGATGGATGGGCATCTGGTTGCAATACTCGACCGTGCGCGCCACCGCGTTGATGTCGGAGAAATCCAGCCCGGGAGCTACGCCCTGCGTATAGAGGTTCAAGGCCAGCGTCACGATATCCACATTGCCGGTGCGTTCCCCGCTGCCGAAAAGACAACCCTCGACGCGGTCGGCACCGGCCATCAAGCCGAGTTCGGCGGACGCCACGGCCGTGCCCCGGTCGTTATGCGTGTGCAAACTGAGAATCACGCTGTCACGCCGCGCGAGGTGGCGATGCATCCACTCGATCTGGTCCGCATAGACATTGGGCGTGGCAAGCTCCACGGTAATCGGTAAATTGAGAATAACTTTATTGTCCGGCGTCGCGCTCCAGGCTTCGGTCACCGCATTGCAAATTTCGAGAGAGAAATCGAGCTCGGTCGCCGTGAAGGTTTCCGGGCTGTATTCAAGCACCCATTCCGTCTCCGGCTGTTCGGCAGCCAACTGTTTGACCAGTTTCACAGCGGACACGGCCATATCGACCACCTCCGCCTTGCTCATCCGGAACACAATTTCGCGAAATGGCTTGGAGACAGGGTTGTACACATGCACGATGGCCCGGCGCACGCCCTTGAGCGATTCCATGGTGCGGCGAATCAAGTGCTCACGCGCCTGGGTCAGCACTTCGATGGTGACATCCTCCGGAATATGCCCTCCCTCGATCAAGCCGCGCACAAAATTGAAATCCGTGGCCGAAGCCGAAGGGAAAGCGACCTCGATCTCCTTGAAACCGATATCGCAAAGCATGTGGAACATGCGCATCTTGCGTTCGGCGTTCATGGGCTCGAACAAAGATTGGTTGCCGTCGCGCAAATCCGTACTCATCCAGACTGGCGGCCTGGTGATGGTGCGGTTTGGCCATTGGCGGTCGGGCAGATTGATCGGCTGAAACGGCCTGTATTTGGTTTCGGGATGTCGCAACATGATGATCACTCCTTAAGTAATTTACATAAACTCAATGAGTTGCATATTAATAGAACATCCTCGGCAGATACTTGCGTACTTCACCCAAATAATTGACTTATTGGCAATAATATTGCGCATATTGGCGTTATAGTTAGAACTATCCACCCCGCAAGTCGACTAACTGGAAATATCATGCAACTAGACAGCTACGATTTACAGATTTTGCGTGTACTGCAGGCAGACGGGCGCATCAGCAACCAGGATTTGGCCGACCGCATCAGCCTCACGCCTTCTCCCTGCTTGCGCCGCTTGCATGCGCTGGAAGAATCCGGACTGATCACCGGATACCGCGCATTGCTGGACGCGAAAAAGTTGGGGCTGTCCCTGACGGCGCTGATCCTGATCTCGATGGATAAACATACGCCGGAGCGCCTCGGCAATTTCGAGGCGAAAGTTGTGGAAATCCCGGATGTGCTGGAATGCCTGTTGATCACAGGACAGGACGCCGACTACCAGCTCAAGGTGGTGGTGAAAGACATGGACGCCTACCAGGAATTGCTGCTGAACCGCATTACCCGCATCGAGGGTGTCACGGGCGTGCATTCGAGTTTTGTATTGCGGCGGGTAGTGGACAAGACAGCGCTGCCGCTCTGAACCTATGCCCCTGGCGCCCTGGCATTTTCCATGTTGCGCAGTTTCCACCACATCAGAAGCAGCCCCGCCAAAGCCATTCCGGCACTGAAGGTGTACAGCGCCGACGCGCCCCAGTGCTGCCAGATCGGGCCGCTCGCCAGGCCGCCCAGCATGCCGCCCGCACCGTAGGTGAAGCTGCCATACAGCGCCTGCCCTCGGGATTGATGCCGCCCCTGGAAGAACTGGTGCACCAGGCCCACCGAGGCGGCATGGAAAGCGCCAAAGGACAGCGCGTGCAACACCTGCGCCAACAGCAGCAGCACGACCACGTCCACCGCCCAGCCGATGAGCAGAAAGCGCAGCACCGCCGCGCTGAAGCTGACCAGCAGGATGCGCGTGAAGCCGAAACGCCGCACCAGCGCGGGCATCAAGAAAAACACGCCGATCTCGCAGATCACCCCCAGCGCCCACAGCCCGCCCACCACGCTCTTGGCATAACCGTGCTCGACCAGGTAGATGGAAAAGAAGGTGTAGTAAGGACCGTGCGCGACGGACATCAAAAAGCACGCGCCGAACAGCGCCAGCACGCGCGGCTGCAGCAGGATTTGCCGGATCGGCTGGTGATCGGTGTGATGCGCCAGCACTTCGGTCTTTGGGATCTGGCGCGAGAAAATCAGGATGCCGACCTCGCACACCAGCCCCGCCCACAGCAACCATGCAATCGCAATGTAGTCAAAGGCATAGCCCAACCCCACCACAGAGACGATGAAACCGATGGACCCCCAGGACCGTATGCGCCCGTAATGCGCGGTGTTCTTGCCCAGATAACTGAGCGTGGTCGCTTCGACCAGGGGCATGGAAGCGCTCCAGAAGAAGCTCATCAGCGCGAGCACCAGGAACAGGCCCCAGAAGTCGGTGGTGGCGAACACCCCCAGATAGAACAGCGCGCTCAGGCTGGCGGCGACCTGCACCACCAGCAGCCGTTTTCCGGTGTGGTCGGCCAACCAGCCCCAGATGTTGGGCGCGACCATGCGCATCACAGGCTGAATCGACATCAAAATGGAGATTTCGATGGCATCGAAGTGGATGGATTGCAGATACAAACTCCAGTAGGGCGAGAACATCCCCACGAAGGCGTAATAAAAAAAGTAAAAGCCGGCGATGCGCCAGTGGTAGTTCTTGGTGGTGTACATAACAGACGGGCAACTGAACGGGCCGCATTATCTCATGCGAAAAAAAAAATTCGCCATGACACTTGAAATCCCCCATCCCGCCCCAATTTGCCCGAAGTCGAAAACAGGAGAGCAGCATGGAAAAGAACGAAAACACCCAGCAGAACGAGCAAGCGCAGGCGACCCCGGCCGCCGAAACAGCACCGGACACCACGCCCAGCCTGGAAGAGATGCTGCAGGAGTCCGAGCGCAAGGCGCAGGAACACTACGACGCCTGGATGTACGCCAAGGCCGAGAGCGAGAACATCCGCCGCCGTGCCGCCGAAGACGTGAGCAAGGCACAGAAGTTCGCCGTGGAGCGCTTCTCCAACGAGATGCTGGCCGTGAAGGACAGCCTGGAAGCCGGCATGGCCGTGCAGACCGACAATATCGAGAGTTTCAAGAGCGGCATGGAATTGACGCTGAAGCAGCTCTCCAGCGTGTTCGAGAAGTTCAATATCAAGGAAATCAACCCGGTCGGGGAAAAGCTGGACCCGCACAAGCACCAGGCCATCGGCATGCTGGAAAGCGAGCAGGAGGCGAACACCGTGGTCAACGTGATGCAGAAGGGCTACAGCCTGAATGACCGCATTTTGCGCCCGGCCCTGGTCATGGTGGCGAAGTCCAAGGAATAAGCACTTGAAATATCGAATGCCGCCCTGATGTTAGGCGGCAAGGCAACAACGGCATTCAACCAATCTTAAGAATTCAACTGAAAGGAAAGCATCATGGGAAAAATCATCGGTATCGACCTGGGCACGACGAACTCCTGCGTGGCCATCATGGAAAACGGCAAGACCAAGGTGATCGAGAACGCGGAAGGTACGCGCACGACACCTTCCATCATCGCCTACATGGAAGACGGTGAAGTACTGGTGGGCGCGCCCGCCAAACGCCAGGCCGTGACCAACCCGAAGAACACCCTGTACGGCGTGAAGCGCCTGATTGGCCGTCGTTTCGAAGAGCCGATGGTTCAAAAAGATATCAACATGGTGCCCTATACCATCGTCAAGGCCAAGAACGGCGACGCCTGGGGAAAGGTGCGCGACAAGGAAATCTCCGCACCGGAAATTTCCGCGCAAGTGCTGGCCAAGATGAAGAAGACCGCCGAAGACTACCTCGGCGAGCCCGTCACCGAAGCCGTCATCACGGTTCCGGCCTACTTCAACGACTCGCAGCGCCAGGCCACCAAGGACGCAGGTCGCATCGCCGGTCTGGACGTGAAGCGCATCATCAACGAGCCGACTGCGGCTGCGCTGGCTTTCGGCCTGGACAAGCAGGAAGGCGACCGCAAGATCGCGGTGTATGACCTAGGTGGCGGCACGTTCGACATCTCCATCATCGACATCGCCGAAATCGACGGCGAGCACCAGTTCGAAGTGCTGTCCACCAACGGCGACACCTTCCTCGGCGGCGAAGACTTCGACATGCGCGTGATCGAGTTCCTGGTGGAAGAGTTCAAGAAGGAAAGCGGCGTCGACCTGAAGAAGGACATGCTGGCCCTGCAGCGCCTGAAAGACGCGGCGGAAAAAGCCAAGATCGAGCTGTCTTCCGCACAGCAGACCGAAGTGAACCTGCCGTACATCACGGCAGACGCGACCGGCCCGAAACACCTGGCCGTGAAGATCACCCGCGCCAAGCTGGAAAGCATCGTGGAAGACCTGGTCGCACGCACCATCGAGCCGTGCAAGATCGCCATGAAGGATGCGGGCGTAACCAACGCCGACATCGCCGACGTGATTCTGGTCGGCGGCCAGACCCGTATGCCGATGGTGCAGGAAAAAGTTAAAGAGTTCTTCGGCAAGGAAGCGCGCAAGGACGTGAACCCGGACGAAGCCGTGGCGGTTGGCGCGGCGATCCAGGGCGGCGTGCTGCAGGGTGAAGTGAAAGACGTGCTGCTGCTGGACGTGACCCCGTTGTCTCTGGGTATCGAAACCATGGGCGGCGTGATGACCAAGCTTATCAAGAAGAACACCACGATCCCGACCAAGGCATCGCAAGTGTTCTCGACTGCCGACGACAACCAGTCTGCGGTGACCATCCACGTGCTGCAGGGCGAGCGCGAGATGTCTTCGGGCAACAAGAGCTTGGGGCAATTCAATCTGGCCGACATCCCGCCCGCACCGCGCGGCATGCCGCAGATCGAAGTGACCTTCAACATCGACGCCAACGGCATTTTGCATGTGGGCGCCAAGGACAAGGCCACCGGCAAAGAAGCCAATATCACCATCAAGGCCAGCTCCGGCTTGAGTGAAGAAGAGATCCAGCGCATGGTGGCGGATGCCGAAGCACACGCCGACGAAGACAAAAAGGCGATGGAACTGGTGACTTCGCGCAACCAATTGGATGGCCTGATCCATTCCACCAACAAGTCGATGAAGGAATACGGCGAGCAACTGTCTGCCGACGAAAAAGCCGCCATCGAAGCTGCCGTGAAGGAAGCCGAAGAAGTGGTGAAGAGCGACGACAAGGCAGCCATTGACGCCAAGACCGAAGCACTGGCCACTGCCGCGCAGAAGCTGGGCGAAAAGATGTATGCCGCCGAGCAGGCCAAGACGCAAGGCGCACAAGGCGGTGCGCAACCGGAAGCCAAGGCTGACGAAGGCGATGTGGTGGATGCCGAGTTCACCGAAGTCAAAGACAAGAAGTAAGCCGGAAATTAATTGAGGTTGTAACCGGTGGGGCGCGTGCGCCCCATCGTCACATGGAAAAAACATGAGCAAGCGCGACTACTACGAAGTCCTCGGCATCAACCGCGACGCATCGGAGGAAGAGATCAAAAAGGCTTATCGCAAGCTGGCGATGAAGCACCACCCCGACCGCAACCCGGACAATCCCAAAGCGGAAGAGCAGTTCAAGGAAGCGAAGGAAGCGTACGAGACTTTATCCGACGGACAGAAGCGTGCCGCTTACGACCAGTATGGCCACGCGGCGTTCGAAGCGGGCGGCATGGGCGGCGGCAATCCCTTTGGTGCCGGCGGTGCGGGTGCGCAGGGCTTCGATTTCGGCGATATCTTCGGCGACATCTTCGGTGGTGGCCGCGGCGGGCGCAGCCAGGCGCATCGCGGTGCCGACCTGCGCTACAACATGGAGATCACGCTGGAAGAAGCCGCACGCGGCGCCGAGAAACAGATCCGTATCCCGGTCATGGAAGAGTGCGAGACCTGTAGCGGCTCGGGCGCAAAACCCGGCACCAGCGCCACCACCTGCCAGACCTGCGCCGGTCACGGTCAGGTGCGCATGCAGCAGGGCTTCTTCTCGGTGCAGCAGACCTGCCCGCGCTGCCACGGCAGCGGCAAGCAGATCAGCTCGCCGTGCAAGGACTGCCAGGGTACCGGGCGCGTGAAGAAGCACAAGACGCTGGAGATCAAGATCCCGGCCGGCATCGACAGCGGCATGCGCCTGCGACACAGCGGCCACGGCGAGGCGGGTTCGCACGGTGCGCCGCACGGCGACCTGTACGTCGAGATCCACATCAAGCCGCACAGCGTGTTCCAGCGCGACGGTGACGACCTGCATTGCGAGATGCCGATCAGTTTCTCCACCGCGGCCCTGGGCGGCGAGATCGAGATACCCACGCTGGACAGCAAGGCCAGCATCAAGATCCCCGCAGAAACGCAGAGCGGCAAGATCTTCCGTTTGCGCGGCAAGGGCATCAAGGGCATGCGCACGCACACCCACGGCGACCTGCATTGCCATGTCATCGTCGAGACGCCCTCCAGCCTGACCGACCGCCAGAAGGAACTGCTGCGCGAGTTCGAGGCCATCAGCCAGCAGGACACCGGACGCCACAATCCTCGCGCCAAGTCGTGGATGGGCAAGGTGAAGGAGTTTTTCGGCCAGTGATCCAGAAGTAATCCTGTGCAGAGGCGCGGCGTTTTGTTTTATGATTCGCCGCGTCGTCTTCCACTCGCACAAGGAGCTTCGCAATGACCAGCACTCTCATCCTTCTCGGCATCTGCCTCGTTGTCCTGATCTATGCCGTCAGCCTGTACAACACCCTTGTCAGCTTCAAGCATGCTGTCAGCAAAGCCTGGGCCAATATCGACGTTCTGCTCAAGCAGCGTCACGACGAACTGCCCAAGCTGGTGGAAGTCTGCAAACAATACAAACAGTTCGAGCAGGAGACCCTGCAACGCGTGATCGAAGCGCGCTCCATGGTGCAGACCGCGCGCCAGGGACAGGACATCGAGGCTCTGGGCAAGGCAGAGGGTATGTTGCGCATGGGATTGGGCAACATCTTCGCGGTGGCCGAGGCCTATCCCGATCTGAAGACCAACCAGAACTTCATGCAACTGCAAACCCGCATCACCGGGCTGGAGAACGGCATCGCCGACCGCCGCGAGTTGTATAACGAATCAGTCAACATCTACAACGTCGGTATCGAACAGTTTCCTGCCATTCTCATCGCCAACATGTTCGCCTACTCGGCGAAACCGCTGCTGGAATTCTCCACCGCGGAAAAGGCCGATGTGGATATGAAGTCGCTGTTCAGCTAAGCGTCCCATGCTCGTTTCGCTGAAACGCGAATACGCACAGCTCGTCACCTCCGGCTCACAGCTCTTCCTGCTGTTCGTCGGCATCAAGCTGGAATCCTATGCCGGCTGGCTGTGGTGCTTGGGCCTCATGGCTTTCATCAGCCTGATGGCTTGGTATTCGGCCCTGCACCGCCTGCGCATGGTCAGCGGCACACCGACTTCGCGCATCGGCTCGGCCGCGCAGGGCTATGTCGAACTCATCGGGCAGGGCGAGCCGCACGGCAATCCGGTCATGTCGCGCTATTCGATGTTGCCCTGCCTGTGGTGCCGCCACCTGCAAGAGAAACGCAGCAGTGACAACAAAGGCTGGCACACCGTCGAAAAAGGCGAGACCAGCGCCCCCTTCGTCATCGACGACGGCAGCGGCAAATGCGTGGTCGATCCCGAGCACGCCGAGATACTCACCCGACATAAAGATAGCTGGACTACCGGCGACCTGCGCTATACCGAATGGAAGCTGCTCGACATCGACGACATCTACACGCTGGGCGAATTCAAAACCGTGGGCGGTAGCACGCTAACGACCACGCATGAGGATCTGGTGAAGGACGTGCTGTCGGAATGGAAGATGGACAACGAGAACCTGATGCAGCGTTTCGACCTCGACAACAACGGGGTCCTGGACATGCGGGAGTGGGGACTGGCTCGCTCGGCCGCAAAGCGCGAGGCGGAGAATAGACTGAACGAGTTGCACGCCCAACCCGACACCAACTTCATGCTCAAGCCGCACGACGGTCGCCTGTATCTCATCAGCAACCTCGACCACGAAAAACTCGCCTGGCGTTACAAGCTATGGACCGGGCTGCATCTGACTATCCTGTTCGGCTCGCTGGGCGCGCTGGGCTGGCTGCTGCAGAACCCGGTTATCTGACTCACATCGTCGCGTAACGTTTCTTCGCGTCCACCACCTTGGCCACATAACCGCGCGTCTCCTCGTACGGCAGTTTGGTGCGCAGGGTGTCGTACACCTCGTCAGGCTTCATGGCATTGATCCTGTCCAGCGCTTCCTCCTGGCGCGCCTTGCCGCTCAGCTTGCTGAACGCGCGGAACACGTTGGACGGGCCGGTGTTGTAGGCGGCGATGGCGCAATACTCGCGCGCCACCGCGCTGCGTATCCCGCGCAGCGGACTGTCGTTGAGCAACACGCTCAGGTAGGTTGAACCCAGTTCGATGTTGTTGTCGGCATTGAACAGGTACTCCTTGCTCGGCATCACATCCTGCCCCTTGGCTTTGCGGTAGGCCTCGCGCCCGCCACTGGACGGCACCAGTTGCATCATGCCGTAGGCAGGTGCACTGGACACGGCAAAGGGATTGAATGCGCTTTCGGTCTTGATCACCGCATAGATGAGGCTGCGGCTGACCTGTGTCCCTTCGGCATGCCTGCGCACGGACTCGGCGTATTGCAGCGCGCGCTTGTCCACATGCGCGTTCACCATGCTCATCTGCACGTAGAACACCATCTTGCTGACACCGTTGGCGTCGATCATGCGGTTCTGCAATCTGTTCCCGACCAGCCAGGCGGTATAGCGGTCGATATCCTCGCGCGACTTCAGCACCACGCCGTTCTCGTCCACCACCAGTTCGCGCAAATAAGGTGTGCCGTCGAGCCGGATCTCCTTGTCCGAGAACAGGTCGACCGCGCCCGGATCGTCCGGGGTAAGCAGCGCCACGACGGCAGCGTTGCGCAGTTTCTCCTGCACGCCTTCCTCGTCCAGATGCTCGATGAGTATGCTGCCCGCGTCGTAATCCACCACCACACGGTTCTTGTAGTCCTCGGTGTACTTAACATAGCGGGTACGTGTCGGCAGGGTGGCGGATTCGCGCTTGCCCCATTTGGCACCGCTCTCCTTCTTCACGTTGCCCATCAGGCGGTCGTACTCGGACTTGGCCTTTTTGAAATCGACGACGATCAACTCGGGATTGTATTTGTAGGAATTCACCCGGCGCTCGGCCATGCCCTTCAGCGCCTTCTCAGGGTCTTTCGCCGTCGCCACCGTGACCAACTGTTGCGTGGAACAGGCCGGCAGACACAAGGCAGCGACCGCGATGGATATCAATCCGCTTTTGAACTTCACCCTTACCCCCTTACCGGTTCTCCAGCGCCTCCCAGCGCGTCATCAGATGCAGCAACTCTTCCTCGATCTCGCTCGCACGCTGCTGCAACTGCTTGGCATGTGCGGGATTGTCACGGAACAGCGCACCCGCCCCGAGTGCGGCAGTGATCTCTTCCTGTTCTCGCTCCAGCTTTTCGATGCGCAACGGCATCTCGTCCAGCTCTTTCTGTTCCTTTAAACTGAGCTTGCTCGTGGCTTTTGGTTTGGCCGCTTCGACCTTTGCTGCCGCCTTGGCCGGCGCCGCCGCCGGCTTCTGCGCGGATTCGAATTTCTTCACCCGCACCCAGTCCTCGTAGCCGCCGACGTACTCCATCAGCTTGCCGTCACCCTCGAAGGCGATCACCTGCGTCACCACGTTGTCGAGGAAAGCACGGTCATGGCTGACCAGGAACAGCGTACCGTCGTATTGTGCCAGCATCTCCTCGAGCAACTCCAGCGTCTCGATGTCGAGGTCGTTGGTCGGCTCGTCCAGCACCAGCACATTGGATGGCCGGGTGAACAGGCGCGCCAGCAGCAGACGGTTGCGTTCACCGCCGGAGAGCGACTTCACCGGCGAGCGAGCACGTTCCGGCGCGAACAGGAAATCGCCGAGATAGCTGATGACGTGCTTCTTCGCCCCGCCGATCTCGATGAAATCCGAGCCCTGGCTGATGGTATCGGCCAGCGTGGCGTTGTCGTCGAGCTGCGCGCGCAACTGATCGAAATAGGCCACGCTGATCTTGGTGCCCAGTTTCACGGTGCCGGAATCCGGTGCCTGTTCGCCCAGGATGATCTTAAGCAAGGTACTCTTGCCCGCGCCGTTGGGACCGAGCAGACCGATCTTGTCGCCGCGCTGGATGCGGCAGGAGAAATCGTCGACGATCTTGCGCTCGCCGTAAGACTTGCTGACATGCTCCAGTTCCGCCACCAGCTTGCCGGAGCGGTCACCCGCATCCAGATTCATCTCCACCTTGCCGACCTTCTCGCGTCGCGCAGCGCGCTCCAGACGCAACGACTCCAGTCGCAGCACGCGCCCCTCGTTGCGCGTGCGCCGCGCTTTCACGCCCTGGCGTATCCACACCTCTTCCTGCGCCAGCACCTTGTCGAACTTGGCATTCACCACTGCCTCGTCCGCCAGCATGCGTTCCTTGATCTTCTGGTAGGCCGCGAAGTTGCCGGGGAAACTCGCCAGCTTGCCGCGATCCAGTTCGACGATACGGTTGGCGACGTTGTCGAGGAAGCGCCGGTCATGGGTGACCAGCAGCACGCTGCCACGAAAACTGGTCAGCAGACCTTCCAGCCATTCGATGGAGGAAAAATCCAGGTGGTTGGTCGGCTCGTCGAGGATCAGCACTTCCGGCTCGGCCACCAGCGCCTGCGCCAGCGCCACGCGTTTGCGCACGCCGCCGGAAAGCGAACCCACCAGCGCTTCCGGATCGAGCTCCAGCCGCTGGATCGCAGTCTCGATGCGCGCTGTCACCGCCCATCCGTTCTGCGCTTCCAGCGCGGTCTGCAAGGGCTGCATGGCTTCCAGCAGTTTGTCGTAATCGGCATCCGGCTCGCCCAGCTGGTGCGAAAGATGATGGTAGTCGGTAATGATCTGGTGCAGCTCGCCCAACCCGCGCGCGACTTCGTCGAACACGGTGGCCTCGGGATCCAGCACCGGCTCCTGGCTCACGTAGCAGATGCGTGTGGAAGGCTGGCGCCACAATGTGCCGTCGTCCAGATGGGCCTGCCCGGCCAGCACCTTGAGCAGGGTGGATTTACCCCCCCCGTTACGACCGATGAGGCCGACGCGTTCACCCTCGTCGAGTTGAAAGTCCACATGGTCCAGCAGGGCGACGTGACCGAAGGCGATACTCGCCTTGTCCAGCGTGATATACGGCATTTAGGTTTTCTTTTCTTCTTGCGGCAGCGAGGATTGATAGACCAGCGAGAAACCGACAGCGAAGAAGCCCATCGAAAAATAGCCGAACGAGGTGGTGAACTTGCTCAACACCAGATGCGTGTTGTAGTCGTCGATACCGGTGGCGAAAAAATGGAACACGAACAGCAACGCCGCCATGACATTGCCGGCCAGCAACAAACGGTGACCAAGTTTGAATCCGTTGCCCTCCGGTTTTCCCTGCGGCGGCAAACCGCGCATGAAATACCAGACCAGGAACACGATCAGCAGCAACAGCAAGGCACCGACCACGCGCCCGGGGATGTCGCCCTCGGTGGTCGCCACGCCCAGCAGTTCCAGCACCACGCGCCCGGCCGCCGCGACCCAGCCCATCGCCAACGTCTGCAGCATCAGGAACCATGCTGCAAACACATTCACATTCGGATAACGCATCACTTGCCTTTCTCAGTCAATTTCTTCAAATCTTCGATGATCTCGGTCGAGTGTTTCGAGGTCTCGACCTTCATATAAACCTTCGCGACCTTACCCTGCGGGTCGATCAAAAAGGTGTAGCGCTTGGCGAACTTGATCAGCCCCAGATTCGTCAGCGCGCCGTACTTCGCCGCCACCGCTGCAGTTTTGTCCGCCAGCAGCGGGAACGGCAGATGATATTTCTTGGCGAACTCGGCATGACTCTCGCTGTCATCCACACTGATGCCAACCACCTGCGCGCCCAATGCCGTCAGCTTGTGCAAGTCGTCACGGAAAGCGCAGGCTTCCTGCGTGCAACCGGGCGTATCGTCCTTGGGATAGAAATACAGCACCAGCCACTTGCCCGAATATCCATTCAGGGTGTGTCGCACCCCGTTCTGGTCGGGCAGATCGAAATCAGGCGCAGCCTCGCCCACCTTGGGCAACTCGCCCGCACGCGCCATCTGGCTCAACACCAGTGCCAGTGCGGCAAACAGACCGAACAGCATCAACCATTTCATGTTGCTCTCCTTGGACATGCCTGAGCGGAGCCGAGATTTTACGTTAGAATGCGCGCAGTTCAGCACCTATCACGCAAGTCCTCGTAGTTAAATGGATATAACCGGCCCCTCCTAAGGGTCAATTACAGGTTCGATTCCTGTCGGGGACACCAGACGCAAAACGGATCGGGAGTTTCGTCATGCACGACCCTGGCACCAACCGCTCGTCGCACTCCGACACCCTCAAGGTCGTGCTGATCTATGCACTCTTCGGCAGTCTCTGGATACTCTTCTCCGACCAGATGGTCGAATCGTTTCCCACCACCCACGAGACCCACATGATCCTCCAGACCGTCAAAGGCTGGCTGTTCATGGCAGTCACTTCGCTGCTGCTCTATTACCTGCTGCGCAGGATCGAGCACCGCCAGCATGTCCACGAGGCCCCTACTCAGTTTGGCGGGATCGTCAACTGGAAACGCTGGCAACTCTACCTGTTCGCTGCGATCATCACGCTGTTCGCCCTGCTGGTACGTGAAGGCATCGGCACCCAGTTCAACATGCGGCCGATGCTGATCATGCTCATGTTCCCCATCATCATGAGCGCCGCCCTCGGCGGATTCGGCCCCGGCCTGCTCTCCACCGGCATCGCCACGCTGTATGCGGGCTACTACTTCACCCCGGCAGCGGGCGAAGCAGGCTTCCGCCTGCCACAAGACCTGCTGCCGACGGGATTCATGATCGTTAACGGATTGCTGGTGAGTTACCTCAGCATGATGCTGCACGAGGCGCGCTACCGTTCCGAACAGGCCCGCAGGCAGGCCGAGGCCAGTCTGACTGAGAAGACTCGCGCCATGCAACTGCTCGAGGGCATCGCCGAAGGCGCCACAGATGCCATCTTTGCCAAAGACAGCCAGGGGCGCTACCTGCTGTTCAACCAGGCAGCCGCACGCAACGTCGGCAAGACGGCCGCAGAGGTGATCGGCAAGGACGACACCTCGATCTTCAAACCGCAGGATGCCGCGTTGGTCATGGCCGACGACCAACGTGTCATGGAAGCGAATCAGGTCATGACCTGGGAACACAGACTCACCACCGCGCTGGGCGGCCGGGTCTTTTCCACGACGCAGGGACCGCTGCATGACGAGCATGGCGCCGTCACCGGCGTCTTCGGTATCGCCCGCGACATCACCTCGATCAAGACGGCAGAGGACGCCCTGCGGCGGGAACGCGACCGCAACCAGCGCTATCTCGATACGCTGCAGGGCATCATGCTCGCGCTCGATTCGGAAGGTCGCATCACCATGCTCAACCGCTACGGCTGCGAACTGCTGGGCTACCGGGAAAGCGAGTTGCTGGGCGAGAACTGGTTCAAGACCTGTTTGCCGCAACCAGAAGGGATGGAAACCGTCTATCCGGTGTACCGCAAACTCATGTCGGGGAATTTGGACAACACCGAACAATATACGAACACGGTCCTCTGCCGCGACGGCACGCAACGCTTGATCTCCTGGCGCAACAGATTTCTGATGAATCAGGCGGGCAACATCATCGGCACACTGAGTTCCGGCGAAGACATCACCGAGAAACAGCGAACCGAGGGAGCATTGCGCGAAAGCGAACAGCGCCTGCTGCTGGCTCAGGAAGCCGCACATGCCGGTATCTGGGAATTGGACCTTGTTTCCGGCCGATCCTATTGGAGTCCGGAAGCCGAGCGCCTCTACGGCGTAGAACCGGGCACCCTGCGCAACGACGACGACTGGCGTGCCAATGTGCATCCCGAAGACCTACATCTGATCGATGATGAGTGGGAGAAACACATCCTGAAAGGCGAGCCCTTCGAAGCGGAATTCCGCTATCGGCTGAAATCGGGCGAGATGCGCTGGTTGATGTCAAAAGGTAGCGCTCAGTACGATGATGCCGGCAAACCGATCCGGCTCTCGGGCGTCAATCTGGACATCAGCACCCGCAAGATGCACGAGGAGAAATTGCGTCAACTCTCTCTGGCGGTGGAGCAAAGCCCGGAAAGCATCGTCATCACCAACCTCGACGGCAGCATCGAATATGTGAACGAAGCATTCGTTCGCAACACCGGCTACAACCGCGAGGAAGTCCTTGGAAAGAATCCGCGCGTGCTGCATTCGGGCAAGACGCCGAAGGGAACATACGATGAGCTCTGGAAGACCCTGAGCGATGGCAGCATCTGGCAAGGCGAGTTCCATAACAAGCGCAAGGATGGCAGCGAATATACAGAGCACGCCGTCATCAGCCCGATCCGCCAACCCGACGGCCGCATCACCCATTATGTCGCGGTCAAGGAAGACATCACCGCCAAGAAACAGGCCGAGGCGGAGATCAACCGGCTGGCTTTCTACGATACGCTCACCGGCCTGCCCAACCGCACTTTGCTGCTGGAGCGCGTGACACAGACGCTGGGTTTGACGCGGCGCACCAGCCATCTCAGCGCATTGATCGCTTTCAATATCGACCGTTTCAAGACCTTCAACGACGCCGGCGGCCAGGAGCTGGGCGACACCCTGCTCAAGGCAGTGGCCGAACGCTTGTCCGCTACCATGCGCGAGGGCGATGTCGTCGCACGCATCGCGGGCGACGAGTTCGGCATCCTGCTCACCGACCTTGCCCCGCAGCAGCAGTCGGCAGCCCATTACGCCCTGCACGTTGCCGACAAGATCCATGCCTCGCTGCACAAGCCATTCAAGGTCGGGAATGAGCACATCACGCTCACCGCCTGTCTGGGCATCGCGATGTTCCCGGACCGCGACGAAGATACGCCGCTGGACATCCTGCGCCGCGCCAACACCGCGCTGCACCATGCCAAGACGCGGGGCAACGGCCAAACCTCCTTCTTCGAGGGGGCGCTGGACGAGGTCGCCAAACAGCGCTTCGATATCGAACGCGAACTGCACCAGGCCATCAAAGCGGGAGAGCTGCGCGTATTCCTGCAACCCCAGGTGGATGCGGCAGGAAAGACGGTCGGCGCGGAAGCGCTGGTTCGCTGGCAGCATCCGCAGCGCGGTTTGATACAACCCGGCGCATTCATCCCCATCGCGGAAGAATCAAACCTCATCGTCGAGATCGGCAACTGGGTGTTCGCCGAGGTGAGCCGCTTGCTGACACAGGAGGAGATGTCGACCTCCACGATGCGCATCTCGGTCAACATCAGTCCGCGCCATTTCCGCCAGGCGGATTTCGTCGACCAACTCAAACGCAGCATCCTCCACACCGGCGTTGATCCCGCGCGCCTGATGCTGGAGGTGACCGAGGGGATGCTGATCGACAATATCAACGACGTCATCGCCAAGATGGTGGAATTGAGCGCCATGGGCATCCACTTCTCGCTGGACGATTTTGGCACGGGTTATTCCTCGCTGTCCTACCTCAAGCGCCTGCCGATCCACGAAATCAAGATCGACAAGACCTTCGTGCAGGACATGACCACCGATGCCAACGATGCCTCGCTGGTCGAGACCATCCTGCTGGTGGCACAGCACATGCACCTCAAGGTGGTGGCCGAAGGGGTGGAGACAGAAGAACAGGCCGCGTTCCTCAACCTGCGGGGACCGGTCATTCATCAGGGCTACCTGTTCGGCAGACCGGAACCGGCAGCTCAGTTCCTGCAGCGACTGCCGACCTGACACGCTTCGGCATTTCTCCTTACCGCGCTTGACCCACTATGCCCGCCCTGCCTCCCAGGGCAGATAGGCTCCTCCCCCTATAGCCCGGCAGCAACTTAATGAATTGCATTGCTTTTCACTGCCTACTCCGGCTTTAACAATGCAGTAATTAAAATAATATACGTACTTGCTCAAGTATAATCATTCAAAGCCGATAGCCTCTTTAGCGATTCATATTCAAAGGATTACCTGATGAGAAACAACCAACCAGTCACAGGGCGCGAACACCCCTTCCCGCCAGGCAAGACGGTCATCTCCTATACCAACCTGAAAGGGCAGATCACCCGCGCCAACGAGGCCTTCATCGATCTGTCCGGCTTCACCAAAGAAGAGCTAATCGGCCAACCGCACAACCTCGTGCGCCATCCCGACATGCCCGCGGAAGCCTTTCGCGACCTGTGGCATACCCTGCAGCAGGGGCGCCCGTGGAGCGGACTGGTGAAGAACCGGCGCAAGAACGGCGACCATTACTGGGTACGCGCCTATGCCTCTCCGCTGGCGGACGGCAGCGGTTATGTCTCGGTCCGCGTTGCCGCAACCCGCGAGGAATCCGCTGCCGCCGAAAAGCTCTATGCGCAGATGCGCGGCAATGAGAACCTCAAACTGGACGAGGGCCAACTTGTCGGCAACAGCATGGTTTCGAGTCTGGCCCGAAAGATCGGCAGCATACGCATCATTCCGCGCCTGTGGTTCCTGGCGCTCAGCGGGCTGTTCTGCTTCGTCATCGCGATCGCGATCGGCTGGCAAAGCCTGTCTTCTTCGGCGCGCTCGTTAAAGACGGTGTACGAAGACCGCGCGCTGCCCATGTACGAGCTTTCCAAGATCGATGCGGAGACACGCAAGAATTTTTCCGAAGTGCTGCTGTCGTTCCAGCACGACCCCTCCGGCCAACTCGCCGCGATCCACGACCATCCGCTCGACCGTCACCTGAATGCCGTGAAGGAACGCAGGGAGAACGTGGATCAAGTGTGGCGCAAATACAAGTCCAGCGAAATGAGCGACAGCGAGAAAACGCTCGCCACGGATGTGGATGCCAAACGTGCCGCCTGGCGAAGCAAGCAAGATGTCGCGATCAATGCGCTGATGGCGGGCAACTACAGCCCGTCGGTGCTGGCCGCGTATCTCAAGGGGGGAAGAGAAGAACGTCAGGCCTTGCACGACGCGATGGACAAGCTGATCGTGCACCAGACCAGCGTCGCCAAGAGCGAGTATGAACAGTCGAAGCAGGCAGCCACCACCGGGATGACGGTATTCACCATTCTGTTCGCGGCGGGAACGCTTGTTTTGCTGGGTCAATCCCTGCTCCTCATCCGCAGGATCAAGAACGGCCTGCAGTCCTCGCAGGATGCCGCCGATGCCATCGCCGCGGGCGATCTCACCCGCCCCCTGCCCGCTCCCACCCGGGACGAACTCGGCGACCTGACCGCCTCGCTATCGGTGATGCGCAACAACCTGCACGAACTGATCGCCAGTGTCCGCGACGGCATCAGCGACTTGAACAAGACCTCCGGCGACGTATCGGACTCCGCACACAGCAGTTCGAAAGTGACCGAGATGCAATCGGAAGCGGCATCGGGCATGGCCGCAGCAATGGAAGAACTCTCCGTATCCATCGATCAGGTCAGCGAGCACGCCAGCGAGGCCTACCGCGTCAGCCAGACTTCCAGCGAACAGGCCGGAGAAGGCGGCCGCATCATCCACAGCGCGGCAACCGAGATGGAGAACATCGCCACGGCGGTGAACCATGTCGCCGAGACCATCCGCAGCCTGGACGAGTATTCCGCGCAAATCTCCGGGATCGTGAACACCATTCGGGACATCGCCGACCAGACCAATCTGCTGGCGCTCAATGCTGCCATCGAAGCGGCTCGTGCCGGCGAACAGGGCCGCGGATTCGCCGTGGTCGCGGACGAAGTGCGCAAACTGGCCGAACGGACAGCGACATCGACCAAGGAGATCACCGGCATGATCGACAAGATCCAGAACAGCACCAAACTGGCGGTCGATGAAATGGAAGTAGGGGTGAAGCGGGTCAGCGACGGGGTCGGTCTGGCACGCAAGGCCGGCGATTCCGTCAGCAGCATCCGCGATGCGGCTCAGCACGCCGCGCATGCAGTGGACGACATCAACTCGGCGATCCAGGAACAGTCACTCGCCGCCCGCGACATCGCGCAACGCATCGAAAAGATCGCCCAGGGAACCGAAGAGAACAATCTGGCCTCGGCCCAGACCGCCGCATCCGCCCAGCAGATGACGGACCTCAGCAAACAACTGGACGAACTGGCGGGGCGCTTCCGTATCGCCTGAACTAAAGTGCGTTCCCGTCACTGCCAGCAGTGACGGGAACGCGCGCAATTGCCAATTTTATGCATCAAATTGCTCGCGATCCGATCGATGGCCTCCCGGCAACGCATAGCAATATCCAATCCCACATTTTTATCATGGCTATGCTAGGCTATCGCGCGATTGTCAAACAATCGCTCGTCCAATTACTGTGAAAGGCGCACCATGAAAATCAGTACCTCCTTGAAAACCCTGGTAGTTGTTGCAACACTTGCCGTCCTGACCGGCTGCGCATCGACAGTCCCGATGGCTCCCAAAGAGCAGGATGCGGCAAGCAAGACCTTCGCAGCTCCCGCCGCCGATCAGGCCGGCGTCTATATCTATCGCAATAACTTTGTCGGAAAAGCGCTGAAGAAGAGACTCATGATCGACAACGTCGGCATCGGCGAAACTGCCAATGGCGTTTACTTCCACAAAACAGTCACCCCGGGCGAGCACACTTTGTCTACCGAGTCCGAATTCGGGGACAACACCCTTAAATTCACTGCCGAAGGCGGGAAGAACTATTACTTCCAGCAGTACATCAAGATGGGCGTCTTTGTAGGCGGTTCCGGCATCCAGGCGGTCACCGAAGAAGTCGGAAAACAGAACGTACTGCAGTGTAACGAAGCGAAGTGATGTTCTGACTTCAGACAACGGGCGGCGCGATCGCGCCGCCCGTTTTTATTTGCGTCAATATTCGACCGGTACGCGCGCAGTCAAGGCGCACATCAGTTCATAACTGATCGTCCCGGCGGCGGCGGCGACTTCTTCCACCGGCATACCGTTGCCCCATAGGGTGACCGGACTGCCGACTTCCGCACCCGATACTTCGCTCAGATCCACACTCAGCATGTCCATCGATACGCGCCCCAGCGTGCTTGTGCGCTGGCCGTTCACCAGTACCGGCGTGCCGGTCGGTGCGTACCCGCCAGGGGTAGGCCGGTGGGTACCCGGAGCCTCCGGCTCCACCCTTCCGCTCTGTCTTGGATAACCGTCGGCATAGCCGCAGGCGACGGTGCCGATGCGCATGCACTTGTCGGCGCGGAACAGCCCGGCATAACCGACGCGGTCACCCGCCTTCAGTTCGCGCACCGAGATGATCTCGCTGCTCAATGTCATCACCGGCTGCAGACCGAGTTGTTGTGCGCTGGTATCGGCGAACGGCGAGGCACCGTAGAGCATGATGCCGGGACGCACCCATTCGGCATGGGTGGCGGGATAACGTAGCACCGCGGCGGAGTTGGCCAGCGAACGCGGCGCACGATAGGCGGCGGTCAGCCCCTTGAAACGTTCGAGTTGCTCGGCGACGCCTTCCGCCTCGTCCGCATGCGCGAAATGGGTCATCAGGGTGACCTCGCCTATCGCCGGATGCGACTTGAGCTTTTCCATCACGGCTGGAAGCTGCTCCGGCGCAAAACCCAGGCGGTTCATGCCCGTGTTGATCTTGAGCCACACCGACAGACTGCCGCGACGCGGATAGGCATCGAGCATGGCGAGTTGTTGCGTGCTGTGGATGACGGTGCTGAGCTCGTACTCGGCCAGCAGCGGGAGTTCGTCCGCCGTGAAGAACCCTTCCAGCAGCAGGATGGTCTGGCGGAAACCCGCCTCGCGCAGGGCGATGGCATCGCGCACATCGAGCAGCGCAAAGCCCTCCGCCTCGTCCAGCGCCTCGGCGGCGCGCAGCAGGCCGTGCCCGTAGGCGTTCGCTTTGATCACCGCCATGATGCGACTCGTCGCAAGACGGCGCACCACGCGCAGGTTGCTCTTCAAAGCCGAAAGGTCGATGCGGGCTTGTATCGGACGGGACATGGATAAATCGGGAAAGCACGGTTTAAGTGCCGCGAATGATAGCAGGCCTCATATTTTCGTGTTATAAAACACCGTCTCTCAAATGACCAACCCATAGTGAATCGCGGCTTCTACACCATCCTGGCGGCGCAGTTCTTTTCCGCGCTCGCAGACAACGCGTTATTGTTCGCTGCCATCGCGCTGCTCAAGCAGGTGCATGCACCCAGTTGGCAAACACCCGTTCTGCAACAGGCGTTCATCCTGTCGTTCATCCTGCTCGCGCCCTTCGTCGGCGCTTTCGCCGACTCGCTGCCGAAAGGCCGCGTGATGTTCCTCAGCAACGCGATCAAGATGATCGGCTGCCTCGCCATGCTGGTCGGCGTGAACCCGCTGCTGGCCTACGGCATGGTCGGCTTCGGCGCAGCCTCCTACTCTCCCGCCAAGTACGGCATCCTCACCGAATACCTGCCGCCGGAGCGGCTGGTGTGGGCAAATAGCTGGATGGAAGGCCTGACAGTCGCAGCCATCATCCTGGGCGCGGTGGTCGGCGGCATGCTGGTCACGCCCAGCATTTCATCCTCCATCGAGCGCATGCTGAATCTGCCCGCCAGCATCACACCGGCCGAGATGGCTATCTTCGTCATCCTCTTCGTCTACATGCTGGCGGCGCTGATCAATCTTTACATCCCGCTCGTCCCCATCGAGCACAAACCGCTCAGCCCCAGCCCGCTGTTCCTGCTCAAGGATTTCTGGCACTGCTTCATCCTGCTGTGGAAAGATCCCCTGGGCCAGGTTTCGCTCGCCGTCACCACGCTGTTCTGGGGCGCGGGTGCGACCTTGCGCCTGCTGGTGCTAGCCTGGGCGGGCGTCGCCCTGCACTACAGCATCGGCGAGGCGGCCAAGCTCATCGCCTGGTTCGCCGTGGGCATCGCCATCGGTTCCGTCCTCGCCGCACGTTTCATCAAACTGGAGCATGCGGTGAAAGTGCTGCCGGTCGGTATCGGCATGGGCCTGATGGTGCTGGTGATGATCCCCATCACCCATCCGCTGCTCGCCATCCTGCTGCTCATCTGCATCGGCGTGATGGCCGGCTTCTTCGTGGTGCCGATGAACGCGCTGCTGCAACATCGCGGCCACTTGCTGATCGGTTCGGGACGTTCCATCGCCGTGCAGAACTTCAACGAGAACATCAGCATCTTCCTTATGCTGGGGCTGTACGCCCTGATGGAGAAACTCGAGCTCTCGCTCAACCTCATCATCCTTTTCTTCGGTCTGCTGATGGCGGGACTGATGGCGGTGCTTTACAAGAAGCACGGCCACGACCAAGATACGGGCAAGATCTAGCTCCCCTTTAGGAGAACAACATGGAATTCTGGATACTCTTGCTGCTGATCCTGCTCAGCGGCTTTTTCGCCATGTCCGAGATGAGCATAGGCGCCAGCCGCATCGCCATCCTCACGCAGATGGCCGAAGCCGGCAACGAAGGTGCGCGCATCGCCGCCGCACTGCGCAGCCAGCCCTCGCGCCTGCTTGCCGCTACCCAGACGGGGCTCACCGCCCTCGCCACCCTGCTCGGCGTGTTCGGCGAAGCCATGTGGGTGCCGCGCATCGAGACCTTCATCGAAACCGAGATCGCCTGGCTCGCCTTCGCCAAATATCCGCTGGCTTTGTTGCTGGTGGTCGGCAGCATCACCTTCGCCACCATCGTCATCGGCGAGATCATCCCCAAGCGCATCGCGCTGGCCAGACCGGAAGCCATCGCCGCCCTGCTCGCCCCCGCCATGGCGATGTTCGCCAAGCTCAACCGCCCCTTCATCTGGGCGCTGTCGGTCGCCAGCGAGAGACTGCTTGCGCTGTTCCCGTTCAAGGAGAGCGCCGCGCATGTCGCCTCGGACGAGATACGCGCCATGATCACCGCCGGGCGCCGCGACGGCGGCCTGGACGGCACTTCTGGGGAACTGCTCGGCAACGTGTTCCGTCTCGACGACCGCAAGGTGGCGAGCGTGATGACGCCGGCCAACGGCATCATCTTCCTCGACCTGCAGGCCCCCAGCGAGATCAACCTGGAAAAGATCAAGACACAGAGCGTCTCGCGCTTCCTCGTCTGCAAGGGCGGACTGAGTCAGGTGATGGGTTACATCGAGAGCCGCGAACTGCTGCAACACCTGCTGGCGGGCAACCAGCTCGACCTCGGCAAACTACCCACCCATGCCATCCAGTTCATCCCCAACACCCAGTCGCTCATCGGCGTGCTCGAATTCTTCCGCAAGCAGAAGACCCACCTCGCCATCGTCGTCAACGAGTTCGGCCAGACCGAAGGCCTGGTCACGCTGAGCGATCTGCTCTCCTCCGTCGTCGGCGATGTGCCCAGCTCGGTCGACGAACTGCCGCTCGCCGTGCAGCGCGAGGACGGCTCCTGGCTACTCGACGGCCTGCTGCCGCTGGACGAGATGAAGGACAAACTCGGCATCACCTCGCTGCCGGAAGAAGACCTCGGCAACTATCACACCGTCGGCGGCTTCGTCATCACCGCCGTCGGCCGCATCCCGAAGAAGGCTGAGACCTTTGACTGGCACGGCTGGCGCTTCGAGGTGGTCGACATGGACAAGAACCGCGTCGACGAAGTGTTCGCCCGCCCCATCGGCACCGCCATCCCAAACGATTGAGGAACGCGATATGAGCTACCGCATATCCTCCATCCTTTTCATCTTCCTGCTCAACGCCTGCGGCCAGAAAGAAGACACCCCGCCGCCGAAACTGTTCGAGGACCAGCGCAACGCGCTCGACAAAGCCAAGGATGTGAACACCATGCAGCAGGAAGAAGCGGAAAAACAGCGTAAAGAGCTGGAAAAGCAGACGCAGTGATGTCCAAGCAAAAACAAACACTTTAGCTTTTGCGATTGACCCTCTGCTGCGCAGGCTGTACTGTACGCACCACTTGGCAAACATACTGAAAAGTATCGACGCAAAGTCTCCGGCCTAAGGGAAACTACGGCAGCGGGACTGCGACATGGAGGCTCTTCCCCATGCCCGTTCTTCTACCCCCTTGCGCCATCGAATCTGTATGTCAACGTGCGTCCGCCCGTATGCGGATGAATAGCATGGCGACCCGTTTTGAACCTGCAGGAGTGGCATGAACAAGAAACAGAAGTCTCATCAGCGTGACGGTAAGACAAAGCACCCGACCTGCGACAATTGCGTCCACACATTCAAGCACAACAGCAACGAGGACACGGTCGTGTGCGTCCCGCATCTGAAGACCATGCCCGCCAGCTATTCGCAGGTGTGCGATCTGCACGCATTCAAGAGCCCGCGCGCATAAGCGGCTCAAGCCAGCAAATCGGAAAGTTTTTTCCAGGCCCGTGTATTTGCCGCGCTATTGGGCGCTTCTGCGGTAGTGAAACTGGCTGCCAACTTGCTCTCCTCCGGCGTCAGCCTTTCCTGTACCGCACTCAATTTTTCCAGCACCGCCACATCGGCCTCCGAGGCATCGTTGCAACGCTGCCGGATACGCTCGCGTAACGCCTCATCCTTTGCGTACAGCGAAGCGATGGCGAAAGGCACAGACATATCCCGCGCCAGTCGGTGGAACGACTCCCTTTCCCCGCGCTTGAGGAAGGCGGCATCCACGATCACGGTGTAGCCCGCCGCCAGCGACTCGCGCGCCAGTTCGCGCAGACGCGCATAAGTTGCCAGGGTCGCTTCGCGGCTGTAGATGTCGCCGCCCCTGTCCCGGCTATTCTCCAGCATACCCAATCCGAAAAGACGTTTGCGCTCGACATCGGAGCGGATGCGGAGCGCACCCAGTTGCTGCAAAGCGAGCTGGGAGAACGTGGTCTTGCCCGAACCGGGCAGACCGTGGGTGATGATCAGGGCCGGCGCGTATTGCACCAGACAGCGCCGCGCCAGCGCCAGATAGCTGCGGCATGCAAGCAACTCCTGTTGTCTCACCGGTTTGGAGATATCCGCCTGACCGGCGCGAATGGCGCAGACCTTGGCGCGCACCGCGGCGCGATAGGCAAGATAGAAACGCAATACCGATAATCCGCCGTAATCGCCGCTCGCCTCCAGATACGCGTTCAGCAGACGCCAGGCGAAGTCTGCATGGTTGCGATGCAGCAAGTCCATCACCGCGAAGGCAACCTCGTCCATCACATCGATCCAGCGCAGGGATGGATTGAATTCGATGCAGTCGAATGGAACGGGCTCGTCGCCCGGCAGCACGATGTTGCCCAGATGCAGGTCGCCGTGACACTCGCGCACGAAACCCTGTGCGCGGCGCCGCGCGAACATCTCTTTGCCCTCAGCGAAACCCGCTTCGGTGGCGGCTTCCAGTTCTTCGATGTCAGCCCTGTCCGCCTTGCCCGGCAGCAATGCGCACAACTGCTCGTAGTTCTGCATCGCCGCGGCATGGATCGCGGCGGGCGTGCCGAACGCGGAATCGGCCGCCGCCACCGTCAAACCGGAATGGAAGTTGGCGATCACGACTGCCAGCCTGTCGATATGCCGCGCCTCTATCTTGCCTTGCAGCAGGAGGTGATCCATCGTGGCTGCTGGATCGAAGCGGCGCATCCTCACCGCATATTCGATGGCCGGCTGAGCGCCGAACACCGGCGCATCCGCACAGCCGCCGATGGCGACCGTGTCGAGGTAGATGTCCGGCGCGGTGCGCCGGTTGAGGTGCAACTCTTGGTCGCAGAAGTCGTGCCTCGCGGCCAGGGTCGAATAATCAAGGAAACCGAGGTTCAGCGCCTTCTTGATCTTGTAGGCATAGTCCCCGGCCAGCAGCACCCAGGAGATATGCGTCTCGATCACCTCAACGTTTTGCGCGGCATGCGGATAGCGCCGCGGATAGCGCAGCGCGGCGATGAGTCGTTGCTGGTTTGCGTACTGAAGAGACGCGCTCATGGCAAAACCCGCGGGTCAGGGGATCACGAAGCGGCGATCAGCTCCGCTTCTTCAAACAGCGACCGGATCACGACCTTGCGCACTTCCGGCCGGTCGGGAATGGCGTACATCACCGGCATCAGCATCTCCTCGAAGATTCCGCGCACACTGCGTGCGCCGACCTTGTACTCGAATGCCATCTCGGCGATCTGGCGGAAGGCTGCCTCCTCGATGACCAGTTCCACACCCTCGTCCTTCAGCATCTCGCGGAACTGGTTGTAGATGGAATTGCGCGGCTCGGTCATGATCTTCACCAGAAACTCCTTGGACAGACTTTCCAGGTTGGCGATGATGGGCAGGCGCCCGGCGAATTCGGGGATCAGGCCGAACTTGAACAGGTCGGTGGGCTTCACGCGCGAATTGAGGCGGTCGAGGATCTTCTGGTTATCGTCCTGCGAGGTGGCGATGAAACCGTAGGCCTGGCTGTTGGCGGTGATGCTCTCCAACCCGACGAAGGCACCCGCGCAGATGAACAGGATGTTGGCGGTATCGATTGTCTGCGCGCCGACCCGCACCGACGTGCCTTCCATGATCTTCAGCATGGCATGCTGCACGCGCTCTCCCGAAACGCCCTGCTGCTCGGTGCCCGTCTTCAGCTTGTCCACTTCGTCGATGAACACGATGCCGCATTGTGCCTTGTCGATATCGCCGCCCGCCTTCTCCAGCAGGCGCAGCAACAGGGCCTCGATCTCTTCGTTCACGTATTTGGATTGCGCCAGCGAAGTGGCGTTGGCGGTGACGAAGGGCACGCTCAGGAAATGCGACAGCGTCTCGCACATCAGCGTCTTGCCGGTGCCGGTCGGCCCGATCAGCAGGATGTTGGTCTTGGCGACCTCCACCGAATCCGGCCGCCGCTTGCCGAGCTTGCGGTAATGCGAATATACCGCCACCGACAGCACCTTTTTTGCCTCGTCCTGCCCCACCACGTACTGGTCGAGGAACTTGAGAATCATGCTTGGCGTCAGCTTCGCGCCCTGCGCTTTCGGTGTTTCCATATCATCATCCTTGCGTGAACGAAGCACAGGCACAGTCTACCCCGATAGCATCATGTGCGGCAAAGGTGTTCCGCATCCCCGCATCGAATGCGGCTCAGCCGAGCGCCGTCGCCATCAAGTACGCGGTGTAAGCCGCATAGGACATCAGCAGGATACCACCCTCGATGCGGGTGATGCGGTGCGGTCCGCGAAAACCAGAGCAGAAGACGAATAAAGAAATGGTCAACACCGCCATCACCAGCATATCCCGTGTGAACACCTCCGCCCCGACCGATATCGGTGCGATCACCCCGGCCAGCCCCACCACCGCCAGTGTGTTGAACAGATTGGAACCGATCACGTTCCCCAGTGCGATGTCGTGCTCTCCCTTGCGGGTGGCGATGATGGATGCGGCGAGTTCCGGCAGCGAGGTACCGACCGCGACGATGGTGAGACCGATGACCAGATCACTGATGCCGAACCCCTGGGCAATCGTCACCGCGCCCCAGACCAGAATGCGCGAACTGAGGATGAGGAACATCAGACCGACAACCAGCCAGAACACCGCGCGCCGCAACGGCAGGGCGCGGTCGCTCAACTCCTGCTCGAATTCGGTCCCGAGCGTATCTTCCGTTTTTCGCGTGCCTTGCCAGATACTCCACCCCATCACCGCGGCAAAGATTGCCAGCGATATCCAGGCTTCGAGACGGGTGATCCCGCCATCCCAAACCTGCCAGGCAGCCACTGCGGTCACCGCCACAAGCAAGGGCAACTCCTTGCGCAGCACGCGCGAATGAACCGCGATGGGGCTGAGCAGCGCGGTGATGCCCAGGATGAGACCAATATTGGCGATGTTCGAACCATAGGCGTTACCGAGCGCGATGCCGGGATTCCCCTGCGCTGCCGCCAGTGCCGAGACCGTCATCTCCGGGGCGGACGTACCAAAACCCACGACCACCATGCCGATCAGCAACGGAGACATGCCGAAATGGCGGGCAGAAGATGCCGCGCCCTCTACAAAACGGTCCGCACTCCAGACCAGCAACGCCACACCAAAGACAACCGCGAAAAATGCCAGAACCAAGCGCCTACTCCCCATTCAAAACATAACCTTCCGCCTGCATCACCCTCCCGACACGGTGGATACGTGTAGCTGCGGAACAAGGCAATACAGTAGCAAAGAACAAGACCGGCATGCCCGGCATTTTTCTGCAAACCGGTTCAGCGATGGTCAAACCCGATGGACTGCGCTACATTCCCTGCATGGACATCCGCCCCTCCATTCGGTTCACCGCGCTGCTGCTCGGCGCCGTCCTCGCCTTGCTCGCCGCCTGCGGCAAGGAAGACAAAGAGACTGCCATCCCGCCCGGCAGCCGGGTGCTCGCACTGGGCGACAGCCTGACCGAAGGGCTGGGGGTGAAGCGCGAGGAAGCGTGGCCAGCTTTGCTGGCGGACAAGACCGGATGGGATGTGAGCAACGGCGGGGTCAGCGGCGACACCAGCGAGGCCGCGTTGAAGCGGCTGCCGCATCTGCTGGAGCAGCACGAGCCAGTGCTGGTGCTGGTCGCGCTGGGCGGCAACGACATGCTGCGCCGCATCCCGCCGCAGGAGATCATCGCCAATCTGGAAAAGATCCTCGTCCTGATAAAGGCCCGGGGTGCCAAACCGGTATTGCTGTCGATACCGCAGCCGAGCCTTGCAGGGGCCGTGTTCCAGAACCTGTCCGCCCCCGGCTTCTACCGCGAGCTGGCCGCGGCACAGCAGGTGCCGCTGATCGAGGATGCGGTCCCCGATGTGCTCTCCGACCCTCAACTGAAGGCAGACCAGATCCACCCCAATGCCGCCGGCCATGCCTTGCTGGCGGAAACCATATTCGGGGAGTTGGCATCCATCGGCTACGCCCCTTAGCGGTCTGCCGATGGAAAAAGCGCCCCGACTCCGGTACATTGCAGCAACAGGCATGGGATCCGATTGGAGGATGCGATGAGTGACGTGCTGAGCCTGACGCGCGCCGCAAGGTTGATCGGCGTGACGCGCGCCGAACTGCAAAAGAAGATACAGCGCGGCGAGATGATCTCGCACGACGGGACTGTCACGGTCGGCAATCTGCTGGCCTGCTATCCCGACGCGCAACTGGAAGACGATGCCGAGACCCGGCGCATCGCCCAGATCAAGGAACGCGCGTTTGGCAAGCGTGTGCTGGAGCGTTCCCTGCCCGAGCCGGAAGTCCTCGCCGCGCGCATCATCGAACTCAGCAAGACCCTGGCGCACAGCGAGGCGCAGCTGAAGCGATTCAACACTCTGCTGGGCAAGCTGTGGGACAAACTCAACGAGACCGAAGCAAAACTCGACGCCGGGGCGCACGCGACGGTGGAAGAACTCAGACAATGGATAACACTGGAGGTCGAAATGGCGACTGAACCCGGCTTCATCAATCCGCTGGCGGTCAAGGACGCCGTACTCAGCGTCATGACCGCCCAGGTGACCGTGCTGCCCAGCAAACACGACTTCCTCGTCGAAGGCCACGACACCCTGCTCGAAGCCGCCATGCGTGCAGGCATCCCGCTCGACTACGGCTGCAGCGGCGGTAACTGCGGCAAATGCAAAGCCAAGGTCGTCTCCGGCAAGGTCAGGAAGACCCGCCTGCACGACTTCGTCATCTCCGAAGTGGAAAAGAGCCAAGGCTACATCCTGCTGTGCAGCAACACCGCCGTCAGCGATGTGGTGATCGAAGCTCCCGTGGCGAACAGTGTGCTCGACATGCCCTTCCAACAGATCAAGGCCCACGTCAAAACCACCGGGCATATCAACGACGACATGCTCCTGCTGCACCTGCAGACCCCGCGCACCCAGCGCCTGCGCTTCCTCGCGGGTCAGAGCGTCACGCTGCGCGTCGGCCAGTCCTACAGCGCGGAACTGCCCATCGCCAGCTGCCCCTGCGACGACCGCAACCTGCTGTTCCATGTGCACCGGCAGAACGGCAACCTGTTCTCCGACTTCATTTTTGATCACCTCAAACACAATGACACGGTAGAAGTCGAGGGACCGCTGGGCGAATTCATCCTGCACGACAGATCGCCGAGACCGCTCTACTTCTTCGCCTTCGACACCGGCTTCGCCCCGATCAAGAGCGTGATCGAACACGCGCTGTCGCTCAATATCGAGACCGTCAACCTGCACTGGATAGGCTCCAACCCGCAAAGCATCTACCTGCCCAACATCGCCCATGCCTGGGACGACGCGCTGGACGATTTTCACTACGAAGAGCATGTCGCGGGCTTCGACCTGCGCACGGTGAGCGGCAATCGCGAAGCGACGCTGCTCAAACTGCTTGACGACATCCATGCCGCCGACAAGAACATGCTCAAGGGCGACATCTATATCGCCGGACCGGAAGAGGCGGTGAGCGTCGCCGAGGGATTCTTCCTCGGCAAGGGTTTGCCCAAGACGCGGGTGGCGGTGGCGAGCGTGAAATGAGTTTCCTCCGCGACAGCGGCTGCAAACAAAACCGATAGGCAGGTAGTCAAATCAATCCGTCTCAGGTACATTCCGCCGATACTCCGGAATAGCCCAGAACGCGATATATGCAAGCGCCCCTCATCTCCTATCTATCTGCCTTGCTGGTTCTGGTCGGCCTGATCATCCATGTGGCCACGCTCTACCCGCTGCGCAGACTGGTCTCTATCCTTCCGGCCGGCACGCTACGCAACAAGTGGCTCGCCATGGGCGGACTGGTACTCCTGTTCATCGCCGGTTATCTGGGATACATCATCGTACTTTGGGGCAAACAGACGGAGTGGAACGAGCTTTTCACGCCCGGCATATTCCTGTTTGGCGCACTATTCGTCTGGCTGACGATATCGCTTGCACTGCAAACCGCTGCCGATCTGAAGCGCATAAGCCTGCTGGAGTCAGAGAACATCTCCGATCCGCTGACCAAGGTATTCAACCGCCGCTATCTTGACCGTCGCCTTGAAGATGAGGTCGCGCGTTCGATGCGATATTCGATCGGGCTTTCCGTGCTGATGATCGACATCGACCACTTCAAACGGGTCAACGACAGCAGCGGGCACGTCGCCGGCGACCAGGTGCTGCGCCACCTCTCCGCCACGATGCGTCAGGAACTGCGCCGCGTCGACACGGCGGGACGCCTTGGCGGCGAGGAATTCGCGATCATCCTTCCCGGCGCTGCGCTTGCCGACGCGGAGCTGTTCGCAGACCGTCTGCGCCGCAAGGTCGCGGAAACGGCAGCGATGCACGACAGCCGCGAGTTGCCAGTGACCATCAGCATCGGCGTCAGCGAGATTCGT
>NZ_JAUSAR010000111.1 GCF_030652515.1 Aquabacterium sp. | reverse complement strand
GAAAACGGGGAATCGCCCAAAAACCGGGCAATTCCGAGACAAAATGGGCTGTTTTAAGCCAATTCCGGTGGAAAAAAGGCCGGATGCCGTAATACGTTGAAATCCGAGGTACTGAATGATGGCTTGTTCAGGGCTTCCCTAAGGAGGTCGACCTCTACAATGAATATCATGCCCTCATCGTGCAGCTCGGCAAGAATGTGGTCGACCCAAGCCCCGCTGTGGCGAGTGTCCCTTGGCTGGTATCTGCAAGCACAACCTCGAATAAGAGCCTGTTTCAGTGGGCTGGCGAGCGCGGTCAGATCGGTTCGCCGGGCCGTTCGGGCAAGCTCGGAGTCCTGCTCAGGTGCGGCATTCCGAGGCTACTCGGGTCGCATCTCGCCTCTGCGCATCCAGATGCCCCGTTCTTCGCAATGCAGCATCTCGCTGCCACTCAGCACGGATTGGCCAATCGGGTAGTTCTACTTTGTCAGATTTCCCCGCCGAATGATGCTGGCAGGGTAAGACCTTGTTTTCGATACTGAGAGGCGGAGGCGCTTTGCCTTCGCTGGTGTCGGTTAGCGATGGCCATGACGAGATTCTCATCGGACTGGATTTTGGAAGGCAGCTTGTGTCTCAACATCTCGACGATATCCTGACAGGAGAGCAGACGGTGCGTGTCGCGCCCGGCCAAGCGTTCCTTGGCGAGGAACATCAGCGCGACCATGACCAGAGCCATATGATGGTGCCAGCCGTTCCAGCCCCGCACCTGATAATCCGCCATGCCGCAGGCGCCCTTGGCATCCTCGAAGGCTCGCTCGACGAAGTGACGGGACGCCTGCATCGACACCAGAAGGCGCAAGGAGGCACTCGGTTTGGCGTTCGACAGGCAGAACTTGAGCTTCGTGCCATCGATCTCCCGCCGCACCAGAAGATGCCACTGTCGCCCGGCGGACGATTCACCGTCCCAGACGAACACGCGGGCGGCGAGGAAGTCGGCAACCACCTCGCCCTTTTCGCCATCACGCAGCTTCATCCGGCGCCAAGCCTTTGCCGATTGCCCGGCGACCCAGGCGGTGACCGTCTGCGCGGCAACGGCGCTCACCGGACGCATCGGTGCGCGTCCCTTCCCCGTGCGCTCAGGCACCGTCGGGCAGGGGTCGGCGAGATAGATCATCTGATCCGCGTGCACCTCGGCGAGGAAGGTCTCGCGCTCGCCGTCCAGCGCCGTCAGCAACCACGGCAGTTGTCCGTAGCCCCCGTCAAAAGCGACCCAGTCGAACTGAAGGCCATTGCGACGGGCGCGCAACACCATCTCCAGGGCCATCTCCCCCTTGGTGCGGAATTCGACCGACTCCGGGATGCCCGCTGCTTCGCAACGCGCAGAATCGCTCGTCCAGCACGCCGGCAGGTACAACTCCGCATCCACGAGGGCGGCGACTTCGCCTCGCGTCACGGCGGCGAAGACGCCTACCTGGCTGTTGTCCGTCTTGCCCAGGCGGCCATTCCACTGCCGGGCAACGCCCACCGAGTGCTCGCCCTTCTTGGCAAAGCCGCTCTCGTCAATCACCAGCGCCGTGCCGCCGCGCCCAAAGTGCGCATTGGCATCCGCCACCAGTTGCCGGAGCACGCTGCGGCGGTCCCAGGTGGATTCGCTCAGCATGTGATGCAGTCGCTGCGGGTGGCTACCCGCG
Organism: Aquabacterium sp.; assembly: GCF_030652515.1. GTDB lineage: Bacteria > Pseudomonadota > Gammaproteobacteria > Burkholderiales > Burkholderiaceae_C > Aquabacterium. The sequence continues at coordinate 289 of NZ_JAUSAR010000111.1, read as the reverse complement.
ACGACCTCCGCCATGCGTTCCATGTTGGCCCGCGTGGATTGGTAAAGACCGTGCAAGTAAGATTTGGCCGCCTCGGCGACCGAGCGCGTCGAGGATTCAAAACAGGGGATATAGGGGACGAAATGACTGTCCAGTTTGGACTGAACATTCGCCACCAGCGTGCGAATGCAATTGACATATTTGAGTTGTCATGGTTATTTACAACTCCATATAGTTTCATATAAACAACATGTTGCATTATATCATATGACATCGGAAGATGTTTGAAAATCAATCTGACAAAGTAGAA
>NZ_JAUSAR010000105.1 GCF_030652515.1 Aquabacterium sp. | reverse complement strand
GTCACGGTCTTGTTCGTGCCTGCGGGCGCGTCGTTGACTGCGGTGACATCGATCATCATGGTGCGCGGTGTGGCGTCCAGGTCCGCGCCACCATTGGCGGTGCCGCCGTTGTCTTGCACCTGGAAGGTGAAGCTGGCGTAGCCCGCGCCATTGGCGTTGGCAGCAGGCGTGAACCGCAGCAGGCCAGAGGCGATGTTGGCCGCCGAGATCACCTGGCCTGCCGTGACCGCCACGCCGTTCAAGGTCAAGCTGCCGGAGGCCGGCAAGGTCGTGATCCTCACGCCAGCCAAGGCGTTGGCGGGCGAGTCGTTCGGGTCGGTGAACCCGAAGTCGGCTGCTGTGAAGGTGTAGGCCGTGTCCTCGTTGGTGCTCACCATCTTGTCTGTGCCCACCGGTGTGTCGTTGACGGCCGTGACATCGACCGTCATGGTGCGGGGGGTGCCGTCCAGGTCCACGCCACCGTTGGCCGTGCCACCGTTGTCCTGCACCTGGAAGGAGAAGCTGGCGTTGCCCGCGCCATTGGCATGGACCGCTGGCGTGAACCTCAGCAGCCCCAAGGCGATGTCGGCGGCCGAGATCACCTGGCCTGCCGCGACCGCCACGCCGTTGAGCGTCAAGCTGCCCGAGCCCGGCAAGGTCGTGATCCGCACGCCTGCCAAGGTGTTGGCGGGCGAGTCATTCGGGTCGGTGAAGCCGAAGTCCGCCGCTGTGAAGGTGTAGGCCGTGTCTTCCAGCGTCGTGACCGTTTTGTCCGCGCCGAGGGGTGCGTCGTTGACTTCGATCACATCGACCGTCATGGTGCGGGGGGTGGCATCCAGGTCCACGCCGCCGTTGGCCGTGCCGCCGTTGTCCTGCACCTGGAAAGTGAAGCTGGCGTAGCCCGCACCGCTGACGTTGGCCGCTGGGGTGAACCGCAGCAGGCCCGACGCGATGTCGGCGGCCGAGATCACTTGACCGGCCGTCACCGCCACGCCGTTCAGGGTCAAGCTGCCCGCGCCTGGCAAGGTCGTGATCCGAACGCCCGACAAGGTGTTGGCCGGTGAATCGTTCGGGTCGGTGAAACCGAAGTCGGCTGCCGTGAAGGTGTAGGCCGTGTCCTCCAGCGTGCTGATGGTGGTGCTGGCGCCCACAGGCGCATCATTGACTGCGGTCACGTCCACGGTCATGGTGCGAGGCGTGGCGTCCAGGTCCACGCCACCGTTGGCCGTGCCACCATTGTCCTGCACCTGGAAGGTGAAGCTGGCATGGCCCGCGCCATTGGCGTTGGCCACTGGCGTGAACCTGAGCAGCCCCGAGGCGATGTTGGCGGCCGAGATCACTTGGCCGGCCGTGACCGCCACGCCGTTGAGTGTCAAGCTGCCCGCACCTGGCAAGGTCGTGATCCTCACGCCAGACAAAGTGTTGGCGGGTGAGTCGTTCGGGTCGGTGAAACCGAAGTCGGCCGCCGTGAAGGTGTAGGCCGTGTCTTCCGGCGTGGTCACCGTGTTGTTCGTGCCCCCAGGGGCGTCGTTCACCGCCGTGACGTTGACCGTCATGGTGCGCGGCGTGGCGTCCAGATCGACCCCGCCATTGGCCGTGCCGCCGTTGTCCTGCACCTGGAAGCTGAAGCTCGCATGGCCCGCGCCATTGGCATTGGCCGCAGGCAGGAACCGCAGCAGGCCCGAGGCGATGTTCGCCGCCGAGATGACCTGGCCTGCCGTGACCGCCACGCCATTCAGCGTCAAGCTGCCAGAAGCTGGCAAGGTCGTGATCCTCACGCCAGCCAAAGTGTTGGCGGGCGAGTCGTTGGGGTCGGTGAAACCGAAGTCGGCCGCCGTGAAGGTGTAGGCCGTGTCTTCCAGCGTCGTGATGGTGGTGCTGGCACCTACCGGGGCATCGTTGACGGCCGTGACGTTGACCGTCATGGTGCGCGGCGTGGCATCCAGGTCCACGCCACCATTGGCGGTGCCGCCGTTGTCTTGCACCTGGAAGGTGAAGCTGGCGTAGCCCGCGCCATTGGCGTTGGCTGCTGGCGTGAACCGCAGCAGGCCGGAGGCAATGTTGGCCGCAGAGATCACCTGGCCGGCCGTGACCGCCACGCCACTCAAAGTCAAGCTGCCCGAGGCGGGCAAGGTCGTGATCCGCACGCCTGCCAAGGTGTTGGCGGGTGAGTCGTTGGGATCGGTGAACCCGAAGTCGGCCGCCGTGAAGGTGTAGGCCGTGTCCTCGTTAGTCGTCACGGTCTTGTCCGCCCCCACAGGCGCGTCGTTCACCGCCGTGACGTTGACCGTCATGGTGTTGGCCGATGCATCCAGGTCGACGCCACCATGGGCCGTGCCGCCGTTGTCCTGCACCTGGAAGGTGAAGCTGGCATGGCCCGCGCCATTGGCATTGGCTGCAGGCGTGAACCGCAGCAGGCCGGAGGCGATGTTGGCCGCCGAGATGACTTGACCTGCGGTGACCGCCACGCCGTTCAAGGTCAAGCTGCCCGAGGCCGGCAAGGTCGTGATCCGCACACTCAGCAAAGTGTTGGCCGGCGAGTCGTTGGGGTCGGTGAAGCCGAAGTCAGACGCCGTGAAGGTGTAGGCCGTGTCCTCCAGCGTGGTCACCGTCTTGTCCGTGCCCGCCGGGGCATCGTTCACGGCCGTGACGTCAACCGTCATGGTATTGGCCGAGGCGTCCAGGTCCACACCACCGTTGGCCGTGCCACCGTTGTCCTGCACCTGGAAGGAGAAGCTGGCGTTGCCCGCGCCATTGGCATGGACCGCTGGCGTGAACCTCAGCAGCCCCAAGGCGATGTCGGCGGCCGA
>NZ_JAUSAR010000087.1 GCF_030652515.1 Aquabacterium sp. | reverse complement strand
AAGACGATGATGTAAGGCACGCCCACCTGGCGGGACAGCAGGATGTGTTCACGCGTTTGGGGCATCGGGCCGTCAGCGGCCGAGCACACCAGGATCGCGCCGTCCATCTGGGCAGCGCCGGTGATCATGTTCTTGACGTAGTCGGCGTGACCGGGGCAGTCAACGTGCGCGTAGTGACGATTCTTGGTTTCGTACTCGACGTGCGCGGTGTTGATGGTGATGCCGCGGGCCTTTTCTTCGGGCGCTGCGTCAATCTGGTCGTACGCCTTGGCTTCGCCACCGAAGGCCTTGGCCAACACGGTGGTGATGGCTGCTGTCAGCGTGGTCTTGCCGTGGTCAACGTGACCAATCGTGCCGACGTTGACGTGCGGCTTGGTCCGTTCGAATTTACCTTTTGCCATTTCAATCTCCTAGAGAGCAAAGAACAGTTGCCCGTGCATGTTTAAGGTCTCCAGCACTGGCCCGCCACGGGCAGCAGGCCAACCACGCCGAGCGTGGTGCCGAAGACCGGCTTTGAATTTACTTACCGCGCGCGGTGATGATGGCGTCGGCCACGTTCTTGGGCGCTTCAGAGTAGTGCTTGAACTCCATGGAGTACGTGGCACGACCTTGAGTGGCCGAACGCAGCGAAGTCGAGTAGCCGAACATTTCCGACAAGGGGACTTCGGCCTTGATGACCTTGCCGCCGCCGACCATGTCGTCCATGCCTTGCACCATGCCGCGACGTGAGGACAGATCGCCCATCACGGTACCGGCATAGTCTTCCGGTGTTTCGACTTCAACGGCCATCATGGGCTCGAGGATCACAGGCGAAGCCTTGCGGCAACCGTCCTTGAAACCCATCGAAGCGGCCATCTTGAACGCGTTTTCGTTCGAGTCCACGTCGTGGTACGAACCGAAGGTCAGGGTGACCTTCAGGTCGACGACGGGGTAACCGGCCAGCACGCCATTGGTCAGGGAGTCGATGACACCCTTTTCAACCGCGGGGATGAATTCACGAGGAACCACACCGCCCTTGATGGCGTCGACGAACTCGAAGCCCTTGCCGGGTTCTTGCGGTTCGACGGTCAGCACGACGTGGCCGTATTGACCCTTACCGCCCGATTGACGCACGAACTTGCCTTCGACGTCCGTGACCTTCTTGCGAATGGTTTCACGGTAGGCCACTTGCGGCTTGCCGACGTTGGCTTCCACGCCGAATTCGCGCTTCATGCGATCGACGATGATTTCCAGGTGCAGCTCGCCCATGCCGGCGATGATGGTCTGACCCGATTCTTCGTCCGTCTTGACGCGGAAGGAAGGATCTTCAGCGGCCAGGCGTGACAGGGCGATGCCCATCTTTTCCTGGTCGGCCTTGGTCTTGGGTTCCACGGCCTGTGCAATCACGGGCTCAGGGAAGACCATCTTTTCCAGCGTGATGATGTTGTCGCCATCACACAAGGTTTCGCCGGTCGTGACGTCCTTCAAGCCCACGCAAGCGGCGATGTCGCCGGCCACGATTTCCTTGATTTCTTCACGCTGGTTGGCGTGCATCTGCAGGATCCGGCCGATGCGCTCTTTCTTACCCTTGATGGGGTTGTAGACCGAGTCGCCGGAGTTCAGGATGCCCGAGTACACGCGCACGAAGGTCAACTGACCAACGTAGGGGTCGGTCATCAGCTTGAACGCCAGGGCCGAGAACTTTTCGTTGTCGTCAGGGCGGCGGCTGGTGGGCTGGTCGTCGTCGTCCGTGCCTTCAACCGGCGGGATGTCGATTGGCGAGGGCAGGTAGTCGATGACCGCGTCGAGCATGCGTTGCACGCCCTTGTTCTTGAAGGCGGTACCGCACAGCATGGGCTGGATTTCGCAGGCGATGGTGCGCGTGCGCAGGGCCAGCTTGATCTCTTCCTCAGACAGGTCACCCGTTTCCAGGTACTTGTTCATCAGCTCTTCGTTGGCTTCGGCGGCGGCCTCGACCATGCCTTCACGCCACTTGGTGGCTTCGGCCTTGAGCTCTTCGGGGATCTCGCGGTAGTCGAACTTCATGCCCTGCGAGGCTTCATCCCAATAGATGGCCTTCATCTTGAGCAGGTCGACCACGCCCTGGAAGTTTTCTTCGGCGCCGATGGGGATCACCACGGGCACGGGGTTGGCCTTCAGGCGCAGCTTCAGTTGGTCGTAGACCTTGAAGAAGTTGGCACCGGTGCGGTCCATCTTGTTGACGAAGGACAGGCGGGGCACGCCGTACTTGTTCGCCTGACGCCACACGGTTTCGGACTGGGGCTGAACGCCGCCCACAGCGCAGTAAACCATGCAGGCACCGTCGAGCACGCGCATCGAACGTTCGACTTCAATGGTGAAGTCGACGTGTCCGGGGGTGTCGATGATGTTGAAACGGTGTTCAGGGTAGGACATGTCCATGCCCTTCCAGAAACAGGTCGTCGCGGCCGACGTGATCGTGATGCCGCGCTCTTGCTCCTGCTCCATCCAGTCCATGGTGGCAGCGCCTTCGTGCACTTCACCAATCTTGTGGTTCACGCCTGTGTAGAACAGGATGCGCTCGGTCGTCGTGGTCTTGCCAGCGTCGATGTGAGCCGAGATACCAATGTTGCGGTAGCGCTCAATCGGGGTCTTGCGGGACATGGTGTGACTCCAAAAATCACGCTGCCTGCAACCAGTGCAGGCAGCTTTTTTGCATTACTGCGGGTGGATCAGAAGCGGAAGTGCGAGAACGCCTTGTTGGCTTCAGCCATGCGGTGGACTTCATCACGCTTCTTCATCGCGCCGCCGCGGCCTTCAGAGGCCTCCAGCAGTTCGTTGGCCAAACGCTGGGCCATCGACTTTTCCGAACGCTTGCGCGACGACTCTTTCAACCAGCGCATGGCGAGGGCCACACGGCGGGAGGGGCGAACTTCAACGGGAACCTGGTAGTTCGCACCACCCACACGGCGAGACTTGACCTCGACCATGGGCTTGATGTTGTTAAGAGCGATGTTGAAAATCTCCAGCGGGTCCTTGCCAGCCTTCTTTTCGACTTGCTCGAGCGCACCGTAGATGATGCGTTCGGCAACGGCCTTCTTGCCCGATTCCATGATCACGTTCATGAACTTGGACAGATCGACACTTCCGAATTTGGGATCGGGGAGGATGTCACGCTTGGGTACTTCACGACGACGAGGCATTTCGTTTCCTTTCAATGCTTCAGTTGATGGGGGCTTTCGACCCACATCGCGGAGGTTGTCATCAACCTTCCACTTACTCGATGGACTCGGGCACAACGCCCAGAACCACCGCCATTTCGGTTGGCTTTCAGCTTGCTGTCACTGTGTGACGTGGGCATGAAGGTGCAGCAACCGACATTCTTGTCAGACCAGCTTTACTTGGTCTTCTTGGGGCGCTTGGCACCGTACTTGGAGCGCGATTGCTTGCGGTCTTTCACGCCTTGCAAGTCGAGCGAGCCACGCACGATGTGGTAACGCACACCCGGCAAGTCCTTGACACGACCGCCGCGAACCAGCACGACGCTGTGTTCTTGCAGGTTGTGGCCTTCGCCGCCGATGTAGGAGATGACCTCGAAACCGTTGGTCAGGCGCACCTTGGCGACCTTACGCAAAGCGGAGTTAGGCTTTTTAGGCGTGGTGGTGTACACGCGAGTGCACACGCCACGACGCTGCGGGCAATTTTGCATCGCAGGCGATTTGGATTTCGTCACCTCGACCTTGCGGCCATGGCGAACGAGCTGATTGATCGTTGGCATTTTGGTAGGTTCCCGTTGAT
>NZ_JAUSAR010000085.1 GCF_030652515.1 Aquabacterium sp. | reverse complement strand
GGTCAAAATTCAAATTTTGGCTATGATTTGACTGGCGGTTTGTCTGTCTCTCCCTGTAATTCTTCTCCATTGTTATTATCTACTGTTCATGCTGGTATTTCCAATCATGCTATTTTAAACTCTGTTATATACGTGTTATCTCAATGTGTTCAAATTATTCAGGCTTTTTCAGTCAATCCAGCAATATCAAATTTATCTTCTTCCAATACTGTTTTATCTCCCAATTCTACAACAAAACAAAATTTTCCTGTTTTTTCTTCTTTTTCCTCTTCTTCTTCCAATTCTTCTTCCTCTAATATTTCTTCTCTTCCTGTTTCTACTAACAATAATAATTCTCATACTACATTTTGTTCTTCTCCTATTTCCACATTTTCCAATTCCTGTCATTGTTGTTTAGCACCACATGCTATTTTGTTACCCAGTTTATACACATGTACATGCCTTTGTAAATGTCATCCTCTTCTACCTTCTCCTCTATTATCTACCAATACTACTGCAATACAATCATCGTTCCATTCTACAAAAAGAAATAAACTATGCTGTTCTTTTTCTCCTAAATTAAATATATCTAAAAATTCTGATATAAGTTTATCCTCTCCTGTGAAAAAATTAAATTTTAGTTCTCCTTCTGTATCTACATCTCCTATACAACTTTCATCTAAATCTACATCTATATCTGCATCTGTCACTCCTAACAAACCTACATTTTCTTTCAATGATGATTCTCCTATATTTACACCAGATCCTGTTAATCCATCTATATCCTGTTCTTCTTCCTCCGTATCTACCGCTTCTTCTTCTGTGCAACTTATATCTACTAATCCTATAACCGTCGAACCTACACCTACAACGTTAACTCACAATGCCATCGCTGTACCTATCAACAATAATTTAATTTATGAACAACTGGATATCATTGATAATGGGCCATTTATACCAGCATGTGAGGCTAATAGAAAAAAGAAAAAGAAAAACAAAAGAAAAAACAAAAAGAAGAAATCCACCAGTAATGATGCTGTTTCCCACCAGGGACATTTAAACAAACAAGTTAATAACACTCATGCTGATAATATTTTTTCTACATTCAAATCATTTCCTACATTGTTTTCTTCTGTTTTTCCTTATTCTCGTTCTAGTGTTGCTACTCGTCATAGTGTTACACGTTCTATTAGTAATTTGTCTGTTGGCCGTACGCGTCGTAAAGGTTATGTCGATCCGTACATGTGTATGTGTATAACTGGTATACCGCTCCATCTTGTGTTTCGTAATTTGGATAGTAATCATAGATGTAGTTTTCTTCGTTCACGTATGTGTGATGTTCTGTTTTGTATTCATCGTTTAATCCCTTTACGTCGTCATCCATTACGTGTCGCTAGAAAACAAATGTTATATCTCGCTATGTATGATGTATTTAAAACATTCATCAACAGTAGCAGATAAACATTTATTGCTTTAGTTCGTTCTGTGCATGTGTTTTGTTTTGTTTTTGTGTGTTTGTGTTTTATATTATGTTGCTACATTGCAAATGTTATTTCAAAGTAAAAACAATCATAATGTCAGTGGATGCAATATCATATG
>NZ_JAUSAR010000042.1 GCF_030652515.1 Aquabacterium sp. | reverse complement strand
CCGCGCCGCGCTCAAGCGCCTGCCCGGCCGCAAGTTCATCCTCACCAATGCCCCGGCCGACTACGCCAAACGCGTGGTCACCGCCCTGGACCTGGCCAGTTGCTTCGAAGGCATCATCTCGATCGAAGGCATGCGCGTGTTCGGCGACCTGCGGCCCAAGCCCGATGCCCGCATGCTGCGCGTGGTGCTGGCTCGGCACCGGCTACCCCCCCACCGCTGCGTGCTGATCGAAGACACCCTGGCCAACTTGAAAACCGCCCGCGCGGCGCACCTGCGCACCGTGTGGATGCAAAGTTACCTCAAGCACAATCCGCATGGCCCCGAAGTAGGTGCACACCTCCATCGCCGGCCCGCCTGGGTGTGTGCCAGAATCCGTCGGCTGCGTGCGCTTCACGCGGTATTCATCCCCAGCCCCTGATGCTGCACGCCAAGACGCGATGAACGACGAACTCATCCCTGTTGCTGCTGTCGAGCCTGCGCCCCGCAAACGCCCCAAGCCGGGCGAGCGCCGCGTGCAGATCCTGCAAGCCTTGGCGACGATGCTGGAGCAACCCGGCGCCGACCGCGTCACCACCGCGGCCCTGGCCGGGCGGCTGGAGGTGAGCGAAGCGGCCTTGTACCGGCACTTCGCCAGCAAAGCCCAGATGTTCGAAGGCCTGATCGAGTTCATCGAGCAAAGCCTGTTCACCCTGGCCAACCAGATCATGGAACGCGAAGCTGACCCTTCGGTGCAGATCACGCGCATCCTGGGCCTGGTGCTGCAATTCGCCGAGAAGAACCCGGGCATGGCCCGCGTGATGGTGGGCGATGCGCTGGTGTTCGAGCACGACCGCTTGGCCGCGCGCATGAACCAGGCTTTCGAGCGGTTGGAATCCTTGCTGCGTCAAAGCTACACGGTGCGGGCCGACGCGCGCGGTTCGGCCACGCCCACGGTGGATGGGCAAGCAGGCGCCTCGTTGGCCATCAGCGTGGTGCTGGGGCGCTTGCACCGTTTCACGCGCACCGGCTTCAAGCGCCTGCCCACCGAGCATCTGGATGCCGTCCTGCGGCAGTTGCTGCCCTAGCGCCTGCGGCGGCGCATGGCGCCCAGCAGCCCCAGGCCGGACAACATCAAGAGGTAGGCGGTGGGTTCAGGCACGCTGGCGGTGATCGAATCGACCTTGAAGGACAGGAGGTTGTATCCAGCCATGTAATCCAAGTAGCCGTAGGAGTGCCTGTCAAAGGCGGGCACGTCAAAGCTGCTGGGCAACTGCGTGCCGGACAAGACGCCGGTATTGCCGGGTTGCGTGGCCAGCTCGAAGCCAAAGCTGCCATAGCGGTAGTGCGAGCCATCCACGACCACTGGAATTCCGCCACGGAGCGATACGCCGTCTTCCACACCCTCGCGCCCAAAGTTGTTGAAGACCCCAACGCGGAGGTATTCTGCGAGGATCTGATGCCCGGCAATGGTGGCAGTGATCCGGCTGCTGTTCCCCAAGCCGTAATGTGCGGAGGAATCGGAGCGAGAGTCAGCCATGCTGTCCACAACGTAATTGAAGTCCCCTGTGAAGGTGGTTCCGACATCAACACCGCTCAGGCTGCCGTCCGTGGCGGTGACAGTGGCGGTGAACTTGAAATGGTTGTCGGCGGCGTGAGCCGTTCCAAAAGCCGCGGACAAGGCAAGGGCGGCCACCATGAGGCCGTGACGTGGGGTCATGAGTGCTCTCCTTGAAATGTTTGAATTGAAGATGACAGCCTTCACTCGTTTCACACATCGCGGCTGGCCCGTAAACTGTTGAGATGTCAGAACAAATCAACCAATTTCTTCAGCGCGCGGAACTTCTGGTGGAGCGACTTGATGCGATCATGCCACTGCCCGGCCGCTCTGTCATCGTCGCGCCGGACTGGACGGCCTCCATCGCGTTTCGCTACCGCAAGCGAGCTGCATCGGCATGGGGCGCGGCTTGGTTGGAGCCGGTGCGCCACATCGGCCGCATGCAGCTGTCCGACCTTCAAGAGGTGGACACGCAAAAGGAACGCTTCACTCGCAACCTGGCGCAGTTCGTGGCTGGCCGCACCGCCAACAACGTTTTGTTGACTGGCGCGCGCGGCACCGGCAAGTCGTCCCTGGTCAGGGCGGGCCTGAACGAATTCGCTGAAAAAGGCCTGCGCCTGATCGAGGTCGACAAAGCCGATCTGGTGGACCTGGCCGATCTGGTGGACCTGGTCGATGGCCGGCCCGAGCGTTTCATTGTCTTCAGTGACGACCTGTCGTTCGACGAAGGTGAGCCTGGCTACAAGGCGCTCAAGTCGGTGCTCGATGGCTCCGTCTCGGCCGCAGGCGACAACGTGCTGATCGTGGCCACCTCCAACCGCCGCCACCTGCTGCCCGAGTACCACGCCGACAACAAGAGCTACCACCGCAGCGACGATGGCGAGTTGCACCCCGGTGAAGTCGTCGAAGAAAAGATCTCGCTGTCCGAACGCTTTGGCCTGTGGATCAGCTTCTACCCCTTCACGCAGGACGAGTACCTGGCCATCGTGGCGCAGTGGTTGAGCCACTACGGGGTGTCGGCCGACGCCATTGAAGCAGCCCGTCCCCAGGCCCTGGTCTGGGCGATCGAGCGCGGTTCGCGCTCCGGCCGCGTCGCCTACCAGTTCGCGCGCGACTACTCGGGGCGCGAGCATGGCTGAGCCCAAGTCGTACCACGTGATGGCAGAAACCGACCGCGTGCCGGTGGAAGTGGCCGTGGGCGTGCTGATCGAGCGCGATGCGCAAGGTGTTGAAACCCGCTTCCTGATGACCTCGCGCCCCCCCGGCAAGGTCTACGAAGGCCACTGGGAGTTCCCCGGCGGCAAGGTGGAGCAGGGCGAGACCATCGAGCAGGCCCTGCGCCGCGAGCTGGTCGAAGAGCTGGGCATCACCATCGGCCCGGCCCACCCCTGGCAGACCGAGGTGATGGACTACCCCCACGCCAAGGTGCGCCTGAATTTCTGCAAGGTCTACGACTGGACCGGCGAGCTGGACATGCGCGAGGGGCAGCAGATGGCTTGGCAGACCTTGCCGGTCGAAGTGGTGCCCGTCCTCCCGGGCACGGTGCCTGTGTTGTGGTGGCTGGCCGCAGAACGTGGTCACGAAGGCGTCACGCACAGCGGATAATGGGGGTTACCCCAAAAATCCACTGGACCCCCGCTGGAGGAGACATCCCATGACCTACCAAACCCTGGACTACGCGGTCGACGATGACGGCGTGTTGCTGCTCAAGCTCAACCGCCCCGAACAGCTCAACTCCTTCACCGTCGAGATGGCCAACGAACTGGTGGACGCTTTCACGCGCGCCAGCAATGACGACGCCGTGCGCGCCGTGGTGGTCACCGGCGCGGGCAAGGCCTTTTGCGCGGGCATGGACCTGACGGCCGAAGGCAATGTCTTCGGCCTGGACGAAACCCAGTGGCCCACCATGGACGACATGCGCCAGCGCCTGAACGATCCAGAGATCTTCAACGGCGTGCGCGACACCGGTGGCCGCGTCGTGCTGGCCATCTACGATTGCAAGAAGCCCGTGATCGGCGCCATCAACGGCGCGGCCGTGGGCATCGGCGCCACCATGACCTTGCCCATGGACATCCGCCTGGCCTCCGACAAGGCCCGCATCGGCTTCGTCTTCGGCCGCATTGGCATCGTGCCCGAGGCCTGCTCCAGCTGGTTCCTGCCGCGCGTGGTCGGCATCTCGCAAGCCTTGGAATGGACCTACCTGGCCGATGTGTTCGATGCGCAGGAAGCCCTGCGTGGCCGCCTGGTCAAGGCCGTGGTGCCGCATGATCAGTTGCTGGACGAGGCGATGAAGATCGCCCGCCGCATCGCCACCGAGCGCTCCCCCGTCGGCGTCGCCCTGACGCGCCAGATGATGTACCGCAACTCGGCCCAGCCCCATCCCCTGGCGGCCCACCAGGTCGATTCGCTGGCCATGTTCTACACCAGCATCGGCGATGGCAAGGAGGGCGTGAAGGCCTTCCTGGAAAAGCGCCCTGCGCAGTTCGAGGGCAAGACCTCCGAGATGCCTTCTTTCTACCCATGGTGGGAATGAGCTCTTGAGTGATTTCGCGCTGCCCGAAGACTTTGATCTCGGGGAATACTTTGACGGACGCACCCTTGCGCGCGCCGTGGACCTCAAACCTGAGCAAGCCATCCAGTCCATGCAGGTGATCGGGCCGGTGTTGGCGACCCGCCTGCATGGCAGTGGCGCGCAGGCCTATGCACAGCGCACCGAGCTGGTCAACGACCGCCGTCTGGGCCTGCGCGTGATGGGTCACTGCACCTGCCCGGTGGGCCTGAACTGCAAACACGTGGCCGCCGCCTTGATGGCCTTTGAGGCACAACAAGTGCGCAAGCAGCGTGGCGGGGGCGTGCTGGAAGAAGCGCCTGTGATCAAGGCCACCCCACCCGCAGCCCCCAAGCTGGCAGACCTGCTGCCCGAGTTGCCCACGGTGAGCTTGGGCGCCTTGCCCTTGATCCCCGTGCTGAAGCTCACCACCTGTGTGGACGTGGTGTCCGAAGCCATGCTGCACCACCGCTATGGCTCGCAATCGTCCATCAGCACCAAGGTGCGCCAGGCCGCCGCGCAACTGATCTTGCGCTACCAGCCCGAAGGCAGCGAGCCGGTTGATTTCCATTTTCCGGCCACCCATGGCGCGATGGGCTTCAGCGAACGCGAAGACCCCGAGCAGCCCGGACAGCGCCAGATGGTGCGCTTTGAGCGCCAGAGCAAGCAGGAAGCCACTGCCTTGCTCGATCTGTGCAACACGCTCGAGTTCCGATCCTGGAGTTTGTCGGCCGGCCTGGCCATCAACCGCCTGACGCGCTTGAACGCGGGCGGCGGCACGGGTGGTGCAGGATCGGCCCTGGAAGGCGAGCCCCTCGTGCTGGTGCCACAGCGCCGCGAGCAGTGGCCCCACATCCTGACCACGCAACTGCCCTTGCTCAAGTCGCGCGGCTGGGTCGTCGAGGTGAAGCACGACTTCCCTTACGAGCTGCACACCGCCGAAGAGTGGACCGTCGATGTTGACGAAGAAGCCGGTGGCGACTGGTTCAGTGTGGGCTTGAAGGTCACCGTGGAAGGCCAGCGCATCGACCTGTTGCCGCTGCTGGTGGGCCTGGTGCAAACCGGTTGGTTGAAGCTGAACTCGGATCTGCGAGACGGCAAGTCGCGCGGCGAAGTGCTGGTGCCCTGGCCTGATGATGCCGTGCCTGAACCTGGCGCCCTGCCCCGTCAACGCCTGCTGCGCATCCCGGTGCAACGTGTGGCGCCCTTGATGGAATGGATGCGTTCCGTCTTCGCCGCCAATGGCAAGGACAGCGGGCCCTTGCGCCTGTCGCGCTTCGACCTGGGCACGCTGGAAGCCGTCACGGCCCAGACCACCGTGGTCGCCCCGCCCAGCTTCACCGACCTGATCGAACAAGTGCGCCTGCTGGGCAGTGGCCGCAGCCTGCCCGCCGTGCAACCTTCGCCCCATGTTCAGGCAACTTTGCGCCACTACCAGCTTGATGGTCTGGCCTGGATGGACTTCTTGCGCCGCGCCCGATTGGGCGGCGTGCTGGCCGACGACATGGGCCTGGGCAAGACCCTGCAGACCCTGACCTTGCTGCAAGGCGAACTGGACGCGGGCCGCCTGGACCGGCCCAGCCTGGTCGTGGTGCCCACCAGCCTGATCGCCAACTGGCAGACTGAAGCTCAGCGCTTCACGCCCGGCCTGAAGCTGGTGGTGCTGCATGGCCCGCAGCGCATGCAGTACTTCAAGCGCATCGAGCATGCCCACCTGGTCATCACCAGCTACCCGCTGGCGGTGCGCGACATCGACACCTTGGCTTCGCACGAATGGCACTACCTGCTGCTGGACGAAGCCCAGCGCATCAAGAACAGCCGCAGCCAGGCCACGCTCTCGCTCAAGGGCCTGCGCGCGCGCCACCGCTTGTGTTTGAGCGGCACGCCACTGGAAAACCACCTGGGCGAGTTGTGGAGCCTGATGGACTTTGTGTGTCCCGGCCTGCTGGGCAGCGAGGCGCAATTCCGCGAGCACTACCGCAACCCGATTGAAAAGCGCAAGGACACCTTGCAGGCCGAGCACCTGGCGCGCCGCGTGCGGCCCTTCATCCTGCGCCGAACCAAGCTGCAGGTGGCGCGCGAGCTCCCCGAGAAAACCGAAACGCACCTGCGCGTGGACCTCAGCGGCACGCAGCGCGACCTGTACGAAACCGTGCGCGCCACCATGGACAAGAAGCTGCGCGAGGCCATTGAAAAGCAAGGCCTGGCCCGCAGCCAGATCATGGTGCTGGATGCCTTGCTCAAGCTGCGCCAGGTGTGCTGCGATCCGCGTTTGCTCAAGATGGGCCCGGATGGCGCGCCTGCCGCAGGCAAGGCCGCGCCTTCGGCCAAGATGGCTTTGCTACTCGACCTGCTGCCCACCTTGGTGGAAGACGGCCGCCGCATCCTGCTGTTCTCGCAGTTCACCGAAATGCTCTCGCTGATCGAGGCCGAATTGGTGCGCCTGAAGATCGACTACCTCAAGCTGACCGGCGAGACAAACGACCGCGCGGGTTTGGTCGACAAGTTCCAGAAGGGCAATGTGCCCCTGTTCCTGATCAGCCTGAAGGCTGGCGGTGTGGGCCTGAACCTCACTGCGGCCGACACCGTCATCTTGTATGACCCCTGGTGGAACCCGGCGGTCGAACAGCAGGCCATCGACCGCGCCTACCGCATCGGGCAGGACAAGCCGGTGTTCGTATACAAGCTGCTGGCCAGTGGCACGGTGGAAGACAAGATGGTGGAGCTGCAGGCGCGCAAGGCCGGCCTGGCGGACTTGCTGCTGTCGGGCGTGGCCAGCGATGCCGCGCTGAACGCGCAAGACTTCGACGAACTCTTCAAGCCGCTGATCCCCGAAGAGTCAACGCCTTGAGCTGACTGAGCCTGAATGAAAAAAGCCCGGCGTTCTTGAAGAACGGCCGGGCTTTTCAATCAAGTTGCAAGGCGGACTCGTCAGCCCGCCAGGCTCATCACTTCAGTTGATCGCTGATAAGCTTGGTCATCTCGAACATCGAGACTTGAGCCTTCTTGAAGATCACCTTCAGCTTGTCGTCTGCATTGATGTTGCGCCGATTGGCGGCATCTTGCAGATTGTGCTTCTTGATGTATTCCCAAACCTTCTTGGTGACTTCCGTACGCGGCAGTGGCTCAGCGCCAATGACTGCGGCCAGAGCCGGGCTCGGTGTGAGAGCCTTCATGAAGGCGGCATTCGGGGTGCGCTTGACAGCGACC
>NZ_JAUSAR010000081.1 GCF_030652515.1 Aquabacterium sp. | reverse complement strand
CGTCAACAACAGCTCCGCCCCGGCATCGGCGATCATATAGTCCAGCCGTTCCTGCGGGTAGTCCGGGTCTAGGGGCACGTAGGCCGCGCCCGCCTTGACGATGGCATGCAGCGCGATGACCAGGTCGATACTGCGTTCCATGCTGACCGCTATCAGGCTTTCAGGGCCTGCCCCCTGTTTCTGCAAATAGTGCGCCAGACGGTTGGCCCGGCATTCCAGTTCGCCGTAGCTTAGGGTTGTACCGTTAAATATCAGCGCCGGATGGTCGGGCGTTTGTTGCGCTTGTCGAGTTAATAGATCCGGTAAAAAATGGTTGCCGTAAGGGTAGTCGGTGGCATTCCAGTCGTGTAACAGCACGGCACGATAATGTGCATCCAGCAGCGGTATTTCAGCCGCCTTCCGATGCAGATACGCGGGCAAACCAACCAGCACCTGCCGGTAATAATCAGCCAGTCTGGCAGCATCGTCACTGTCCAGCACATCGGTATTGTATTTAAGCGTGCCGATCAAATCGGCACCGGCTTCCATTAATTCCACAGACAAATCAAACTGCCCTTCCTGTTGGCACAGCGTATAAGGCGCTAAGCGCAAGCCGCCCCAATCGGCCGTAGCTTCTCCACCGGCACTATTGAGGTCCAGTATGTGCTGGGATTTTTGCAGTTGCTGGAAGACAAAAGCCGCTTGAAATAGCGGCGGCCTGCCGGTATCGCGCGCCAGTTGCAAGCGCTCCAGCATCAGCGCTAACGGCAACTGCTGATGCGCCATGGCTGCCAATATTTCGTTGCTGCTGGCATCTATAAACTCGGCGACGCTGATCTGTCCGTCGAGTTTGGACAATAAGGGCATCGGGTTGACGAAATAACCGACGACATCCGCATAAGCATCGTCATCGCGTCCGGCCAGCGGTGTCCCCACGCATAGCAGTTCCTGGTTGCAACAACGGTGCAATAGTAATTGCAGGCCTGCCAACAACAACACATAAAGCGTGACCCCGCGTTCTGCCGCCAGTCTACGTAGCGCCGCCAGCGTCGCTGACGGTATGTCCAGACGATAAGAAGCGCCCTGGTAACTGCGCTTAAGCGGAAACGGGCGCAACACCGGCAAATTCAATAACGGCGGCATTTCGGCAAACCGTTCCTGCCAATAAGCCCAATCGCGCTCCAACTCGGCGGATGCGAGCCACTGCTGCTGTTGCAAGGCATAAGTCCGGTACGAAACGGGGATAAGCGGCAAGGCCGGTTCTTGCCCGGCTTTAAGCGCCTGATAGCTGCGGCCCAAGTCATCCAGCAGCAACCATAGCGACCAGCCGTCGCCGACAATATGATGGAAGCTTATTAACAAGACGTGTTGGTCAACGGCGCGGCTGAAGATCCTCACCCTGAACAACGGCTGTTGCAAGTTAAGGTTGAACGGCTGCCGGTAACTGCTGACGACTTCATCGTCAAGCCTTGCGTCGTCCCAGCCGGACGCATCAATAAGCTGATAATCCACGGTATGATCAGCACAGATAAATTGCCGGGGCTCGCCCCTGATGTCTTCAAAGCGCAATCTCAGCGCGGCATGCCGCTGGTTAAGACAGAGTAGCGCCTGATACATCACGGCACTGTCGAAAGCCGAGGCAATGACGGCAGAAAACGCGACATTATAGGCCGGGCTATCGGGTGCTGTTTTATGCAGAAACCATAAGGCCCGTTGCCCATAAGTCAGCGAAAAAGGCTGTTGCTCCTGTGCTTGCAAATGGCTTAGCAACTCGTCTTTTCTGGCTTTAAGTTCAGCCATCAATTCCGGCGATAACAGCTGTTTGGGCGCACGATAGCGTAATTTATCGCCTGCCAGCCATATTTCAACGCGACTTTCCGTCAGTTTTTCTACAAATCCCTGGATACTCAAAGTTCCCCCTCTATCATGTCTTCGTCTGCAAGCACATCCAAAACCTGTTTGGGGCGCTGTTGTAATGGGCTGATTACAGCCTGTTCAAGAAATGCCGACAAAGCCCGGCCATCGCTTTGCAACAACTGCGACACCGGTACGTCCACCGCCAATTGCTTGCGTATCACACTGCGTAATTCAACCGCCGCCAAGGAATCCAGACCTAAGGAACTGAACGCCGTGCCCAAGTGGGTCGTTGCCACATCCCGCTTCAGCGTTGCCGCCAGCTGGCGGCATAGCCAGGTTTCCAGCAGGGCGCGGCGTTGCCGGCTATCGGCATGGTGCAAAGCGGCAAGGACTTCGTTGCCTGGGCTAGCGTTTTTAACCCCAGCCACATCGGCAATCTGCTCTTTCAGCAATGACGGTATGACTGAAGCGCTCTGCCCGCCGACCTTGCGCCAATCGGCATCGACGACACAAAGCTGGGCGACTGCATCGTCTAAAATCTGGTCAAGAGCGGCGATGCCGCGCGCTTCATCGATCAGGCCGATACCGGCCTGTTGCCAGAGTCCCCGCATGGCGTCCGAGCGCAAACCGCTGTCCCAGGGCCCCCAATTTATCGTGGTCGCCGTATACCCCGCCCGCCGCCGCTGCAACGCAACGGCGTCCATGGCGGCGTTAGCCGCCGCATAAGCGCCCTGTCCGGCGCTGCCCAACAAGGCCGTTAACGATGAATACAGCAGAAAAAAATCGACCTGCTTATTACGCGTCAATCTGTCCAAATGTACCGCAGCCAACAGCTTGGGCCCGGCTACGTTTTCAAAACGCTGCACCGTCTGGTCCAGCAATAAGCCGTCATCGCTGTAACCGGCGCAGTGCACAATACCGCGCAATGGATGGCCGGTCCCGTCTATGCTTGCCAGCAGTGCTTCCAGTTGCCGGACATCCGAAACATCCGCCTGCATGACGGTGATGTCAACCTGCGGCTGTAATGCCGCCAATTCTTCGGGCAGGTCGGCACCGGCCTGCCGCGTGGAAATGACCAGATGACGCGCGCCGCGCCCGGCCAGCCAACGTGCCGTAACCACCCCCAAGGCGCCTAAACCGCCGGTGATCAAATAGCTGGCATCGGCAACCAAGTCCGGCGCAGCCCCGGCTTTAGGCCGATACCGACCCAGCCTTTGCACATACCAGCCGTCCTGCCGTCCCAGCCAGCGCTGCTCGGCGCTTTGGTCGAGCAAAACCGGCAGCAATTGTCCGGCATCTGCGACATCGATAATCCGTGGCTGCAACTCGGCATGCTCATGGCAAATGACGGCCGCCATGCCCCATAGCGCGGCACCGGCCAGATTGGCCTGGGCCCCGGTATCGGCATGCACGGCGCGGGTCACTATCGTTAACTGCGGCGCAGCGCCTTGCAATTGATTTAAGGTCGACAGCAAGCGCCCGCAATCGGCTAGCCATTGCGGCAGTCCCGGCGTATCGGTGACCGTCCACGACAACGGCCTTAAATCGAGCACAACGTCTATGCCGCTCAAATCGGTGTCCGCCAGTTCCCCGACCAGCACGACGCGGTCACCCCTGGCCTGCAATTGCGGTATCAGATCGGCTTCAGCACCTAACGACAACACCAGCCACGAAGTTAGGGGCCGCGTTCGTGTAAGCGGCTGTGACCGCCAAACCGGCGTATAAAAATAATCCGCAACCGGCATTAACAACCGCTGCAATTGCGTCTTGCCAATAGGGCTTAGCTCCACACCGTGCAGGCCTATCAAAGCGCGGTGGTCGGCATCGTAAAGCATTAATCCTGCCTGCAGGTCACCATCCATTTCAGCGCAGGCCCAACGGCAGGCACTAAAGTCGCTAGCATAAAACCGGATGTATTTTATCCGTGTCGGCAAGCGTAAGTCGGCATTCACACCATCCCTGGCAATCGCCGCACCTGCTCCAGGCAGGTTTGCGGCATTCACACCGTCCCTGGCGATCGCCACACCTGCTCCAGGCAGGTTTGCGGCATTCACACCATCCCTGGCGATTACCGCGCCCAGGGTTTGTAATAGCGCATCCAGCATAAGCGGATGCGGGGTAGCGGATGTTTCAGTGTCGGCCAGCGCCGCCAACTCGGCGACCGCTTTGCCCTCGCCTTGCCACAACTGCTGGATGCGCTGGAAAGCCTCGCCATAAACCAGGCCGTGTTCGGCATAGGCATCATAAAATGCCGCGCCGTTCATGTGTCCAAAACCATCCCCAGGCAATCCGGGCCAAGCCATGCCGGTAAACGGAAGAGCATGCAGTTCGACAACGCCAGACACATGTAACAGCCAAGCGCCGGATTTTTGCTCTTTGCCAAACACTTGGGCGACAACGCCTTGGGCATCTTGCCGCAACACGCATTGCAAGGTAACGGCATCGTGTTCCGGCAACAATAAGGCGCGTTCGATCTCGACATCTTGTAGGCCGAACGCTTGCCCGGCATAGCAACGGCTAAGCGCGTCGTAAATAACGGCAATAAACAACGCAACCGGGGCAACCGCCATGCCGTAAACCTGATGCTCGCACAACCACGGCCAGGTGTCGCTATCCAGTTCGAGTTCAAACACGGTGACCTCTGCGGCCCATGCTGACGTGGCGAGCTGCTTGCCGGAGAAGCGCGGTTTTTCGGCAAGCGCTGCGGGCTTGGCGTTGAACCAGTCCGGCCAATGGCGTTGCTTGCACCAGGGATAAGTCGGTAAGTCAACGCAGGTTTGGCGTTGATATATAGCGTGTGCGCTATCACGTACCTGTAGTACGTCAGAACTGATGATGCCCGATGCGTACCCTGCCGGAATTTGCGGCATCAATCCCGTTAGCGCAAACTGTTCCAATTGGCTTTTAAATGCCGCCGCAGTGTCGGCGCGCAAGTTCAATTCGTGTTTAAAACGGGAACGACTGGTGTTCGCGGCAGCACAAATCCCGGCAATATTGGCATCGGCCTTGGAAAACAGCTGTTCTGCATAGCTAGCCGCCAGTTGTTGCAGCGCCTGCCGTGATTTTGCCGATAACTGCAAAATCTGCGTGCCGCCGGGTGGCAAGACCTGTGGACAGAGCGCTTGCGGGGGCTGCTCGACAATAAGATGGGCATTCGTGCCGCTCAAGCCGAAAGAGCTGACTGCCGCCAAGCGCTGAAGGTCAGGCCAGGGTTCGGCAGTTACCGGGATTTTCACCGCCCAGGACTGCCAGTCAATATGTCGGCTGGGCGACTTAAAATGCAGATGCGGAAAGATCTCACCGTGGCAGACGGACAGAGCGGCCTTGATTAATCCGGCAATGCCGGACGCCGCCTCGAGATGCCCCAGGTTGGTCTTAACCGAAGCCAGATAAACCGGCTTATCCGCATCGCCCCGGCCATAGCTGGCCGCCAGCGCGCCGAATTCTATCGGGTCGCCCAACGGCGTTCCGGTACCGTGCGCTTCTATATAGCCGATCTGCTCAGGCCGCACGCCAGCTGCGGCCAATGCCGAACGGATCACCGCCTGCTGCGACGGCCCGGACGGCACGGTCAAGCCGCCGCTGGCGCCGTCCTGGTTGACCGCAGAGCCGCGTATCACGGCGATGATGCGGTCGCCGTCGCCCAGCGCATCCGCCAGCCTTTTCAGCACGACCACGCCCGCACCTTCCGAACGTATCAAGCCGTCCGCATTATCGGCAAAGGCCTGGCAACGTGCAGCACCGGACAGCATATTGGCCTGGCTGAAGGCAATATAGGTCTCCGGTGCCAGCAACACATTGACGCCGCCCGCCAAGGCCAACTGGCACTCTTGCAGACGCAAGCTCTGGCAGGCGCTATGCACCGCCACCAGCGACGAAGAACAGGCGGTGTCGATGGCGAGGCTGGGACCGGTCAAACCCAGGTAATACGACAGCCTGCCCGCCAACATGTTTAAGGACGCTCCGGTACCGAGATAGCCATCAACCTGTTCGGGCTTAAGGTGCTTGGCCATGACCGCCGCAAAATCGAAACCGCTGGCGCCGACAAACACCCCGGTTTGCGTGCCATACAAATCAGCCGGAATAATATGAGCATGCTCCAGCGCTTCCCAGCAGACTTCCAGCCATAAGCGTTGCTGTGGATCCATGCCCATTGCTTCACGCGGCGAAATATCAAAGAACTCGGCATCGAAATCTTCAATAGCATCCAGGAAACCGCCTTCACGCACATACATCTTACCCGCTTGCTGCGGTTCCGGATCGTAGTAATGCCCAACATCCCAACGTCCCGGCGGTATCGGCACAATAGCGTCGCGGCCTGAACGCAAAGTGTGCAAATAAGCGTCTATACCTGAGCTCCCGCCCGGAAACCGGCAGCCCATGCCGATAATCGCTATCGGTTCATGCAGGTCGTTTTTTGCGGCTTGCAACTGCGCTTGCAGATTGTCTATCTTGCGTAGCGCATCAATCATCAACGCGCGGTAATCCGGTGTTCCTTGAGATTCGCTCATCACTATTCCAAAGAGGCTAGTCGTTGCATTAATAATTCGGCAAGCTGCTCATCGCTGCATTCATCGAGATCGGCTGCCGTTTCCGTGAGGGTTTCAACACCGACTGCCGTACCGCTCGTCACCGTCGCTTGAACATCAAAAGACAGGCGTTGCGCCAAAAAGCCTAGCAAGGCTTCCAGCGTCGGATAATCGAACAATAGCGTGGACGGCAAATCGACAGCCAAAAGCTTGCCCAGGCGGTTGGTCAAATCCATCGCCAGCAGCGAATCGAAACCGCTATCGAAGAAGCGTTGCCTGGCTTCAATACCCGCACTATCGGGATCGCGTAACACCAACGCAATGGTGTGGCGCAGTTCCCGCTCCAGTACCGCGTAACGCTGGGATATTTCCGCATCGGCCAGCTGGCGGCTTAAACCGTCTTGGCTTGCGGCCAGCATTAGGCCTTGGCCGGTCTGCATCGCATGGTAAAACGCCGAGGACGGATTAGGCAAAGCCGCCAAAAACACGGGCCAGCGTACCGGCATCACCGCCACTTGCGCCGCACTATGACCCAATAAACCGGCAAAAACAGCCATGCCTTGTCCGGGATCTATGCTGTCCAGGCCTTTTTCCGCCATCATCGCTGCCGTATTACCCACCATACCGCCGCCGCGCCAAGGTCCCCAGTTGATGCTGAGCGCCGGTAAGCCGCGCTGTTTTCGCGCCTGCATCAACGCATCGGCGTAGGCATTTGCGGCGGCGTAATTGGCTTGCCCCGGCGAGCCGGTCAGCGACGCCAGCGACGAAAAGACGACGAAAAAATCCAGCACATGCCCGGATAATGTTTCATCCAGTTTGCACAATGCCATCACCTTCGCTGACCACGGCGCAAGAAACACGTCGGTATCCATACCGGTTAAAGACCTGTCGTTCAGGACACCGGCCGCATGCACCACGCCCGCTAACGGCGGCAGATTTGCCAATGCCGCCAACAATGCGCCCATGCCGCTGTCCTGCCCCAAATCGGCGGCAACGCCAACGATGACCGCGCCGTTAGCGCGCAACTCAGACAGTTTCCCGGCAACGATGCCGTCCAATCCGGTTCTACCGGCGATGACAACGCACTCCGCGCCCTGCGCGACCAAATACTCGACGACGGCGAAACCTAACGCACCCGCACCGCCGGTCACCAGATAACTGCGGTTTTTTCGGATGCCGACCGCTGTATTGCGCGGCGGAACAGGTAACGGCATTAATCTGGCGGCAAAACAGCGGTTTTCGCTTAACGCCAGCTGCGGCTCGTTTGCTACACCCGCTAGCGCATCCAGTAATAGACTATCGGCCAAGCTGCTGATGTCTAGCATGCGCCAGCGACGTTGCGGGTATTCCAATGCCGCAGTTTTCAGCAAGCCGTACACCGCCGATTGCCGGGGGCATGGCGCAGAGCCGCCAATGCCGACGGCATTACAACTCAGTACGGTGACATCGGCGGCAATAGCCTGTGATGCCAGCGCCTGAACCAAGCTTAAAAAGCCCAGACTGGCGCTGCTGTCATCGGCAGCGATAAAATCTTCGGCGCAATACACGATATGCAGCGCCGTCGCCGAAGCGGGCAAGCCGTCCGTTAATTGCTCCAGCGTCAATAACCCGCTGCGCCTGCCCGCTTCATTCAGTTTGCCGACCAGCTGTTGCGCCAGAGCCGAACCCACGCACAGCGTCAGCCCCTCGGCATGCGGTTCATGGCGCGGTAACTCGTTCAACAGTTGCCATTCCACCTGATACAGACAACGTCCCAGATCGGCTGCCAGCGCTTTTAACAGACTGTCCTTAGCCACCGGCTGAAACGTGATGCCGCTCATGTTAACGACGGGGTGACCGCCCTCGCCCAAACTCAAGTCAACCCTGCATTGGCGAGCCAGATTTTCCGTGACCTGTGCCTGGCATTGCAGGCCCATAAAAGCCGGGCGATAAAAATCGACGCGCTCTATCGCAACCGGCAGCCAGGTTTCTGCCGCGTCGGTTTCGCCAACGGCAATACCCGCCGTTTGCATACAGGCATCCCAAAGCACCGGATGCAGCAAATAATCGTCTGCCCCGGCCACGGTCTTAAATAGCGTATAGGCGGATTGTCCGTGATGGTTAATCTGGGCCAGGGTCTGGAAGCTGGGGCCGTAAACGATATGCTTGCGTTTAAAGCTTTGGTAAACCGCATCGGCAGTGACCGGCTGCCCATAGCCGGAAGCGGCAGCTTGCGTTACCGGTTCACGACCAGCTTCAGCCTGGGCGCTGATATGCCGCAGCCATGTTCCGGCCTCGGTGCGGGAGAAAACCCTGATCTGATAAACATCGCCGTCCAACTTGTGCACACCTAGCTGGACTTGGGTCGGTTGTGTGCCTGCCTTCATAATCAAGGGCTGTTCGATAACGACCTTACGCAAGCCCAGGGCGGTTTGCCTTAAGGTATCGAATGCTGCGGCGAACATCATTTCCAGCAGCGCCGCCAATGGTACGACGGGCTGGTCGTGCACCCGGTGTTCG
The DNA here is from genome assembly GCF_030652515.1 of Aquabacterium sp. Classification (GTDB taxonomy): domain Bacteria; phylum Pseudomonadota; class Gammaproteobacteria; order Burkholderiales; family Burkholderiaceae_C; genus Aquabacterium. Next base: position 30,859 of record NZ_JAUSAR010000081.1, on the reverse strand, counting down.
GCAAGATAGGACGGCGCAATAGTCGATAGCTCGGATTCATAATAACAACGGTCTGCATCGGCCAGTTGCAGACGTTGATGCAACAGCGGATGCAAGCGTGTTTTTAAAACCGGCTGCGCTGCCTGCATCGACACAGTATCCAGCCAATAGCGCTTGCCGTTAAACGGATAAACCGGCAACACCGGACGCCGAGCCGGCGGCTGCACATCGGCTAGCAGCGCGTCCCAGTTTAAATCCAGACCTGCCGCATATAGACCGGCGGCGCTATGCAAAAGGCTGTCGCCCTGGGCGGGGTGCAGGCTGCTGAATATGTTATCCGCACGGCCTAGCGTCGCTGCGACCAGCGCCGATAACACCGGCCGCGGCCCACATTCCAGAAACACCTCGCAACCCAGATCTTGCAAGGCCTGTACGCCATCGGCAAACAACACGGCGGTACGGCAGTGTTGCAGCCAATAATCAACCGTGGTCAGTTCCTGGCCGGCAGCCTTGCCGGTGACATTTGAAACTATCGGCATAAACGGCAAGCGCATGGACACCGTTGCCAACACCTGGCGGAACGGCGCCAATACCGGTTCCATCAGCACCGAATGGAAACCGTGGGCCACGTTTAAACGCCTGCAAGCCATATCCTGCTCTTCAAGATAGCGCTCCGCCTCGGCGATCATGGCCGTGCTGCCGGACAACACACAGTGCTGAGGCGCATTGACAGCCGCCATATCCAGCCCCATTAGTCCGGCGCCCAATAGCCCTACCAAACTGTCCCGGGACGAGGCCACCGCTAACATAGCCCCCTCGCCCGGAGCTTGATCCATCAAACGGGCGCGGGCCACGACCAGCTCCAAAGCATCGGCTAGCGAAAACACACCGGCAACACACGCCGCAACATACTCGCCCAGGCTGTGTCCGATAACGGCTTCCGGTTCCACGCCCCATGACCGCCATAAGCAGTACAGCGCATAATCGACGGCAAACACGCAAGGCTGTGCATAGAGCGTGCGTTGTAAGCAGGCATCGTCGGCCAGCAAGTCCAGCAGCGGCTGGTCCAGCAAACCGTCCAAATGCCCCGCGCAAACCGTTATCGCGTCACGGAACACCGGCCAGCGCTGGAACAATTCCTTAGCCATGCCCGGATATTGGGCGCCCTGACCGGTAAACAACATCGCCAGCCGGGGTTTGTGACGACTGCTGCCACAATGCAAAGCGGTATGGGTACGGCCTTGCTGCAAAGCCGCCAACGCCGCAGCCAATTCCTGTTTATTGTCGGTGACTATGGCGGCGCGTTCGGAAAAATCACGGCGGCACAACGCGGCGGCATGGCATAGCGCCGCCAATCCGTGCTGGGGATGCCCTTCCAGCCAGGGTTGATAGCGCCGGGCCAAAGCCGTCAATGACGGCTGGCTGTTGGCGGACAGCTTGAACAACATCGGCAACGGTTCCGCCGCCCCGTCAACATCATCCGCTACAGGCGCGGCTTCCAGAATGACATGCACATTAGTCCCGCTTAGGCCGAAGGCGCTGACGCCGGCTATTCTGCGTTGCCCGTCGGCCACCGTCCAGTCCTGCAACGCCGTCACGACGGCAACCGGAATGGCTTGCCACGGGATGTGCGGGCTGGGCTTATCCCAATGCAAATGCGGCGGGATAGCTTTGTGTTGCAGCATCAGCGCGGCCTTGATTAAACCGGCGATACCGGCTGCGCCTTCGGTATGCCCGAAATTGGTTTTTATCGAACCCAGCAGCAAGGGCTGGTCGGCAGGCCGGTCACCGAACACCTCAGCCAGGGCGCTGACTTCTATCGGATCGCCCAGCGGTGTTCCGGTGCCATGCGCTTCAACATAACCCAGCTGCGTGGCGCTAACACCGGCATCGCGCAATGCGGCTTTCAATACCGCCACTTGCGCGCGTTCGCTAGGCACGGTCAAGCCGCTGCTGCGGCCGTCATGATTGACCGCCGAACCTTTAATGACCGCGATGACCGGATCGCCGTCACGCAAGGCATCGCCCAGGCGTTTTAACACGATGACGCCGACACCGTCGCCCCGGCCTATGCCATCGGCCTGTTCGGCAAAGGTTTTGCACAAGCCGTCCGGGGCCAGCATCATCGCGCGGCTTTCGGTGATGGCCGCACGCGGCGATAATTGCAGGTTGATGCCGCCCGCCAAGGCCAGATCGCTGTCCCGCGCACGCAGGCCCTTAACCGCCAGGTGCACGGCCAGCAACGAAGACGAACACGCGGTGTCAACCACCAATGCCGGGCCTTGCAAGCCGTAAAAATACGCGAGCCGTCCCGCCATGACGCTAGGCGCATTGCCCGCGCCGGTATGGACATCAATGGCGGCCACATCCTGTATCAACTCGGAATATTCCTGGGTCATGCAGCCAATAAACACGCCGGTATTGCTGCCCCGCAACGGTTTGCTGTGCAGGCCTGCGCTTTCCAGCGCCTGCCAGCTGGTTTCCAGCAACAAGCGCTGCTGCGGGTCCATGTGCTCGGCTTCCCTGGCGGAGATGCCGAAGAATTCCGCATCAAAATAAGCGATGTCTTGCAGGAAAGCGCCGTAGCGGCTGCTGATTTTTCCTGGTGCATGCGGATCAGGATCGTAATAATCGTCAATAGGCCAGCGCTCCGCCGGGACTTCTGCCACGGCATGTTGACCGGCGCATAAAAAATCCCATAGCGCTTGCGGCGTATCACAACCGCCGGGAAAACGGCAGGCAACGCCGATAATGGCGACAGCGTCCCGATCCGCGTCTTCATAATGCGCCAGCTTGGCGCGCAGCTCACGCAACTCCTGCAAGGCGCGCCGCATCAGGTCTTGCTGTTTGTCGTTCGCCGGATTCATCGTTTATGCGCCTCTTCCAGCTGCGACAACTCCTGTTCCAGCAGCAGGGCTATATCGTCATCGTCTGCCTGGGCTTGCGAGGGTGTTGCAAATAACGGCTGCAAAGCCCCGGCAACCAGAAAAGCGAACAAATCATCGACCGACGGATATTTAAATACCAAGGTGGACGGCAAATGCGTACCCAGCGCTTGTTGTAAACGGTTTTTCAGTTCCAGCGACATTAACGAATCCATGCCCAGTTCTGCAAAACCCTGGTCGGCGGCAAAGCGTCCGCCTGCGGTCATGCCCAGTACATCAGCGACCTGCTCGCTTAAAAATGCCCGTAAATAATGTTCGCGCTGTTGAGTAGCCAAGGCTGCCAGCGCCGTAGTCAAACCGGCTGCGGCGGGCATGGCTGCGCTGTTTTGTCTAGCCTGTTGCGACGGGTGTTGGCGGGCAAAAAAGCCTGCCCAGCCTGCGGAGCGAGTCAACGCAAACTGCGCCCAATCAATGGCAAAAACACCGATCTGGGCCTGTTGATGATGAAGCGCTTTTTCCAGCAATAAAAACGCCTGTGCAGCGCCCAGTTTATGGATGCCTGAAGCAGCCAACGTATCGGTATTCTGGACTGCCGCCATGCCCGAACCGGCCCAAGGCCCCCAGTTAAGACTCAAACCGGGCAAGCCCTGCTGATGCCGCCACGCGACAAAGGCATCCAAAAAACTGTTCGCGGCGGCATAATTGCCTTGCCCAGGCGCGCCGAACAAGGCCGCGACCGAGGAATACACGATAAAATGATCCAGCGTTAACGCCAGGCTATGCTGATGTAAGTTCCACAGTCCGACGGTTTTGGGGCGCAACACCCGCGCCACTTGCTCAGTCTTAAGATTGGCGATCACGGCATCATCCAGTACGCCGGCCGCATGGATAATACCCCGCAAAACTCCGGCAAACCGTTCCAGCACAGCCTTAACAAAACCGGCATCGGCGACATCGCCATAAACGTTGTGGACGATGACGCCCTGCGCCTTAAGCGCATCTACCTGGCTTTGGGCAGTGCCGGTCATGGCCTTGCGGGACATCAGCACGATCTCGGTTATCCCTTTGCCGACCAGCCATTCGGCGGTCTGCAGACCCAGCGCGCCGGAGCCGCCGGTGACCAGATAACAGCCCCGCCAGTGCTGCGGCTTAATATCGGCTGCCGACAAACGTTGTAAGCGGGATACATAAAGCCGGTTATCGCGTAAGGCGATTTCTGTTTCGTCGGGCAAAGCGTGTAGATGCTGACAAATTTCCGCTGCCGATAGCGCCGCGCTATCTATATCCAGCCATTGGCAATGGGCAGCGGGATATTCATGGTTAAAACTGCGTATCAGTCCGGCAAGCAGGGCTACGCCAGGATCACCGGCCTCATTGCCGTTGACTGCCCTGGCCTGTTGGGTCACGACCGCTAACCGTGGGGCATCAGGCGGTGCAACACGAGCCCAGTGTTGCAGGCAAGCCAATAAACAGGCCGTGTTTGCCTGGGCGGAATCTGCCCAATCGCCAGTTCCGGCATCGAAACAGAGCAGTACCCCGTCCACCGGCAAACTGTGCCGACTTAAGAAACTTCCCGTGTCCAACCATTCCGTGCCCACCGCACCGGCTGCGGCTTGCCTGGCCAAATCCTGGCCAACGGTCAACCAGCGGCTGTAGCTTACGGTTACGCCAGCACTTGGCATAGCCGGCTGCCATTCGGTCGTATAAAGGTTTTGCTCCACGGTTAAGGCCGACTGCAACGCGCCGGTATCGGCCTTACGCAGACTAACACCGGAAAAACGCGCCACGACCGCACCGTCATCGGCGAATAATTCGACATCGCCGCTAATCAAACCCTCTGCGCCTAGCATATCTTGGTCCAGACAGGCATGACACCATAGTTCGCCGTGTTGGACCGGGGCGTTGACCTGCCACTGGCTGACCGCAACCGGAATATAGGTTGCCGTGTATTGCTCAGGCACGGCCGCGCCCAGCAACTGAAAACAGGCGTCGATCAGGCCCGGATGCAAGCCGAAAGCCCGCTCGTCGGCGCTGGCGGCGCGCATACGCGCCAAGGCCTGCTGCTTGCCTTTATGTAGCGACAGCAACCAGCGGAAGCTGCCGCCTAATTCGACATGCTGTTGCGCTAACAAATGATAAAAATCGGCTACGGCCAGCGATTCGGGACACTGTTGTTTTAGCCCGCCTATGCTGTCCAGACTCAGCGCGGGCATCATCGCCGATGGTGCAATAAGCGCCAAGCTATTTTCGACAAACGCCGTGGCGTGCTGATCTGCCGTCAACGGCAAGCTGATGGTTTTTAGCGCATAAGCGCCTGCGGCGGTCGGCGTCAGACTCAGATGCAGCGCGCGTTGCTCGTGATCGGCTAAGCTTAAGGCTTCGATAAATTCGATGTGTTCCAGCTTGACCGTGCCGGTACCGAGCACAGACCGCGCTGCCGCGACCGCCGCCGACAAATGGCAGGCGCCTGCCACGACGACGCGTCCGAATACTTTATGGTCGTCTAAAAACGGCAGTCTGGCGCAACTGATCCCGCCTTGGAACAAGATGGCGTTTAGCAACGGCGATTGCGTATGCTGTTCGAGCAGCGGGTGGATAGGCTGCACACTGACCTGCCCCGTGTGTTTGCGCCCCGCTGGCGCAGGCTGGAACCCATAACGTTGGCGCTGCCACGGATAAGTCGGCAACGCCGTTAACCGTTTGCGCCGCCCCTGATAAAATGCCGCCCAATCCACGGTGCTGCCCTGTTGGTATAAAGCCGCCAAGGTCCGCTGTATGCTGTCCCAATCGCTAGCCGCTGTCGTCAGCGCGGACAAGGCCGTCACCTGGGCATTCCGGCATAAAGCCGCCAGCACCGGCTTCGCACCAAGCTCTATAAAAACCATGCCGTCCAGCGCGATTGCCGTATCCACCGCCTTTGCAAACAACACGCTGTGCCGCGTATGCTGTAACCAATAATCAACAGTGGTCAGCGCGGCGCTTTCGATATTGCCGGTAACCGTTGATACGAAACGAAGTTGCGGTTTATTAAAGATGACCCCGGTCAAATAATCTTTAAAGGCGGGCAGCATCGCATCGACCTGCGGCGAATGGAAACCGCGCCTGACCGGCAGCGTTGTTATCGTCAGTTTGTTCTGTAACGCCCGTTCGCAAAATATGAGCAGCGCATCACGGGTACCGGACACCACGACTTGATCCTGTGCGTTCACGGCGGCAATCGCCAGCTTATCGTCCAAACCCTGCAATAACGGCCGGACGCTATCGGCACCGGCAAACACGGCGACCATGCCGCCGTCATCCGGCAAGGCCTGCATCAACCGCCCCCGTGCACACAGCAAATTGATCGCCGTAGCAACATCAAACACACCGGCAATACACGCGGCGGCATATTCGCCGACGCTATGCCCCAGAACCATCCCCGGCACAATCCCCCAGGACAGCCACATTTTCGCCAAGGCATATTGCAATGCAAACAACGCCACTTGTTCATGTGCGGTGTGTTGCAGCAAAACCGCCGATTGCTCGCCATACAGCAGTTCCGTCGCGGACGCATGACCTTGTGCGGTTAATGCGTCATCGCAGGCCAGTAACGCGGCTTTAAATACCGGCTGGGTCTGAAATAAGGCGTGACCGGCCTGCGTCTGCACACTACCCTGCCCGCTGAACAAAAACACCGGCGCTTTGGTTTTTTTAGCTATCGGCAACACGTTAGCATCCGCCATAGCGGTTTCTAAAAATGCCCGTAACCCGGAAACGCTGCTGACCACGGTCGCCAAGCGCCAATCGTAATCGTCGCGGCTGGCATTAGCGCTGTAACATATATCGGCGAGGCTTTCATCTTCAGCGCGGGCCAATTTTTGCCAATGCCGCCCCGCCCAGTCACGCAAAGCCGCCGGAGTTTTAGCCGATAATTTAAATAACTGGCTGGTTTCATTGCAGACATTGTTGCAGGCGATTTCCGGGGACTGACCGATAATGACCTGGCTATTCGTGCCGCTTAAGCCGAATGAGCTGACCAAACCGACCCGGTTGTCCCGGTCGGGCCAATCGGACATGGTCGTAACTACCCTTATCGGATAATCCTGCCAGGGAATGGCGGGGTTCGGCTGCTTAAAGTGTAAGGCGGGTGGAATCCTGGCTTGCTGTATCGCCATTACCAGTTTAATGAGTCCGGCAATACCCGCAGCGGCCTCCAGATGCCCGATGTTGCTCTTGACCGAGCCCAGCAGCAAAGGCGTTGCGGACTGATGGCGCAAGACATCCGCCAAGGCCTGGAATTCGATAGGGTCACCCAGGGATGTACCGGTGCCATGCGCTTCGACATAGCCCACAGCTTCCGGCACCATGCCCGCAACGCTCAAGGCGCGCCTTAACAGGATTTGCTGCGCCCGCCCGTTAGGGACGGTAAGCCCGCTGCTACGCCCATCATGGTCTACTGAAGAACCTCGGATCACCGCCAGTATGCGGTCTTCATCGTTGATGGCATCCGACAGCCGTTTCAACGCAACCATGCCGCCACCTTCGCCGCGTCCGTAACCATCGGCTGCGGCATCGAACGGCTTGCAACGGCCATCCCGCGCCAGCGCTTTGGAGCCGGACATCAGTACGAATGCGGACGGTGACAGCATCAGTTGCACCCCGCCGGTCAACGCCAAGTCGCATTCTTTAGCCCGTAAACTTAAACAGGCCTGGTGCACGGCGACCAATGACGATGAACAGGCGGTATCCAACGAAAAACTGGGGCCTTGCAGGCCTAATGAATAAGACAAGCGCCCCGATGCAAAACAAAAACCGTTGCCTGTGCCCATGTACAGTTCGGCGCCGTCAACCATTGCCGTTTCGCGGATTAAATGCAGATAATCCTGCTGGCCTATGCCGATAAAAACACCAGTGTTGCTGTCTTTCAGGGAACGGCTGGGAATACCGGCATGCTCCAGCGCCTCGTAGGCCAGTTCCAGCAATAACCGTTGCTGGGGATCGAGGAGATTGGCTTCCTTGGGCGGTATACCGAAAAATTCGGCATCGAAGCCTACGGAGGGGTCTGAAGCGGCGTCCAAAAATGCCGCCTCACGGACATAGGTCGTCCCCGGTGTTGTTCCGTTGGCATCGTAAAAAGCCTGATGATCCCAACGCCGCTTGGGGATAGGGCCGACGGCATCGACGCCGTTTTCCAGCAGTTCCCAATAGTCGGTCAGATTATCGGCTTTGCCTGGAAAGCGACAGGCCATACCGATCAAGGCGATAGGCTCGTGCATGGCTTGTTCGCTGCACGCCAATTTGGCTTGCAGTTTTTCTATCGCCAAGAAAGCCTTTTGCAAAGGCGTTAAAGTCGTCTGGTTTTCAGTCATGCGCTTGGGTGAACCTGTGTTTTTAACGCTGGGTTTTTTAGTAGGGCGCGCCGGGCGCGCCAAAGGATTTGCCGGTACTCAGCAATGGCGCGCACGGCGCGCCTACAGCATTTTTAGTTTCTCGCTAATCAGTTTATCCAGTTCCTGCTCCGAATACTGGTGTATGGTTGTGGCATCTATAGGTATGTCAACGGCTGCGACTTCCCCTGCCTGCATCTGTTCTCCTGCAAGCTGTTGCAGCAAGAATTCCGCCACATCATGGATATTCGGACAATCAAACAATAAGGTTGCCGGTAAAGCACAGGCAAATTGCCGTTCCAGGGCCAAGCGCAATTCCACTACCGTGATGGAATCCAGGCCCATATCGAAAAACCCCTGGTAACTGTCCAGCGTTTTCTCGACGGGCATATATAAAACCTGTTTAACCCGCTGTTCTATTTGATCGCTGACGTACCGATAAGCGTCTTGCTTATCCAACCCGGCGATAGCCGGTTTAATATCGGTAGTCTGCTGGGCAGGTGCTGATACGTAAGGGTCCGGGCCACCGACTGCCGCCCAAAATGCGCACGTCGCCGCCGCCGAAAAAGTCCGCTTAAAAACCGCCCAATCCATATCTATCATGAGTTGTTGGGTACTGGAGCCTGCCATGGCGCAGGCCAGCAATTGGCTGCCCGTAGCTTTAGGCATCGCGACAATCCCGTTCGCCTGCATACGCCGTTGCGCCGCTACGCTTAGCGCGGCGACCATGCCCGCATCCGCCCACGCCCCCCAATTGATGGTCAACGCAGGCAAACCCAGATTTTTCCGGTAATGCGCCAGGCTATCCATAGCCGCATTGGCCGCCGCGTATGCGCCTTGTCCAATAGAACCGAACACCGAAGCCGCCGACGAAAACAGCACAAAAAAATCCAAATCCAGCTGGGCGGTTGCCTGATGCAATAGCCAAGCCCCCTGCGCCTTGGCCGCTAACACGGTATTGAAGGCCGCCGCATCCAGGCTTTCCAGGCGCGCATCCTGCAACACGCCCGCCGCATGTATCACGCCTTTCAGCAAGCCGCCTTGCCGGCCAATCTGGGCTATTAACCCTGCCACCGCCCCGGCATCGCTAATATCGGCTTGCACACAACGGATATCACAACCCTGTTCGCGTAATTGCCCGATAGCCTGTAACGCCGGGCCATGGGCAGGCCGCCGCGAAACCAGCCAGATCCGCCCGGCTTTATTGGCTGCCAGCCATTCGGCAACAACCAGGCCCAGCCCGCCTAAACCACCGGTCACCAGGTAATCGCCGTGCTGATGCAGCGGCGCTGTTTGCTCATAAGTTAACGGGTTTTCCACCAAACTCGCGATATAACAGCCGTCCGCGCGGACGGCCAGCTGCCCGCCTAGTGGCGCCGTCGCCAGCAGATCGGCGACAAGCCTGGTTTGCTGATGCGCGGATGCGCTGGCCATGTCCAGCAGTCCGGCAAAATACGCAGGCCATTCCAAGGCCAGCACCCGTCCCAATCCCCAAGCCGCGGCGCTTAACCATCCTGAAACACTATCGTCGCGCTTAACGGCCTGGGCATTTTCGGTGACTAGCCAGACTGGCAGTTGACAGCCTTTAGCATGCAAGACCCGGCACAAAGTCGCCACACCAGCCAAGGCATGGCTAACATCGGTCAGGCCATCGCTGATCGAAATATCGCAAAAACTGAAATGTATGCACGAATGAATACGGTTAAAGCATTCGGCGGGCATTTCGGCAAAACAGCGCAACCAGTCGGCCTCATTATCCAAGCGAAGCCGGTAGTGCTTTGGGCCTAGGTTTTCGTAGCCTGCTCCGGGGCTGATCAACACAACGGTATCATCCGTCCAATGTTGCGCGATGGCGGCGGCGCGGCCTTGCCGGTCTGCGACTACCAAGCGGCAAGCCCGGACCGGTGCTTCCGTTAACTGATAGGGCTGCCAGTCTATACGGTAACTGCACGCTTGCCGACGATGCCGCTGCAATTCGGCTTGATGCAGGGCAGTCAGGGCTTGCAATAGTTCCAGCGCCTGCTTTTGTGCACCGGCATCCGGCGGCTTATGCGCCCATAATTGTTGCAACAGAGCATCGGTGTCGCCATCCGCCAAGGCCTGCAAGACCGAGGAACTGGCCACAGGCTTATCTTTAGCCTGTTCTGCCGCATCAACCCAGTAATAATCGCGTTGCCAAGGATAAACCGGCAACTGCATCCTGTTGGCGCTACCGCCAAGGGTTTGCCAATCAAGGTCTACTCCAGCCGTATACAGCTCGGCGACGGTTTGCAGCAACTCATAGCGGCTGTCCGTTTTGCCGACCAGGCTGGGCAACCAACGTTTTGCCGCGCCCTGTCCGATGGCGTTATCAATTTGCTTACCCAGACCGGACAATACCGGCCTTGCGCCGATTTCCAGCATGATTTCCGCGCCCGTAGCCAGCAACTGCGTAATCGCCGGATAAAACAGCACGGGCTGGCGGATATGCCGCGACCAATAATCGGCGCAGGCTATGTCTTCGCCAACAACCTGACCGGTCAGTGTTGAGACCATTATCAGCTCCGGCTGCCGATAATCAATCTCCGCAGCGGCGTCGGCAAATGCCGGTAACACCGGCTCCATAGCCGGTGAATGGAAACCCTGCGCGACATTCAACGCTGTCGTAACCAGACCGGCCTGCTCCAGCATTGCGACAACTGCCGCCAAAGCAGGCTGCACGCCCGAAACAACGCAACTTTGAGGCGCGTTATGCGCCGCAATTACGACGCGCCCGGCATACTCCGCAAGCAAGTCTTGCACGCGCTCCGCACTTGCCGCGACAGCCGCCATGCCGCCGGGCAAAGCATCCGCATTGATGCAACGGCTACGCGCGCAAATCAACCGCAAGCCGTCGGCTAGTGAAAACACGCCGGCATGGCAAGCAGCGGCATATTCGCCGATGCTATGCCCCAGCACAAAATCCGCTTTGACGCCCCAACTGTCCCATAAACGCAGCAGCGCGTACTGCAAGGTGAATATTGCAGGCTGGGCGTGGGTTTTCTGCACCGTGTCGTCATGCGTATCGCATAATAAGGATTTGACCGAAACCGGCAACAGCCCTGTACTCAGGGTGTCGCACTGATCGACAGCCGCCCTGAACACGGCCTCGGTTTCATATAATCTTCGCCCCATGGCGGGGGCTTGCGAGCCTTGTCCGGTAAACAAAAACGCCAGCTTCGGTTTTTTCCACCCGGAAGCCCCGCCAAAGGCCTTAAGCTCGGCGGCATCTCGCAACTGCCGGACCAACCCGTCGCGGTCAAGCGCAAGCAACGCCACACGGCGGGCAAAATGCGCTCTACAGGTATTCGCGGTAAAACAAAAATCGGCGGTTTGGCTGTCCGTCAAGCGTTCTAAAGCTTCGGCGTATTGCAAGCATAGGGTTTGCAACGCGGCATCTGTTTTCGCCGATACCGCCAACAAATAAGGGCCGGTTGCATTAATGGCTGCGATATCCTGGCTTAGCCCGGCCTGTTCCATAATCACATGTGCATTCGTACCGCTCATGCCGAATGAACTGACGCCCGCATAACGTGGACCACCGGCTGTTTGCCAGTCGGTCAATGTCGTCGGCACTTTCAGGTTAAAGCGCTGCCAGGGGATATACGGGTTAGGCGTTTTAAAGCCGACATTGGCCGGAATCTGACCATGCTGTAAAGCCAATGCCGCTTTAATCAGGCTGGCTATCCCGGCCGCCGCCTCCAGATGGCCAACATTGGTTTTTACCGAACCGATATATAAGGGGTTATCCGGCGCGCGCCCTTCATTATAAGCCGCGCCTAGCGCTTCCGCTTCTATCGGGTCGCCCAACACGGTGCCGGTACCGTGGGCTTCGACGAACCCCACTTGCTGCGCCTGGACCCGGGCATTGCGTAAAGCCTTGGCTATCAGTTGCTGTTGCGCCAGACCGTTCGGTACGGTTAAGCCGCTACCGGGGCCGTCATGATTGACCGCAGATCCGCGTATCACCGCCACGATGTCATCGCCGTCCCGTTGCGCGTCGCCCAAACGTTTGAGCACTACCGCGCCGCAACCCTCGCCGCGCCCATAACCGTCTGCTGCGGCATCGAAGCTTTTGCTGCGACCGTCGGCAGCCAACGCGCCGACCCGCGACAAGAACAACGCGACATTCGGGGTCAGCATCAATTGCACGCCAGCGACGACCGCAGTTTTACACTCGCCGCCACGCAAGCTCTGGCAGGCCAGATGCAGCGCAACCAAGGATGAAGAACACGCCGTGTCTACAGCAAGACAAGGACCTTGCCAACCGAACACATAAGACAACCGGCCCGCTGCAAAACAAAAGCCGTTGCCGCTGCCGTCGTAGGTATTAATACGTTGGTAATCGTCGGCATATAATTGCAGCAAGCCGTAATCATTCTGGCCTATGCCTAAAAACATGCCGGTATCGCTGCCTTGCAAGGTTTCGGGCACGATATTGGCGTTTTCCAATGCTTCCCGGCATACTTCCAGCAATAAGCGTTGCTGGGGATCCATGCTCTTGGCCTCGCGCGGCGAGATGCCGAAAAAATCGGCGTCGAAATAGCCCGGATCGCCGATAAATGCGGCCTCGCGCATCGTCATTTTGCCGGGCGCACCGGGCTGGTCGCTATAAAATTGCCCAATATCCCAGCGGTGGCGCGGCACTTCGCAAATACCATCTTTGCCCTGGCTTAATAATTGCCAAAAATCTTCCGGCGAATCCACGCCGCCAGGAAATCGGCAACCTATGCCCACGATGGCAATCGGCTCGGATGCCTTGTTGTCCTGCTCGGTCAAGCGCTGTTTAAGCTTATCCAGCGTAAGATAAGCACGCTTTAATTGCTCGTTAATATTGTCTGTCACGAATCTTCCTGCGCCAATAGCCGATCAATTTCTGCCAATTGTTCATCGAGTAAACGGCTTAAACTCTGTTCTGACATGTCCTTAAATGCGGTGTTGTCTTGCTGTTCCGCACTGACCGGCGCAAGTGCCGGCAAGCCCGACAGCATCGCCAGCAAATAGGTCGTCAATGCAGACACCGACGGGTATTTGAATGTTAGCGTCGCCTCCAGCGTGCAACCCAATTCCCGCTGCAAGCGGTTACGCAGTTCCAGCGATGTCAACGAATCGATACCTAATTCAAAAAAACCGCGTTTGGGATCCACGTCAGCCGCCATGCCCAACACCGACGCGACGGTAGCGCTGATATGCCGTTGCAACAACTCCGCCTGCTGTTTGGGGTTATCCCGCAACTGTTGTACTAACGATCCGCTAGCCCCTTGTTCCGCCACGAACAGGGTTTTATCGGGCAGCTTGGTGTCGAGGACCCGTTCATAATAATGTTGCGCCAGACCGGCATCCTGCTGCATGACAAACCGGTTAAAGTCGAGAGCCATAATCGCCACCACAGGTTCGGCCGACATCATCGCCAGCGCCATCGCCGCCAGCGCGTCTTCCGGAGGCAGCGCCGCAACCCCCATTGCCCGCCATTGCCGCCGCCGCGTATCGGCCACGGCACTAGCCATGCCGGTGTCTGCCCAGACGCCCCAGTTGATGCTGATAGCCGGCAGATTTAAGTGTTGCCGATAAGCCGCCAAGGCATCGACAAAGGCGTTCGCCGCCACATAATTGGCTAATCCGGCCACCGCCAGGATAGATGCCGCCGATGAAAATAATACGAAATGGTCCAGTTCCAGCTTCAACTCCATACTGAGCCGGTGTAAATTCCATGAACCCTGCACCTTGGCCGGAAACACGGCGCTGAACACGCGCCAGTCATAATCCTGCAACAAGCTATCGGCGAATACGCCGGCCGTGTGAAACATCCCCGCTAACGGCTTGTCGTGCGCCACATGTTTTTGCACCGCCTGCTTCAGGCTAAGGTAATCGCTGACATCAACCGCCTCGACCGCTATCCTGGCGCCGTCGGTTTGCGCCTGGGACAACCATAGCCTGACATCATCTGACGGTGCGCTCCTGGCAATCAGCAGCAAATGTTTAGCGCCCTGCTCCAGCAACCATTGCACCAGTTTCAGCCCCATGCCGCCGAACGCGCCGCTCACCAGATAGACGCCGTCAGACCTGATGTTCAGCGGCTTAGCGTGGATCCGCAACGGGCTCAAGCGGGGCGCATGCCATGACTGATGGCGTAATGCGATCTGTTCTTCGTCAACGTTCCGGATACGACTTAAACGGATTAATGCCTGCTCGTCGATGCCTGTATCAGGGTCAAAATCCACTAAGCGGCTGTTAAATTGCGGGTATTCACGGGCGACCACGCGCCCCAGCCCCCATAACGCCGCCATTGCCGGATACCGCGTACCTTCGCGGCCTATGGCCTGCGAGCCTTGCGTGATGGAGACAAACGCGGTAAGTTCTGTCGCGCCTAGCGCTTGCACCAGATGCAACACAGCGGCGCAAACCGTATTGATAGACTTCTGCGCCGCGCTGCCCTCATTGTCCGCCGTCAGCTTGGCATCCAGCGCCCAGAAATTAATCACGGCGCGTTCGCTGGTATTGGCATAACCCTGCCAATGGCTAAGCACGCTGTCAAAATCCTCGGGCTGCATAGGGTTTGCCGTCAATACGCCGTTATCGGTAATGCTGTACGTGTCGCCGTGGCTAACCAGCAGATAATCGTCGCCTTGCTCGCGCAGCAACGCCGCAAACCGGTCGGCGACACCCTGCTTATCCTGCAAGATCAACCAGCAGACCGGGCTTTCCCGAAGTAGCGGACGCGTCAGCATAATACTTTGTCGGCACAAGCGTTCCGTAGCGGCCAGGTCGGGGATGATAAAGGCCGCTTCGTCGAATCCGGCCTTACGCAAGGTTTGTTGCCAAGCCGGAGCGGACAATAAAGGATAGCCCTGCTGCAACCTGTCATCGGTATACGCCCACCAGCCAGGGGTCAGGCCGAACACCAGATCCACCCATAATTGCGGCTCCAGGCCTTCCAGCAGCATTAACACGCCAGACGGCGACAACAGTTGGCGGATATGCGCCAAGCTTACCGTCAAATCGGCGGTGGCATGTATTGCATTGGCGGCAATAACCCAATCGAAATCGCCGAGACTAAAACCTTGTGTTTTCGGGTCGCGGCTAATATCCAGCGTTTGGTAGCGGACAAACGGGTATGCCGCGAAATCGGTTTCAGCCTGGGCAAAAAAAGCGGCGGAAAGGTCAGTATAAACGTACTCAACCCTGTTTGCCGTTAACAGCGGCAATAAAGCCCGGGTCGTCCCGCCTGTACCGGCGCCGATTTCCAGTATCCTGAGCCTACGGCCTTGCGGCGTGTTAGCCAGCCAGTCTGTTAAAATTTGCGCGGCGCTATCGTTAAGCGCCTTAAAACCGGCCGCCTGACGGTATAGGGTTGCTGCGGACAGTTTGCCATCGGCTGGAAACAGCAGCGTTAAAAAATCGCAGGCACCCGTCAACACAGCCGCCAAATCCTGTCCGCATTGCGTCAGCAATCGCATTTCTATCGTGGTACTGGCAGCGGATGCCATCGGCAGTGCCGGCAACGCGGCGACCACCCGCCATTGCCCTAAACCAGGCGCCAGATAACCCGCAGCACCCAATGCCGTCAAACATCGGTGCAATAATTTTTGGTAGCGGGGTAGTATGCCCAAGCGCTCACGGCATTGCCCGGTGCTGAAATGGTCATGCGGCGCATAATTCCATCCTAACGCCAACAATGCCTTAATGACGAACGTCAAGGCTTGATTTTCCAGTTCAAACAAGACATCGCCGCCGCCATCATCAACAACGCTTGCTGCTTGCCAAAAGGATTCGGGATTAACGGCAACGCGAGCCAGCCAAGCACTGGTTTTTGCAGCATCCCGGCCCATATCCGCCATGGCTTGCCACTGGGTGTGATAAAACCAGCCGTCGGCAGGCGTGACGACAGGATTGGGCGCTTTTTTCAGGCACAGGCCTTTTACTTGTGCGACGACCGCCTGCTGCGCCGTCAGTATGTCCATATCAAACAACAATAGCTCTGCCGGGTTGTCCGAACGCAAACTGGCATATACCGTTAACGGCCCGTCGCCAATCGCACGGTGGCTATAAAAGGACGCCTGACCTGTTTGCAAATAAGTCGCCGTGCAGCCTTCGGGCAGCAACGCACCGGCAACCTGAAAGCAGGCATCCAGCATCGGCGGATAAAGGCGGTAAGCCTTGGCAGCCGGTGCTAAAGCTATGGTTGCCTGCGCCGTATCCCCCTGTTTCTGTAAAGCGGTGATAAGGCGATAGGCTGGACCAAAGCTAATGCCCCGCGCCGCCATAGCCTGGTAGAAAGCGTCTATATCCAGCGCATCGCCCGACACGCCCGGCGCTGTAGCCGCAGTCGGCACAGCCGCTTGTTTGGCAACCTGCGCGGTAAAATGGCTAAGCCAGCGTGATTCCTGCCCTAGTGACCGGCTATAGACAGCACAATGGTAACCTTCACCGTCAGGTGTCAGAATCAGTTGCACGTCTGTTTCATGATCGGCATCCAAAAACAAGGGCGCCAGATAAGCCAGCCCGGTCAATTGGCAAGGCAAACCCACGGCGGCAACGACTAATTCCAGATAATACGCCGCCGGTAAAAAAATCCTGCCCTGATAACGATGGTCTTCATGAAAATCGGCATGCCGGGCGCTTAATACGGCACTGTAAATGAGCTTGCCCGCTTCAGTTGCCGGCTCTATCGGGCCGGTCAAAAAAGGATGGTTCAAACCGGCATCATGGGCATCGTTACGGCGGACTCTGGGGCTGGCTTTATACCAGTAAGTTTGTCGCGGGAAAGGATAGCCGGGCAGCGGGACGGTGGCGGCGACGAACCCTTGATAATAGGCCGCCCAATCAATTTCGACACCTCGTTGATAAAGCCCGGCCAAGGCTTCCAAAACATCCTGCCCGCTGTTGCCCGCCCCGCCCAGCGTAGGTATGGCCGTTACCGATGTGTGCCCGTATTTTTGTTCGCGGTTAACCATTTTGGCCAAGACGTCTTGCGGGCCTATTTCCAGGGCATTAGTGATGCCCAGGTCAGCCAAGCCAGCCAGCGCCTGGGTAAACAAAACCGGCTGCCGTATCTGTTCCACCCAGTAATCGGCGTTCGCCATGTCCAGGCCAGCCAAACGACCGGTTTTCGTGGATATGATGCTGATTTCTGGGTGGCGATAAACTATGCGCCGCGCCGCTTCGGCAAACTCAGCCAACACCGGCTCCATCAAACAGGAATGGAAAGCCCTGTCCACGGCCAGCGGCGCATAAGCCAGGCCCTGCTTATCCAGATAATCCCTGCAACGTTTTAATTCGTGGTGAGCGCCCGAAACCACGGTGTTCGACCAGCCATTGCAGGCGGCAATACCCAGTGTGCTGCCGGTATCCTGCAACACACGGCTGACCGTAGCCGCATCTGCCAATATCGCCATCATGCCCGCCGCTGCCGTCATTTCGCTAATCAAGCGTCCGCGCAGGCTAACCAGCTCCAGCGCATCGGCAAAATTGAACACCTTGGCGAGGCAGGCCGCCGCATATTCGCCTACGCTATGCCCGATCAGGCATTCGGCCTTGACGCCTAAAGCCTGCCAGGCTTTGGCCAGCGCATATTGCATACAAAACAACGCAGGCTGGGCATAGCGCGTGTCCGATAAGCGCAAAGCGCCCTGTGCCGTAAACAAGGTTGCCGATAACGGCACACCCAAGCGCTGCTGGAACGCGTGCTCGCAGGCTGCGAGTTCTTGGGCAAATAGCGGATGGGCATCGGCAAAATGATAGACCGCGCCATTAAATGCGCCCTGTCCGGTGAACAACAGCGCCAAACGCAAATCGGAATCGGCGGCATGGGAGACGGAATCCTGCTGTAATGACCGTTTAAGCTGTTCCAGCGATGTACAGGGGAAGGCCAAACGCTGCTGGAAATGATCCCTGCGGGCATTAACGGTATAGCAAAAATCGGCGACTTCCGTATCGGCATGCGCGTGCAGATAGTCGCTGTAAGATTGTTTTAACGCTTGCAATTCCTGCGGGTTGCGGGCGGACAACGTCAACAGCCCGCCACCACGCTGCATGGGCCGGACGCGCGGCTGCTGTGGCGGGGCTTCAGCAACCAGGACATGGGCGTTCGTCCCGCCGAAACCGAATGAACTGACGCCGGCAATGCGGGTTTCACCTTCGGGAACCGACCAGTCACGCAGCTGTTTGTTGATCTCCAGGTTCATCGCCGACCAGTCCACATGGCGGTTGGGCGTATGGTAATGCAGTTGCTTGGGAATCTTACGCTGCTGCAACATCAACACGGTTTTGATAAAGCCTGCAATACCCGCAGCCCCTTCCAGATGCGCGATATTGCTTTTGACCGAACCGATGGATAATGCCGACGAATGCCTGTGCCTGCCATAGGCATCCTGCAAGGCTTCAATTTCAATCGGGTCGCCTAGGCGGGTGCCGGTGCCGTGCGCTTCCACATAACTGACTTGTCCGGCATTTAAACCGGCGGACTGCAAGGCTTGATGAATCACTGCGCGTTGTGCCGGGCCGTTCGGTGCGGTTAAGCCGCTGCTGCGACCGTCCTGATTGACGGCGGAACCCTTGATCACAGCCAGGATATTGTCGCCGTCCCGCAGCGCATCGGCCAGACGTTTCAATACGACCACACCGCAACCTTCGCCGCGCACATAGCCATTGGCGGCATCGTCGAAGGTTTTACAACAACCGTCCGGCGATAACATGCCGGCCCTGGAAAAATTGATGCTGGTTTCCGGCGACAACAAGGCATTGACGCCGCTAGCCAGCGCCAGTCCGCATTCGCCCTCGCGCAAACTCCGGCAAGCCAGATGCAAGGCCACCAGCGAAGAGGAGCACGCCGTATCGACGGCGACAGCCGGCCCTTTAGTCCCAAAAAAGAAGGCCAGACGCCCGACAGCGGTGCTGTGTGCCGTGCCGGAAGCCATGTAGCTGTCTATGCTTTCTAAAGCACGGCTGGCCAGTAAATGATAATAATCGTTGCCGCATAGCCCTGCGAACAAGCCCGTTGAACTGTCCATCAATGCCGCCGCCGGAATGCCGGCCTGTTCCAAGGCGCGCCAATGGGTTTCCAGCAATAGCCGCTGTTGCGGGTCCATGCTGTCCGCTTCACGCGGCGAAATAAAAAAGAAATCGGCGGCAAACTGGTCTATGTCATCCAAAAAACCGCCGCGCATGCTCAGCATTTTACCGTCTGCATCGGGATCCGGACTATACAGTTGGGCGCGGTTGAAGCGCTGCTCGGACGCTTCGCGCACCGCATCGCCGCCGCTAGCCAGCAACTGCCAGAAGGCTTCCAGGCTGGGAGGCGTGTGTGGATTTTGTTGCGGAAATGAGCAGGCCATACCGATTACGGCAATCGGTTCGGCTACCGGTTGTTGCTCCAGCTCGGCAATACGCGCTTTGAGTTTACGGATTTCCTTCAGCGAATTTTTAACCAAGCTCTGATAATCGATGGCATCATTGCTAGACATAGCCAGTTAATCTCTTAAAAGTATTTTATAGTTCCCACGCTCCACGCGGGAATTCATCCAACAACGTTCGTTTTTATACACAAGTGGCAGGATACGCATCGCATATGTTCCGGGCTCAGGCCTCCAATTCCTTAGCCAATAATAACGCGGCCTGCTCAATAGACAGATCATCCAGTTCTTCCGGATCCGGCGGGATAATCTCAGGTTCAAGATCCACATCGTTAGCCAGCAACGATAACAGATATTCGCTCAAAGCCGTCAGGTTTGGGTAATCAAAAATAGCAGCCGTTGATATCGACAACCCCAAGCCTCGGTTCAGACGATTTTTAAACTCCACCGATGTCAACGAATCCAGGCCTAATTCAAAAAAACCGGACTTGCGCTGGGCCAGCCGATTCAATTGATTGACTTCCATGCCGAGCACGGTCGCCAACTCGCTGACAACAAGGCCTTTAATCTGGCCTGCCCGCTCAGGCGCACCGGCTTGCAACAGGGCTGGCCCCTGTTCCCAGGGTATCGCTGGAGCCGCCATGCCCTCACCTGAACGTGCATGTGCGTGGTCGGCCAACCGTTCAAAAAATGCCGGCATGCCCGCATCCTGCAAAAACACGTCCCAGTTTATCGGCGTCACCCCCAGCTGGGCATCGTTACGCGCCAACGCCTGCGCCAAGACCAGGGCACCGGTTTCAGGCGTGATGGCGGCCATGCCTTTGCGAATTTTATCGCTAAGCTGACGCGCCGCAGCCGACCCTATGTCTGACCAGCCACACCAATTGATACTTTGCGCCGGTAAACCCTGCCCTCTGCGGTAATGCGCGAACGCATCCAGAAACGCATTGGCGGCGGCATGGTTGGCTTGGCCGGCGCTGCCCAACAGTGCCGCCACCGACGAGTACAGCACAAAGAAATCCAGCCGGTCGCCCAGGCTTAATTGGTGCAACCGCCAGGCACCGGCCAGTTTCGGCATCAGCACGGGTTCGAAACGTTCCCAGGACTGCTGCATGAATGCGCTGTCATCAAGCACGCCCACCGAATGAATGATGCCTTTCAGCGGGTAAGGCGATAGCCGGATACGTTCAAATAGCGCTTGCATGGCGTCGGCATCGTTGACATCCGCGACCACGATTTGCACATCCTTCGTCAACGCCTTGAGCGCATCCAGCTCGGTTTGGTACTCAGCCGCCAGGGCCGATCTGCCGAGTAATATGATATGTTGCGCCCCTTGCTCGACCAACCAGCGTGCCGTGAATAAACCCAGGCCTTTCAGCCCTCCCGTAATCAAATAGCTGGCGTCGGCATGGCAAACAGCGTTATCGCGCTGCCCCAGGTTGTTTTGCAGGATGATTTTTCCGGTATGCTTGGCTTGCTGCATGAAGCGAAAAGCCGCCTTCATTTGCGTCCAACCATAGCACGTCTGCGGTAATGCAGCCAACTGCCCGCCGGCGATACGCGCCAGGATCGAGTTTAACAGGCTGTGGATTTTATCGGGCCGGGTCTGCGACAGCTCACGTATGTCGACCGGCTTATATTGGATACCCGGAGCCAGTTTTGCCGCCTGTTCTGTCGTCAACAGCCCGCGCTTGCCTATTTCGATAAAACAGCCGCCCGGCTTGAGCAAGGATAATCCGGCGGCAATAAAATCGCCCGTCAGACTATTAAATACGATATCGACACCTTGCCCACCAGTAAGCTTGTTAACGTCACCGACAAAAGCCAAGTCGCGCGAATCCATGATGGCTTTAACGCCTGTGCCCTGTAACAGCGGCCATTTTGCCTTGCTGGCTGTCGCATAGACGTCAGCACCGGCCGCCAGCGCTATTTGTACCGCCGCCATACCGGTGCCGCCTGTCGCGGCATGAATCAGCACGCGCTGTCCTGTACGGATGCCGGCAATGTCTTCCAAAGCATATGCCGCCGTTAAAAAGGCGACCGGCACTGTTACGGCGGCGTCAGCCGACAATGCTTGCGGCAATGGCGCCGCCAAGCGGGCATCCACCGCGACAAAATTCGCCAGCGCCCCTTCCGCGAGCGCCAATACCGGCTGCCCAACGCTAAACTGCCCCACACCTGCACCGACGTTAACCACGGTACCGACGCACTCCATGCCAAAACCGGCACGCCCGAACGGCAGCAGGCCCAACACATCCATGACATCGATAAAATTCAGCCCCGCGTATTGCACGCGAATTTCTATCTGCCCTGGCGCAACCGGCTGGCGCGGTATTTCGCTGATCTGTAAAGCGTCCACTGAACCTTTATCGGTTGCCGACCAGACACGGTTCATATCGTCTGACGGGCGTGCTGCCAGCCTGTCATAACGGGCGACAAAGCGCTGACCGTTCCGAAACACCAATTGCGGCTCGTCATCCTGCTGTTGCAAAGACCGGACAAACGCCGCAAGACTGGCTTCATCGCGATCCAGATCGACAACCGCCGCATTTAATTCGGGATGTTCCAAGCCAACGACTTTATTCATACCCCACAACACCGCCGCTTCAGGAGCCTGCACGCGATCATCGCTACGGACAGCTTGGGTGCCTTGCGTGACATGGAACACTTTCAGTTTGCGCCGTCCACTGGCTAGCAGCGCCTGCATCAGATAAAGCCCATGGCAACACAAAAAACGCGTCCGTTCGACCAGCTGCACAGTTGACATACCGGGCAATTCGGGCAAAGACAAAGGCCAGCAATTGACGACCGTTATGCCAGATATGTCTTTACCCATGCTTTCCAATAAACGGCGGTAATCATCGGCGTTATCAGGGTTGAGCTGATAGCGCCGTGCATCCAGTTGCTGAAATTGCGGTCCGGCAATAACCACTAGGCACTGGCTGCCATCCGCCGCCAACGCTTTAATAATGCTGTCGGCAATACCGCGGCCGTCATCCATGACCAGCCAGATTTTCGGCGTTTGCGGGGCGGCAACACCGGCAATCATCAAGGCCTGCTTGAATGGCGCATCCTGATGCCCCAGCACCAAACACTGCGCGTCCAGACCCTGTGCCGCCAAGCCTTGCCGCCATTGCGTCGCCGTCAACAGCGGGTAGTCTTGCCGCAAGCCGTCATCGTATGCCCACCAACCTTCCGTCAGACCGAAGATCGTATCTATCCACGGCGTGGCCTGTACGCCTTCCATCAACACCAGCTTGCCGCCCGGAGCCAATAGCTCCCGGCAATGCTGCAATGCCCGGCTAAGGTCGGGTATCGCATGCAAGACGTTCGAGGCGATAATAATGTCATAGCTATGTGCTGCATAGCCTTGTGCTAGCGTTGGCTGTCCAATGTCCAACAGGCGGTAGTCGATAAAACCATAACCGCCAAAGCTAAGCTTTGCCTGTCCGAGGAAGTAACTGGACACATCGGTGAACGTGTAGCGGCAGGGTTTATTGACCAGCCTGGGCAGCACGACGCTGCTGGCCGAACCGGTACCGGCCCCTATTTCGAGTATGCGACAAGTCTGATGTGCCGGATACGCGTCCCGCAATAAGGCCAACGCATCGCCCAGCGCAACATTTAATGCGGCAAACGACAAGGCATGCCGATAAAAATACGTGGTTGCCTCCGGATTATCCGCCGGAAAAATCAGGCTTAACGGCGCAATATCGCCGCGCCAGATCTCGGCAAGCTTAGCGCCGCAGCGTTGCAATAAGTCTGTTTCAGATTTTAACGCGGGATAATCCTGCCGCAATTGCGCCAGCAAGCTGCCGGCCTGACAAGCTGACGCTAGGGCGCCGATGGCAACACCGACCGCGTTTGTTCGTGCCAGCCCTGCTTCCGCCAATAAGGCCACGATACGCTGCATCAGCCTCCCAAAACGGGTATCAATACCCAGCTGGGCCATCAAGTCTTGGACGCTGGCAAAAATCTGTTGTTCACGGCAGCCCAAGGTGTGCAAGCCCTGACATAGGTAAGCGATAGCCAGTTGGTCCAATCGCCCGGCAGAGCCCTGTATGGCTTGAAACGCCAGCGTTTCATCCAGGCTTTCCCGCAATAATGCCAACAACTGCTCGCCGGAATAGGGCAGCGCCTGAGCCTGCCATGCCACCTGATATAACAACTGGTCTACGCTTAACCGGGTGGTTTCCGCTTTTTTGGCCAAACGTTTAAATAATAAGCCTTCGATACAGCCTATGGCTTGAAGCTGTGCGTCATAAAGGGCCAAGTCGACGATAAAGGTATCGCGGTGCTGCTCCCATAACGTCGCATGGCCCCATAAGCTGCCGTCGGCGCGGCCCCATAAGGCGACACGGGTGGCTGTGAACGGGACATAACAATCGTCGGCCGCATCGGGAATAAACGCCAACGCTGTTTGCAACACGCCATCCAGCAATACCGGATGCAATCGGTAACGCGGGTCGCGGTCGGTATGCCGAGCCAGCGCTACCGCCTCATGGCCATCACGATGCAGACTGTCCAGACTGAGGAAGTCGCGGTCAAACTGGTAGCCACGCACGGCATTGCGTTGATAAAAATCGCCGATATGGACGGGATTTAGTCGTCCGCATAAGTCCGGTAACGCCAGTTGCCCCGACTGTTGTGCCAAAGGCCGCACGACACAACTAAAATGTTGCTGCCAGTTTTCGCCGCTTAAACTGTGTATCCCTATGGCCTGATCCTGTAACACGGTGTGCAACAATACGGGGCAGGCATCCAACTGGCAGGCCTTGCTAACCATTACTTCGGCCAATTCACTGTGTTGTCCGGCTGCGGCCAGCGCCATTTCGACAAATCCGGACAACGGGAACAGCACGCCGCCATTGACGACATGCCCCGCTAACCAGGCCGGTGCGTCTTGGCGGATAGTCTGTTGGTATTGTTCTACCATCGGCGACGGAATGTGCGATCCCAGCAGCGGATGTAGGTCACCGATAGTTTGCCTATGCGCTTTGTTGGCATACACCTCATCCAGCCAATAGCGTTGGCGTTGAAAAGGATAAGTCGGCAGCATGACTTTATTGAACGGCTGTTGTCCGTAAACGTCTTGCCAGTTGATTGAAATGCCCGCGCAATAAAGCTGGGCAAGATTATCCGCTATGCGCTGGTTATCGTTAATGCCGCGATCTATCGCCGGTAACCATAGGGTATCTGTCTCTTGCCCTGACAACCGCGCCAGATTGTTCAAAACCGTCCTGGGCCCTATTTCCAATATAACCGTGTTTGCGACCGGCACTGAAAACAGCGTGCCCACCGCTGCGGTAAAGTCTACCGGCCGGACAATTTGCTCCAGCCAATAATCGACCCCGGACATCTCATCATCAACCCAGCGCCCGGTCAATGTTGAAATAATGCGGATAGCGGGCTTGTTAAAAACGCATTCTTGCAGACTTTGCCTGAAATCCGCCAACATCGCCGTCATTAACGGCGAATGGAACGCGTGCGACACGTTTAAGGCACTGACGCTAAGCCCTTCCGCCGCCAACGCGTCCAACGCCGCATCGACGTCTATTGCCAAGCCTGAAATGACATGGCGTTCCGGCGCATTAAAACAGGCGACAACCACGCCCGGATGCCTGCTTAACACCGCCGCCAATTGCCGGGCGTTGCCATTGACCGCCGCCATTTTGCCGTCAGCCGCCAACGCCTGCATCAGTTGTCCGCGCATTGCCACCAGCTTGACGGCCTGTTCCAGGTTAAAAATACCGGCAAGGCAAGCGGCGGCGTATTCGCCTATGCTATGGCCCACCAATACGTCGGGATTAACCCCCCAGGCCTGCCACAGTTTGGCGAGCGCGTATTCCAGTGTAAACAATGCGGCTTGCGTCAAACCGGTTTGCGCCAACGCCGCATCGCTGCATTGGCCGTCAAACAGCGCTTCCGTTACCGAAAGACCCAGGTGTGGTGCAAACAATGACGAACACTCATCAAACACCTGCCTGAAATACGCATGGTTACGGTACAGCTCACGCCCCATCGCCAGATATTGGGCGCCCTGGCCGGTAAACAAGAACACGGTGCGGCCTACAGGCGTTATCGGATGCAGATCTTCCCGCTGTTGTAAATAATCGTCCAACTGCCGGACTATTGCAGCCGTATCAACGCCTGCAAAGGCCAAACGGTAGCTAAAATGCTTGCGTCCTAAGGCCGCGCTGGCGGCCATATCCCATAAAGCCTGGTTTGGCCCGGTTTGTATATGGTTGTTATAACGGGCGACTAATGCCGTCAAAGCTGCCGCGCTGTCCGCCGACAACGTCAAGACGCAAGGCTGGGCTGGCGTTTGCCGATGCCACAGTGGCGGAGCTTCTGCGACTATCATGTGGGCATTGGTGCCGCTAAAACCAAAAGCGCTGATAGCGGCGATACGCGGCATGTCCGCATCCGTCTGCCAAACCATGCCCATCGTGGGGATAAGCGCCGGAATTTTTGCCAGCGGAAGGCGTGGGTTCAGTTGCTTGGCATGCAGATGCGGCGGGATGTACCGGTGTTGTAGCGCCAGCGTCAACTTGATGAGTCCGGCGATACCGGCTGCCGATTCGGTATGGCCGATAGCGGTCTTTACCGAACTGACCACTAAGGGATTGGATTGCTTGCGGCCAGCACCATAAACTTCGGCCACCGCTTCAATCTCAACCGGATCGCCCAACGGCGTCCCGGTGCCATGAGCTTCCAATACTGAAACATCGGCGGCGTTGACTTGGGCGAGCGTTAACGCCCGCCTCATCACGGCCTGCTGGGCCAGACCGTTCGGCGCGGTGATGCCGTTGCTCGCGCCATCCTGGTTAACCGCCCCGCCTTTAATGACCGCCAGTATCGGGTCGCTATCCTTTAACGCCTGTTGCAACGGTTTTAACACCACCAGACCGCAACCTTCGCTACGCACATAACCATCCGCATCGGCGGCAAAAGTTTTGCAATGCCCGTCTTCGGCTAACATGCCGCTTTTGGAAAACGCAGCACTTAAATCAGGCGTTAATATTAAGTTAACGCCGCCCGCCAGCGCGATGTTGCTATCCCCACGCAACAGGCTTTCACAAGCCAGTTGCACGGCGACCAGCGAAGACGAACAGGCTGTGTCAATACTGATCGCAGGGCCGTCGAATCCGAAGAAATAAGCCAAGCGCCCGGCTGCCATAGCCGCTGAATTACCGATGGCATGATAAACATCAAAATCTTTGTCGGGGTTAAGCGTTGCGGCAAGCAGTTCATAATCATGGGCAAACAAGCCGACAAAGACACCGGTATGCGGTTGCTGCCCAGGATTTAATCCGGCCCGTTCCAACGCTTCCCAGGCCGTTTCCAGTAACAAGCGATGTTGCGGGTCTATTAACCGGGCCTCACGCGGGGAGAGTTTAAAAAAATCGGCATCGAACTGTTCCACGCCGCTTACATAGCCCCCGAAACCCTGGCCGGCATATTCGGCACAAGCTTGTAATCCACAACGTTCCGCCGGTATCGCTGTAATACTGTCCACACCTGACACCAATACCTCCCAAAAGCGTTCAGGCGTGTCTATGCCTCCGGGCAGCCGACAAGCGACGCCGATAATGGCAATATCCGACAGGCTATCGTTTGGCGGCGTGCCCGCCTCGGCAGTAGTTGGCTGCGGGCCTGTCGCGGCAAGCTGCGAGGGCTGCTGTCCGGTTGCCGGAATGGCTTTGCCAGCGTTAGCAAAATAAGCGCTGATCGCTTCGGCATTGCCATAAGAGAAAAAAAACATCGGCTCCAGGTTTACCCCTAAGCGGCGGTTCAATTGGCTACGCAGCTCCAGTAAGTCTAAAGAATCCAAACCCAATTCCATCAATGCCCGGTTTCCGACAAAGCGTTGTTTTCTGCGCGGGCCTAAAACCGTCATTATCGCGTCGTCAATGATGTTCCGTAGCGCTACCGGATCGGCCACAGGCTGCTCTAGGTCCAGTGTATGCGATCCGCCTTGCTGCGCCGCCAAGGTGTAACGTATCAACACGCCATAACCCAGATTATCGACATCGGCCGACCAATAATTGGCCAAGGGCTTGACCACTTCGGCACCGTGGTGCACATGAAAATGCAGCACGGTATCCCACTGCCCGGTAGTGCGACATTGTTGCAGATATTGCGCCATGTCGAGGCTAGGATGATCCACAAAGTGCTTGCAACGGCTGACACCGACCACTTTCCGGGTATGGCCGTCCAGCGAGAGGTTATAAAGCAAAAAATCCAGTATTTGGTCGCCCAAACCCAGATGCTGGAAGCTCGGATTTATGTTGAAACCCAGCAACTGCAAGATGGCGCCGTCATTGTCATGCAATGCCGGTAGGCGATAAAAATCGGTATCATCCAGTTCGGCTTCATCGCGGATACGTTGCGTATAGACCGCGCCGATAATCTCGCCCTGTTGTTCTATGACCCATTGCCCTTGCGGATAGCGTTCCAGACGGGCTTGCAATACCGCAGCACCCGCGATCAAAGACGCGGGCCAACAAGCTGCATCCAACGCCACTAAGGACGGCAAATCCTCGATGAACGCCGGTCGCAAACAATAAGGCCGCTTTTCAAACCAGTTTATCGTGATACGGCAAAAGGCTAATGTAGCCGGGTAATGCCTCGCGAATTCCAGGCGCGGAAACAAGCCGTTTTCAGCGGCGGCGTACATAAACTCATCGGCATCTGCCAATAATTGGCCGGAAAAAGCATGGTAGGCATCAAAATGCAGATTCTCAGACTGGTCCAAATAACGGGAAACCACATGCGGCGCCATGCTATGCACTTCCAGCAACATCGCCCCGCTATTGCCGAAAATGCTCGCCCAGCGCCCCAGATGTTCAACCAAGCTTTGATAAGCCTCGTTCGCGGGGATCAATTGGCCGTTGCCATCGACATAAACCCCATGCTCCCTACCCGCCCCACGCTGCTTAAGCCGAGCCAACTGCTTGGGCGGGATAAATGGCCGATCATGATCCAGAAAGGAACGCACGTGCAGAATTTTATCGGCATCATGGATGCCTGCCGCCGCCAAATCGGCCAAAAACCGGACAGGATCACCGATATCCGCCGCTATCGTGACAAACGGGATTTCAGCTTCAGTCAGGGTGCGACGGGTCGCCTCTAAGGCTTTACCATTAAAGTCAGCGCCGACCAGTGTGAGCGGATAGCGATCCAGCGCCTTGCCCCGCAAGGTATGGGCGACAATATGCTGATAAATGCGCTTTAGTAACGTGCCGTCGCCACAGCCCATATCGGCAATAAAATCGGGCTGGGTTGCCAATGGCAGGCGATTAAAAATATCGGCGATAATGTCCTGGCAGTCATTGAAATAACGCTCATGCTGAAAACCGCTGGCTTGGACATTCAGCAAACGATCCAGATGATGTTCATGCCCTTCTTCGTCACGGGTAAAAACCGTTGCGCCATCGCCAAAAATCAGTTCGTGCATGCCCAGAAACATGGGCCGATAAGAGTAGACTGTGGCGGCGATAAAAATCCGCTCTAACAAATGCTCACCCGCCGGCGTGAACACCGGTTGCCCGGCCTGATAAGCCACCCAGGCTTTCGCCGCAAAAAGACTGGCCAGGTTTTTGGTATCGGGTAAAAAACTGAAGGTTTCGGCAAAACTGCGCGCCCCGGATGCCTGCGTCTTGGCATGGCATAATAACGGCAACAGCAACAAACCATCCAGATAATCAGCCAGCATGCTGTCATCCACCGACCAGTGCAGCGCTGATTGCGCCAGCCAATAATCCAGGGATTGTTGTGTCTGCGGGGTTTCCAGACAATCAGGAAATGTCAGCGTCAATAACTGCCCGATATTTTCAGGTGTCTTCGCCACCCAAGCAAAGCGCTGCCCCGGTCTATAAGCGCCCTCGAAATCCAGGATATTTAATGAGACCAGCAGCCTTAACGCCACCTTTAACTGGCCGGATGCCTGGTGTATCCTCATTAATGAATCAAAATCAATAGGATATTGATTTTTTAGGGTATCGAACACGCCTTGTCCACGCAAGACATGTATGATAGGGAAAGTGACAAAGCCATGACTGTAACGGTTGATAAGATCTAACATATCAGCTTATTCTTTCACCAAAGCAACTTGGACTGTATTAGTATCGAAGCATGACATCAATCCTAGACTGATGCGAATAGCTCCCCGTCATTTATCCATCAACTGCCTCAGGCTTAACGGTCGCATATCAGTCCATACGGTTTCAATATGATCCAGGCACGCCTGCTTACTCCCTTGCATCCCCTCTTCCTTCCATCCTAATGGAAGCTCACGGTCCTGGGGCCATATTGAATACTGCTCTTCGTGATTAACCACAACCTTAAAAATTAAATCTTCATTATCAAACATTTAAAATCAACCCCATGATGAATAGCATGTTTTGCGACGAATGATAAACTTTAGTCCGTTAATAATAGCATAGGCGACTGCGAATGTATCCAAAACTCAGATGACTTTCCAGGGTGCTACCCAAATATTTTAAAGCACGGTGATGCTCCAAACGAGCATTTTAACTGCCGTTTTTCTAGGA
The DNA here is from genome assembly GCF_030652515.1 of Aquabacterium sp. GTDB lineage: Bacteria > Pseudomonadota > Gammaproteobacteria > Burkholderiales > Burkholderiaceae_C > Aquabacterium. Next base: position 704 of record NZ_JAUSAR010000081.1, on the reverse strand, counting down.
GATTTCCATGAGTATTTCCCGAGACTCTCAAGCCGAACCGCCACTCCAAGACGTCAAATACCAGCAACTGCTAGGTTCGCTGCTAACGGACTTGAATCAATCTGGTACCGAACGCGACAGGACAGAGCATCGTAAATTGTTTTATGACCAGCCACGTAGAGTAGGGAGGCGGTTTTGCCCACCGTTTACATGAAGGGTTTGTTTCGCGTGGGCACGAACAGCAGGTGTCCGACATACCCGGCTATGCCGGGTTTACGACCTTAAAATTTTCCAGGCTAGTATAAAAAATAAAGGCTCTATATGGGTTCCTGGGTCTTTTGATAAAATGTGCGGATGGAAACCTCAATCATAACTATCAAACAACTGGTCAGTGAAGCCCAATGTTATGCCACCATCCGGCAGTTGCGTTGGGCTGATGGTGTCACCTGCCCGCATTGCGGCAGCGGCAGCACGATCCGGCGTGGCTACGACAGCCCGCAACGCGTTTGCCAACGCTACCAATGCAAGACCTGTGACAAACGTTTCGATGACCTGACCGGGACGGTCTTGTCGGGGCATCACCAGTCGCTGTCGATTTGGGTGCTGTGATGAATAACCGGGGTCAGGTACAAATTAAATATTGTGCTATATTTATAAACACCTTCTGACCAATATACAAAATAGATAATGGCCCGCCTTCCAAGAATATCGCCAATCGGAGTGCC
>NZ_JAUSAR010000071.1 GCF_030652515.1 Aquabacterium sp. | reverse complement strand
AAGGGCATCGCTATTAGGAGCATGTGGAGGAGCCAGCGACCAACTTCAGAGTTCCAAGTCTCGTCTGCGGCTGTGATGCGCGGGAGGAGGACCCAGATGGACTTGCACACATTACTCACGTGTTCACCCATGAGTGCCCTCCAATCAAAGAACTTGGTCGGGCTGCTTGGGTCACGGAACGTCTCGCCCATGAACCCAGTGGGGGCACAGCACACTTTGTATATGAGGTGGGTGAGCTGGTCGATGAGGAGGAGGGCATCAAAGGTGATGTACTCCCGCAGTACCACCATGCTGGGGTGTTCACAAACAGACGCCATGTGGAATACGTCAGGAGGACTTCTTTATCACTGGGGTTGGCAACAGGGGAGAGGTGGAGTTTGCAGAGAGTGCAGCGGAGGCGAGAGGCGATCATGCGGACAGGTATGGCGGCAACGCCACTTTCCTTGCTCAGGAATGCCAGAGCACCCTTCTTTAGCCGGCAGTGGGGGAGGAGGAGGGCAACAGTTGCACTATCAATGGCTCCAGGGGCACTCGCCGAGCAGGTGCCCGCCACTGCAAGGCGTGCCAGTGCCACAACGCTGGCCACCTGGCCAGACACAAGTGCCAGTGCCAGGGAGGACCCGTTGGAGCCCGGGGATTGGAATGGCATCGTGGTCTGGTGGGGTATATCACTCAGCGGACGGGTCTCGGCAAGCAGCAGGGCCCATGGGTGAAGAGGTGCAGACTAGTAGACTCCTGAGGCTAACAGAAGCAAACATGAGGGTGTCGAAGAGGCTCAGGCGCAGCGTTGAATTTGCGAATGCAATGAACTGCGCCAAAAGGTCCCATTGGTCTGAGCAAACATGGACCGGGATGCAGTGGCTCGCTCACGGCCATCACCAAGCTCGGGCCCCGTATGACCGAGTTGGTTAGCAATGCACGTTTTGGAGCAATGAGCCTGTCGCTGCGACCCTACCGACACCCGTATGCTCGCCTCTTGGCCTCCACCACCATGTCGGCTGGTCTGGCCACGGCACTGTCACGCAAGGACGGGAAGGGATGCACGTGCGGTTACGCCGGGGAAGTGGACATTCGGCACTACCTCTTTGAGTGCTCCGAAGAAACCGTGGCACACACGGCGAGCAAGGTAAAGCGCAAGGTTCGCGGGTTTATCTTGAGACTGTGTGACAAGATCGACAGTGCGACCGGCACAGCGTTGATGGCGGCTGGGTATTGGCGCCCCCCTCCGTTGACC
>NZ_JAUSAR010000063.1 GCF_030652515.1 Aquabacterium sp. | reverse complement strand
TTGCAGGGCTTTGGCTTTTTCGGCGCTCAGGGCGGACTTTGCGGTGGCTTCCATTCAGGTGTCTCCGATGGGTGTGAATTGATGAATTGCCGCCATTATGACAAAAGCTGGATGGATGTACAGTATTTCAAACAGGTATTTGTCACCCACTGAAGAGGGGAGTGCAAAATCAATGCTGCAGTGCAGCATTACGAGCTAGACTGGGCCATGACCATCCCCAGCAAAAAGCGCAAAGCCCTTTCATCCGCCGCCCAGAACCCATCGCCCAGGCCGCGGGTGGACCTGGCACTGCAAGGCGGCGGCTCACATGGCGCGTTCACCTGGGGGGTGCTCGACCGGCTGCTGGACGAGGATGGCCTGGATTTCTCGGGCATCTCGGGCACCAGCGCGGGGGCGCTCAACGGCGCCGTGATGCTCACCGGCTATGTCGAAGGCCACACCCAAGGTGGCGTGGCCCTGGCCCGCGCCCAGGCCCAAAAAGCCCTGGCCGCCTTCTGGGCCGACGTCAGCCAGCATGGGCCGATCTTCTCGCCCATGACCCTGCAATCCAATGGCTCACTCAAGCCCGCCTTCAACCTGGACCAGATCCCCGGTTACCAGTGGATGAACATGTTCATGCAGACCTTCAGTCCGTATGAGATCAATCCGCTGAACCTGAACCCCTTGCGCGATGTGGTGCAGCGGCATGTGACCATAGAAACAGTGCACGAAGCTTGCCAGCACGGCACCCAGTTGTTCGTGACCGCCACCTCGGTGCGCACCGGCCAGGCGCGCGTCTTCACCGAAGAGGAGTTGACGCTGGATGCCCTGATGGCCTCGGCCTGCCTGCCGGTGGTGTTCCAGGCGGTCGAGATCGACGGCGAGCCTTACTGGGATGGCGGCTACACCGGCAACCCCGCGCTGTACCCCCTGATCTACAACACCGAAACGCGTGACATCCTGCTGATCAAGATCAACCCGCTGCAGCGCCTGGACAAGCCCACGCGCAGCATGGACATCCTCGACCGGCTCAGCGAAATCACCTTCAACGCCAGCCTGATCGGTGAGATGCGGGCCATTGCGTTCGTGAAGCGCCTGCTGAAGGAAGACAAGATCGACCCCGGTCGCTACAAAGACTTGCACATGCACATGGTGGCCGACGACGAGAACCTGGCGCCGTTCAACGCCTCCAGCAAGTCCAACACCGACCGCGTTTTCCTGCAAACGCTGCACGACATGGGCCATGCCGCTGCCGACCGCTGGCTGGCCGCCCACCGCGACGACATCGGGCACAGAAGCTCATTGGACATCGAAAAGACCTTCCTGGGCCTGGGTTGATCTACCGCAAGACGCTTGAAGCAGGCTCAACGGAAGATCATGGTGCTCAGCAACACTGCTGAGTCAACCAAGAAGGAGCAGGAATGATTCAAGAACACCATCCGCTGGCCAAGGATTTCCCGGAGTGCCGGGACAAGATCCACGCGCTGAAGACGTCCAGCGCCCACTTTGCGCGGTTGGAGCGTGAATACGAGGACCTGGACAAGGCCATCGTCCGGCTGGAAACCGGCATCGAGCATGGCTCGTCCGCCGAACTGGAGCAAAAGAAACTGCTGCGCGTGACCCTCAAGGATGAGTTGTACGCCATGCTGAAAGCGTGAGGTCTGCGCCGCCTCGTAAAATGGCGGCCATGACCCAGCCTGCATTCCCCACCACTTCATCGCCTGCGGGCGCCCTGCCCTCCGCTCCCGTGGCGCCCATGCGCCTGTCCGGGCTGGAACCCGTGCTGATCGGGCCGGGCTCGCTGTTCGTCAACGTGGGCGAACGCACCAACGTGACCGGGTCCAAGGCTTTTGCCCGGATGATCCTGAACGGCCAGTTCGAAGAAGCCCTGGCGGTGGCGCGCCAGCAGGTCGAAAACGGTGCCCAGGTCATCGACATCAACATGGACGAGGCCATGCTGGACAGCAAGTCCGCCATGGTGCGCTTCCTGAACCTGATCGCCTCCGAGCCCGAGATTTCGCGCGTGCCCATCATGGTCGATTCGTCCAAATGGGACGTGATCGAGGCCGGACTGAAGTGCATCCAGGGCAAGGGCATCGTCAACTCGATCTCGATGAAGGAAGGCGAGGACGAGTTCCGCCGCCAGGCCAAGCTGGTCAAGCGCTATGGCGCGGCCGCCGTGGTCATGGCGTTTGACGAAAAAGGCCAGGCCGACACCTTCGCGCGCAAGGTCGAGATTTGCGAGCGGGCCTACCGCATCCTGGTGGACGAGGTGGGCTTCCCGCCGGAAGACATCGTCTTCGACCCGAACATCTTCGCCATCGCCACCGGCATCGAAGAGCACGACAACTACGCGGTCGACTTCATCAACGCCACACGCTGGATCAAAGAGAACCTGCCGGGCGCCAAGATCAGCGGCGGCGTGTCGAACGTCAGCTTCAGCTTCCGCGGCAACGACCCGATGCGCGAGGCCATCCACACCGTGTTCCTGTACCACGCCATCCAGGCGGGCATGGACATGGGCATCGTCAACGCGGGCATGGTGGGCGTGTATGACGCGCTCGACCCGGTGCTGCGCGAGCGCGTTGAAGACGTGGTGCTGAATCGCCAGCCTGTCTACAAGGACGGCGAGCCTCACCTCACGCCCAGCGAGCGCCTGATCGAGATTGCCGACAGCGCCAAGGGCGCGGCCAAGGACGACAGCGCGAAGCTGGCCTGGCGCGGCACGGCGGACGAACCCGCCACGGTGGAGCACCGCCTGAGCCATGCGCTGGTCAACGGCATCACCGACTTCATCACGGTGGACACGGAAGAGTGCTGGCAGAAGATCAAAGCCACCGGCGGGCGCCCGCTGCACGTGATCGAAGGCCCGCTCATGGCGGGCATGAACACCGTGGGCGACCTGTTCGGCGCAGGCAAGATGTTCCTGCCGCAGGTGGTGAAATCCGCCCGCGTGATGAAGCAGGCCGTGGCGCACTTGCTGCCCTACATCGAAGAAGAAAAGAAGCTGCTGATCGAAGGCGGCGGCAATGCCAAGCCCAAGGGCAAGATCGTGATCGCCACGGTGAAGGGCGACGTGCACGACATCGGCAAGAACATCGTGACCGTGGTCCTGCAGTGCAACAACTTCGAGGTGGTCAACATGGGCGTGATGGTGCCCTGCGTTGACATCTTGAAGATGGCCAAGGAGACCGGCGCCGACATCATCGGCCTCTCCGGCCTGATCACGCCCAGCCTGGAAGAGATGCAGTACGTGGCCGGCGAGATGGAGCGCGACGAGTATTTCCGCACTCGCCAGACGCCGCTGCTGATCGGCGGCGCCACCTGTTCGCGCGTGCACACCGCCGTGAAGATCGCGCCCAACTTCAGTGGGCCGGTGGTCTACGTGCCCGACGCCTCGCGCGCCGTGGGCGTGTGCACCGAGCTGCTGAGCGACGAACGCCAGGCCGATTACATCGCCGAGCTGAACGCCGACTACGAACGCGTGCGCGTGCAGCACGCCAACAAAAAGACCACGCCGATGGTGACGCTGACGCAAGCCCGCGCCAACAAGACGCCGATGGACTGGAATGGCTACACGCCCGCCGTGCCCAAAATCACCGGCCGTCGCGTGTTCAAGAACCAGGACCTGGCCGAGCTGGTGCCCTACATCGACTGGGGCCCCTTCTTCCAGACCTGGGACTTGGCCGGCCCCTACCCCGCCATCCTGGACGACGAGGTGGTGGGCGTCGAAGCGCGCAAGGTGCTGGCCGATGCGCAGGCCCTGCTCAAGAAGATCGTCGAGGGCCGTTGGCTGTCCGCGCATGGCGTGATTGCGCTGTACCCCGCCAACACGGTGGACGACGACACCATCGAGATCTACCGCGACGAATCGCGCACCGAAGTGCTGATGACCTGGTCGCCGCTGCGCATGCAATCCGAGCGCCCGGTGGTGGATGGCGTCAAGCGCGCCAACCGCAGCCTGGCCGACTTCGTGGCGCCCAAGGGCACCAAGCCCGACTACATCGGCCTGTTCGCCGTGACCGCGGGCCTGGGCATCGAGAAGAAGGACGCCGAGTTCCTGGCCAAGCACGATGACTACTCGTCGATCATGCTCAAGGCCCTGGCCGACCGCCTGGCCGAAGCCTTCGCCGAGCGCATGCACGAGCGCGTGCGCAAGGAGTTCTGGGGCTACGCGGCCGACGAGCACCTGAGCAACGTCGACCTGATCGGCGAGAAGTACAAAGGCATCCGCCCTGCCCCGGGCTACCCCGCCTGCCCCGACCACACGGTGAAGAGCGAGATGTTCCGCGTGCTGCAGGCTGACGAGGTCAGCATGGCCTTGACCGAGAGCCTGGCCATGATGCCCGCGGCCAGCGTGAGCGGTTTCTATTTGGCCCACCCCGAGTCCACCTATTTCAACGTGGGCAAGATCGGGCACGACCAACTGGAGAATTGGGCCGAAAAAACCGGCCTTTCCCAGCGCGACGCCGAACGGGCCTTGTCGCCCAACTTGTGAGCTATTGACGCTTTCGGGCTCTGATTGAACCTGGCGTATCGCCCCCTTACAACTGAGGCATCTTGCATCCCCTGCGGACGGGGGCGCATGGCACCTTGCGAACTCGTTTCAGAGATCGTTCCTTCAGGAACCCGGCTCAAGCCCGCGTTTCAGATGCCGACATCCCTGAGTCAAGTCTCTCAGTGCGAGTGCGTTCATGTTGCGGTCGATGTCCGAAGGTGTCCTGTCCAAAGCAGGGTTGGTGATGGCGTTCAGCGCAGCCCTGTTGGTGGGTTGTGGCGGCGGCGGTGGCGGTGACAGCACGTCAAGCAGCACAGGCAGTGCAGGATCCAGCAACCTGCAGTCGGTCGGTGCCGTGCCGGCCAACGACATCGAAGCCCATCGCTTCCTGACGCAAGCCACGTTTGGCCCCACCTCATCAGACATCTCCCGAGTGAAGGCGGTCGGCTACGAACGCTGGATTGACGAGCAACTGGCCAGACCGGCGCAGAACACCCACCTGGCCACGGCCGAAGCCTCCGCAGTGGCGCAAGGCACCGGCCGACCCATGGTGAACGACGTGATCTTCAGCTGGTGGACACACGCCGCGACCGATCCCGCCCAACTGCGCCAGCGCGTGGCCTTCGCACTGTCCGAGATCTTCGTGGTCTCAACCACCAACGCCGAGCTGGCAGGCGACGGCCGCATGGTCGCCAGCTACATGGACATGCTGAGCGACAAGATCGACGGCAACTACCGAAGTCTGTTGGAAGGCGTGGCCCTGCACCCCGCCATGGGCACGTTCCTGTCGCATCAGGGCAACCGCAAGGAAGACACCAACACAGGCCGCATCGCCGATGAAAACTTCGCACGCGAGGTGATGCAGCTGTTCTCGATCGGCCTGGTCGAGCTGAACGACGATGGCACCCCCAAGCTGGCCGACGGCCAGCCCCAGGAAACCTACACCGCCGATGACGTCAAGGGCCTGGCCAAGGTCTTCACCGGGTGGAGCTGGTTTCGGCCCGCCGCCAAGGCCTCGGTGGTGTGGTGGCAGTGCTTCTGGCGTGGCGACCAATGCCAGGACAACAGTCAGAGCGTGACGGCCATGTCCTCGTACACCGAAGAACACTCGATCAGCGAGAAGCGCTTTTTGGGTGCGACGGTACCCGCTCAGACCACACCCAATCCCCAGGCCAGCCTGGTGACCGCGCTGGACCGCCTGGCCAATCACCCCAACACCGCACCATTCTTTGCCAAGCAACTCATACAGCGCCTGGTGACCAGCAACCCCAGCCCCAGTTACGTGCAGCGCGTGACCGCCGCCTTCCGTGCGTCCAATGGCAACATCAAGGCCACCGTCAAGGCCGTGCTGCTGGACGCCGAGGCCCGCGACATGGACCTGCGAGAGACCGCCAGCTTCGGCAAGGTGCGCGAACCTCTGGTGCGTGTCATTCATTTGATGCGGGCCATCCCCCACGTCTCGGATGCTTACAACACCGCTGTGACCGGCGGCCACCTGCCTTACTACCTCGCCTCCACCACCGACGACACGGTGAGCGAGCTGGGCCAGACCCCCATGCGCGCGCCCTCGGTGTTCAACTTCTTCCGGCCCGGCTACAAGCCACCGCAGACCGATCTGGGCAACCAGGACCTGGTGGCGCCCGAAATGCAGATCACCAATGAGACCTCGGTGCTGGGCTATGCCAACTATGTGATCCAGATGGTGGACTTTGGCTGGGGTCACACCAACGGCCAGTCCCAGCGCATCGACATGCGCTTTGACCTGAGCAGCTTTGACAGCCTGGTGGACAAGCCCACCGCCGCCGCACCACAACAGCTGGTCACGGCCGTGGCGCAAAGGCTGCTGGGCGGCCCTGCCTCCAGCGAGCTCAACGCGCTGATGCTGACCGGCGTGGGCAAGATGCCCAACGTCACCGCCGCCGACCGCCGCCGCCGCGTGGCCTCCGCGATTCTGATGGTGGCCGTGTCGCCTCAGTTCATCGTCCAACAGTGAAAACGAAGACTTCGCCATGAGCAGCCCCACCAGCCGCCGCAGCTTCCTGCGCCAAGCCGCCGCCTTCTCCACCCTGGGCGCCGCCGGCCCCCTGGGCTTGAGCCTGGCCACCATGGGCCAGGCCTCGGCCCAATCCGCCAATGGCGGCTACCAGGCCCTGGTGTGCATCTTCCTCCACGGGGGGAATGACTCGTACAACACCGTGCTGGCCACCGACACGGATTCCTGGGGCCACTATGTGAACCACCGCGACCCGCGTTCGCGCGATGCCACCGACAGCAGCACCTCGATCGCCTTGTTGCGTCCGGGCACTGCCGCCAACCCCGGGGGTGCAGCTGGCTCTCCTGCTCGCCTGGGCGGCGTGCTGTCGATCGCGCATTCGGGGCGCTCGGTTCATGCCGGTCGGCAATTCGCCTTGCATCCTTCGCTGGTGCGCAGCCAGCAGTTGTATGGCTCGAATCGGCTTGCGGTGATGGCCAACGTGGGCCCTCTGATCCGCCCCACCAGCAAGGCCAACTACGCGCTGGACAGCTTTGCCAAACCGGCCAAGCTGTTCTCGCACAACGACCAGCAATCCACCTGGATGTCCTTCTCGCCCGAAGGGGCCAGTGAAGGCTGGGGCGGCCGCATTGGCGACCTGCTGATGAGCGGCAACGGCAGCGGCAGCAGCGCCAGTGTCGACATCATCAAGCGCTCCTTCACTTGCATCACTCCTGGTCATGCCAGCACGTGGCTGAGTGGCCGGTCGGTCCGCCAGTACCCCGTGGGCCTGGCCAGAATTCCCGGCCTGGGCAACCAACAGCATGTGCTGAGCAATGCCGACCTGTACACCGCGGTCAAGTCGGTGATGACTGCATCGACCAGCAGCAACCTGTTCACCCAGGCCCACCAGCAAGTGGTCACGCGGGCCATCCAGGCCAGCAACCTGATGGCAGGCGCCCTGCCCGCCAGCGCCATGGCCCCCTGGGGCACTTCGGGCGCATCGTCGGTGTGGACCGACCCCATGCTGAAGTACACCAGCACGAATGGCGCGCAAGCCACCAATGGCCTGGCGCTGCAGTTGCAGATGATTGCCCGCATCATCGACGCGAACCGGCAAGGCGGCTTTGGCATCCGGCGGCAGGTGTTCATGGTGAACCTGGGCAGCTTTGACACCCACGCTTCGCAGAACGCCGAGCACAACGAGCGCATGCTGCAGCTGGACCACGCGCTGGCCTATTTCGACAGCGTGCTGGGCGCGATGCCCGGCGGCGACATGCGCTCACAGGTCACCACCTTCACGGCCTCGGACTTTGGTCGCAGTTTCACCAACAATGGCGATGGCACCGACCATGGCTGGGGTGCCCACCACCTGATCATGGGTGGCGCGGTGCAAGGCGGTGAGGTGTACGGCACCTTCCCGCAGTACAGCACCGCCAACGCCAATGGCGTGTTCGCCAGCCCGGACCAGCTTGGCAATGGCGCCCTGCTGCCCACCACCTCGGTGGACCAGTACGCCTACACCCTGGGCAAGTGGATGGGCGTGACGAACACCGACCTGGCCAGCATCCTGCCCAACCTGCACAACTTCGACAGCTCGGCCCACAACGTGGGTTTCATGGGCTGACTTCGTCCAGCAGCGCCTTGAGGTAGTGACCCGTGTGGCTGCCAGCGTGCGCGGCCACGGTCTCAGGCGTGCCAGCCACCACCAGGGTGCCACCACCCGAGCCACCTTCGGGGCCCATGTCGATCAGCCAATCGGCCGTCTTGATGACGTCCAGGTTGTGCTCGATCACGACGATGGTGTTGCCCGCATCGCGCAACTGGTGCAGCACCTTGAGCAGCAAGGCGATGTCGTGGAAGTGCAGGCCAGTGGTCGGCTCGTCCAGGATGTAGAGCGTGCGGCCAGTGTCGCGTTTGGAGAGTTCCAGCGCCAGCTTGACGCGCTGCGCTTCGCCGCCTGACAAAGTGGTCGCGCTTTGCCCCAGCCGGATGTAGCCCAGGCCCACGTCCATCAGGGTTTGCAGCTTGCGGGCCAGCGTGGGCACGGCGCTGAAGAACTCCAGCGCGGCCTCGACCGTCAGGTCCAACACCTGGTGGATGTTCTTGCCCTTGTACAAAATCTCCAGCGTCTCGCGGTTGTAGCGCTTGCCTTGGCACACATCGCAAGGCACGTAGACATCGGGCAGGAAGTGCATCTCGACCTTGAGCACGCCATCGCCCTGGCAAGCTTCGCAGCGGCCACCGGCCACGTTGAAGGAGAAGCGGCCCGCGCCATAACCGCGCTCGCGCGCACTGGGCACGTCGGCCATCAGCTCGCGGATCGGCGTGAACAGACCGGTGTAGGTGGCCGGATTGCTGCGCGGTGTGCGGCCAATGGGGGACTGGTCCACGTTGATGACCTTGTCGAACAACTCCAGGCCTTCGATCTCGTCGTGCGCGGCCGGATCCAGGTGGCTGTGGTACAGCTTGCGGGCCACGCTGGCGTACAGGGTCTCGTTGACCAGGGTGCTCTTGCCGGAGCCCGACACGCCCGTCACGCAGGTGAACAAGCCCACGGGGATCTCGACCGTCACGCCCTTGAGGTTGTGGCCTCTGGCATTGACGACGCGCAGTCGCGGGGTCTCTTCAAGGAAAGGCAAACGCTTGGGCGGCACGGCAATGCGCAGTGCGCGCGCCAGGTATTGGCCGGTCAGGCTGTCGGGGTGCTGGGCCACTTCGGCGGCCGTGCCTTGGGTGATGACGTGGCCGCCATGCACGCCCGCGCCGGGGCCCATGTCGATCACGTAGTCGGCCGCGCGGATCATGTCCTCGTCGTGTTCGACCACGATCACGCTGTTGCCCAGGTTGCGCAGATGCTGCAAGGTGCCGATCAGGCGGTCGTTGTCGCGCTGGTGCAGGCCGATGCTGGGCTCGTCGAGCACGTACATCACGCCGGTCAGACCAGAGCCGATCTGGCTGGCCAGGCGGATGCGTTGGGCCTCGCCGCCGCTGAGCGTGTCGGCGCTGCGGTCCAGGCTGAGGTAGGTCAGGCCCACGTCGTTCAGGAAGCGCAGGCGCGAGCGGATCTCGGTGACGACCTTGTCGGCGATCTCGGCTTTGGAGCCGATCAGGTTCAGGCCTTCGAAGTAGCGCTGGGCTTCGGCCAAGGTGGCATGGGCCACTTCATAGATGGCGCGCTTGTCATTGGTCTTGGCATCGTGCAGGAAGACGTGGCGGGCTTCGCGGCGCAGGCGCGTGCCATCGCAATCAGGGCAGGCCTTGGGCTGCTGGTAACGCGACAGCTCTTCACGCACGGCCGATGAATCGGTCTCCTTGAAGCGCCGCTCGAAATTGCGCAGGATGCCTTCAAACGGGTGGCTGCGTTTGACACGGCGCTTCTTGCCCGCCGTGCCATCGGCCTCGTAGACAAACTCGATCTCTTCATCGCCAGAGCCATAGAGCAGCACATGCTGCACCGTGGCAGGCAGGTCTTCAAAAGGCTGGTCGATGTCGACCTTGTAGTGCTTGCCCAGCGCCTCGATCATCGAATAGGTGTAGGGGTTGCGACGATCCCAGCCCTTGATGGCGCCGCTGCCCAGGCTCAAGCTGGGGAAGGCCACCACGCGCACGGGATCGAAGGCGATGACGTGCCCCAGTCCATCGCAGGTCGGGCAGGCACCCACCGGCGAGTTGAACGAGAACAGGCGCGGCTCCAGCTCGGACAGCGAGTAGCTGCACACCGGGCAGGCAAACTTGGACGAGTACACGTGCTCGGTGCCCGTGTCCATCTCGTGCGCGATGGCGCGGCCATCGGCCAGGCGCATGGCGGCCTCGAAGCTTTCAGCCAGGCGCTGCGTCATGTCGGCGCGCACCTTCAGGCGATCGACCACCACGTCCACGTCGTGCTTCTCGTTCTTCTTCAGCTCGGGCAGGTCGGCGGCTTCAATCACCTGGCCGTCAATGCGAAAGCGCACGTAGCCTTCGGACTGCATCTGCGCGAACAGGTCGGTGTGCTCGCCTTTGCGGTCGCGCATGACCGGTGCCAGGATCATCAGTTTCGTGTCTTCGGGCATGGCCAGCACGGCGTCCACCATCTGGCTGACGCTCTGGGCGCGCAAGGGCAGATCGTGGTCGGGGCAGAAAGGCGTGCCGGCGCGTGCGTAGAGCAGGCGCAAGTAGTCGTGGATTTCGGTGACCGTGCCCACGGTGGAGCGTGGGTTGTGGCTGGTGGCCTTTTGCTCGATGCTGATGGCGGGCGACAGGCCCTCGATCACGTCCACATCGGGCTTGTCCATCAGTTGCAGGAACTGGCGGGCGTAGGCGCTCAGGCTTTCAACGTAGCGGCGCTGGCCCTCAGCGTACAAGGTGTCGAACGCGAGGCTGGACTTGCCGGAGCCCGACAGGCCCGTGATCACCACCAGCTGGTGCCGAGGGATGTCCAGGTCGATGTTCTTGAGGTTGTGCGTTCGCGCGCCCCGAACCTGGATCAGCGGGACATTGGGACGGACGGGCAAATCGGAGCGGGAGGACATCGGACGCGGTGGCAAGGCTGGGCAACCGAACATCATACGGCGGCTTGGGGATTCGGGGGCTGTGTGCTTTGGATGGGGAGCGCGGGGCGCGGGCTGGGGCGGTCTCCGGCAGGGCTTCAGCTTGGTGGTCCCGCTTTTCAAGCGGGACTGCCTTGCGATGCTCGTGCCGAGGTGGGGCCGTGGAACTCGTTTCGCGGCCTTTGGCCGCTGCACTCAAAC
>NZ_JAUSAR010000059.1 GCF_030652515.1 Aquabacterium sp. | reverse complement strand
GTGCAAAACAGGCTGGGCACGCAGCGTTTGCGGCGAACACAACCACCGGAGAAGATTCATGCCCAAAGTCACCAAGCCTGCCAACCAAACTGGCGATTTCCTGGTCGATTACGAAGAGAAGGTCTTTGAGGACGTCAAGGCCGATCCGGGTGAGAAAGCCCTGGTCACCTTCCACACCGTGGCCTTTGAAGGCTCCATTGGTTTCGTCAACCTGCTGCAGGCCACACGCTTGCAGCGCAAGGGCTTTGAAACGTCCATCTTGCTGTATGGCCCCGGCGTGACCCTGGGCGTGCAGCGCGGCTTCCCCACGCTGGGCGATGAGGCCTTTCCTGGCCACCAGAACTTCAACAACCAGATCAAGAAGTTCATCGCCGAGGGTGGCAAGGTCTACGCCTGTCGCTTCGCGCTGCAAGCGCTGTACGGCCATGGCGAAGGCGCGCTGATCGAAGGTATCAAGCCGATCAGCCCGCTGGACGTTCTTGACATCGTGCTGCTGCACCGCAAGAGCAACGCCTTCATCCTGGACACCTGGACCCTGTGATGGCGACCACCGGCATCATCCGCGCGGCGGCGGTCCAGATCTCGCCGGACTTCGAGGCGCCCGATGGCACCTTGAACAAGGTGTGCGAGGCGATCGACCAGGCGGCCGCCAAGGGCGTGCAGATCGTGGTCTTTCCCGAGACCTTCGTGCCGTACTACCCGTACTTCTCGTTCGTGCGACCACCCGTGGCTTCGGGCGCGGATCACGTGCGGTTGTACGAGCGGGCGGTGGTGGTGCCGGGGCCGGTCACCCACGCGGTCGCTGATCGTGCCAAGGCGCATGGCATCGTTGTGGTGCTGGGCGTCAACGAGCGCGACCACGGCAGCCTGTACAACACGCAGCTGATCTTCGATGGCAATGGCGAGTTGGTGCTCAAGCGCCGCAAGCTGACGCCCACGTTTCATGAACGCATGATCTGGGGGCAGGGCGATGCCGCGGGGCTGAAGGTGGTCAACACCGCCGTGGGGCGCGTGGGGGCGCTGGCCTGCTGGGAACACTACAACCCGCTGGCCCGCTATGCGCTGATGACGCAGCACGAAGAGATCCACTGCGCGCAGTTCCCGGGCTCGCTGGTCGGGCCCATCTTCGGCGACCAGATCGAGGCCACCATCCGCCACCACGCGCTGGAGGCGGGCTGCTTCGTCATCAACGCCACCGGCTGGCTGACCGATGCGCAGATCACCGCCATCACGCCCGACCCAGCCTTGCAGAAGGCGCTGCGCGGCGGCTGCAACACGGCCATCGTCTCGCCAGAAGGCGTGCACCTGGCGCCACCTTTGAAGGAAGGCGAAGGCATGGTCATCGCCGACCTGGACATGGCGCTGATCACCAAGCGCAAACGGATGATGGATTCGGTGGGCCACTACGCGCGGCCCGAACTGCTGAGCCTGGCCATCAACGACCGACCTGCCACCACCGCATTCCCCATGCCTTCACGGAGCCAAGATCATGACCACCACGCTGGACAGCAACCCCACTCTTCCACCGCCCTCGGCGGCCAGCCGGCAACTGATGACGGAGCTGCAGTCCTTCGGCTTGCGGCTGGCTGATCCGGGCGCGCCCAACGGTGGCGTGGCCAGCCGCCGTGGCGGTGCGGGGCCGTCCGACCACAAGGCGGTGACGGTGGACGGGCACACCATCATGGTCCCGGTGCACACCTCCAGCGCCTGGAACTCGCCCTTCGTGGCGCAGGCGCCGGATGCGCAGGGGCTCAGTGCCTTGACGCGCGGCAGCATCCCGATCGCGAGCATTGCCTTCCCGAAGGCGCCGCGCTTCTATGCGCTGCAGACTTTCGATGGCGTGCCGTACTCGCACATCGCGACGCTGCATGGCTCGGACGTGCTGGCCACGACCGTGCTGCAGGAATGCATCCGCTACGCCAGCCGCCGCAAGACCTGCCAGTTCTGTGCCATCGGCCAATCGCTGGCGGCGGGCCGCACCATCGCGCACAAGACGCCGGAGCAACTGGCCGAGGTGGCGCGCGCCGCCGTGCTGCTGGATGGCGTCAAGCACATGGTGATGACCACCGGCACGCCCAATGCGACCGACCGAGGCGCGAAGGTGCTGTGCGACAGCGCCTTCGCCATCAAGGCTGCGGTGAACCTGCCACTGCAAGGCCAGTGCGAGCCGCCTGATGATGACCGCTGGTTCCAGCGCATGCACGCCGCCGGCATCGATACCCTGGGCATGCACCTGGAGGCGGTGACGCCGGAGGTGCGCGAACGCATCATGCCGGGCAAGGCCTCGGTGCCGCTGAGCCGCTACATGGAGGCCTTCGAGGCTTCGGTGAAGGTGTTCGGGCGCGGGCAGGTCAGCACCTACATCCTGGCTGGGCTGGGCGACACGCGCGAGGCCATCCTGTCGATCTCCGAGAAGCTGCTGGCATTGGGCGTGTACCCCTTTGTCGTGCCCTTCGTGCCCATCAGCGGCACGCCGCTGGAAGACCACGCGCCGCCATCGTCCGACTTCATGAAGTCTGTGCTGGAGCCTTTGGGCGCGATGGTGGGCAAGGCCGGATTGCGGTCGGGCGACATCAAGGCGGGTTGCGGCAAGTGCGGTGCGTGCTCATCGCTGTCGGTGTACGAAACCGGCGCCAGCGCCTGAGTAGGGAGCGAGCATGGATGCCCTGGCCACTTTGAAGCGCACGGTCGTCAACGAGCCGATGTGCGATCTGCCCACCGCCTTCACGCCTTGCGAGTTCCGCGTGAAGTGGGCCGATGGTGCCTGGGAGATCGACCAGGCGCGTCGATTGAGACGCGCGGTGTTCTGCGTGGAGCAGGGCATCTTTGTGGGCGATGACCTGGATGTGATCGACGCGCAGGCCCAGCCGCTGGTGGCCGTGTCGCAAGTGGGCGGCATGCCGGACCAGGTGGTGGGCACGGTGCGCATCCATGAGGCGGAACCGGGGCTGTGGTGGGGATCAAGGCTGGCGGTGCACGCCGCTTTCAGGCACCACGGCAGGCTGGGTGCGATGCTGATCCGCCTGGCGGTGTGCAGCGCGCATGCACGTGGCTGCCACCTGTTCCTGGCGCATGTGCAGCAGCAGAACGTGCCTTTGTTCGAGAAGTTGAATTGGACCTTTCTGAAGGCCGAGACCTTGCATGGCAGGCCGCATGCTTTGATGCAGGCGCAGCTCGACCAGCACCCGCCGTGCCACGACCCCCTGTGGGGATTCGCCACCCGCAGCAGGAGCGCAGCATGAAGCTGGCCGAACTCACAGCCGCTCTGCAGTCCAGCCGAGGCTTCGCTCACAAGCGCGATATTGGTGATGTGGTGGGGGCGCTGGCCAAGGCCTTGCCCGGCGGTGTCGATGACCTGTCGCAAGCCGTTGCCGTGGGTGATGACTGCGCCGCCATCCCCGATGGCGATGGCTACCTGCTGTTCGCCATCGAAGGCTTCGTTGAAGACTTCATCGACAGCATGCCCTGGTTTGCCGGCTACTGCGGCGTGATGGTCAACGTGAGCGACATCTACGCCATGGGTGGCCGGCCCATCGCGGTGGTCGATGCCTTGTGGAGCGATGGCATGACACCCGGCGGCGAAGTGCTGAAAGGTATGGCGGCGGCATCACAACGCTATGGCGTACCCATCGTGGGTGGCCACAGCAACAACCGCAGCCAGCGCGGGCAACTGGCCGTGGCCATCCTGGGCAAGGCCAGGAAGCTGCTGACCAGCTTTGATGCCAGGCCAGGCGACAAGCTCTTGATGGCCGTGGACCTGCGTGGCGCCTACCAGGAGCCGCATCCCTACTGGAACGCTTCGACCAGCGCGCCAGCCGAACGCTTGCGCGCCGACCTGGAACTGCTGCCCGAGTTGGCCGAGGCCGGACTGTGCGATGCCGCCAAGGACATCAGCATGGCCGGTGCCGTGGGCACGGCTTTGATGCTGCTGGAATGCTCTAAGGTCGGTGCGGTGATCTACCTGGACGCCATCCCCCGGCCACCTGAGGTGCCCTTGCTGCGCTGGCTGCAGTCCTTCCCCAGTTATGGCTTTGTGCTGAGCGTTCGGCCCGAATTGGCGGCGGCCGTGACGGCCCGGTTCCGAGCGCGCGGGCTGGCTTGCCAGGAGGTGGGCGAGGTGACGGCATCACCCCAGGTGCTGCTGCGCCATGAGGGCGACGAGGCCCTGCTCTGGGATGTGTCCGAGCAGACCTTCATTGGCGCGAGGTCGGGCGATGTCTGAGTTCTTGAACGCATCGCTGCGCATTGCCTTGCTGACACATTCGGTCAACCCGCGGGGTGGCGTGGTGCACACCCTGGAGCTGGCGCAAGCCTTGCACGACGCGGGCCACCGGGTCACGGTGATGGCCCCGGCCACACAAGGTCAACGCTTCTTCAGATCACTGCCATGCGCGGTCGAGTTGATCCCGGTGGGCGCTGTGCCCCCCGACACGGCCGAGATGGTGGCATCGCGGATCAAGGCGATCGAGCAGCATGTTCTCGAGATGCTGGACGCTGGCCAGGCCTTCGATGTGTTGCATGCGCAGGATTCCATCAGCGCCAATGCCTTGGCCAATTTGCGCGACCGTGGCGTGATCAAGGGATTTGTGCGGACGGTGCACCACCTGGACCACTTTGACGACCCCCGCCTGATGGCCTGGCAGCAAAGAGGCTTTTTGCAGGCCAGCCAGGTGATGTGCGTCAGCCGCCTGTGGCAAGGCATCTTGCGCGATGAACACGGTGTGGACGCCGCCCTGGTTCACAACGGCGTTGATTGCCAGCGCTACACGGCCCAGGTGGGCCGCCACGATGAAGGCGTTCGGCGCCGACACGGCATGGGCCGTGGTGCTGCGGCTGGCGAACCTGTTTTCCTGATGGTGGGCGGCATCGAAGAGCGCAAGAACACCCAGCGGGTGCTGGAAGCTTTCATCCAGCTCAGGGCTACGCAGCCCAAGGCTCAGTTGGTGATCATTGGCGGGGCCAGTCTGCTCAACCACGACGCTTACCGACAGCAGTTCAGCACCAGCTTGACTGCCCATGGCTTGGCCGTGGGGCCAGGCCAAGCGGTGGTCATCACCGGCTCGGTGCCCGATGCCGACATGCCCGCTTTGTTCAGAGCGGCCGATGCGCTCTTGATGCCATCACTGCGCGAAGGCTTTGGCCTGGTGGTGCTGGAGGCCCTGGCCAGCGGCACGCCGGTGGTGGTCTCGCGCATGGCACCGTTCACCGAGTACCTGGGCGAGGCTGATGGCCTGTGGGTCGATCCCCTCAGCGTGGGGTCGATCTCGCACGCCATGCAGCGCGCGCTGGACCCTGCCCATGCCCGGGCACTGGCCCTTGAAACCCCGGCCGTGTGCCAGCGTTTCAGCTGGCCCGCCACCGCGCTGCGGCACACCGCCTTGTACCGAGCCTTCCGCTCACTGGCCCTGAACCGAGAACCACCCCATGCCCGCCATGCTCTTTCACCTTCGCTGGCCTGATGGCAGCGAGACGCGTTGTTACTCGCCCTCGCTGGTCATCAAGGATTACTTCCAGCCCGGCCAGACCTACCCGCTGCCGCAGTTCATGGCCCAGGTGCGCGAGGCCCTGAACATCGCCTCGGAGCGGGTTCGCGCCAAGTTCGGCTTTGCCTGTTCGCAGGCCATGGACCAACTGGCCGAGCTTGAGATCGTGGCCCAACGCTTTGACCACCTGGACAGCGCCCAAGTCCAGGTCCTGTGCTTTGACGAATAGACCGTCAGACCCGAGACCCATTTCAACGAGATCACCATGAGCAAGACCACCACACCCACCCCCCAACACCATGGCGTCATCGTCGTGGGCGGCGGCCAGGCCGGCCTGTCGGTCAGCCACTACCTGCAGCAGCGCCGCATCGACCACCTGGTGATCGAGAAAAGCCAGCCCATGCACTCGTGGCGCACCCAGCGCTGGGATGCTTTCTGCCTGGTCACACCCAACTGGCAGTGCAAGCTGCCGGGCTGGGAGTACAGCGGCAACGACCCCCATGGTTTCATGAAGAAGGACGAAATCCTGGCCTACCTGGAAGGCTTCAAGCAGCATGTGAACGCCCCCCTGGTGGAAGGCGTGGCGGTGAAGCGCGTGGCACCCCGTCGGCAGGGCGGTTTCGAGGTGTCGACCTCGCAAGGCGAATTCACGGCTGATCAAGTGGTGGTGGCCTCGGGCGGCTATCACCAGCCCATCATCCCGCGCATGGCCGAGCGCCTGCCGCCCGATGTGGTCCAGATCCACTCCGAGCAATACCGCAACCCGCAGGCCTTGCCCGAGGGCGCTGTGCTGGTGGTGGGCTGCGGCCAGTCTGGCGCGCAGATTGCCGAAGACCTGCACCTGGGTGGCCGGAAGGTTTTCCTGGCCACGGGCAACGCACCCCGCTGCGCACGCTTCTACCGGGGCAAGGACGTGGTCGATTGGCTGGCCGACATGGGCTACTACGAAAAGTCGGTGAACGAGCACCCCCTGCGTGAAGGCGTGCGCGACAACACCAACCACTACGTCACTGGGCGCGATGGTGGGCGCGACATTGACCTGCGCAAGTTCGCGAGCGAGGGCATGGAGTTGTTCGGCCTGCTCAAGGGCCTGGATGGTGAGGTGCTGCAGTTTGAGGGCGACCTGGCCGAGAACCTGGACCACGCGGACCGCATCTACAACGGCATCAACGCCTCGATCGACCAGTTCATCGCGGCGTCTGGCATCGAAGCGCCACCCGGTGAGGTCTACAAACCTCTTTGGCAGCCCAAAGAAGAGCGCCTGAGCCTGGACCTGCGCGCGGCAGGCATCACCTCGATCGTCTGGTGCATCGGCTTCCAGCCTGATTTCAGCTGGCTGGACGCGCCGGTGTTCAACGGAAAGGGCCACCCGGGACACGTGCGGGGCGTGACGGCGGTGCCCGGCCTCTACTTCATCGGGCTGCCCTGGTTGCACACCTGGGGCTCTGGCCGATTTTCCGGTGTGGCGCGGGATGCGCTCTTTCTGGCCCAGCAAATCGAGGCCCGAAGGCCCGAAGCAGTGGTGCTGGCCGAAAACCAGGAGGAGATGAGTCTCTTGTCCTGAGCCAGGCCCGGAAATGACGGGTCAACGGGGTTTTATTGCGCCTTAAGTCCTGACGGTCGATCTCTAGCATGCAGAGGTACGACATGAAGGAGTTTTCTAGGTGGAAGACGCAGTTGACCCTGGTTTGGCCGATCCGCATGAGGCGCTAGAGCCCCAAGCGGAAGGCGAGGGTGCGCCTTCCTCCTACGGGCCCACGCCGACTGACCCCATGCTGGAGGCACTGCTCTGGCTGTGCCGCCACCACGGTGTGGACCGCACCCCCGCTTCTTTGCTCAACGGCATGCAACTGAACGGGCCGATGACGGCCGTTCAGGCAGTGCAACTGCTGCGCCAGGCGGGCTTCAGTGCCACCTTGGTCCGGCGCCCGCCCAGCAAGATCCTGACCTTGCTGATGCCGGTGGTGCTGCTGCTGAAAAACGGCGATGCCTGCATCGTGACGCGCCGCGTGGGCGAACGCTCCAAACGCGCGGGCGGTGCGCGCTACGAAGTGATCATGCCCGGCGCCGACCAGGAGATCTGCACGGCCACTGAAGAAGAGTTGCTGCCCGAGTACTCAGGCTACACGCTGGTGGCGGCCTTGCGTGCGGGCATGCGCCATGGCACGCCCGAGGTCGAAATGGACTCGGATTCGCACTGGTTGTGGTCCACGCTCAAGAACTATGTGCCGTACTACCGATCGGCCATGTTGGCCGCCTTGCTCAGCAATGTGCTGATGCTGGTGACGGGCTTCTTCACCTCGGTGGTGTACGACAAGGTCATCCCCAACAAGGCACTGATCACCCTCTGGTCGCTGGGCGCGGGCACTTTGCTGGGCATCGCCTTTGACCTGGTGGCGCGCCAGTTGCGCAGCTACCTGATCGACATGGCCGGCAAGAAGGCCGACCTGAAGTTGGGCAACATGCTGTTCAACCAGGCGCTGGCCATCCGGCTGGAGCACCGGCCCGAGTCGGCGGGCTCCTTTGCCCACCGCCTGGCCCAGATCGAAGTGGTGCGTGACTTCACGGCCTCGGCCAGCATCTCCGTGCTCACGGACATGCCCTTCATTTTGCTGTTCGTGATCATGACCTATGTGATCGCGGGGCCCCTGGTGGTGGTCTTGCTGGTGGCGGTGCCCCTGGTGCTGGGCCTGTCCTGGGGCATTCAGAAATACCTGCGCCGGATGATGTCGGCCAACATGAGCCAACACGCCAATCTGCAGGGCGTGCTGGTTGAAGCGGTCGAGGGCATGGAAGACGTGCGGGCAGCGGGGGCTCAAGGCTATTTCGCGAGTCGTTACGAGGAAGCGAACGCGGCCGCAGCGCACACCTCCCTGCGCTCACGCGCCATGGCCAGCTGGGTCAGCAACTTCACCATGGTCATTCAGCCGCTGGTGACGGTGTGCATGCTCATCTGGGGCGTCTTGCTGATCGAAGACAACAAGATTTCCGGTGGCGCCTTGATCGGGGCCGTGATGTTCGCAGGCCGCGCCATTGCACCGTTGACCTCGGTGGTTTCGCTGGCCGGGCGCTACCAAGGGGCCCGTGCCGCCTTGATGTCGCTGAACGAGCTCATGGCCTTGCCCACCGAACGCGAGCCTGGCAAGCGCTACCTGTCTCGGACTTCACTGACAGGCCAGGTGGGGCTGCATGATGTGAGCTTTGCCTACCCCAAAGGCAAGAACCAGCATGCGCCCACGGTGCTCAAAGGCGTGAGCCTGCAGATCAGGCCGGGCGAGCGTGTGGCCATCCTGGGCAAGATCGGCAGTGGCAAGTCCACGATTTTGCGTTTGCTGGGCGGCCTGTACCAACCCACGGATGGCTTTGTCGAGGTGGATGGCATCGACTTGCGCCAGATCGACCCCACCGATTTCAGAACGCACGTGGGCTTCGTGTCGCAAGAGCCCCGGCTTTTCCACGGCACGCTGAAAGACAACGTGATGCTGGGCCGCGCCAACGCGGACATGAGCCACTTCATCAACGTGGCACGCTTGACCGGCCTGGACAAACTGGCCGCGGCGCACCCCATGGGCTACGACCTGCCTGTGGGTGAAATGGGGGCCTTGCTGTCGGGTGGCCAACGCCAATTGGTGGCCCTGGCGCGTTGCCTGGTGACGCGTTCGCAAATCCTGTTGATGGACGAACCCACCAGCTCGATGGACGCGCAAGCCGAATCCAGTTTCATCAACCATCTGCGCACCGCCGTGGATGGCCAGACCCTGGTGGTGGTGACGCACCGCCCGGCCTTGCTGGACGTGGTGGACCGCGTGATCGTGGTCGACTCCGGCAAGATCCTGGCCGATGGCCCCAAGGCCCACGTGCTCGCCCTGCTGGCTGGCCGACCCGCGCCTGCTGCTCCCCAGCCTGCTCCGGCGGAGGCTCCCCAAGCGCGGCGCGAGCTGTCCGCCGCTGGCGGGATGTAGGGGAGGGCGGATGTCTTCGCATGCCGACCAAGCGGTCCAAGGCAACTACTTCCCCGGCGATGAACGATTTTTGTCGGGCGTCAAGGAAGCGCAACTCAATGAGGCCACACCGAGGGCCTCGTGGGCGCTGTACCTCATGCTGACGGCGGTGTTCTCAGCGATCGTCTGGGCCTTCATCGCCAGAGTGGACCAGGTGACCAAGGCCGAAGGGCGCGTGGTGGCCGATGGGCGCGAGCAAGTCATCGCCAGCCTGGAAGGCGGCATCCTGCACAAGGTGCTGGTGCGCGAAGGCATGGTGGTGGAGAAAGGCCAGGACCTGCTGCAGATGGACCCGACCCGCTTCGAGGCCCAGCAGAACGAAGGCCAGGCCAAGCTGGTGGCTTTGAAGGGCACCTTGTCTCGTCTGGTGGCCGAGTCCACCGGGCGGCGTCTGCTGTTCCCGCCTGAAGTGCTGGCTCAGCCCACCATTGTGCAAGGCGAGAGCGAGTCTTATGCCGCGCGGCGGCAGTCGCTGGAAGAGGGCGTGGCCGTGAATCGCCGCAGCCTGGCGTTGCTCAACCGTGAGTTGGCCATGGCCCAGCGCATGTCCGCCAAAGGCCTGATGTCCGAGGTTGAGGTGATGCGCTTGCAGCGCCAAGGCAATGACCTGACCTTGCAAATCCAGGAACGCATCAACCGTTTCCGCCAGGAGGCCAGCACCGAGCTGGTCAAGGCCCGCACCGAGCTGGCTCAGTTGGAAGAGCAGATGGTGGTCAAGCAGGACGTGTTGACCCGCACCACCTTGAAGTCGCCAGTGCATGGCCTGGTCAAGAACATCCGCATCGGCACGGTGGGCGGCGTGGTCCAGGCCGGCGCGCCCATCATGGAAATCCTGCCCATCGGGCCGCGCGTGCTGATCGAGGCGCGCATCAAGCCTTCGGACATTGGTTTTGTGAAGGTGGGGCTGCCGGTCACCGTCAAGCTCTCTGCCTACGACTACTACATCTACGGTGGCCTGCAGGGCACGATCGACTACATCAGCCCCGACGCCTTGGGCGAAGAGGCCAAGGCGGCCAACGCGCCCGACACCACCTATTACCGGGCACTGATCCGGTCTGATCAATCCACCTTGCACAAGGGCAACAAGCCCTTGATGGTGATGCCTGGCATGACGGCATCCGTGGAGGTGCGCACCGGCGAGCGCTCGGTGCTGGAGTACCTGCTCATGCCGATGATCAAGTCACAGGAAGCCTTCCGGGAACGTTAACCATGAAATTATCTGAAACACTGAAGGCGTCTTTGCTGGCATCGGCCTTGGCCAGCGTGGTTTGCGGGCAAGCCCTGGCGGCCCGTTGCACCGACGACATTGCCAACCTGCCTGCCACCAAGCCGGGCGCCAGGTCGGCCGTCGAGACCGAAGCACCGCTGGACCCGATGACGCAGTTGCAGCTCATCGCCCGCGAAGCTGCCCGGCGCAGTGCCGAGGTGGGCGCGGCGCGCTTGCTGGCAGAGGCCGCCGACTACGATCTGGAAGAGACCAAGGGCGGGCGCTATCCGCAAGTCAGCGTCAGCGGCACGGTGGGCACCGGCAACACCAAGGTGGATGGCGTGACGACCCAGAAGGGCAACCTGTCCAGCGTGTCATTGAACATGTCGTCCAACCTGTACGACGGCGGCCGCTTGAACCGTTTGACCGAATGGCGCACTCAGTTGGCCGGTTCGGCCAAGTACGGTGCTGCGGTCACGCAAGAGCAGGTGGTGCTGGAGGCCGTGACCACGGCGCTGGAGCGCAACCGCTATCGCCTGCAAGCCCAGGTGTACCAACAATATGCCCGCAAGATGAGCTGTCTGGTTGAAGCCTTGGAAGGCATCGTCGCCGAGGACAAGGGCCGCGCCAGCGAGCTGGTCCAGGCGCGCAAAACCCAGGCGCAAACCGAGTTGTCGCGCGACGGTGCTTTGGCGCAAAGCCGGCAGATCGAGTTCCGCCTGCGCAAGCTGATCGGCGACAAGATATCCCTGGGCGATGGCATCACGGTGCCGCTGGCTTCCGTGCCTGAAATTGGTGAGATCAATCGGCAGATTGAGTTTGGCAATGATGCGCAGCAATTGCGCACCCAGGCCGATGCCCTGGACAGTTATGCCAAGGCGGTGGTGGCCGGGCAAAAGCCCCAGCTCAACTGGGCTATCTCCAAGACCGAGGGCATGGCCGGGTCCGCCAAGGTGTCGTCCTGGCAAGCCGGGGTGAGCGTGTCTTACAGCTTGTTCAATGGATTCTCGGACAAGGCAACGTCCATGGCGGCGGCCAAGCGGGCCGAGTCGGCTCGCCAGCAGCTGGCGGAATTGTTGGCCTCGAAATTCGCCAGCACCGCCGAGGTCTATGACATTGCGACCGCCTCACTGGAGCGCGCCAAGCGCTACGTGGATGTGCTCCGTGACAGCGAGCGGGTGCGCAATTTCACCTTCCAGCAGTGGTCGCAACTGGGCAAGCGTTCCTTGTTTGACGTGATGTCAGCCGAGTCGGATCACTTCAGCCTGCGCATCGCCTATGTCAACTCCTTGCACGACGGCTTTGCGGCCAGCGCGCAGATGAGGTCCATGGGGGCTGGCCTGACAGCCTGGTTGATGCCAGAGCAAAAACCATGACGATCAAGCTGGCCCTGAAATGGTCGATAACAGGCGTGAAGTCGCATAATCGATCAAAAATCCCTGGCGGAAACTCTATGAAAAGACACAGGTTGGCGTGGCTGCTGGCTGCTGGCGTGGCGAGTCTCATGGCGGTCGCTTGTGGGGGCAGTGATCCGGACTATGTGGGCGATGAGCCGACGCCTGGTTTCGTGCCGGGTGAGGGCATTGCGCCGCCGCGGTTTGCGTATGCCGTGCATTCCAATGGCGACAGCGTATCGGGTTACACCGTTGATCCGACCACTGGCAAGTTGGCGACCATGGGTTCTGGAACCCCTTGGACCACGGGCTCGACGCCTGTCTGCATCGCGGTGGACCCCCTGGTGAGGTACGCCTATGTGGCCAACTCGGGTTCCGACAATCTGTCCATTTTCAGCATTGGCGACCCATCCGGGGTGTTGACCAGCGCGGCTTTGCCTGTGGCCACGGGCGACCAGCCCATGTCGGTCGCTGTGGATCCTCAAGGGCGCTATGTGTACGTGGCCAATCTTGGCGATGACACCATCTCGGCCTACAGCCGCAGTACCGTCACAGGCCTGCTGACCCCCATCGCTGGTTCGCCTTTCAGTCTGCCTTCGTCGGCTGACATCGCGCCTCGCTCGATTGCGATCGACCCCACGGGCAAGTTCGTGTACGTTGCCAATTACGGTGCTACCGCCTCGCCCAGCACGATTTCGATGTTCTCCATCGACACCTCAAGCACTGGCAGCCTCACGCCAGGCGCACTCACGGGCGTCGGGTCCATCGCGGCAGGTGCCCGACCCAACCTGATCACAGTGTCACCATCGGGCAGGCAGGTTTACGTGTCCAACGAAACCGGTGACAGTGTCATGGTTTATTCCATCGCCAACACGCTCACCGGAGGGCTGGCTTACATTGGTTTTGTGTCAACCCCCGGCTCCACTCCTACCGGGGTTGCCATTGAGCCCAACAACAAGTTTGCGTACATCTCCAACCGATCGACCGGCGTCATTGGGGCCTATTCGATTGGCCAAGGGGGCAGCACCATTGGGCAGCTGAGTGCCATCACAGGGGGCAGCGCCACCATCACCACACCTGCATCACCTGGCCCGACAGCCGTGGCCGCTGATCCGTCCGGAAAATTCGTCTATGCCTCGCTGCTCAACGGGGGAGGCATTGCTGCCTACGAAATCAATGCCACCACGGGTGCTTTGACGATGGTGGAAGATTCCCCGTTTGATGACTCGGGTGCCACCCAGTCAGATTTCATCCTCATCACCAAATGATCCAAGCTGGATTTGATCGGTTTTCACCGCTTTGTTGTCTGGAGTCGTGAACTTCTGCCTCATCTAAGCTGGATGTCGCGGCGATAGCGCCGTGCCATAGGGCCTCCAATGATGGGAAATCGATTTCAAGCCGCGCCGCCGCCGCGCCGCCAGCCTGCCAAGGCTGACAACGCCGCGCCTGTTCTGACCAACGACCCTTCGGCCCTGATCCGGGGCATTGAGCTGCAGAACAAGGGCCAGATCGCGGAAGCCGAGGCGCTGTTTCGCACCTACCTGCTTACGCATCCCGCCGACGGCGCCGCCTTGTACTCGCTGGCGGTGATCCTGCTGCAACGTGGCGACCATGCCCAGGCGTTGGAACTGCTCTCCGCTGGCGTGGCCAAGTGCCCCACCTTTGCCCCTTTGTGGATGGCCTACGCCAACGTGTTGCAAGCCTTTGGGCGCGCTGCCGACGCCATGGCCAGCTACGACAAGGCCCTGGAGCTCAACCCCGAATACACCGAAGTGCTGCTGAACAGCGGCGTGCTGTTGCGTGACCAGCAACGCCACCTGGAGGCGCTGGAGCGCTTCAAACGCGTGCTGGCCATCAAGCCTGACCACGAAGCCGCCATGGGCAACAGCGGCATCATCCTGACCGAGTTCAAACGCAGCGACGAAGCGATCGCGATGTTCGAGCGCTTGCTGGCAGTCAACCCCAACTACGACTATGGCCACGGGCTGCTGGCCTACGAGCGCCTGCACGCCTGCGACTGGACCGGTTTTGCCGAGAACTCGGCCAAGATCATCTCCGGCATCAAGGCCCACCAGAAGAGCTGCAAATCCCTGCCCTTGATGGCGTTTTCAGACGATTGCCAGGATCACCAGATCAGCGCGCAGATTTTTGCCACGCGCTTTCCGGTGTCCAAGAATCCGCTGTGGACTGGCGAGCGCTACCGCCACAAGAAGATCCGCCTGGCCTACGTGTCGCCCGACCTGCGCGAGCACCCGGTCGGCCACCTGATGGCCGGCATCTTCGAGCACCACGACAAGAGCCGTTTCGAGACCGTGGCCATCTCGCTGGGCATCGACGACAAGAGCCGCCTGCGCTCACGCATGCTGGCCTGCTTCGACAAGTTCGTGGATGCCCGCACGATGACTTCGCGGCAAATCGCCGAACTGATGCGCGAGATGGAGATCGACGTGGCCGTGGACCTGGCGGGTTACACCGCCGACTCACGCACCGACCTGTTCGCACACCGGCCCGTGCCAGCCCAGGCCAACTTCCTGGGTTACCCCGGCACGCTGGGCACCAGCTACATGGACTACATCATCGCCGACCGGCATGTGATCCCGCCCGAGCACCAGCGCTTCTACAACGAGAAGGTGCTGTACCTGCCCGATGCCTACTTGCCGACCGACGCGGGCCTGAAGATTTCCGAGCGCACCCCCACGCGCCAGGAGTGCGGCCTGCCCGACACCGGCATCGTGTTCTGCTCCTTCAGCCACGACTACAAGATCAACCCGCCCTTGTTCGACATCTGGATGCGCCTGCTGGCCCAGGTGCCGGGCAGCGTGCTGTGGCTGATGTCGCGCAGCCAGGCCTCGCAGGCCAATCTGCGCAAGGAAGCCCAACTGCGTGGTGTTGACCCCTCGCGTTTGGTGTTCGCTGGCCGCGTGCCCTTGGTCGAAGACCACATGGCGCGCTATCGCCAGGCCGACATTTTCCTGGACACGCACCCCTACAACGCCCACACCACCGCCGCCGATGCCTTGATGGCCGGTTTGCCTGTGGTGACCTTCATGGGTGGGGCCTTCCCGGCCAGGGTGGCGGCCAGCCTGCTGCACGCAATCGGTTTGCCCGAGCTGGTGGCCGACTCGGCCGCGGGCTACGAAGCCCTGGCCCTGAAGCTGGCCACGAACCCAGAACTGCTGAGCGGTGTGAAGGCCAAGTTGCAGGCCAACAAGGCGACATATCCCCTCTTTGACACCGACAGCTTTTGCAAGAATCTGGAAGCGATTTACGTGTCGATGTGGCGTCAGTCCGAACTGGGCGGCGCCGTGGATGCCTTGAGTGCTCCGGCCTCGGCTTGATCGATCACCCACCCTATTCATCGGAGCGTCTCATGGACCAACAACGTGTCGAGCAGCTGCAACAAAAGTACGGACTGTCGTACCACATCAACTTCGCGGCGCTGGCGCAGCAACTGGTCGGTCTGGCCGACAAGCGGGTGCTGGAAGTGGGCGGAAGCCTGCCCGGCGGCCTGGTGCTGGAAGACCTGGGTGCGCACCAGTGGTTGTCGCTGGAAGAGCCTGACTATTGGGACGAAACACTGAGCACGGGCCTTGTGTTGGGCACGCCACCGCCCATGACCGGTCAACGCAAGCGCTTCAAGGACGCGGTGCCCGACCAACTGGACCGCCACAACCTGTTGTACGGCCGCATTGAAGACCTGCCCGAGGCGCTGCATGGTCACTTTGACGTGGTGTTCTCGATCGCCGCCTTCGAGCACATCCACAAGCTGCCCCAGGCCCTGGACAAGATGCTGATGGCCTTGAAGCCCGGCGGCAAGCTGTTCTCTCTGTTCTCACCCGTGTGGTCGGCCCACGATGGCCACCACCTGCCCGAGATCATGGACAAGGCCGGCAACAAGTACAACTTTGGCAAGTCGCCCATCCCGCCCTGGGGCCACCTGCTAATGCGCCCCATGGAGATGTACGACTACCTCCTGAGCGTCAACTGCGACAAGGAGTTCGCGCGCGAGGTGGTGTACTACGTGTACTCGTCCAACCACATCAACCGCTTCTTCCTGGATGATTTCCTGGAGATCGTGGGCCGCAGTGATTTCAAGGTGGTGCAAGCCACGCCGGTGTTCCCGGTGCCGGTGCCCACCGATGTGCAGGCCAAGCTTGAAACCCTCTACGCCGGCCGCAAGAATTTCAGCAACGATGGTTTGCTACTGGTGCTTGAGCGCCCCTGATCGGCAGCCGCACCCATTGAACAGAACATCTGACAGGGGACCTCATGTCATCCACCATCGCTTCCATCTTCCAGCGCATCGAGAACAAGGAACTGCCAGTGACGCAGTCGTCCGCGTGCGTGACCTTCACCCAGGCGGAATCGTTCTTCCACCTGGCGGCCGCCAAGAACTCGCGGGCCGAGGCCTTGCGCGAGCACTTCGCCAGGATCGGCTTTGGCAAGGTCTTCCTCAGCGCCAACATCAATGGCTTTGGTTGCCAGATTCCGGGCAGCACGGTGCAGTTCCTGGAAAAAGGATTTTTCATGGAAACCGACCCGGCCGCGCGTGCCCAAAAGCGCGCGATGCTGGAAGACGCCGTGGTCATCGTCAACAACAACGATGTGGGGCAGGGGCCCGCGCAGTACGCTGATTTCTTCAGCCAGTGCGAGCGCACCATCTTCGTGGCCTGGGACTGGGACAACCACCACTGGCTGGACCTGAGCACTTTCCTGGCTGCGCATTCCGATGTTTATGCGCCTGGCCACCACGAAAACCTTTATCTGCTGACCCGCTACAACTGGGCCACGGTGGGGCCGGTGTATTGCTCCACGGTGCAATGGACTCGCGAGTTTCTGGCCGACAGCCTGCCCATGCTGATCAGCGCAGAACGTTCGGCCGATCCGCTGGGCAAGCACATTCCTTACGGCCCGTTCACCTTCCGCAACCGGGTGGTGAGCACGCTCAGCCAGCACTATCCGTCCATCGGTTTCAGCGATCGGACCTTCCATGTGCGCACGCCGCAAGAGCGCCTGGAAGAATGGGCTGCGCATAAGGCCCATTGGATCGTGCCGGTGCTCAACGACATCCCGATCCGCATTTTTGACGCGCTGATCACCGGGGGCATCCCCATCGTTCCGGAGTCCATGCGCTACCTGCCCCTGGTGCGCGACATTGGGCGCGAGCACATCGTGTTCTGCACCCCTCATGACATCATGGACCCGCGCGCCGTGGTCAACAAGGCCAATGCCTTGTTCGATGCGCACGGCCGCGATGGCCTGGTGGCGCGTCACCGCCTGGCGCTTGACCACCACCATGGTGACCAGCGCATGCAGCAGGTCATGGCCTTTGTGCGCGAGAAGTTCGAAGCTGCGCCGCAGGCCTGAGCATGATGAAGTCGTCGGTCGTTGTCCTGATCCCGATTTACCGGGCGCACCTGGAGCCGCTTGAGCAGTTCTCGCTGGACTATTCGCTGGGCAAGCTGCAGGGGCGCGAGGTTCGCTTCATCGGCCCCCGGCACCTGGACACCAGTTTGTACGAAGGCCTGTACCCCGGCCTGCCGGTGGACCGCTTCGACGACGAGTGCTTTGCCTCGATCCCAGGCTATAACCGCTTGCTGATGAGCCGGGTGTTCTATGAACGCTACCCGGAGCACGAGTTCATGCTCATCCTGCAGACCGACGCGATCTTGTTGCGCGACGAGCTGGACGAGTGGTGTGCCAAACCCTATGACTATGTTGGCGCCCCGTGGCCCGATGGCCTGGACATCCAGGTCAACCTGGACCGCTTCAAGGGCGAACATGCCAAGCGGGTGCACGCCCGCGTGGGCAATGGCGGCCTGAGCTTGCGCCGATCAAACTGCTGTATTGCGCTGATGGACGAGTTCCCTGAGGCGCTGTCGGTGTTCTGCCGCACGGGTTCGAGCGAGGACATCTTCTTCTCGATCATGGGCACCTTGTCGCTGGATTTTGTGTTGCCCAACGAAATGGCGGCTTCTTTGTTCGCACTGGAGTTGCGGCCGGAGCACTACCACGCGGTCAATGGCGGACGCCTGCCGATGGGTGGGCACGCCTGGTGGCGCTACAACATGCCGTTCTGGGCCGCGCTGCTGGACCAGGCGCCTCCGGTGCTGCTGCCAGCTTCGCCGCCAGGCAGGGCAGTGATCAACGCGGCGGCGGTTTCATCAAGCAGTTGAGTGGGGCCAGCCCCAAGCAAAAAGCCTCGTTTTCCGACGAGGCTTTTTTCATGCCGGCGCACCGGCCCATTCATCCTGTGCTCAGTCAGGCTTGCGCAGGTAAGGGTTGGTGTTGGTGCTTTCAAACAGCCACTTGCGTTCGGTCATGCGCTCCACCAGCGCGGGATCCTTGAACAAGGCTTCATCCTTGAAGAGGATGGTCAGCACGTAATTCCACTTTTCCAGGCGCTGTTCGCAGCGCGCTTCCATGGCCGTCACCGTTTCGGTCATCTGCTTGAACAGGGGATCCGACAAATCAGCCTTGGCGAACTCGCAGCCCTGGATGTAGACGTCCATCATGTTCTTGCTGGCATAACCCGGCAGGTTCAGGCCCAGGCAGATTTTCTGGATCTCGCGGAAGGACAGGCTGTAGACATAGTTGCCCACGCCTTCATAGAACGGGGTGGCCGAGCCGGTGCGGGTGGGAAAGTCCACCCATTGGTCTTGCGGTTCGATCAACACCACGGCGCGCTTGGCCACGCGCAGCATTTCGTACAGGCCCATGTAAGGGCGGCGCATGTGGTGGAAGGCTTCCTTGCACAGCACGAAGTCGAACTGCTCGTCGTCGAACTGAAGGTTCTCGGCATTGGCCTGGGCGCACTTCTGGATGCGGCCATCTTGCAGGCTGCGCTTGAGTGTGCCATCGCCGATGTCGGTGGACAGGATGTCTTCGAAGCCATCGTTGAACATGATCCAGCTGTCGTGGCCGGAGCCATCGCCGATGGTCACCCAGGTGTCCTGTTTGGTCTGCAGGATGTCGAGCACCGGCTCCATGAACCTGCGGTGCCGCCAGTGGTTGGCGGTCTGGTCGTCCCACCAGGTGGGGTACAGGTCATTGTGCAATGCCGAGTCGAAGAAGTTTTCCCAGTGGTTGATGTGCAGGTCGTCAGCGCTTTTCATGGAAGGATCCCGGTGAGATGTGGTGGGGCAGGGCGCTCAAACCTTGCGCATGATCGACATCAGGTGGGGGCCGCGCCACTCCTGGCTGACGATCTCGAAACTGCCCTTGAAGCCGTAGGCCGAGGCCCAGCGGTTGACGTTGTCGAAGTAGGCCGGGAAGGTCTGGTCGGTGATGATGTTGACATGTGTCGGGTCGCGAAAGGCTTCCGGATGCGGATAAGCCGGCGTGAACGACATGAAGTGGCCACCCGGTTTCAGCACGCGCCAGACTTCGTTCATCACTTCGACGAAGGCGTTGCGGCGCTGCGGCGTGTAGATCAGGCGGGGCACGTGTTCCAGGAAATCGTGAGCGGTCACGAACTCGAAGGTGTTGTCGGGGAAGGGGATGGGGTCGACCACCAGGTCGGCCTTGACGATGTTGGCGTCGGCGTCGTCGCGCACATCGATGCCGTAAACCTCCACGGCGTTGAAGGGGTTCTTGGGCTTGAGGCCGCATCCAATGTCAAGGGCTTTGGTCATGGTGTTCGATCCTGCGTTCAGTAGGAGGTGAGGTCTGTAAGGGGGAAGCTCAAAGGCCTGGCTCAGGCGGCCGAGGTGGACTTGGGCTTGGTGGCGTTGGCGCTCAACAGCTTGTCGAAATAGTTGATCGTCTTGGACAGACCTTGCTCCAGGGCGATCGTGGGCTGCCAGTCCAGCAGCGTCTTGGCGCGGGTGATGTCCGGGCAGCGCTGCAGGGGGTCGTCATGCGGCAGGGGGCGGTAGACGATCTCTGAGTGGGAGCCGGTCATCTGGATGACCTTTTCAGCCAGCGCCTTGACCGTGGTCTCGACCGGGTTGCCGATGTTGATCGGGCCGGTGATGTCGTCGGCCGAGTCCATCAGCTTGAGGGCGCCGGTGATCAAATCATCCACATAGCCGAAGGAGCGGGTTTGCGAACCGTCGCCGTACAGGGTGATGGGCTGGCCGGTCAGGGCCTGGACGATGAAGTTGGACACCACTCGGCCGTCGTTGGGGTGCATGCGGGGGCCGTAGGTGTTGAAGATGCGCATGACCTTGATGCGCAGCTTGTGCTGACGGTGGTAGTCGAAAAACAGGGTTTCGGCGCAACGCTTGCCTTCGTCGTAGCACGAGCGGTAGCCGATGGGGTTGACGTGGCCCCAGTAGTCTTCCGGCTGCGGGTGCACCTGGGGGTCGCCGTAGACCTCGCTGGTCGAGGCTTGCAGGATCTTGGCTTTGACGCGCTTGGCCAGGCCCAGCATGTTGATGGCGCCATGGACGCTGGTCTTGGTCGTCTGCACCGGATCGTGCTGGTAGTGCACGGGCGAGGCGGGGCAGGCGAAGTTGTAGATCTCGTCCACCTCGATGTAGAGGGGAAAGGTCACGTCGTGGCGTTGAAATTCGAAGCGGGGGTGGTCGAGCAGGTGCTCGATGTTGCGCCGCGTGCCGGTGAACAGGTTGTCCAGGCAGATGACGTCGTGGCCGCGCTCGAGCAGCTCCTCGCAGAGGTGCGATCCCAGAAAGCCTGCGCCTCCGGTGACGAGACAGGTTTTGTTGGATCCCAGTTGAATGCTCATGCGGCTGCTCCTTGACGATTGGTCGGGAGTACCGATGCTGCCCAGACCTTGCCCGTATGGTGCATTTCTTCACGGACCGCGGTGGCCCGGATAAGGCAGGGATGGTGGGCGCAGTTCTGAGCTTTGACAACCACACATGACCGAAAGGCCATGTGTGGTTGAGGGCTTTGCCTGGGCTTAAATCAGCAGGTTGTTCTGCTTGTCATCGATCAGCTGGGTGTGGTCGATGGTGACCAGCGGGATGTCATGGCGAACCTCGGCGACGGTGAGGGTGGACGTGCCGGCCGCCGGGTCGGCGTGGCCTGCCAGCAGGTCTTGCCCTCGGTCGGCCAACAGGTCCTCGGCCGTGACGCCCAGCGGGCTGGTCGCCTTGTCCTTGTCGGCAACCTGGTCATCCACCCCGGTGGCGGAGGCCGCCTGGACGGTGGTGGCATGGCTGCCGTCGTCCACCGTGGCGTTGGTGGCCGAGGCGGTCGTGGTCGTGTCCTTGGCGAACCAGACGTCGGCCATCTCATGGCTGGCACCGTCTGAGGTCTTGTAACTGGAGACCAGGCCCAGCAAGTTGCCGTTGTCCATCTCGGTGCCGGTCTTGGCCCCCAGGTCAAGCTCGATGATGCCCAGGCTGGCCAGGGATTTGAGCTCCCCGTTGCTGGTGACCCCGTCGCTGTTGGCGTCCACCCAGACTTGCAGGTCCTTGAAGTGGGCGTCGGCGGCGGTGAGCTTGCCGTCATGGTTGGAATCGATGTCCCTCATGGCGGTGTAGCCGTCACCCGCACGTTGCCCGCTGGACAGCACGGTGGCCGCGCCGAACAGCTCGGTGCCGTCGTTGATCAGCCCGTCATGGTTGCGGTCCATCACCAGCAGGCCGTCCGTGGCGGACACCCAACCGGCTGCCGTGGCCTGGCCGTTGGCCAACAGGTCAAACTTGGTGCCGTGCGAGGCTGCCAGGGTGTGGACGCCGTCACCATTCAGGTCCAGCACCATGGGTGAGACGCCGCTCAGCGCGTTGGTCTGTTCCGTGGTCAGCGCAGCGAACTGCGTGGAGGTGATGGCCGAGGCCTGCACCATGGTCAGGGCCGCGATGTCGGTGGTTTCAATCGCTGAGATCTGGTCGGTGGTGAAGGCCTGGATCTGCGCGGTGGTCAGGGAGCGGACCTCGGCGGTGGTGAAGGCGGCGATCTGATCGGTGGTCAGGGCGGCCACCTGGGCGGTGGTCATGCTGACGATCTGGGCCGTCGTCATGGCCGCGATGTCGGTCGTTTCGATGGCCGCGAACTGGCTGGTTGTCAGGGCGGCAATCTGGGTGGTGGCCAAGGCCGAGATCTGAGCCGTGTTCAAGGACTCGATCTGGTCGGTGGTCAGGGCAGCCATGCCCGCGGTGGTCAGCGCACGGATGCTGGCGGTGCTCAGGGTGCCGATGTCGGTGGTCTCGATGGCGGCGACCTGGGCGGTGGTCAAGGCGGCGATCTGGCTGGTGGCCAGTGCACCCAGCTGGCTGGAGTCCAGGGCGGCGACCTGGGTCGTCGTCAGGGCGGCGGTGCCCGAGGTGGTCAGTGCGCGTACTTCAGCCGTGGTCAGGACGGCCACCTGGTCGGTGCCCAGCACAGCGACCTGGGCAGTGGTCAGGTTGGCAATCTGGGCCGTGGTCAGGGCCTTGATGTCGGTGGTCTCGATGGCGGCCACTTGCGTGGTCGTCAGGGCACCCACCTGGGTGGTGGACAGGGCGGCGACCTGGGCGGTGTTCAGGTTGGCGATCTGATCGGTGGTCAGTGCAGCGACACCGGCGGTGGTGAAGGCACGGATGCTGGCCGTGTTCATGGCACTGATGTCGGCGGTCTCAATGGCGGCCACTTGGGTGGTGGTCAAGGCGGCGATCTGGCTGGTGCCCAGGGCGGCGACTTGAGCCGAGTCCAGGGCGGCCACTTGTGCCGTGGTCAGGGCAGCGGCGCTTGCCGTCGTCAAGGCGCGTACTTCAGCCGTGGTCAGCACGGCGACCTGGTCGGTGCCCAGGGCAGCGACTTGGGCGGTGTCCAGCTTGGCAATCTGGGCCGTGGTCATGGCCTTGATGTCGGTGGTTTCGATGGCGGCGATTTGAGTCGTCGTCAGCGCAGCCACCTGGCTGGTGGACAGTGCAGCGACCTGGGCGGTCCCCAGGTTGGCGATCTGGTCGGTGGTCAGTGCAGCGACACCGGCGGTGGTGAAGGCACGGATGCTGGCCGTGTTCAGGGCACTGATGTCGGAGGTTTCAATGGCGGCCACTTGCGCGGTCGTCAAGGCGGTGATCTGGCTGGTGCCCAGGGCGGCCACTTGAGCCGAGTCCAGAGCGGCGACTTGCACGGTGGTCAGGGCGGAGGCGCCCGAGGTGGTCAGGGCACGCACCTCGGCGGTGGTCAGGGCTGCGACCTGGTCGGTACCCAGCACGGCCACCTGGGCGGTGTCCAGCTTGGCGATTTGGGCCGTGGTCAGGGCTTTGATGTCGGTCGTTTCGATGGCGGCCACTTGGGTGGTCGTCAACGCGCCCACTTGCGTGGTGCTCAAGGCGGCTGCTTGAGCCGTGTTCAAGTTGGTGATCTGGTCGGTGGTCAGTGCAGCGACACCGGCGGTGGTGAAGGCGCGGATGCTGGCCGTGTTCAGGGCGCTGATGTCGGAGGTTTCAATGGCGGCCACTTGCGCGGTCGTCAAGGCGGCGATCTGGCTGGTGCCCAGGGCGGCCACTTGGACTGAGTCCAAGGCCGCGACCTGATCGGTTGTCAAGGCAGCGGTGCCCGAGGTGGTCAGCGCGCGGACTTCGGCCGTGGTCATTGCAGCGATCTGATCGGTACCCAGAATCGCGACTTGGGCGGTGTTCAGGCTGGCGATCTGGGCGGTGGTCATGGCCCTGATGTCAGTGGTTTCGATCGCGGCGATTTGAGTCGTCGTCAGTGCAGCCACTTGGCTGGTGGACAGCGCAGAGGCTTGTGCGGTGCTCAGATTGGCGATCTGATCCGTGGTCAGCGCAGCCATGCCGGCGGTGGTCAGGGCGCGGACACTGGCTGTGCTCAATGCGCTGATGTCGGTCGTCTCAATGGCGGCGATTTGCGCCGTGGTCAGCGCAGCAATCTGGTGGGTGCCCAGCGCGGCGATCTGGCTGGAGTCCAGGGCGGCGACTTGGGCCGTGGTCAGGGCGGCGGTGCCTGCTGTCGTCAGCGCGCGGACTTCGGCCGTGGTCAGCACAGCGATCTGATCGGTGCCCAGAGCCACGACTTGAGCTGTGTTCAGGCTGGCGATCTGAGCCGTGGTCATGGCCCTGATGTCGGTGGTCTCGATGGCGGCGACCTGAGTCGTGGTCAAGGAAGCCACTTGCGTGGTGGCCAGTGCAGCCACTTGCGTGGTGTTGAGCGTTGCAATCTGGTCTGTGGTCAGCGCGGCAACACCGGCGGTGGTCAGCGCGCGAACGCTGGCGGTGCTCAGGGCGCCGATGTCGGTCGTCTCGATGGCGGCCACTTGTGCCGTCGTCAAGGCGGCGATCTGATGGGTGCCCAAAGCATTCATTTGCGCCGTGTTCAGCGCCGCCACCTGGTCGGTGGTCAAGGCGGCGGTGCCAGCGGTCGTCAATGCTCTTGTGCCTGCCGTGGTCAGCGAGGCGATCTGGTCGGTGGTGAAGGAGGCCACCTGGGCCGTGGTCATGGCGGCGACCTGCGCCGTCGTCAGGGCGCGCACATCGAGGGTTTCAATCGGCGATACCTGCGTCGTGGCCAGGGCCGAGATCTGCGCGGAGTTGAAGGCGGAGACCTGCGCGGAGTTGAGCGCGACGATCTGGTCGGTGGTCAGCGCGGCGACACCGGCGGTGGTGAGGGCGCGAACATTGACGGTGTTCAAGGCGCCGATGTCGGTGGTTTCAATGGCGGCCACTTGCGTGGTCGTCAGGGCGGCGACCTGGTGGCTCCCCAGGGCGGCGACTTGTGCCGAGTCCAAAGCAGCCACTTGGGTCGTGGTCAAAGCGGCGGTGCCCGAGGTGGTCAGAGCGCGCACTTCGGCCGTGGTCAGTGCAGCGACTTGGTCAGTGCCCAGGGCCGCAACTTGGGCGGTGTTCAGGTTGGCGATCTGTGCGGTGGTCAGTGCCTTGATGTCGGTGGTTTCGATGGCGGCGATTTGGGTCGTCGTCAACGCCGCCACTTGGCTGGTGGACAGTGCAGCAGCCTGGGCGGTGTTCAAGCTGGCGACCTGGTCGGTGGTCAGTGCGGCGACACCGGCGGTGGTGAGGGCGCGGATGCTGGCCGTGTTCAGGGCGCTGATGTCGGAGGTTTCAATGGCGGCCACTTGCGCGGTCGTCAAGGCGGTGATCTGGCTGGTGCCCAGGGCGGCGACTTGGGCTGAGTCCAAGGCGGCGACCTGATCGGTTGTCAGGGCGGCGGCGCCCGAGGTGGTCAGGGCGCGCACTTCGGCCGTGGTCATGGCAGCGATCTGATCGGTACCCAGAACCGCGACCTGGGCGGTGTTCAGGCTGGCGATCTGGGCGGTGGTCATGGCCCTGATGTCGGTGG
>NZ_JAUSAR010000036.1 GCF_030652515.1 Aquabacterium sp. | reverse complement strand
GGTAAACACGCCGTCGGGTTGGGAATCTTCAATGGGTTGTCCGCCGTTGTAGCCGTAGGGAACGGCCCAGGCAGCAACGCCAGCACGCTGGGCGGTCTCCACATCGATCGAGGAGTCGCCCACATGCGCTGTGTGTGATTTATCCACATTCAGCGCTTCAAGGCAATACTCAATCACCAAAGGATGGGGTTTTTTTTCTGCCAGGCTGTCCCCGCCCAGGACGATGGGGAAGAAAGGCGCCAGGCCCGTCACCTCCAGCACACGCTGGGCAAAGCGCAACTCCTTGTTGGTGACGCAGGCCAGGCGCACCCCAGCGGTGCGAAGCCGCTCCAGGCCTTCCAGGCAGCCGGGGTACAACTGGCTGTCGGTGCCCGTGGTGTCGTTGTAGTGGCCCTCAAAACAATGCATGACGGCTTCGACGTCGAGGGTGTCGACCTTGGTCTCGCCGGCTTCCTTGGCCTGCCTGAGCAAGCCTTTCATCAACTCGCGCGTGCCGTGGCCGATCAGCTTGGTGACATCGCCCAAAGGGCGCCGGGGCAGACCGATCTCGGCCAGGGTGCGGTTGGCGGCCTCGGCAATCTCGGCGGCGGTGTCCACCATGGTGCCGTCCAGGTCGAAGGTGATGAGTTGAATGGTCATGTTTGGGGCGCCGGTTAACGCATCTGTGCGCGGCGGATTTCCATCAGGCGCAGGATCATGGGGGTGAGGATGAGTTGCATGGCCAGGTCCATCTTGCCGCCAGGCACCACGATGGTGTTGGCGCGCGACATGAAGGAGTCGCCGATCATGGACAACAGGTAGGGGAAGTCGATGCCACGCGGGTTGCGGAAGCGGATCACGGTCATGCTTTCGCCAGCTGTGGGCACGTCCCGGGCGATGAAGGGGTTGGAGGTGTCCACCACCGGCACGCGCTGGAAGTTGATGTCGGTCTCGCCGAACTGCGGGCACACGTAGTGCACGTAATCGTGCATGCGGCGAAGGATGGTGTCGGAGACGGCCTCTTTGCTGTAGCCCCGGAACTTGGTGTCGCGGTGGATCTTCTGGATCCACTCCAGGTTGATGATGGGCACCACGCCGATCTTCAGGTCAACGTGGCGCACCAGGTCAACCTCGTCGGTCTTGACGCAGCCGTGCAGGCCTTCGTAGAACAGCACGTCGGTGTCGACAGGGGTGTCCGACCACGGCGTGAAGGTGCCGGGCTCTTGCTGGTAAGGCAAGGCTTCGGCTTCGTTGTGCAGGTAGTAGCGGGTTTTGCAGCGGCCGGTTTCACCATAGGCCTGGTACTGCTTGCCCAACATCTCCCACTCATTGGCCTTGGGGCCGAAGTGGCTCAGGGCGATGCCCTCGCGTTCGTACTCGGCCACCTTCACCTTCATCTCGTTGCGAGAGTAGCGGTGAAAGGCATCGCCTTCAATCACGGCCGGGGTGATGCCCTCGCGGCGAAAGATGGCGTCAAAGGTGCTTTTGACCGTGCTGGTACCGGCGCCGCTGGAGCCGGTCACCACGATGATGGGGTGTTTGCGAGACATGTCGAATCACCCGATCAGGCTTGAGGTTGAACAAACAACGAACGCGTCTTGAACAACTGCCATGACACGTTCTCGTGCGGATCGGCGTGGTAGCTGACGATGCGGTCGATCTCTTCCTTCGACCCCAGGAGCACTGGCACGCGTTGGTGCAAGGTGTCGGGCACCACTTCCAGCAAATCGTGCGTGCCGTTGACCGCGCGGCCACCGGCCTGTTCCACCAGCAAGGCCATGGGCGAGGCTTCGTACATGTGGCGCAGGCGGCCTGCCTTGCGCGGTTCGCGTTCATCGCGCGGGTACATGAACACACCACCGCGCGTCATGATGCGGTGCACTTCGGCCACCATGCTGGCCACCCAGCGCATGTTGAAATCCTTGTGGCGCGGACCGGATTCACCGGCGATGCATTCGGCCACGTAGCGCTGCACGGGCTTCTCCCAGAAGCGCTGGTTGGACGCGTTGATGGCGAACTCGCGCGTCGCCACGGGAATGCGGACCTCGGACTGCGTCAGAACCCAACGAGCCGGGCCTTCGCCGCGCAGGCTGCTGCGGTCCAGGGTGAACATCTGCACGCCCTGGCGACAGGTCAACACCATCACCGTGCAGGGGCCATACAGCACATAGCCAGCGGCCACCTGCTGTTGCCCAGGCTGCAGAAAGCCCATTTCGCCCGGGGTGGTGCCACGGTAAGGATGCGGCAGCACCGAGAAGATCGTGCCCACCGAGATGTTGGCTTCGATGTTGGACGAGCCGTCCAGAGGATCAAACACCACCAGGTAACGGCCCTGGTTGCCATGCTCGTCAGACACGAAAGGCATCTCGTGCTCTTCGCTGGCCCAACCGGCCACGTGCGGGCAAGCGGCCATGGCCGCCGACAGCACGTCGTCGGCCATCACGTCCAGCTTCTTCTGGTCTTCACCTTGCGAGTTGCTGGACGACGCCAGGCCATGCGCCCCCGCCAAAGCACCTTGCGCCGCGACCTCGCTGATGGCCGCGCAAGCCTGCGCGATGGTCAGCAAGGTTTCGCTCAAAGCCTGGGCCGCATCGGCGGGCAGGCCCGACAAGTTCAGGGCCAAGGCCTCGGTCAGTTCCACAACTGGCGTGGTGTTCATGGTGGGGATCCTCTGTGAGTTGTTATGTGGGGGCTCAAACGACGAATCGTTCGATCAAGCTGTCGACACGGCGAACAGGCGGCTGGATCGGATGTCGGCCACTTCGATGGTGGTCAGGTCATCACGGGTCAGCACGCGGTCGCGGTCTTGGAACAGGCGGCTGGCCTGGCGCAGGCGGGCGCGGTCCAGGGCATTGCGCACGCTGCGGGCGTTGGCGAAGTGAGGCTGCTCCAGGCGGCGGCCCAGGTAGTCGTCGAAGGCTTCACGGGCACCTTCGCCAAAGGTGTAGTGCTGCTGGTCCAGCATCTTGTCGGCGATGCTGAGCAGCTCGGGCGTGGCGTAATCGGGAAAATCCAGGTGGTGAGCGATGCGGGATGACATGCCGGGGTTGCTCTGGAAGAAGTGGTCCATGCGGTCTTTGTAGCCCGCCAGGATCACAACCAGGTCATCGCGCTGGTTCTCCATCACCTGCAGCAGGATCTCGATGGCTTCCTGACCATAGTCGCGCTCGTTCTCGGGCTTGTAGAGGTAGTAGGCCTCGTCGATGAAGAGCACGCCGCCCATGGCCTTCTTGAGCACTTCCTTGGTCTTGGGCGCCGTGTGGCCGATGTACTGACCGACCAGGTCATCGCGCGTCACGGCCACCAGGTGGCCTTTGCGCACATAACCCAGTCGGTGCAGGATCTCGGCCATGCGCAAGGCCACCGTGGTCTTGCCCGTGCCCGGGTTGCCGGTGAAGCACATGTGCAGCGACGGGCTTTGCGCTGACAGGCCGAAGCCGGAGCGCAGCTTGTCGATCACCAGCAAGGCCGCGATGTCACGGATGCGGGTCTTGACCGGGGCCAGGCCGACCAGGTCGCGGTCCAGCTCGTCCATCACATCGTCGATGCGGCTTTGGGCCAGCACCTCGGCCACGGTGCGTGGCACGGGGGCATCAGAGACTGCAGAGCCAGTGGACGCCACAGGTACGGCGGCCACGGCCTCTTCGGCCACAGCACGGGCCGTGCTGCCAGGGATGGTGTAGAGCGGCGCGTTCATGGTCAGTCGCTGTAGCGCTCGCCTTCGGGCTCGCCGATCGCGTAAGAGGTCATGGTGTAGCGCACCGAGCGGCCATCGACTTCATGGCGCTCCAGGCGAAAACCGGGCTCCTTCTTGGGACGGTTGGCGATGAAGCTCATGGCGATGGTCTCCACGCCACGGGTGGAGTCAAAGGCCATCAGGCGGATGTAGTGGCCACGGCCAAAGGTGTCGCGGCAGGCCTTCAGTTCGGTCATGACGCCGGCGGCATCCTTCAGGTCGAACATGGGGTTGCCGTACATCTCCCAGTAGGTGTTGCGAGGGTGTGGATCGTCGGTGTATTCCACGCTCCAGGCGTAGCCCTTGCGCAGGCCGTATTCGATCTGCAATGCGATCTCGGCATCGGTCAAGTCAGGCAGGAAGCTGAACTGGCCTTGCGTGAGGCGGCCGGTGGGGTTGGTCATCATGGTGGTGTTCTCCTTGCCCTGCTTAGTTGGAAACGCCCGGCGTCACGGCGTAGTCGGACGTGTCGGTCGAGGTGTAGTTGAAGGTGATGTCACCCCAGGTGTCGAGCGCCTGCTTGAGGGGGGTGCAGAACTGCGCGGCCTTGCGCAGGATGTCCGGGCCTTCGTTGAGGATGTCGCGGCCTTCGTTGCGGGCCTTGACCATGCATTCCAGCGCCACGCGGTTGGCCACAGCGCCAGCCTGGATGCCCGCGGGGTGGCCGATGGTGCCGCCGCCGAACTGCAGCACCACGTCGTCGCCGAACAGGTCGATCAGCTGGTGCATTTGCCCGGCGTGGATGCCGCCCGAAGCCACGGGCATGACCTTCTTCAGGTCGGCCCAGTCCTGGTCGAAGAACAGGCCGCGTGGCAGGTCGGTCTTGGTGTAGCTGTCGCGGCAGACGTTGTAATAGCCCTGCACGGTCATCGGATCGCCTTCGAGCTTGCCCACGGCGGTGCCGGTGTGCAGGTGGTCGCAACCGGCCAGGCGCAGCCACTTGGCGATCACGCGGAAGCTCACGCCGTGGTTCTTCTGGCGCGTGTAGGTGCCATGGCCCGCACGGTGCATGTGCATGATCATGTCGTTCTTGCGGCACCAGTTGGCCATCG
Source organism: Aquabacterium sp. (assembly GCF_030652515.1). Classification (GTDB taxonomy): domain Bacteria; phylum Pseudomonadota; class Gammaproteobacteria; order Burkholderiales; family Burkholderiaceae_C; genus Aquabacterium. The sequence goes on along the minus strand of NZ_JAUSAR010000036.1, from coordinate 95,961 downwards.
ACTGGATGGCGGTGTAGCCGATGACCAGATCGACCATGACGATGACCGAGCCCAGGCTCTTGGCGAACTCGGCGCGCTCGTACATGTCTTCCATGGTGGCGGCGGTCACGTTCAGGTAGCTGCCCTTGACCTCGCCGGTGGCGGCGCTGGCCTTGTTGACGGCGTCCATCACGAACAGGAAGCGGTCACGCCAGTGCATGAAGGGCTGAGAGTTGATGTTCTCGTCGTCCTTCATGAAATCGAGGCCGCCCTTCAGGCCTTCGTAGACCACGCGGCCATAGTTGCGGCCCGACAGGCCCAGCTTGGGCTTGGTGGTGGCACCCAGCAGGGGGCGGCCGAACTTGTCCAGGCGCTCGCGCTCGACGATCAGGCCGGTTGGTGGGCCCTTGAAGGTCTTGACGTAGGCCACGGGCACGCGGATGTCTTCCAGGCGCGCAGCTTTCAATGGCTTGAAGCTGAAGACGTTGCCGATCAGGCTGGCCGTCATGTTGGCGATGGAGCCCTCTTCGAACAGGATGATGTCGTAGGCCACGTAGGCGAAGTACTGGCCCGGGTTGTTGGGCACGGGCTCGACCTTGTAGGCCTTGGCGCGGTAGCTGTCGCAGGCCGTCAGGCGGTCGGTCCACACCACGGTCCAGGTCGCGGTGGAGGATTCGCCCGCCACGGCAGCGGCCGCTTCGATCGGGTCCACACCGTCTTGCGGAGTGATGCGGAACAGACAGAGGACGTCGGTGTCCTTGGGCACGTAGTCGGAGTCCCAATACCCCATCTGGCGGTACTTGAGCACGCCAGCGCTGTAGCGCTTTTTCTGGTCGGTGATCTGATCGGCGTTCACGACGCCGGCTTCCACTGGTTTGTTCATGTTGAATCCTCTGTGGGAATGGAGAAAAAGCGGAAAAACGAACGGGGTTGAATTCAATGTAGGACCGGGGCCGAATAAGGTAAATTCAGTTATTCTTTGGATTCACTTCAGGTATTGCTTAATGAGAAGCGTGACTTTTAGGCAGTTAAGGGTGTTCACGGAGGTCGCTCGGCAGCTCAGCTTCAGCCGCGCGGCCGAGGTTTTGCACCTCTCGCCCCCTGCGGTGACCATGCAGGTCAAGGAGCTGGAAGGCCATGTCGGCATGCCCCTGTTCGAGCGCCAGGGCCGCAACATCCAGCTGACCATGGGAGGCGAGTACTTCCTGGTCTACGCCAAACGTTTGCTTTCAACTTTGAAGGATGCGGACAACGTCATGGCCCGGTTCAAGGGGGTTCAGACGGGGGTACTAACCATTGGTCTGATCAGCACGGCGGGTTATTTCCTGCCGCAATTGCTGGCGCGATTTCGCGCTGAACATCCGGGGGTGGACGTCAAACTGGACGTGACCCGCGACATCACCAAGCTGATGGCCCGCATGCACAGCAACGAAATCGACCTGGCGGTGATGGGCCGCCCGCCCAAGGAATACGCCATGCGCGCCGAGCCCTTTGCGGGTCATGCCATGGTGTTCGTTTGCCCGCCGGGGCACCCTTTGCTGGGCGTGGGGCACCCGCCGCTCAATGCCTTGATGAACCACCCGCTGATTGCGCGCGAGGTCGGGTCCGAGGTTCGCGAGGTGCTGGACGCCTATTTGAAGCACCACCAGATGGCGCCGCGCATCGGCATGGAGATCGCCAGCAACGAGACCATCAAGGCGGCGGTCACGGCAGGATTGGGCATCGGTTTTCTGTCGCTGCACGCGGTGGCACCCGAATTGCGCAACGGCCTGCTGCACCTGGTGGACTTTGAAGGCACGCCCCTGAGGCGCACCTGGAACATCGTGCACGAGGTGTCCAAGGTGCTGTCACCGGCGGCCGAGGCATTTCGCTACTTTGTGCTGGAGCATGCGGAGAACATCATGGGCACGCAGGATTCGACTGTGCAGGCGCCCAACGCGGCATAATCTGACAATCGTTTCGATCACATCCCCTCTCTTGAAGGAAAACACCATGACTCGTGAAGTCGTTTTTGTGGGCGCCGCCCGCACCGCCATCGGCACCTTCGGTGGCTCGCTCAAGGAAGTGCCCCCGGCCGACCTGGGCGCCCTGGTCATCAAGACTGCGATGGAACGCGCTGGCGTGCAGCCCAAAGATGTGGGCCACGTGGTGCTGGGCCATGTGATCCCCACCGTGCCTCAGGATGCTTACATCAGCCGCGTGGCCGCGCTGAACGCTGGCGTGCCGCAAGAGACCCCCGCCTTCAACGTGAACCGCCTGTGCGGCTCGGGCCTGCAAGCGATCGTGTCGGCCGCCCAGTCCATCTTGCTGGGTGATTGCGAAGTGGCCATCGGCGCTGGCGCTGAATCCATGAGCCGTGGCGCTTACCTGGTCACCAGCAACCGCTGGGGCGCGCGCATGGGCGACGTCAAGATGCTGGACTTCATGCTCGGCGCCCTGCATGACCCGCGCAAGCACATCCACATGGGCATCACGGCCGAAAACGTGGCCGCCCGCTACGACATCACCCGCGAGCAGCAGGACGCCTACTCGGTGCAAAGCCAGCAGCGTGCCGCCGCCGCCATCGAGGCCGGCTACTTCAAGGAACAGATCGTTCCCGTTGAGTTGCAAACCCGCAAGGGCACCACGCTGTTCGCGATTGACGAGCACGTGAAGGGCGACACCACCGTCGAAACCCTCGGCAAGATGAAGCCTGCTTTCAAGAAAGAAGAAGGCACCGTGACCGCCGGCAACGCCTCCGGTCTGAATGACGGCGCCGCTGCCGTGGTCATGGCCTCTGCCGAGAAGGCCAAGGAACTGGGCCTCAAGCCCCTGGCCCGCCTGGTTTCCTACGGCCACGCTGGCGTCGAGCCCGAGTACATGGGCATCGGCCCTGTGCCCGCCTCCAAGGCCGCGCTGGCCAAGGCTGGCCTGACTGTGGCCGACCTGGACGTGATCGAATCCAACGAAGCCTTCGCTGCGCAAGCCTGTGCCGTGTCCAAGGAAATGGGCTTCCCCAACGAGAAGACCAACCCCAATGGCTCAGGCATCTCGCTGGGCCACCCGGTGGGTGCCACTGGCGCCATCCTGGTGACCAAGGCGCTGTACGAGTTGCAACGCATCAAGGGCCGCTACGCCCTGATCACCATGTGCATTGGCGGTGGCCAAGGCATTGCGATGATCATCGAGCGCATTTGATTGATGACGGCGCTTTGACTCGCTGAAGTCATCCTTGAAAAGCCCGAGTGCGGTTTACCGCCTCGGGCTTTTTTCATGGGGCCTTGGCTTTGGGAGTTTTGCGCTTGACGGCTTTGGGCTTGGGCAATGGCAAGGCATCGGCCGTGGCCTGGAACACGCGTTGCAACAGGTGTTGATCATCGATCTCGTCGCCGATGCGGAAGTACAGCTTGGCGCCGGGATAAGGCGGGTGCTCTGACACGGTGCCCAGCACCGCCTTGCCTTCGGCCGTGGGCTTGAGGAACAGGTGGTTGTCGCACACGAAGGCGATGACCTTGCCGTCCAGGTAGAGCGCGTACTCGCCGAACATCTTCTTGTGCGAGATGCGGCCACCCAGCTTGGATTGCTCGCAGATGTAGTCGACGAAGCTCTGGTCGGTGGCCATGGCGTTTACCTCAGCTCGGCTTGGTGAGCAGCAAGCGCGATTGCGCCGACCGCAGGAGTGCTCGGGAGTAGAGACGGTGGAAGCCTTTGAGGGCGTGGAACTCCGGGCCATAGGTTGCCTGGCCCGTCGCTCGATCCACCTTGGGCAGGAAGGCCGAGCCAAAGTACAAACGCGTGCTGCCAGGGCGGGTGGCTTCGTCGGCAACGCTCATCAACCACGACCTGGTGCGCCCCATGAAATCGCAGAGGAGCAATTGATGGGCCGTTCGGCCCTCCACGGTCCAGGCTGCGAACCTTTGCACCTCCCCTGCCGCCAGCCGCCTGGCTTGCTCGTCCGTGGAGGGCTTGGAAAGCAGCGATGAGAGGATGAATCGCTCTACCTTGAACAGCCTCGTGGTGTAGAAGGTTTCGACAAACTCGGCCTGGGAAACGGCACGGGGCACATCCACGCAATAGCAGTCCGTGTACACGCCCTGCTCTTTGTATTGGTTGAGCAAGGCTTCTTGGGGAAGCTCACCAAGTTGCACGGCGTTCATGGCTCGATCCTCCGACCTGCGCCCTCAACCCGGAATCTCGGGCTCGACCAATTGGATGAGCAAGGTCAGCGACTCTTGCCAGCCCAGGTAGCAGCCTTCCGGGGGGATGATGGCTGGGATGCCTTCCTGCACCACACTCAGCTCGGTGCCGCAGGACACTTGCTTCAAGGTGACCGTGGTCTGCATTTCGCCAGGCAGGTTCGGGTCATCGAACGCGGCGGTGTAGCGCAGGCGCTCGTTGGGCACCAGCTCCAGGTACTGACCGCCAAACGAATGGCTGTGGCCCGAACTGAAATTGGTGAACGACATCTTGTATTGGCCACCCACCTTGGCGTCCATCTGGTGAACCTTGGCGGTGAAGCCGTGCGGGGGCAGCCATTTGACAAAGGCCTCTTCGGTCAGGAAGGCGCGGTAAAGGCGATCCGGGGTGCAGCGGATGACGCGGTGAAGACGGACAGTGTTGGTGGTGCTCATGTCAATCATTCCTTGGCTTGCAGAGGACAGCCCTCTGACTGTACGACGAAGGACGGGCGGCCAAATCGACATTGGGCGTTCGGCAAGGCTTGCGGCGCACGCCCATCAAGGATGGCGATGGTGCTGCGGCCCGTTGGCACTCGCCTCGCCATGGCCACGCAGCACCTGGTACTTTGCAATTTGCGATGGGGTGAGGATGGCGTGCTGGTGGATGTGAGCCTCCAGGTGCACTTGGCGAACCTGCCCCTGAAGTTGGCCAATTTTGGCCATGGCGATCGACAAGCGTTCGGGTGTCGCTGTCTTGGCCACGAACAGCTCGTTCAGCGAGCGTTCTTCTTCGACCAACTGCTGGCCAACGCGCTTTGAGCGAGATGCCATGTCGTTGAACAAGGCTTGCGTCTGCGCCTTCTGCCCGGGCGTGAGCTCAAGCTCCTTGGACAGGCTCAGAACATGAGACGGCCCCGGGTAACCATTCAGTTCAGCCGCTTTGGCCTGGCCCATGCCTTTACCTGACAAATAACCCTGGACGTCATCCACGGAAAGCGCCTTGATGTCAGCCCCTGCAGCCACGGCCAGGCTTGAAAGCAGCGCCAGGCAGGTCGCGGTGAATGTGATCTTCATGTTGGCTCCTTGGTTCATTCATCAGTGGGCGAGGCGCCCTAGTATCACCGGCATGAGCGATGCGCTGCTCATTGGTGGCTTCATCCAGGTGCTCCTTGGTCAGGGCTTTGCGCCGGGTGCAGGTGCACGGCCAACCACATGGCGCCGTCCGAGGTGCGCTCCACGGTGTGCGGCACACCTGCCGGCAAGAACAGGTGATCGCCAGCCTTGAGCGACACGGACTCCCCGGCAACGGTCATCCACGCTTCACCTTGGACCAGCAAGACCCACTCGTCTTGCGGCTGCACATACTCGTGAGGCGTGATGCGCGAAGTGCTGACGATCCGCTCGATGAGCAGATTGCGGTGGTTGAGGATGGTGTCGAAGCGCTCGCCATGGGCTGGCGGTGTTGCATTGGTGAACAGGTTGTCAATGCGCATGATCATCACCGTGCAATGTCCAGATTCCTGACAAAAAACTTCACGATCAGCTCGTTCACCTCACGGGTGGTCTGCGCCCGGTTGAACCCCGGCGGATCAGAGATCAAATCAGACACCAGGCCACTGAGATTGGGCCGCAGCGGCGACAGCAGCGCACCATGTCCGCCGTTTTCCAGATCAGCCAAAGACTCGCAAGACTTGCAGGCGCCCAACACGGCTTCGCTGTGAAACTTCGGGATCAACCACCGGTCTTTCTGGGCCGAGATGATGCCCAGTTTCACTTTGGGTTGGCGCAAGGAAGTCAGGTCGAAATCAGCCGCCAACGGTACGCCCGCCACCACGGCCTTGATCCTGGGATCGGTGTGCTCGTACCAGGTCTCGTCGGTGAACTTCAGGCCAATGACCCAACGGGCCACGGTGGTTTTAAGCCCATCCAACGCCCCCCCGGTCAGCCGGGTGATGAGGCCCACGCAGGTCTGAAAATCTTCGGCCATGTGGGCCTGGCAATGCTGCTTGAACCTGGCTGGCGACCAACGCCCACCCGCCAGTGAGAGCGCAGTGTGCCCACCGGCAGACATGCCATACATGCCCACGCTGTCGAACTGAAGCAGCGGGGCAAACAATGGGCTGCGGGCCATGGCGTCAATGGCCTTGGACACCTCTAGCGGTCGGCGAATCCAACTGGCAGGGCCAGGCTCGCCGACATCGTCGTCGTTGTCCTTGTAGTGCTCGGGCATGGCCACCACAAAACCGGCATCCACCAATGCTCTGGCAATGTCGAGGTAATCCCATGGTGCTGCTGTGGAGCCATGAGAGATGACCACCAACGCCCCATTGCCCTTGACGGGGGCTGCATCGACGGCCAGTCGCATCAGGAACTCACCCCGCCGGGCATCCTGTTCTGGCGCTTTGGTGGGAAAGAACACCGTGACGGGACCAGCCGTTTCTGACGACGGCCACTCCACCATGCCCACCGCAGAGAGGGCCCCAGCATGGCAGCCCAGCAGCGCCAGAGAAAATGCCAGTGTGCGAACTGCCTTTGGAATCATCGGAAGAAGATGCGCCATCGCCATATTTCGCGATCGTCAAACGCTGGCGATTGATTCAACCTGCGCTTTGGACATGCTCAAAGCCTTGCGCATGTAGCCTTTCCACAGCCTTTGCGTGATGAAGCAAACAATGGGCTCGAGCACGGGTGTGCGGCTGATGAACTCGTACCGCCAGCGAATGGCCGTCGCCTGGGTGACGGGTTCGCGCTCGAACCACCACTCGCCCCGCGCCTCTTTGGCCAGGAAGCGCAGGATGCCCGTGAAGCCACTGACGGTGTAGGCGAAATGCGATGGGAACTGGTAGGCCATCAACGCCTCCTGGGCCGAGCTGCCATCGGACAGCAGGACGGTGCGGGTCTGGCCTGCACCGTCCCAGGGGCCCGTCTGGTCTTTGGTGCCCGACACCGCCGGCAAGGGGCCGTACCCGGTGAAGATGGACGCCAGGTTGATGGGCACGATGTGCGCGAAAGCTTTTTCGAGCGGTGCGTGGACGGTGGTTTGCACTTCAGCTGAGGTGGAACGCATGGCGGGTATCCCTTCAGTGGTCACGAACGATGGCGGACATTCGGTTTTACACCCTTCGTGAAGGGTTCAACTTACTCGTTCGGCTTTTCCGACGAATAAACAAACCACAGGTGGTTGTAGTAATTCTTGAAGGCCGTGTACAGCGAACTCTCGCCTTCCTTGATCTTGTACACAGGCGCATGAATGCGCCCATCAAGTGCTCACGGCGAACACCGCACTGGCGCGAACGATTCGCTCGGCGCCCACGTGGATGAAGCCATTGGCGAAGGCCAGGCGTGAGCCCTTCTTCTGGATGTCCACGGTGGTTTCAATCCAGTCGCCGATCTTGGCGGTGCCGGTGAAGTCGAGTGTGAGGTTGGCGGTGACCAAAGGGATGGGTGGGTCGGCGGAGAAGGCGGTGGCGTAACCCAGGGCCACGTCGGCCAAGGTGGCCAGGATGCCTCCGTGGATGGTTCCGCGGGCGTTGCAATGCTTGGGTTCGACACGCAGGCCCAAAACCAAATCATGCCCTTGGCCTTTGGCGTGAATGGGGCCGACCAGGTCAAGCACGGGGCTGGTGCGGGTGAGTGGGCTGAAGCCGGCGGGGATGTCCATGGGAGACTTTCAATGTTGACTGTTATCACACCCTCGAACGCATGCCTTGCTGAACACGGCAAGTTGCTCATGGTAGAGGCCCCAATAGCCGGGCATGGACGCCATGATGCGCTCGCGGAGTGCTTGAGCAAGGAAGCTCACCAGTCACATCGCCGCAACAAAAAACCCCCGGACCATGCCGGGGCTCAAAGTGTCAGCGTGTTGGTGTGCTCATTGATCCAGCCGCACGCTGTACTCCAGCACATTGCCCCAGATGGGTTGGTAGTTGCAGCTGGTGGGACGCAGGTTCCATGACAGGATGGAGCGCGCGCGGCGGGCCACGCCGTTCATGGGCTGAACGAGCTGCAGGTTGTTGATGGCGTTGGCCACCACCGCGAACTGCCAGGTGGGTGCCAACACCGAGTTGGCCAGGTGCACGCTGTCGTCGCCCACCGGCTGGAAGACACCGGCCGCATCGGCCACGCAGTGGTACACATACTCACGGCTGCCCGGATTGGGCGCGGCACCAAAGCCGAAGTTCTGCTTGATCTTCACGGGGCAAGCGAAGGTGCGGCGTTGGGGGTCGTAGCCGCAGCAGGACATCTCTTCGTAATACACGCTGCCGAGGTAAGCCACCTTGGCCCCGCACTGGCGAGCCGCAGTGTGGAACGGGTCGGCCGCGGGCAGCGCGGCGGCATCGTAGGTGCCGCAGTACTTGTACTTCTGGTACAGCGAGGCCTGCAGCTGGCTCTGCTCTGTCAGGCTCAGCTTGCTGGCACCTTCCAGGGCTTTGGCCACTTCGTTTTTGATGTCGGGGCCGCAGACCGTGGTGGACTGGGCCTGCGCCATCATGGGGGAACACAGCGCAATGGCTGCGAGTAGAACAACACGCTTGAGGGTCAAGGCAATCATGGTCGGCTCCTTGGAATGTGACATTGGGGAATTCAATGTCTTCCTGGGGAGCCGCCGTGACAAGGTGCCCGCGGCTTCAAGCTAGGGAGGAATGGGGTGCAAGTTAGGGAGCCTTCAAAGGCTCTGGCACTGGTGTGCTCACACGCCCCCGATGCATCAACGCCTTGCTCCGCCGGATCAAGCCATCCACCAGCGTGAACACCACCGGAATCACCAGCAGGCTCAAGAAGGTGGACGTGATCAGCCCACCGATCACCACGATGGCCATCGGGGCCCGAAAGCTCGGGTCCACGCCAATGCCCAAGGCGATCGGCAACATGCCCGCGCCCATCGCGATGGTGGTCATGATGATGGGTTGCGCCCGTTTGCGGCACGCGTCCACCACCGCCTCCCAGCGCGACAAGCCATGCTCGTTGCGCGCGATCAGCACGTAGTCCACCAGCAGGATCGAGTTCTTGGTGGCAATGCCCATCAGCATGATCAAGCCGATCATGGATGGCATGGACAACGCCGTCTGCGTGATGAACAACGCCACAAAGGCCCCAGGGATGGACAGCACCAGCGCCATCAGGATGGTCATCGGCTGCACAAAGTCCTTGAACAGCAGCACCAGCACCACGTAGATGCACAACACGCCCGTCAGCATGGCCAGGCCAAAGCTGGCGAACAGCTCGGCCATGGCTTCGGCATCGCCCACCGTGGTCTGCGTGATGCCGGGCGGCAGGTTCTGCAGGCTGGGCAAGGCCAGGGCTTTCTTCTCGACGTCGCCCAGCGGTTGCTGGTTCAGCTCGATCTCGAAGTTGATGTTGCGCTGGCGGTCGTAACGGTCGATCTGGGCGGGGCCGCTGGCCATGGTCAGCGTGGCCACATTGCCTAGGGGCACAGGGCCACGCGCACCGGGCACGGGCAGGCGCGAGATCAGGTCCAGGTCGGCCTTGGCCTCGTCGGGCAGGCGCACCACCACGGGCACTTGCCGTTGCGACAGGTTCAGCTTGGGCAGGCCCTGGTCGTAGTCGCCCAGGGTGGCAATGCGCAAGGTGTCGGCGATGGCGCTGGTGCTCACGCCCAGGTCGGCGGCCTTGGCGGCATCGGGCCGCACGATGAGTTCAGGGCGCACCAGGCTGGAGGTGGACGTGACGTTGCCGATACCGGGAATGGTCCGCAACTGGCGTTCCACCACCGAGGCATGCTCGGACAAGGCCCGGCCATCTTCACCGGCCAGCACCAGCACGTACTTCTCGGCCGAGCCGCCAAAGCCCACGTTCACACGCGCACCCGGCAAGGCTTCCAGAGACGCGCGCAGTTGCTGCTCGATGTCCTGCTTGCTGATGCCGGGCCGGTCTTGCCGCCGCGTCATGTTGATGGTGAGCGTGGCTTTGCGCACTTCGGCCGCCGCTTGTGGCATGAAGGGGTCGCTGCCCGACGCACCGCCGCCCACGGCCGTGTAAACGAGTTTGACGTGCTCGTTCTTGACCACGATCTTGCGCGCCTCTTCGGCCAGCTTGTAGGTCTGCTCGAAGTTGCTGCCCGGCGGCAGCGACAGCGACACCTGCGTTTGCGACAGGTCATCGGGCGGTATGAAGCCGGTGGGCAAACGCCCTGCCAGCATGATCGATCCCCCCGTGAAGACGACCACCACCAGCAAGGTCAGGATGCGGTGCTTCAGGCACCAGCGCGCCCAGCCCAGGTACATGCCCATCCATTTGGGATCAACGTGCTCGCCCTTGGGGGCCTTCAAAAAGTAGGCGGCCATCATGGGTGTCAGCATGCGTGCCACCACCAGCGAGAAGAACACGGCAATCGCCGCCGTCCAGCCAAACTGCACGAAGAACTTGCCGGGCACACCGCCCATGAAGGCTGTGGGCAGGAACACCGCGATCAGCGTGAAGGTGGTGGCGATCACGGCCATGCCGATCTCGTCAGCGGCTTCGGTGGCCGCCTGCAAAGGCGTCTTGCCCATGCGCAGGTGGCGCATGATGTTTTCGATCTCGACGATGGCATCGTCCACCAGGATGCCCACCACCAGCGACAGCGACAACAGCGACACGGTGTTGACGCTGAAGCCCAGCAGGTTCATCACGCCAAAGGCCGGGATCACCGACAGGGGCAAGGCAGTGGCGGCCACCAGGGTGGCGCGCCAGTCGCGCAAGAACAGCCACACCACGATCACGGCCAGGATGGCGCCTTCGTACAGCAAGGTCATCGAGCCGTGGTAGTTCTCTTCCACCGGGTCCACGAAGTTGAAAGCCTCGGTGATGACAATGTCGGGGTTCTTGGCCTTGACTTCTTCCAGCGCCGCACGGATGCCCTGTGCCACCTCCACTTCGCCCGCCTTGAGCGCACGCGTGAGCTCGAAGCCCACCACGCGCTCGCCATTGAGCAGTGCCGCCGAGCGTTGCTCGGCCACGGTGTCGCTCACTTTGGCAATCTGGTCCAGGCGAACACGGCGGCCATCGGACAAGGTGATGTCCATGGCGGCCAACTCGGCCGCCGATTGCACGGTGGCCACGGTGCGCACCGATTGCTCGGCACCACCCACGTCCACGCGGCCGCCAGAGGCTTCTTGCTGGATGCTGCGCAACTGGCGCGACACGTCGGCGGCAGACACATTGAGAGCCAGCAAGCGGGCCGGGTCCAGCTCAACGCGCACTTCGCGGGTCACCCCCCCCACACGCGCCACGGCGCCCACACCTTTGACGGCCAGCATGCGCTTGGTCACGTCGTTGTCCACGAACCAGGACAGGGCCTCGTCGTCCATGCGCTTGGAGGCGACGGTGTAGGTCAGGATCGGTGCGCCCGACAGGTTCATCTTGGAGATGACCGGGTCGCGCAGATCGCCCGGCAGATCCGAGCGCACGCGCGAGACCGCGTCGCGCACGTCGTCCACGGCTTCCTGCGTGGGCTTTTCAAGGCGGAACTCGACCGTGATGATCACGTTGCCATCCTGCACCTTGGTGTAGATGTGCTTGATGCCTTGCAGCGTGGCAATCGAATTCTCCAGCTTGCGAGCGACCTCGGTTTCCAACTGCGCAGGTGCCGCGCCCGGCAAGGACGCCGTCACCGTGACGGTGGGCAGGTCGATGTCGGGAAAGTTCTGGATCTTCATCCCCGAAAAGCCCATCAGGCCCACCACGGTGAGCATGATGAACAACAGGATCGCGGGGATGGGGTTGCGGATCGACCAGGTTGAGACGTTCATGACTGGCCTTTCACGACCCGCACGGTGTCACCGTCGGTCAGGAAGCCCACGCCGGAGGCCACGACTTGCGTGTCGGCCTTCAAGCCTTGCGTGATCTCGATGCGGTCGGCCTGGCGGCGGCCCACGCTGACCTTGACCTGGCTGACCACGCCCTTGTCATTGACGGTGAAGACATAGCTGAAGCCATCGCGCAACAAGACCGCGCTTTGCGGCAGCGACAGGCCGGTGGCCTGGCCGGTTTCAAAGCGGCCGTTGGCGAACATGCCTGCGCGCGCGCCAGCGTTGACGGCGCTGGCAGGCAGGTCCACGTACACCAGGCCATTGCGGGTGGTGGCATCCACGGTGGGAGCCACCATGCGCACCACGCCTTGAACGGTTGAACCCCCAGGTGGCGTGGCCCAGGCGGGCATGCCGGGTTTGATCTGCGACAGGTCGGCCGAGGGCAGTTCAGCGCGCCACTCCAGGCGGCTTTGGCGGATCAGGCGGAACATCTCTGCGCCGGGCTGGGCCATCGAGCCCACCGAGGCCACCCGGGCCGAGATCACGCCATCATCAGGCGCCACCACCCTGGTCTGGCGCAGGCGCAGTTCATCGGCGGCCAGGCGGGCTTTGAGGGCCTCCATGCGGGCTTGCGCGGTGGCTTCGGCGGTGAGGTCGCGCTGCGCTTCCTGCGCGCTGATGGCGCCGCTGCCACGCAGGGAGCGGGCACGGTCGGCATTGCTCTTGGCCTCGGCCAACAAGGCTTGTGCTTCGGCCAGGTTGGCGCGCGCCGTGTTGGCATCGGCCACCACGGCTTCATTTTGCAAGGTGGCCAGGGCCTGCCCACGTTGGACGCGGTCGCCCACATTGACCAACACGGTGGCCACGCGCAGGCCCGACAGCTCGGCCCCGATGATGGCCTCCTGCCAGGCGGCGATCGAACCATTGGCCGTGAGCGTGGATGGCCATCGCGCCGATTGAGGCGAGACCACCTGCACGCTCAGGGCGGGCTTGACACTGCGCGAGGCGGCAGGGGCCGCTGCGGCGGCCTTGCTCGCATCGCCAGCAGGCGCGGTGCTTCTGGACTGCCACCACAAACCACCTGCCACGACCACGGCAACCACGGCCACCCATTTGCCGTTTTTCATCAACCAGTTCGACATGTTTTTCCTCTGATTTTTTAATCAATTGGCCGCGGCGCGCACACCACGCTCGTGAGCAACCAGGGCGACACCATAGCCCACCAAACGGTTCAAAACTTGGCGCACAGCCTCATCCCCATCCAGGAGGGCCGGCGCCAACACATTCATGAATTCACGCGACAGGCTGTAGTCGTGCACCATGGCCAACAGTGCAAAGGCCAGGTGATGCAAGGCATCGTCGGCCTCGGTGGCCCCCACGTGCCGCGCCAGCAGCATCACCACGCGCTGGTGGTGCGGCTGGATGTACTGTGCGATGACTTCCTTGTAGGCCGCGCTGGGCTCCACCATCTCACGCAGGTGCAGCTTCATGCCGCATTCGGCGCCAGCATCGGTGTGTACACCCATGCTGATGGGGCACAAAAATGCAGTCATCAAACACCGCAGTGCTTCCTCCAGGGGCAAGGCAGGGTCGTCGAAGTTCGCGAATTCCGACGTCAGGGCCTCGATGGGACGCAGCAGCACGGCCCGGTACAAACCAGCCTTGTCGCCAAAATAGTAGTGGATCGATGCCACATTGGTGCCCGCGGCCTGGCAGATCTCGCGGGTCGAGGCTTGCGCAAAGCCTTTGTCCGCAAAGATGCGCATGGCCTCCTGCAGCAGGCGCTCGCGTGCCCGAACGCCGCGCTCCAGGGATCCAGACTGATCCGAATCAAGCGCTTGATTGATTTTCATGCGAGCATGCTAACTCATCAAGCCGTTTTCATTTTTGCCGAATTCACATGCAATTGATTCCTTGGGTTTACGAAGGTCGAGAAGGTTTTGCACTGCGGGGTTGGCACACGCCCCCCACCGGCAAGCCCCTGTTGCACTTCATGCACGGCAACGGCTTCTGCGGCAGGGCCTACGAGCCCTTGCTGATCGAATTGACCCCCGATTTCGACCTGTGGCTGAGCGATGCCCAGGGCCATGGCGACAGCGACCACGGCGAAAATTTTGTAGGGTGGAACCGCAGCGCAGAGCTGGCCGTGGAAGCCATGAATGCCCATTTACCGATGTTTGAGGGCGTGGCCCGGCACGCGGTGGGTCACAGTTTTGGCGGTGTCCTGACCAGCCTGGCACTGGCCCACCACCCCGGCTTGTTTGCACGCGCCGTGCTGCTGGACCCGGTGATCCTGCCGCCCCATGTGCTGTGGGCCGCGCAAATGAGCCAGTGGACCGGACTGGCCAGCCACAACGAACTGGCCCGCAAAGCCAGGGCGCGTCGGCACCATTGGCCAGACCGCGACACCGCGCGCGAATCGCTGGAAGGTCGGGGTGTTTACAGAAACTGGACCGCCCCCGCCCTTCAAGCCTTCATTGACCATGCCTTGCGCCCCTCGGCAGACGGCGGTGTGGAGTTGAAATGCTCGCCAGAAAGGGAGTCCGAGGTTTTCAGCTCGGTGGCCGATGGCCTTTGGTCGGCCCTGAACCGAATCGACACCCCGATCCAGGTGATTCATGCCGACAAAACATTCCCGTTCATCGCTGCATCTGTGCAACAGTGGAAAAACATCAACCCGAAGGTCTGCGACATTCAAACTCCGGGAGGGCACTGCTTCATGCAAGAAACACCCATTCAAACCGCCCAAATGGTGAAAAGGTACTTGATGGCACAGTTTTAGGGGATGGCCTGAATAACCCTGACTATCGTATGATTTTCAAAATACCCCTTGAAACACTCTCGGCCCTCGGGTCGATTTTGTTTTGCCGATGTTCTTTCGGTTGATGACGATGGTGCCCATGGCCACACAAGAAATACCCAGCAGTAGCAATGTCACAACCCCCCCGGCCCTGAGCCACTGGTTGCGAGTGGCCACTGACAAGAACCCTAAAGGCATTGCCTTGGAGTTTTCTGGGCTTCGCTTGAGCTACAGCGACTTGTCGATCAAGGTTCATCAGCAGGCCAACGATCTGCGCGCGGCTGGACTGGCGCCTGGCGACCGAATCGCCATCGCTGCCACCCGCTCGATCGACACCCTGATCGCGATCCTGGGAGCCGTCGAAGCGGGTGTGGCCTACGTGCCGCTGGATTTGAGCTACCCGGCCGATCGCCTGCAAGCCATGTTGACGGATGCACAGCCACGGGCGGTGGTGGGTGAACCCGGCGCCTTGTCGGCCCTGGAAGAGCTGGTCGGCACCATGCCAAGCCTGGGCGCGGTCGCCGCCCCACAAAGCCTGCCCTATGCCGCCGCCAGTGACCTGGCTTATGTGCTGTTCACCTCGGGCTCCACCGGGCGGCCCAAAGGCGTGGCCATGGGCGACCTGCCCTTGCGCCATTTGATCCAATGGCACGCGCAGCATCCACGCCTGGGGAAGCCGGCCAGAACCCTGCAGTTCGCGCCCTTGTCCTTCGACGTGCATTTCCAGGAAATCTTCTCGACCCTGGCCTGCGGCGGTACGCTGGTCTTGATCCCCGACAGCCACCGGCGCGACCCGGCCTTGCTGCGCCAGGCGCTCCAAGCGCAAGGCGTTGAACGCATCTTCGTGCCCTACGTCGCCCTGCAGATGCTGGCCCAGGCCGATGAAGACGCTCATGGCGAAGGCAAGCCGCCGCTGGCCCTGCGCGAAGTGGTCAGTGCCGGCGAGCAATTGCAGGTCACCCCCACCATCCGCGCCCTGTTCGAGCGCCTGCCTCAGGCAGCCTTGCACAACCACTATGGCCCCACCGAAAGCCACGTGGTCACCGCCTTCGAGTTGGCCGGCCCGCCCGCCTCCTGGCCCGGCATTCCCCCCATTGGCACGGCCTTGCCCCATGTGCTGCTGGCCCTGCGCGATCCCGACACGGGCACGGTCAGCAACAGCGACACCGGCGAACTGCTGCTGGGTGGCGAAACCCTGGCCCACGGCTACCTGGGCCAGGCCGAATTGAGCGCCGAGCGCTTTCTGGACAGCCCCGCCAGCCTGCCCGGCCGCTGGTACGCCACGGGCGACCTGGTCAGCCGCGACCCCGAGGGCGTTTTGACTTACCAGGGCCGCATCGACCAGCAACTCAAGGTGGACGGCTTCCGCATCGAACCCGGCGACATCGAGCTGGCCTTGATGGCGCACGAATCCGTTCAAGATGCCGCCGTGACCGCGCCCGATGTGCCCGGCTCCGGCCGCCAGTTGGTGGCCCACGTGGTGTTGCGCCCTGGCAGCCCGCCACTGTCGCAACTGCTGGCGCCTTGGCGGCAATGGCTGCGCGACCGGCTGCCCGACTACATGATCCCCGTGCGCTTCATCGCGCTGGACAAACTGCCCACCACGCCCAGCGGCAAGATCGACCGGCGCAGCCTGCCTCTGCCAGCGGTGGAGGCTTCTGCCGTCGACCCCACCACGCTGTCGGTGGCCGAGCGCCTGCGCAGTGCCTGGCAGGAACTGCTGGGCCTGAGCGACCTGGCCGACGACACCAATGTGTTCGACGCTGGCGCCCGATCGCTGCTGGTGATGCGCTTCGTGGGCCGCATCAAGCAACTGGGTTTGAACCTATCGGTGGCCGAGGTGTACGACCGGCCCACCATCGCCGGCATGCGCGACAGCCTGCAAGGCGCCGCCGCGCCAGCTCGCCGCCATGCACCCACCGGCCCGCAAGACCACGACGGCATCGCCATCATCGGCATGTCGGTGCGGGCCGACAACGCCCACGACCTGGACACTTTCTGGGACAACCTGCTGGCCGACCGCGAAAGCATCCGCCGCTTTGCACCGCACGAGCTGGACCCATCCGTGCCGCAAGACCTGCGCAACCGCCCCAACTTCGTGGCGGCACGCGGGGTGCTGGAAGACGCCGACCGTTTCGACGCGGCCTTCTTCGGCATCTCGGCCCGCGAGGCCACCGTGCTGGACCCTCAGCAGCGCTTGTTCCTGGAGCTGTGCTGGTCCGCACTTGAAAACGCCGCCATCGACCCGAGCCGTGGCCAGGACCTCATCGGCGTGTACGCAGGCAGTGCCAACAACAGCTACCTGCCTGCCATGCGGCTGGAAGACCCCGAGCTGATCCAGCGCTACGGCGAGTTCGCCACCATGCTGGCCAGCGAGAAGGACTACGTGGCCACGCGCGCGGCCAACCGGCTCAACCTGCGCGGCCCGGCGGTGTCCATCCACACCGCATGCTCAACGTCATTGGTGGCCATCACGCAAGCCTGGCATGCCTTGGCGCAAGGCCAATGCGATGTGGCACTGGCCGGTGGCGTCACCCTGGTTGTGCCGCAAATCAGCGGCTACCTGCACGTTGAAGGCAGCATGGAATCGGCCGATGGCCGTTGCCGCCCTTTCGATGCCGAGGCCTCGGGCACCGTGTTCGCCAGTGGCGGCGGCGTGGTCGTGCTCAAGCGCCTGAAACAGGCCCTGGCCGATGGCGACACGGTCTACGGCGTGATCAAGGGCGTGGGCCTGAACAACGATGGCGGCGACAAGGCCAGCTTCACCGCGCCCAGCGTCAGTGGCCAGGCCGAGGCCATCGCGATGGCGCTGGACCATGCTGGCGTCAATGCCCGCAGCATCGGTTATGTCGAGGCCCACGGCACCGGCACCTCGCTGGGCGACCCCATCGAGATCGCGGCCCTGAGCCGGGCCTGGTCCCGCGACACCAGCGACAAACAGTTCTGCCAGATCGGCTCCATCAAGGGCCACCTGGGCCACACGGTGGCGGCGGCCGGTGTGCTGGGCCTGATCAAGGCCACGTTGGCGCTGCACCGCGAAGTCATCCCCGGCACCCTGCACTACCGCCAGCCCAATCCGCAAATCGACTTTGCCAACACGCCTTTCCAGGTTCAGGCCCAGGCCCGCGCCTGGCCGCGCGGGCCGCAGGTGCGCCGCGCGGCGGTCAGCTCGTTTGGTGTGGGCGGCACCAATGCCCACGTGGTGCTGGAAGAATCACCCCAGCCCACCTCGTTGGGCCAGGCCGATCAGCTCAGCCTTTTGCCCTTGTCGGCCAAAACGGCCGAAGCGGTCTTGCGGCGCGCGCGCGATTTGGCCGACCACCTGGAGCGCCACCCCGACACCTCCCTGCACGAAGCCATGGCCACGCTGTCACGCGGTCGGCAGCCCATGGGACACCGCGTGGCCGTGGTGGCACGAGATACTGCTGGGGCCGTGGCTTCGCTGCGTCAGCTCAAGACAGCGCAAGCGGTGCTGGCCAAGCCCAGGGTGGTCTTCCTCTTCCCCGGACAAGGTTCCCAACACCCCGGCATGGCGCGCCAGTTGTACGACGAAGTGCCCGCCTTCCGCGAGGCATTTGACCAGTGCCTGGCCGCCGCCCCTGAAGCACTGGCCACCAACCTTCGCCATTGGCTGGTCCAGGCCTTGCCCACCGACTCGGAAGCCGCCGCCCAGCTGGCCGAAACGCGCCACGCTCAGCCCGCGCTGTTCTGCGTGTCACATGCGCTGACCGCCTGGCTGGACAGCCTGGGCATCCGGCCTGACGCCATGATTGGCCACAGCATTGGCGAATACGCCGCAGCTTGCCACGCTGGCGTGCTGTCGGTGGCCGATGCGATGACCGCTGTCATCGCCCGCGGCCAGGCCATGTTCGACCAGCCCGCTGGTGCCATGCTCGCCGTGCGCGCCAGCGCAGACCTGGTGAGAAGCCTGATGCCCACCGGCGTGGAAATCGCTGCGGCCAATGCCCCGGCACTCACCGTCGTGGCTGGCACGTTTGAAGCCATCACCGACCTCGCCACGCGGCTGGAAGCGCAAGACGTTGGCACCACACGGTTGAAGGTGTCTCACGCGTTTCACAGTGCCAGCATGGATGGCGCCTTGCCGCGGGTGGCACAGGCTCTGGCCAGCAGCCAGCTCCGCGCGCCATCGATCCCGATGTATTCCTGCGTGAGCGGTGCCCTGTTGCAAGAGCGCGAGGCCACCGACCCACAGTACTGGGCCCGTCAGGTGCGAGCCACGGTTCAATTCAGCCGCGCCGTGCAGGCCGAGCTGGGCCAAAGCGATCAAACGGTGTTCGTGGAGGTCGGCCCCAGCCAGGCCCTGACCGCGCTGGTGCGACAACACCGCAACGCGCGCCATGAAGTGCCCCGCGTGGTGCCCTTGCTGGGCCCGGCCCAAGAGCCTGGCGCGCCTGCAGAACGGGCCCTGCAAGGCCTGGGTGCATTGTGGTCTTGCGGGGTTGAACTGGCCTGGCCCGTGCCTGCCAATGCCCGCCGCATCGCCCTGCCCGGCTACCCTTTCAAAGGCGAAACCTACTGGTTCGCTCGCAAGCCCGTCGCCACCAGCGCCGTGGCCGCCCCCCTTTCTCTCATCCAAGAGGATGCCCGTCCCATGAGCCGTCTGCCCCGCCTTGAACAAGAACTCGCGCGCATCCTCAGTGACGTCTCCGGCCTTCCCGCCGATGCCATCGACCGCGACACCACCTTCGTCAACCTGGACCTCGACTCCCTGTCGCTCACTCAGGCGACCCTGGAGCTGGAACGGGTGTTCGGCATCAAGCTGCGCTTCCGCCGCTTGATGGAAGACCTGGACACCCTGGCCAAACTGGTCCAGTTCCTGGATGCAGAGTTGCCTGCCGACAAGTTCGCCCCACCAGCCGTCAGCGCGGTGGCTGCACAGCCAGCACCGATGGCCCAAGCGGTCTTCACGGCGCACCAGCCCTCGGTGGCGGGCGATGCCGTGCACCAGCTCATCCAGCAACAGATGCAATTGATGGCCCAGCAGTTGGCCTTGTTGTCGGGTCAAAGCGTGGCCCCGGCCAATATGGTGGCCGCACCGGCTTCTGCACCATTCACGCCTGCCGCACCCCAAGCGGCCGCCCCTGCTGAACTCGGCCAGCCCTCCAAGACCTCACTGGTTGAAAAGCCCTTCGGCGCCTCGGCCCGCATCACCCTGCAGGCCCAGACCCATTTCACACCGGCCCAAAGCCAGTGGGTGGACGACTTCATCCAGCGCTACAACCAGCGCACCGGGCAGTCCAAAGCCTTCAGCCAGAAAAACCGCAAGGTCATGGCCGACCCGCGTGTGGTCACCGGCTTCAACCCCTTGTGGAAAGACCTGGTCTACCCCATCGTTGTCAACCGCTCGCAAGGCGCCAGCCTGTGGGACATCGACGGCAACGAATACATCGACCTGCTCTCCTGCTTTGGTGGCAACCTGCTGGGTTACCAGCCCGAAGGCGTGATCAACGCCATGAAAGCACAGTTGCAGCTGGGCCTGGAAGTGGGCCCACAACACCCCCTCGCGGCCGATGTCGCCAACCTGATCTCCGAGTTCACCGGCATGGAGCGCGTGGCCTTTTGCAACACGGGCTCCGAAGCCGTCATGGGCGCCATGCGCATCGCGCGCACCGTGACCGGTCGCAAAACCATCGCCATTTTCACCAACTCGTACCACGGCATTTTTGATGAAGTGATCGTGCGCGGCACCAAGCAATTGCGCTCGCTGTCGGCCGCCCCCGGCATCCTCGCCAACGCGGTCGAGAACATCCTGGTGCTGGACTGGAACAGCGAAGACTCGCTGCGCGTGCTGCGTGAACGGGGCACCGAACTGGCGGCCATCATGACCGAGCCGATCCAGAACAAGTACCCCACGGTGCAACCGCGCGAGTTCGTGAAATCCCTGCGCGAGATCGCCGACCAGGTTGGTTGCGCCCTGATCTTCGACGAGGTGGTGACCGGCTTCCGTGTGGCCCCGGGTGGTGCGCAAGAGTTCTACGGTGTGCGCGCCGACATCGCCACCTACGGCAAAGTCATTGGCGGCGGCCTGCCCTTCGCCGCCATCGCAGGCAACGCCAACTGGCTGGATGCCCTGGATGGTGGCCACTGGCAATACGGCGACGACTCCTACCCCGAAGCTGGCGTGACCTACTTCGCCGGCACCTTCGTGCGCCACCCCTTGGCGCTGGCGGCAGCCCACGCCACCTTGCTGCACCTCAAGCGCGGCGGTCGTGAGTTCTACCGCGAACTCAATGGCCGCACACAGCGCCTGATCGATCGCCTGAACGCGGCCTTTGCGCAGCGCGGCGCCCCGGTCAAGGCCGTGCACTGCGCCTCGCTGTGGCGCCTGCAATGGGACGATGGCGTGCCCAACATCAGCCTGTTCTACTACCTGGCCCGCTTCCACGGCCTGCACCTGTACGAACAGTTTGGCCACTTTGTCACCGAAGGCATGACCGATGCGCACACCGACCGCATCATCGAGGTCTTCACCAAGGCACTGGATGAGCTGATCGCCCTGGGTTTCATTCCATCGAGCGGCGGCTTGGCGGCCGAGATTGCAACGCCCCCCCTTGAGGCGCCCTTGACACCCGGGCAGACCGAACGCTGGCTGGCCGCGATTTACGACCCGGCAGCACGGCGCGCGCTCAATGAGTCTCTTTGCGTCACCTTGACCGGTCAGGTGGATGCCCCGGCCTTGAAGGCCGCGCTGCAAGATGTCCTGCAACGGCACACCGCCTTCAAACTGCGCTTCGACCTGGATGAACCACGGCAGATCATCGAGCCTCAGTCCGTGGTGCCCGTGGCCGAGGTCGATTTGCGTGCCCAAGCCGACAGCGATCAGGCGCTGGACCAGCACTGCCGCCAAGCCAACGGGATTGACTTCCCTCTCGACCAGGCGCCCCTGGCCCGCGCCAGCATCCTCCATCTGGCCGATGGCCGCGTGGTGGTCCATGTCGTGGCCAGCCACCTCATCTTCGACGGGTGGGCTTCCAGCGTTTTCAACGTGGAGCTGGCGCAGGCTTACCGCGCGCGGGCTTCAGGATTGACACCCGCCTGGGCCGCCGAGCCCGGCTCGCCCTTGGCGTTCGCGGTGGGCGAACAAAAGCGCTTCAACGGTGCCAATGGCCAAGCCAGCATCGCGCACTGGAAGCAGGTTCTGCAAGCCCTGCCGCAGCCCGTGTCGCTGGGTGACAAGACGCCCACAGGCGCGCGCACCTTCGCGGCCGACACCGTCCGGGCCCGTCTGGACGGCGTCAAGCTGGCCACATTGCGCGAGCAAGCCAAGGCGCAGGGCGCCACCCTCTTCCAATGGCTGCTGAACGCCGTGGCAGAGCTGATCGCGCAGGAAAGCGGCCAGAGGGACATCGTCGTCAGCATCCCGTATGCGGCCCAAAGCCTTGAGCGCCACGCGCCACTGCTGGCAGACGGCGTGCTGGACCTGCCCGTGCGTCTGACATTGCCCGCCGACGAGCCGTCCAAGTCTCGCATGGCTCGCGTCAAGAGCGCGCTCATGGACGCGATGGAACACCCCCTCATGACGCAGGGCATCGCGGCACGCGCGCTCGGCCTGCAGGCCGAAGGCAGCCGCCCACCTTTGAGCAGCATCTACTTCAACCTCAACCCGAAGGTGGACCTGTCAGGCTGGGCACCGCTGAAAGCGCAGATGCACGAAGGCCGCAAAGCCGGTCTGCTCAGCGAGTTGTTCTTCAACTTCTACGAACAAGCCGATGCACTCACACTCGACCTCCACCACAGCAGCGAGTACCTGAGCCTGGGCCGGGCGCAACAACTGGTTGACCAGCTCATCGCCCTGTTGTCGCCCGGATCGACCACCGCCCCTGTCCAGCTTGATCCGCGCCTGCTGGATTGGAACCAAACGGATCGCGCCCTGGCCCCTCAGGCCCGCATCGAAGCCTGGGTGTCGCGCCAGGCCAAGCTGACGCCCAACGCCACGGCCGTCATCACCGCTGAAGGCCACCTGACCTACGCCGCCCTCGAATCCCAATCGAATCAAATCGCCCGCGTTCTGCAAGCCCGTGGCGCAGGCCCGGGACAGCGCGTGGGCATCAGCCTGCCACGCAGCACCCACCTGCTGCCAGCCCTGATCGGGGTGCTCAAGACAGGGGCCGCCTACGTGCCGATGGACCCCGGCTTCCCCACCGAGCGCCTGAAGATGATGGCCGAAGACGCCAGCCTGGGCCTGGTGGTGACGCATTCAAGCTGCGCCGACGCCAGCAGCCTGCCGCGCGCCACGCAGCTGCGGCTTGACGACGATGCCGCCATCGTGGCCGCGGCCAGCGACACCTCCTTGCCCACGATGACCGACACGCAAGCGGCCGCCTACGTGATCTACACCTCGGGCTCCACGGGACGGCCCAAGGGCGTGGCCGTGCAGCACAGCGCAGTCTGCAATTTCCTGAGCAGCATGCAACGGGAACCTGGCTTCAAGGCGGGCGATCGACTGCTGGCGGTGACCACCCTGAGCTTCGACATCGCCGTGCTGGAACTGCTGCTCCCGCTGATCACTGGCGGCACCGTGGTGCTCGCCACGCGCGATGAAGCCATGGACGGCGAAACGCTGATGGCACTGATCACGCAACATCAGGTCACCGTGATGCAGGCCACGCCCACCACCTGGCACTTGTTGCTGGACGCGGGCTGGCAGCCACCACGCGGTTTCCGCGCCCTGGTCGGTGGCGAACCCTTGCCACCGGCCCTGGCCACCGCTTTGCTGGCCAAGGGCATCGAAGTCTGGAACATGTACGGCCCCACGGAAACCACCGTGTGGTCCACGCTGTCGCCCGTGCGAGACGCCAACGCCAAGATCACCATCGGCCGCCCGATCGACAACACCCAGGTCTGGATCCTGAACGAAGCGATGCAGCCTGTTCCGGTTGGCCAGGAAGGCGAAATCTGCATCGGGGGTGATGGCGTCGCCTTGGGATACCACGGACGACCCGACCTCACCTCGGACCGTTTCGTGAATCTGCCTTGGGGCCCGCGCCCGGCGCAACGCATCTACCGAACCGGGGACCTGGGCCGCTGGCGCGAAGACGGGCAGCTGGAACACCTGGGGCGCATGGACTTCCAGGTGAAGATCCGGGGCTACCGCATCGAACTCGGAGAGATCGAGGCTCAACTCGAAGCCCAGGCCGGCGTGGCCCGTGCCGTGGTGACCGCGACGGAAATCAGCCCAGGCGACATGGCCCTCATCGGCTACGTGGTGCCGCAAGGCAACGCAGCCCTGGACAGCGCCGCGCTGAGAGCCAGCCTGCGCCAGACCTTGCCGGACTACATGGTGCCCCGCACCATCCTTGTCCTGCCCAAGCTGCCACTCCTGCCCAACAACAAGATCGATCGCAAGGCCTTGCCGCTGCCCGCCTCCAAGGGCAGCGCCCCCATGGTGCAAGCTGCCACGGCGGCACCCACCCCAGTGGCAGCCTCCGGCCCCCTGGCCGAGGCCACCAGCACCGTGGCCCAGGCGATGGGCAAGCTGCTGGGACGCGACCGTTTGCAGGACCACGATCATTTCTTCGAGCAAGGTGGCCATTCCCTGATGGCGGCCAAGCTGTCCGCCGCCCTGGCCAGCGCGCTGGGGCACCGCCCTGGCCTGCGGATGATCTTTGACCACCCGACACCCGCCAAGCTGGCCCAGGCCCTGGTGGCCTTGAAACAGGCCCAGCCCGCCAGCACCCCGACCAGCGGTGCCGGTGCGGACACCATCCCCATCCGGGCCGACCAGTCCACGGCGCCCCTGTCGCAAATGCAGGAGCGTGTGTGGTTCCTGGAGAACGTGAACCCCGGCACGGTGGTGCACAGCATCCCGACCGGCCACCGCCTGCTGGGCCCGCTGAACGTGGAGGCCTTCAACCGCGCCTGGCAGCTTCTGGTTCAGCGCCAGAGCGTGCTGCGCACCGTCGTGGAACGCACGCCTGAGGGCGATGTCCAGCGCATCCTGCCCAGCCTGGATTTCAGCCTGATTCCCTTCGACGATTTCAGCCACCTGCCGGAAGCCGAGCGCAAACCGGCCATGAACAAGGTCATCGCCGAACTGGTCGAAACCCCTTACGACGTGGAGAAGGGGCCACTCTTCACCGCCCGCCTGTTCCGCCTGGCGCCCGAGGAGCACGGCCTGCTGTTCCAGGCCCACCACCTGGTCTGGGACGCCTGGTCCTTCGACCTGCTGTACGTCGATCTGCCCGAGCTTTACAGCGCCTGCCTGGAAGCCCGTGAGCCCAATCTGCCCAAGTTGACCGTGAGCTATGGCGACTTCGCCGCCTGGCACAAGGATTGGATGAGTGGCCCCGAGCTGAAAAGGCAACTGGACTACTGGCGCGAACAACTCACGCCCCTGCCCCCGTCCATCGAATTGCCGCTGGACCGCCCTCGCCCCCCCTTCATGTCGGGCCGAGGCGGCTCCTTCCAGTTCAACCTGGCCAAGGATGTCACCGATGCCCTGCGCGCGCAGGCGCAGCAGCAAGGCCGCACGCTGTACATCACCCTGCTGGCGGCCTATGCCCTGGCCTTGCACCGGGTCAGCCAGCAAGACGACTTCGTCATTGGCACGCCGGTGCGCGGCCGCGAGCAGCCCGCGCTGGAGCCACTGATGGGCTTCTTCGTCAACATGCTGCCCTTGCGCATGCAACCGCAAGCGGGCATGTCCCTCTCCAGTTGGCTGGCCTCGGTCCACCGCAAGGTGGTGGACGCCTTCTCCTTCCCGGACGTGCCCTTCGACCACCTGGTTCAAGCGCTGCAGGTGCCGCGGGACCTGAGCCGCCCGCCCATCCACCAAGTGTCCTTCTCTTACCAGGACGTGCGCGAGCGCACGACCCGCTGGGGCAATGTCGATCACCAGCGCATGCCCACGCCCATGCTGGGCGCCGCGCAAGACCTGGCCTTGTGGTGTGTTGAAACCCGTAACCACATCGAGTTCGTCTTCACCTTCAACGCCGACGTGCTGGACACGGCGACCGTCGGCGTCTTCGCTGCCAGCCTTGAAAAGCTGCTGCGTCAGGTCGTGACAGACCCCGACCGGCCCCTGGGCGACTACGACCTGTCACCCGGCGAACAGAAAGCACCAGCCGCCCCGCCCGCCACGCTGCCCGATCTGCTGCGCCAACGCACGCATGCCGCGTCCAACAACGTTGCGCTCAGCCAGACCGGCGAGCGGCCACTCAGCCATGCCGAGCTCTGGTCCCAGGCCAACCAGATCAGCCACTACTTGCGGGCTCAAGGCATT
Source organism: Aquabacterium sp. (assembly GCF_030652515.1). Classification (GTDB taxonomy): domain Bacteria; phylum Pseudomonadota; class Gammaproteobacteria; order Burkholderiales; family Burkholderiaceae_C; genus Aquabacterium. The sequence goes on along the minus strand of NZ_JAUSAR010000036.1, from coordinate 70,032 downwards.
GGCCGCGGCCAGTTCGTCGGCGTCTGCCTGCCCCGCCGCCCAGATCTCCTGGGGGCCATGCTTGGCGTTCTCCAGGCAGGCGCGGCCTGCGTGGCATTGGACCCGCTTGATGCCAGCGAAAAACTCGCCAGCACCATCCAGGACACCGGCCTGAGCTGGGTCATCGGACGCTCCGACTCCGTGCAGGCGCTGTCCTGGCCCCGAGACAAGACCTTGTTGATCGACCTGGATGAACGGCGTCTGCGCAGCCAACCCCCCACCCCTCCTGCACCGAACCCATCCCTGGACGCGACCGCCACAGATCCAGCCTGCCTGATCAGTTCATCCGGCTCGGCTGGTCAAGCCCGGCACATGGCCTGGTCCCACCGCCAGGTGATCGACCTGCTGCTGGGCCTGGAACAAAAGCTGGGCCTGCGGCCCGGACAAAGGCTGCTGGCCGCCAATGCCTTGGGCAGTGGCATGTCGGTCGTGGATCTCTGGCTGCCTTTGCTGGTGGGCGCCGAGGTGGTGCTGTCCACCGAAGAGGCGAGCCGCAACACGGGCCTGTTGAAACAGCAGCTCAGTGACGAGATCGATGCCATGCAGGCCACCCCGGCCACCTGGCAGGCCCTGGTGGATGCAGCCTGGACGGGGCGCGATGGTTTCTTGGCCCTGTGTGCTGGCGAGCCACTGCCTGCCAGCCTGGCGTCGCAACTCCACGCACGCCGCGTGGTGATCCACCACACGGGTGACCTGCTGGAACACCTGGGCCAACCGGCTGCGGTTTCAGCTTCGGCATCCGGCTCGGTCGCTCCAGTGTCCAGCAAACCCGCCCCCAGCACCCCCATGGAAAAGGCCATCGCCGAAGTCTGGCAGGAGCTGATCGGCGAGAACGACATCGGCCTGGATGACAACTTCTTCGACCTGGGCGGCCATTCGCTGCTGGCCATGCGTGCCGTCACGGAAATCAGGCGCCGGACCGGCGTCAACGTGAGCGTGCGGCGCCTGATTTTCGAGAACCTGGGCCAGCTCGCTGCGCCGCAAACGGCATCCCCCCCCGCCACTGCACAGGCGACTGGCGACCTCGCATCGCCAGTCATCGCAGATGAGGTTGCATCCGGCAAAAGCAGCTGGATCAACCGCCTGCTTGGGCGATGAAGAAAAAGTTTTTTCGCACCGCCACATGAACCCATTTTTCTTCGGTCCACCGGATCACCGCCTCTATGGCGTCTACCACCCACCTGCCCATTCGCAGCGGCCTTCATCGCAGGTGCTTCTGTGCCCACCTTTCGGGCAAGAAGCCGTGCGCACGCATCGCCTGCACCGCCTGCTGGCCGAGCACCTGAGCCGCCAAGGTGTGCATGTCATGCGCTTTGACTACTTTGGCACGGGTGAATCGGCGGGTGCGGACCAGGATGGCACGCTGACCCAGTGGCGCGACGACATCCTGATGGCCCACGCCGAATTGACGCTGCGCACCCGCGCTCAACGCACCACCTGGCTGGGAACCCGACTGGGCGCCACACTGGCCATCATGGCCTCCGAGCTCTGCGATCAGCCAGTCGATCGGCTGATCCTCTGGGAACCCATCCTGGACGGCCAGGCCTACCTGAAGGAACTCGGCGAGGCCCATGCCAGGGAGACCTTCGTGGCCGTCGTCCATGCCCAGCGGCCCTCCGCGCTGGTGCGGGACGAAGTCATCGGCTTCGGCGTGAGTGAGGCCTGGTTGAAGCAAATGAATGATCTCTCGATCACCAAGCTGAACCCCCAGTGCAAGGAAGCATGCATCCACCTGGCTCGCGCTGAAGACACCAGCAGCACTGGCCCACTGTCTGTGAAATGCGAGGCCATGGGCACGCGCTGGCAGCACATCCCCACCAGCACCAGCGTCGCATGGCATACCGAAGAAGCCGGTGGATCGGCGCTGGTACCACCCGATCTTTTGCGCCAACTTGTGGCGGCGTCGACCGGGGACCTGGCATGACCGAAAACATCCTCAATTTTGGCCAGGGCGACCGCCTGACCGGCACCTTGACCCTTCCCCCAGAGTCATGCCCGGCCAAATCCACGGCGATCCTGTTGCTCAATGCGGGCGTGATCCACCGCATGGGCCCGCACCGGATCAACGTCAAGCTGGCTCGGCACCTGGCCCAGCAAGGCTTCACCGTGCTGCGCATCGACCTGTCTGGGCAAGGCGACAGCCTCACCCCCGAACGCCCCCAATCGTTCGAGCAGCAAGCCATCACCGACCTTCAGGCGGCCATGGATCACCTGCAAAGGATCACGCCCGTCAAAAGCTTTGCCCTGGCCGGCATCTGTTCCGGGGCGCACCATGGCGTGGCCACGGCGCTCAAGGACGAGCGCCTGTCCGCCCTGTGGTTGATGGACACGCACGCCTACCCGACGCCGCGCACCTACTGGGTCCGCTCGATGCGGCAACTCCAGCAGCAACCCATTGCCACGCTGCACCGCTGGAGCAAACGGATACTGAGGATGCCAGGCGCCAGTTCGGGAGCCAAACCCGCCCCAAAACCCATGAACGACAACCCTTACGGGAAACCATCGAAGGACGAGTTCGCGGCAGACATCCAATCGCTGCTCGACAAGCGGGTCCGACTTCAGATCGTCTACTCGAACGGCGCGTTCTGGACTCACAACTACCTGAATCAGTGGCGCGATGCATTCAAGGCCCATGGCGCCGTGGCACGCGTCCCGACCGAGCTGCTTCCCGACGTTGACCACACCGCATCAACGCTGAATGCGCAGCGTCACCTCATGGCGTCCGTGAGCCGCTTCGCCACTCAATTCGATTGACCTCATCCACAGACCATCATGCCCAACTGCTTTGCCGAAGACATCCGCAGCGATCTGCTGGACAGGGCGCCGTTCAAGTTCCACCACCGATTGCTGGAGCATCCCGCGCTTTCGTTGGAAAACCTGGCGCGCGTGCTGCCCACCTTGCCCCAGCAACAGGTGATGTATTCAAAAGGCTTGCTGGATGTGTCCGATGACTTCGAATCCACGTTCAGGAAAAAGCCCAGAGACCGCACCCTCGAAGAAACCATCGACTCCATCCGCACCTCGGACTCTTACATCATGGTCCGATCGCCCGAGGTCGACCCCTCGTTTGCCGACCTGTACAAGGCACTGTGCGGCGAGGTCGCCTCGTTGATGAAAACTCGCGGCGTGGGGAGCATGCCCTTGCAGGCGCAGCTCTATCTGTTCATTGCTTCACCCAACAGCATCACCCCGTTCCACATCGACCGGTACTCCACGTTCCTGATGCAGTTTCGGGGCAGCAAGACAGTGACCGTGGGCACCCCGTGGGACGATCGCATCGTGTCACAACCGGACCGCGAGGCCTACGTGGTTCGCGAAAAAACCAAACTGCCTTGGTCAAGCAAGCTCGACGAGTTCTCCACCGCCTTCGAGTTCAGCCCGGGTGAAGCCCTGCACATCCCCTTCATCGCCGGCCACCATGTGTGCAATGGCCCGGAAGATGTGTCCATTTCCATGTCCATCATCTTCAACACCGAGGAGAGTGTTCGCTGGCGGAATGCGATCTCGTTCAACCACATCCTGCGCAAACAGTTGAACAAGGTGAACCTCACGCCCAAGAGCATTGGCCAGTCAGACTGGCGAGATGCCCTGAAATCAAGGATGTGGCAAAGCTACCGACAATGGCGTGGCTTCGAAGCTTGACTTGCCCTGATCATGTCAGCGAATGCCCAATTGCCCATCCGGATCGATGAAGTTGAGCATTTCATCGGTTTGAAGGGGGGGCACAGCAAGCCCGAAATGGCCGTTGAGCAGCGACACCAAGGATTGCGCCCACAAGGCGTTCCAGACCGTTCCAGCATGGCCATCGGCCAGGGTGGCGTGCCCGGGCTCGTCGCCACCGGTGTTCGTGACATCAAAATGCGCCCCGAAACGCACCGTTTTATAGACCGGTTTTCCCGAAGCCAGGCGGGTGCCCCACAAGGCCGAAAACCACGCCTGGTCATCAAAGAAAGCGATGCGGTCATCACCCTGCGCGATCATTTGCAAGCCATGGTTGAAACGCGCCAGGCCTTCATGGATGTTGGCCATCGCTTGAGGCGATTGCCAGTGCGCATGGAACCGCGCCCAATCGGCATTGTTGAAAATCCCGACCAGGACGATGCGCAGTGTTGGATACGCCCCGCGCAAACGCTCTACCGAGGTGCGGATCTCCCGAACGCAAGCCTCCATCAACGCCACCGGCTGCGGGGCGGCCGAGTTGCGCGACAAGGCTTCCAGGCTTTCCTGTGTTCCAAAATCGTTGGTACCGATGCGGATCACAACGACGCCGTCCTTCCAGCGCCCCGGCTGCCTGTGCATGGCGGTCAGCAAACGACCGGCCTGGTCAGTTTGCGTCGCGTTGAGGTTGTCACAGACCGCGCCCGAATAGGCCTGGTTGTACAGATAGTCCTGCTTCACCGGGAATCGCCCATCCAGTCCGAGCGAGTCGCGCAAGATGGACAAACGCCGAAACCGCGTGCCCCAAGTGCCCCAGGGCCCAGGATCCAGTTGGTCGGATCTCAGGTGCGCCAGGATCTCGGTCCACTGCCAGGTGCGCTGCCTCAAGGCCCCGCCTCTGGCCGCCTTGTTAGCCCCGAAATTCAGGTCGTCGTGGTAGGCATGGCTGTCGGAGTCGCCCAAGACGCCAAAGCCCACGGCGTTGGGCTTTCCGCCTTCATTCAGACCACGCTGCCAACGCTCACCAGGCGACAGCAGCAAAGCGCTGGCACCCAGTCCAACCAACAACAGTGCCAACAGGATCAATCTATTCATACCATCCCTTTGTGCGCTGGGAATGTACCTTACTCGTCAACCATGAACCTGCGGTACCACGCCTGATCAACCATGCCACTCGCCACCCTCAAACGACTGCCACTGATCCGAAGCTTGCTGCGCAAGCGCGCCATCCGCAAATATTTCACCCAACGCGGCACTGGGTACCACAGCGGCCATTTCAGCACCTTCGCGCAAGCACGCTCGTGGTTGCCACCGTCACCGGAATTCAGCCACGATCAGTTCACCGATGAGTACGTTCATCAGCGCTCGCACCGAATCTGGCCTTTCGACTACCCGGTTCTGTTCTGGCTGCGCCAGGCATTCGAAGACGGCAGCACCACGATCCTGGACATCGGTGGCTCCATCGGCAACCAGTTCTATGCCTACCAGCACTACCTCACTTACCCGCCAGGGCTTGAATGGCGCGTCCACGAACTGCCCGCCTTCATCCAGGAAGGCCGCGATCTCGCCGCAGCACGCGAGGCGCATGGTCTGCATTTTTCGGATGAATGGCCCGCCAACTGGCTGAGCAGCGACATCTGGATCGCCGCAGGCGCGATGGAGTTCATGGAAACAGAAAACTTGCCCGCCCTGCTGGCCCGGGCCGATCGCAAGCCCAGGCATATTTTGCTCAACAAACTGCCCCTGACGGAGGCCTCCGCCTTTGTCTCCACCCAGAACATCGGCTTTGGCTCTTACGTGCCGCACCATGTCTTCAACCGGCAGGCCTTCATCTCGGCCATCGAGGGCCACGGCTATGAAAAAATCGACGCCTGGGATGTGCCTGAACGAACCTTCATGTCGCTGGGCTTCGCTGCGGATTGCTTCGACAACTACAGCGGCCTGTACTTCCGGCTGAAGGACTGATGATCGATTCCCGCATCGCTTCCCTGCCCTCACCCGACGGCCTGGGCATCGAGCTGTGGCTCGTCGATCTGGACCACACGCCTGAAGCCTGGAGCGATGCGGTGCTCAGCGAGGAGGAAGCAGAGCGTGCCGCCCGATTTCGCTTTGACATTCACGCGCGCCGCTACCGGGCCAGCCATGTGGCCTTGCGCCAGATCCTCGGCAAGGTCACGGGCCAAAGTCCAGCATCCCTGCAATTCACCACAGGCAGCGAGGGCAAACCACGGCTGGCCCAGCTTGACGGCCCCCACTTCAACCTGAGCCACAGCGCTGGTTGGGCCCTGATCGGCACCTGTGCCAGCCACCCGATCGGCGTGGACATTGAAGTCATCCAGCCCATGAGCGATGTGGCCGCCCTGGCACAAAGCCACTTCAGCCTTGCGGAACAAGCCGCCTTCTCGCGCACCCCGGCCGAGCAGCAACTGGCGGCCTTTTTCGGCTGCTGGACGCGCAAGGAAGCCTGCCTGAAAGCCCTTGGCAGTGGCCTGACCATCGAGCCCCACACCTTCGAGGCGGGGCTGGACGCACGGCCACGCCACACCACCATCCAGGTCGACGACCGGGCCTGCGCCATGCAGGTGCGCAGCCTCCTTGACCTGCCGAACAAGGAGCTGGTGGCGGCCGTGGCCAAATTGGTCGAGGCGCGCAGCCCCGGACTCCTGTGAACGGCGCCCAGCGCCTGGGCTGCCAAGCGCGCCCCGAGCGAAATGGATAGACTGACCCGGCTTCATTCACCCACCATTCACAGGAGAGACGCCATGACCGACAAGACCGCCAACGTTCATTGGGAAGGCCGGGGCAAGGAAGGCCTGGGCAAGATCAGCACACCGCAGACCCAGGCTTTGACCGAGTATCCCTACGGATTTGCCAGCCGATTCGGAGACGACCGCAGCGGCACCAACCCCGAAGAACTGCTGGGCGCCGCGCACGCCGCCTGCTTCACCATGGCGTTTTCATTCGCGTGCGACAAGGCTGGCTTTGCCACGGCCAAGATCGACACCCAAGCCAATGTTCACCTGAAAGCCCTGCCTGACGGCTTCCTGATCGACCGCATTGCCTTGCAGTTGACCGCCGTGGTGCCAGGGTTGGATGAAGAAGCCTTTCAGAAGATCGCTCAGGCGGCCAAGGACAACTGCCCCTTGTCCAAGGCCTTGGCCAGCGTGCCCGAGATCACCTTGAAAGCGACCCTGGCCCACTGACCAGCGCCGACGTCAGAACAGCTGCAGGCTCAGCCAATAAGCCACGGCCGCCACGAAGGCGGCGGCCGGGATGGTGAGGATCCAGGCCCAGATGATGTTGCCCGCCACGCCCCACCGCACTGCACTGGCACGCTGGACCGACCCCACCCCCACGATCGCACCCGTGATGGTGTGCGTGGTGGACACCGGCACGCCCAAGGCGGTGGCAATGAACAGCGTCATCGCGCCGCCGGTTTCAGCGCAGAAGCCGCCCACCGGTTTCAGCTTGGTGATCTTCTGGCCCATGGTCTTCACGATCCGCCAGCCACCGAACATGGTGCCCGCGCCAATGGCCAGGTAGCAGGAAATGATCACCCAGCTGGGCGGCACCTTGTCGTTCACCGACGCATATCCGGTCGAGATCAACAGCATCCAGATGATGCCGATGGTTTTCTGCGCGTCATTGCCGCCATGCCCCAGGCTGTAGGCCCCGGCCGACACCAGCTGCAAACGGCGGAACCAGCCATCAATGCGGTTGGGCGCCATGCGCCGACACACCCAGGCCACCAGCACCATCATCAGCGAGCCGAAGACATAGCCCAAGAACGGCGACACGAAGATGAAAGTCACGGTGCGGATGATGCCGCTGGACACCAATGCGCCAGCCCCGGCCTTGGCCATCACGGCCCCCACGATCCCACCGATCAGCGCATGCGATGAGCTGCTGGGGATGCCATACAACCAGGTGATCACGTTCCAGGTGATGGCCCCGATCAAGGCGCCAAACACCACGTGCACATCCACCACCCCCGGGTCGGCAATGCCCTTGCCCACTGTGGTGGCCACGCTGAGGTGGAACACGAAAATGGCGACGACGTTGAAGAAGGCCGCGAACAGCACCGCCTGGGCAGGGCGCAGCACGCCGGTGGACACCACCGTCGCGATCGAGTTGGCCGCGTCGTGAAAGCCGTTCATGAAATCGAACAGCAGCGCGAGCACCACCAGAAGAACAACGACCCACAGGGCCGCCTGCATGGAAACCATGGTCAGCCGCCCTGATCAGGAGTTCTCGAGGATCACGCCCTCGATCAGGTTGGCGACGTCTTCGCACTTGTCGGTCACGGTTTCCAACATCTCGTAGATGGCCTTGAGCTTGATCAGCTCGCGCACATCGGACTCTTCGCGAAACAGCTTGCTCATGGCGGCGCGCAGCACGCGGTCGGCGTCGGACTCGAGCTGGTCGATCTCTTCGCAGGTCTTGAGCGCGGCCTCGGCCGTTTTGGCATTGCCGATGTCGGGCAGCAGCGCCACCGCCGAGCGCAGGCGTTCGCAGCATTTGACGCCCAACTCGGTCAGGCGAATGATCTCGTCGGTCATCACGCGCACGTCGTACAGCGACATGGTTTCGGCCGCCCCGTGGATCAGGTCGGCCACGTCGTCCATGGTGTTGATCAGGGAGTGGATCTGCTCACGATCGATCGGGGTGATGAAGGTCTTGTGCAGCAGTTTGTTGACTTCGCGGGTGACGTCATCGGCCGAGTTTTCAGCGGCGTCCACCTCCTGGGTGTACTTTTCGCGCAAAAGTGGGTCGTTGTAGTGCTTGACCAGGTTCGCGAAGGCGTGGGCCGCTGCGACCGTGTGGTTGGCGTGCTGGTTGAACAGCTCGAAAAAATTGCCCTCTCGGGGCAGAAGTTTTCCAAAAATCATGGGGTGGTCTCGCGTGTCATGGTGATGACAGTCACTGTGCAGAGTGGGGATTTTAGCTGCCACACCCACAGATCAGGTTTCTTGGACCACCGCAGTTCCCGTGATACCCGCCATTTGAGCGTCGGAAACAAAAAAGCCCAGTCTTGCGAACTGGGCTTTTCTGACTGTTTAGATTGGTGCCGGAGAGATGAATCGAACACCCGACCTTCTCATTACGAATGAGAGGATACCGATATTCTGGATTATTCACCTGTGTTGATGTAGCATATGAAAATCAACAGCTTGCAAGCTAAATGACCCTCTCACGGCTTGTTGGGCGTTGATTGCAATTCGCCAAAATAGCCCACTCTGGGCGGTACAGCGCAGGTATGGCGCAGGTATGGCGAACTCATCGACCAGGAGACGAAATGGCGCGGCCGAAGAAAGATGCCTCGATTGACCTGAGCGTCACGCACGAACTGAGCGCGGGCCTCATCGAGCGATTGACTTGCCCTGCCGGGCTTCGCAAAGCGTTCTTGCGAGACAAAGAGGTGGCTGGGCTTCGCGTGCGAGTGACGGCCAACGGGGCGAAGTCTTTTGTCTACGAAGCCAAGCTGCGGGGCCAGGCCATCTCATGGACCATCGGCCCGGTCGGGGTGGTCAGCATCCGAGACGCGCAAGGCGAAGCTTTGAGGCTGGCCGCCCTGGTGAACAAGGGCGAAGACCCCCGCGACGTGGAAAAGGCCAAGGAAGCCGACAAGGCCACGAAGCTGGCCAAGACCGCAGCCCAGGCCATGACCGTGGGCGACCTGTGGCCCACCTACCTGGCCGAGGGCAAGCCCAAGCGCCGCGACGAGTGGAAGCCTCGCTACTTGGTCGACCTGCAAAACATGGCCAGCGCGGGCGGCGAGAAGAAGAAGCGAGGGGCTGGCCTCACCCGGCCCGGCCCCCTGTCCCCCCTGCTGGCGCTCCCGCTGGTGTCCATCAACGAGGACACCCTCAAGGCCTGGCACGACAAGGAGGCCAGGACCAGTAAACACCAGGCCGCCCGCGCCTTAATGATGTTCCGGGGCTTCCTGCGCTGGTGCGCCAGCAAGCCCGAGCACCGGGGCCTGGTGGATGCCGACGCAGGCAAGGCGCCCGCCCTTCTCGAATCGCTGCCCAGCATGAAGCGACGCACCGACGCACTGGAAGCCGCCCAGGTGGCCGGGTGGTGGTCAGGCGTGGAACAGCTCGGCAACCGCACTGCCAGCGTCTACCTGCGCGCCCTACTGCTGACCGGCGCCCGCCGCGAAGAGATGGCCGCCCTGAAATGGGCAGACGTGGACTTTCGCTGGCGCAAGCTGACCATTGCCGACAAGGTGGACGCAACCCGCACCATCCCGCTGACGCCCTACCTGGCCCAACTGCTGGCCACCCTGCCCCATGTCAAGCTGGCGGACGGCACCCGCAGCCACTTCGTTTTCGCCAGCGTCAGCAAGACCGGCCGCATTGCCGACACACGCAACAGCCACGGCAAGGCCCTGCAAAGCGCGGGCATCGAGGGCCTGACCATCCACGGCCTGCGCCGCTCGTTCTCCCTACTGGGCGAGGCGGCCGGGGCACCGGCTGGCGCCATCGCCCAGGTCATGGGCCACAAGCCAAGTGCCACCGCCGAGGGCTACCGCCCCCGCAGCGTGGACGCCCTGCGCCCCTTCCTGGCTCAAATCGAAGCGCACGTGCTGGCGCTGGCCGGGGTGCAGTTCGATGCCAAGGCCGAGCCCGGCAAGCTGCAGTTGGTGGCGGGATAGCCCCAAATAACGCAACTACAAAAATTGCTTGACCAACACCAATAAACGCAACTACATTTAATCTCAATGAAGGTAACGCTAGACCCGTCAAAAGACGCCAGCAACCTCGCCAAGCATGGTGTGCCGCTGTCCCTTGCCAAAGAGCTGGAATGGGGCGACATGTTGATGTGGCCAGATGCCCGCAAGGACTACGGCGAGGCCCGTATGGTGGGGCTGGCTCCGCTGGAAGATCGACTTTATTGCGTGATTTTCGTTGACCGACCACCCGAGCATCCAACCGAGCGCCGAATCATCAGCCTGCGCAAGGCAAACACCCGAGAGGTGAAACGCTATGCAGAAAACAGTTAAAACCAAAAGCGGCCGAGTGCTGCAACTGCCGACACCCGCAGAAGATGCGGCCATCACCTCTGCAGCCAATGCGGACCCTGACGCCTCCCCCTTCACCGACGCCGAATGGGAACAGGTCAAGCCGTTGGCCCGTCGTGGCCGACCACTGGGCAGCGGGACCAAGGTACAGATCACCATGCGTGTTGATGCCGAGGTACTGGACACCTTCAAGGCCACAGGCCCAGGCTGGCAAACGCGCATCAATGAAGTGCTCAGAAGCTGGGTAAAGAGTCACGCCTGAAATAGCCCGAACAGCCAAGGCCATCCAGATGAAAACCACCAAGACACCCGCAAGCCGCCCACACGATGACGCGGTGGTGGAGATGCTCAAGGCAGACCCCACATTTGCTGATGACTACCTTTCTGCTGCGCTGGACGAGGCAGGCAAGCCAGGTGGCCAGGCCGCGCTGCAGGCAGCGCTGCGCCACATCGCAGAGGCCCAAGGCATGGCCGCCGTGGCCGAGCGCGCAGGCATCCCACGCGAAAGCCTTTACCGCGCCCTGTCGCCTCGCGGCAATCCCACCATCAAGACCCTGCTGGCCGTCCTTGGTGCGGCGGGCCTGCACCTGGCTGTGTCTCGGCAAGGTCCTGCGCACACCTGAGCAGATGAACGCCATGCGCCACATGTTCAACCCCCCTCACCCTGGCCTGACGCTGCGCGACGACGTGCTGCCAGCCCTTGGCCTGAACGTGACCCAGGCAGCCGAGCAGCTTGGCGTGTCTCGCGTGGCGCTTTCCCGCGTGCTGAATGGCCGCGCCGCCATCTCGCCGGAAATGGCCCTGCGCATCGAGGCATGGCTGGGCAAGGATCGTGGCGGCGATGCTCGCCACTGGCTGCGGATGCAAGGCGAGTACGACATGTGGCAAGCCGAGCAACGCCTCAAAGACACCCCATTGAACGTGCAGAAGGCGCCGAAGATGCAAACCGCCGCCTGAGGCCCAGGCCTGGCGCCTCAGCAGTTCCTGAGGCAATAGCGGGCCCGCAAGGTGGTGGAACACCAAACGGGCCCTGACCATCAACCGATCAAATGGAGATCGATATGACAGCTACCGTAGATAGTAGCGGCTCCGCCGCACCTCTCGCCCTTGCCCAGACAACCATGGGGCACGGCGCGCCTTTTTCTCACACTCCGGACCAGGGCGCTCCTGACCAACCTCTTTCACTGCCGCAGAGTCCTCCGGGTGACGCGGTCGGGCACAGAGACATCCACGAGCAACTTCATACCAAGCTGGCCCAACTGACTTCGCTGCTTACCTGCAGCTATGGTGTTGGCGCGGAATGGATGGAAACGATCGGCAAAGGCCATCGCGACAACATTTTGTGGCTTGCATCTGACGTGGCAGCAGAAGTCCAATGCTTGGTCGAGCAACTTGATGGAGCCGTGCGATGAACATCCACCCAATCGGCCAAACTGCCGCCCCTTCCCTTTCCCTGGCTACATCTGACCACCTCAACTCTGGACTGTTCGTCAATGCCCGCCGTGAGGCTGCATCCCTGGCCACCCCGGCGCTGGTCCTCAAGGTCTCGCCGCTCATCCTGAAACAGGCCCGCGACCGGGCGCGGCTGCATGACCTGATCATGTCTGCCATCAAGCTTGCGCTCGAAGGCGTGGGCGCTGTTGACTACCCAGCCTTGCTTGAAAACATCCGCTGCCTTCAAGAACAAGTGGCCGACGATGGCACCGATCTGCATGGCGCCGTCGAGGTGCTGATGGAGCGTGCGCTGGCACCTGTCAACAGAGAGCAATCAGACCCTCCTCTTGGTGAGTTGCCTCAACCAGTGATTACCTTTATGGCCGAGGCGTCCGCCGAAATCGGAGAGATTGCCACCATGCTGGCAGAGCGGGCCGATGAAGCGCAGAACTGGCTTGACCGCGGCATGGCTCAGCGCATTGATACCTTGAACAATTTGGTTTACGCGCTTGCAGACGGTCAAATGGAGGAGGCCAAGGCGCACAGCCGAGCTGCTTATGGCCGGACACTTCACTTGTGCCATGGGGTGCCAGCATGAACATCAGAGAGCTGGCTAACCTGGCCTATGTCGAGCGGCCTACCGTTGGAACGGCTGAGCAGCAAGCCGCCGAGCTTTTCCAAGGAATGCTTGGGCTCACATCCAAGGGGGTTGAGTTGATGGCAGCCCGAGGCCCTAGTGAGCAGCGGATGGGACCGCACTTCTGGCGCTCCAAGATGTTTGACCACGTTTACGAACGGTGCACGCAGGCCTCGAACCTGACGAGGATGCTGCAGTTGCTGCTCCAGCCAGGCGATGATTTGGTTTCACATTTCGTCAAGCATGACGGCGACGTACAGTGCGGTCTTTCGAACATCTGCGACTCCATCCTGATGGCCATCACGGAGTGCGTCCTGATCGTCGAGATGGACACGGACGAAGCCACCACCGACTTTCACGTGGGTCTTTGCCGAGCTCGCAGCATGGCCGCCATGGCCTCGACCGTGTTGGTCAATGCAGGCAGGAACAGCAAGACTGCGGCCGATCTGGCCAAGTGGGCTTGCGACGTGGCTGGCGGATCCCTTGATCTTTTGGTGGACCTGCTCGAAGACTGCGCCGTCACGGCATCGGACGCCTCCCAAATCTTCTGGTTTGCGCATAGTGATTGGCTCACCGAGCGCGAGGGAGCGGCACCGGTACTTGCTCAGAAGACGAAGGTGCATGGATCGGCTCCAAGCAAGCATAGCCCGGGCAGCAAGCCGCTGCAGGAGGCTCATCCATGAGTCCGTTCGACACAAGCATTGCGGTAGGTATCGCGAGGGTGGATGGTGGGGTCGACAAGGTGATCTTGGTCACCAGCCACACGTCGACCACGCTAACCACCAACCTGGCAAAGATGGTGGCCACCCAATTAATCATGGCGGCGGATCTGATTGAAAACTTGGATCAAGCCCCTGACCACGAGGTTTCATCATGAGCGGCAGCCCTTCACAAATGGCCGTCAATCGGACTTGGCTTCAACCGCGTCTGGTTCACCTCATATCCGGATTGCGACTGCAGCAGGTTGAAGAGGCGGTCCAACTCCTGCTTGACTACATCGACAGCAGTGCTGCGCCTGCTCCACCGGCAGTGGTCGATGACGCTGGCCGCTTGCTCGCTGAAATTCGGCGCAAGCTGGCCGACTACCACTTTGCACTCGATACACGGCAACATGGGGGCGGCGCCCCCAACGCCCTGGTGAGCGAGTTGGAGTCAATCTTGGCAACGCCGTGGAATCCGGGTCTTGAGGCGACGAAGCGGGGGCCCGCATCATGAGCGGCAACAGTCATTCAATCCGCTACCGCCCCATCTTCGGCGGCGTCTTCGGGCGCTCTGGTCAGTACGTCATGGCAACCATGCCTTGCATTGAGCGCGGCTTGCACAGTGTGCGGTTCATGGTGACCCAGCCGCATACCGGCGCCGTGTTGGCGGTGGCCAACGACAAGCAAGCGGCCCTGGCCAGCGCCCGGCGCCTTTTGCGCGTTGCTGAGACCTTGACCAAGCGCGAGGCAGCCAACGACAACTTGATGGAGCAAACGCCACTTTGGGCTGACGAGCAGTTGGCGCCAGTGTCGACGGCCGGGGCCAAGCCAAAAGCAGTGCCCAAGCGGCGCCGTGAGGTCTTCGACCGCAGCGAAGGCAAGTGCTTCTATTGCGGCAAGGTTCTGAGTCTTGATGGCAAGTGGCACATCGAGCACCAGATGCCGCGGGCATTGATGGGGCCTGATGAGTTACCCAACTTGGTCGCGGCCTGCGTGCCCTGCAACTTGTCCAAATCTGACCTGACGGCCTTGGAGTTCATTGCCAAAGGTGATCGCAGCGCTTAGTCGGCATAATAGTTTTGCCCCAGCTAGGCCCGCGAACCGAAGAGCGGGAAACCTTCACCCGCCTGCTGGGGCGATCTTATGAGGGGCGCCTGGAGGGGTGCGCATGTCAAGAATCCAACCGTCAGAGCAGCCTGGCGTCGGTTCGACCAAGGTTGATGAGGACGGCAACCATGCCCGGGTTGGGCTTCCGGTTGTCTCAAAGGAGTTCAGCGACTTGGTTAAATCAGGTGCCTTTCGGTCAAGCATCTTTGATTTGATTGACCATGGCGCGGACAACGAGTTCGCCAACAATGTGGCCAGCATGGTGAGCGGTCATCGTTGCTTTGAAATTCATGACTGGCCGCAAAAGGTCCCTTCTGAATTGAGGAGCCTGCCGCCAGATTCTGACGTCATCTTGCGGGAATCTTGGGGTGATTCAGTAATGACTGCAGCGAATGCAATCTTGAGGTATGAGAGAGGGTGCATTGTGACTGTTGGTGGAGCGCCCGTACTGGCGTTCACTCTTGCCCAATTGGTGGACAAATTGCTGGCTTTGCTCGGCAAAGATCCAGAGACCACATGGAAAATTGGGCGTGAAGCGCTGTTTGCGCGAGTAACCGTAGCGGCAGAAAAACAAGGGCTGATAGTTCGACATCCCGACACGTTATTGCCCGAGGTTTTTGCGGAATGGCCGCATCCGTCTGCCTCCTGTTTGGTTTGCACCGTAGACGATGTGAACCGGTGGTTTGAAGCCGCTGGTGTGCCGTACCGTTTAGATGAAGGCAAGCCGGATTTTGAAGACGGAAAATCTAGCCCGGCAGCAGAACCACCAGACCCTCAGCGAAGGCTCGACGCCTTACGTGGGCTGGGAGGTTCTGTGACACGGATTAGAAACAAGTGGGTGGTGAAGGGCATCGTTGCGCTGGAAGCGCAAGAGAAGGGGGCCAACCGGCCGAGATCATCACAAAAAACTATCCGAGCAGACTTGATTGAAGCGGCCGAGGCGGATGCAGAAGTAAGGCGCGAAGGTCAAGTTTCACCAGTTTGGCACCCTCAATGACTCCCGCTCAGACTCCCGCTCTACACGCCTAGCCTCTCGCGCACAGAGGAAATGTCAACGCACCAGATTCCCGCGCTTTTCCCCTTCACTCCCTTAATCCAACACTCCAGAACCATCACAACAAGGCAGGCAGCCTTAAGGATGGTTCGACATGCAAACGCATCACAGCAGCGAAGTTCGCCAAGGCGCACATCCTGAACAGTTCCCTCCGTTGGAACTCATCACCCGCCCCACAGTTGACACTGCAGCGACAGCCTATTACCTGAACAGGCAGCAGCAGACATTGCGCGGCTGGGCCTGCTCGGAAAAGGGTCCATTGCGTCCCATCCGCGTGAATGGCCGCCTGGCCTGGCAAGTCGCCGACATCAAGCGCCTCCTCGGCGTTCAGTGAGGTGCTGCAATGACATCCTCACGCAAGCCCAGCAAGGCGGGCAAAGCCATCCCCAAAAAAGGCGAGACCCGAACCACCGCGCCAACGGTGTCGGGCCCCAAGATCAAACGAAAAAGCAAGTCCTCGGATGGTAGCAGCCGACCGGCAAAAGGCAAAGCGCTGGACTCGCGCGCCCATGTCATAGCCCAGGCAAAGGGCGGCGCCAAGATCGGCTTGAGCACCTACACCTCGACGCCCGAGAAGGTGCAAGCGCTGAAAGCTTTGCGCGACGAGATGCCCGGTGACAGCGGTGCGACGCAGGAGAGGCGCACGCTGGAGGCTTTGAGCCGCTGGAGCCTCACGACCTACGAGGCGTCGCGCTACTTAGACATCTACGACCCCCGCGCCCGCGTCATGAGCCTTCGGAATAAAGGGCACAACATCGTCACAAACCGGGTGCTGCAGCGCACTGAGTGTGGTCGACCGCATTGCATCGGCATCTATACCCTTCAGCGTGGTGCTACTTGCCCATCCTCTGGCCGGTGCCAGCCCAGCCAGCCCACCTCGGCCGACTTGGTCACTGATCTTGCGGAGGGCGCATGAGCCCTCCGCTTACCGAGCAAGACGATGTCAAGCGCTTTGCCACCCTTCGCGCCGCCGCGGCCATGGTCGGCTATCAGCTCTGGCGCACAGATCCGGCCGATGGCAATGTGCGTTACTTCGCTAGTCGTTGGAATGTCGTCCGTGACATTGGTGACATCGACCAGGTGGCGCAGTTCGTCTATGTCGTTGGAGGTGCCTGATGGCCAGGTATCGAAAGATCGACCCACGCATCTGGAACGACGCCAAGTTCCGTGAGCTGGGTGACAACGGCAAGCTCGTGTTTTTCATGCTGTTGACCCACCCCAACATGACAGCCCTGGGCGCCATGCGTGCAACCTTGGCCGGGCTGGCCGAAGAGCTTGGATGGCAGCCGGAAGCCTTCCGGAAAGCCTTTCTGGATGTCTTGTCCAAGGGTATGGCAGAGCATGATTCAAAGGCCTGTTTGGTGGCCCTGCCCAACTTCCTGAAGTACAACCCGCCCGAGTCTCCCAACGTCGTCAAAGCCTGGCTCAGTGCACTCGACCTGCTGCCCGAGTGCGGCCTGAAAACCCGCGTCATTGCTGGGGCGGGAGACTTTGCCAAAGGCTTAACGCATGGCTTTACCGAAGCCTTGCCGGAAGTCTTCGCGAAGACTATGCCTATACAGGAACAGGAACAGGAACAGGAACAGGAGAAAACATATACGTCCGCTAGGGCGGACCTGCCCTGCCCATACGACGCCATCATCGACATCTATCACGCAGCATTGCCAGATCTCCCGGCAGTACGGCTGATGGCAAATGATCGCCAGCGGGCCATGCGCGGCTTCTGGGGCTGGGTTCTCAGCAGCAAGAAAACCGATGGCACTCGCCGCGCCACCTCGGCTGAGGAGGCCCTGGCATGGATCAAGTCGTATTTCGAACGCGCCGCCCATAACGACTTCATCATGGGCAGGACACGGCAAAGCGCAGAGCATTCGAATTGGCGCGCCGATCTCGACTATCTGCTGACGAACAAAGGCAGGCGGCAAGTCATCGAGAAAACTGAGGTGGCAGCATGAGCGGCCACCACGCAACCACGGTGCCATGGTCCGCCGAGGCCGAGCAGGCCGTGCTGGGCTGCCTGCTGCTGGACAACGCCGCCGCCTACCGCCTTGCCGATGTGAACCTCAAGGCGGACCAGTTCTACAACGCCGTGCATGGCCATGTGTGGACGGCCACCATGGCGCTGATCACGGCCGGCAAGCCTGCCGATGTCGTCACGGTGGTCGACGCACTGGGCCATCAGGCAGAAGCCTGCGGCGGCATGGCCTACCTCCATGCGATGGCCGCAAGCGTCTACAGCACGGCCCATGTGCGCCAGTACGCCGCTATCGTGGTGGACATGGCCCAGCGGCGCGCCCTGCTGTCGGCTGGCGACCAGGTGCAGGCCATCGCCAGGGAGGCTGGCGAACCTGCCGAGCTTCTGGGCCGGGCTCAGTCGCTCCTGATGGCACTGCAACGCCAAGACGCTCGCAGCGCACCGGTCAGCCTGCTCGAGGGGCTCACGGCCCGCACAGAGCACTGGGAGGCCTTGGGTAATGGCTCTGCACCACCCGGCATGAGAACGCGTCTCCCGCGACTGGATAGATGCCTTGGCGGAGGTCTGCGGCGCGGGCGGGTGGTTGTAGTCGCCGCCCGACCCAGCATTGGCAAGACTTCGCTGGGCGTCCAGATCGGCCTGAATGTGGCCGGCGATCAGCACCGGGTGCTGGTCCTGAGCCAGGAAATGCCGCGATGCGACCTTTTTGACCGCATAGCAGCGAACCTGGGCAGGATCCCCTTGGAAACGCTGACGGCCATTGGGGGCCGCCCCGACGACAGCGATTTCTGGCAACGCTCGCTGGAAGTCACGGAGGCAGCCGCAGCCCTATTGATCGACATTGACGATCAACCAGCCTTGACGCTGATGGCCATCCGGTCGAAGTGCCAAATAGCCAAGGCTCAGCGCGGCCTGGACCTGGTGGTGCTGGACTACCTGCAACTGTGCGCGGCCACCGACCGCAAGGCCAGCCGACACCATCAGATCGAAGAGATCAGCCGCGGGCTCAAGACCTTGGCCAAGGAGCTGGACATCTGCGTGATGGTGCTCAGCCAGATCAACCGAGACGTGGCCAAGGCCGACCGGGAGCCGACGTTGGCCGACTTGAAGGAGTCCGGGGCGATCGAGGAAGACGCCGACGTGGTGCTGTTGCTCCATCCCAAAGGCGAACTGGAGGGCGGCGCCCAACTGCTTGCCTGCATCTTGGCCAAAAACCGCCAGGGCAAGAAAGACCGCATAGCCCTTCGATTCGAAGGCGCCTACCAGCGGTGGGGCGAGTGCGACATGGACGTCAGCACCCCACCTCCATCAAGAAGCCGGGGCCATGGCAATGACAACGGGCTTTGAACTTGGCCGCGTGTTGGGCCTGTTCGTTCCGGTACGGGCGGCGCTTTGCCGTCAAGTTTCGGAACGGTTTGCGACGAAGTTTCCGCGCAGAAACTTCGCGGCCAAATCGCCCGCAAACCCGCGCCGTTGCTGGGTTCCTTCCTAGCATCGGCGCCGATAACTTCGCACATTTCCGCGCACATCTCGGCCGAATTTCGCAACGATTTCCGAACGGTTTCGGTACCGCGTTTCGATACCTCTGCCGCAAGTGAAGCAAAGGAGCCACATGCTGAACATATCGCCCGCGCTCGCCGCGCCATCTGTGCCCGACGCCTCATGCCTGGCCCATTGCGACCTGGAGGATGAGCCAGACATCGAGGTGAAGTCCGAGTACATGCCCAGGGAGCGGCCGACCCGTCTGGTGGTGCCCGCCGCTGGCCAGCCCCTTCCGGACACAAGGGGTCTGTGCTCGGTGTTTGATCTGGCCTTCCTGCCCATACCTCCTTGTGTCGGCGCTGCACGCCGGCCGAGCGCGCCCCAAGACTCAGCATCGGCCCTTCAGGAGCAGACTCACACCAGGGTGACCCGGGAGCAGGGTGTGGTCAGGTGCCAGCGACTGCACCACACGGACACCCAGGCATGGAAGGAGCAGGAGACGGCACGCCGGGCCCGCCAGATCGTACCCAGACCTCCCAAGAAGGCCAAGACCATCAGCAGGAAGCTGGCTGAGATGGTTGGAGCCAAAAGGGGCGCAAATTGCTCTTGACCGCCAAGCACAAATCGTTCGCCGTGGATCTGCCATCAGACCATTAGTCGGCGGCGAGCAGTAAGGTTCAGGGAAGGGTGCGACTGCCGAAGGGTGCTGACCAATGGCCGCCCAGCCGAGCACCTGGTGCATTTACCCAGACAGGACCCCGACAGTTTGGGGTTTCGATGCGCGATCCCTCGGGCCAGAACTCCATTCAAATCAGTGGGTTACCCAGCTACTTCGCGTCTCCGAGTGAAAGCGGCCGTCAAGAAAAGTAGGCGCCTTGTCTCAAAGCCCGAAGCGCGGCACACACGGATCAAGGCGGGCCCTATCGGAGCACTTCGGCACTCGGGTCCGTTCGGTGAAAAATAGAGCCGAATAAAGCCGAACCCAAGACCGGCTCAGATCCACTGACCACTGGGGTGGCGCCGATCACTACCCAAAATAAAGCCGAAGATTTAGCCGAACTGGGCAGCATCCATCGCCCTCGCATCAAGGGCCGGGCATGGCCCGCGCTGTTCGGCGGGAACTCACCAAATGCCCGCCCTACTGAGGCGGTGAGCGCTCATCCCGTTCAAGCGACAAAGCGCCTCCGTAGCATCCTGAAATGTGCGGAGCCCTCCGGCGCCGCCTGGACGGAACATGAACGCAACCATCGCAGCATCGAGCTCAGACCATTCGGCTGGGAAGCCCAAGTCCTTCCCGCCTTTGGAACTTGTGACCAGCCCGAACGTCGGCACACCGCAGGCCGCTTATTACCTCAACCGTGCGCAAAAGACTTTGCGCGAATGGGCAAGCCGCTCTGGGAACGGCCCTGTGCAACCCATCCGCGTGAATGGCCGCCTGGCCTGGCCCGTAGACGAGCTACGTCGCGTCCTAGGTGTCACTACCAGCGCACATTGAGGCAGGACCATGCACCAAATTCGAAACCAATTAGGAACCTCTCCATGCAACGACTTGAAGTCCCGGTGCCAGCACAACAGATTGGCGATACCTGTCGAATCAACCTTGGAGTCGCCGGCAGTGCCTGGGTTGCAATCACCACGCCAGGTGGCACGGTCTTCAAGATTCCGATCCTGGCCTTTAGCGATATTGAGGTCACGATTGGCAGCGACATTCAAAGCACCACCCTCGCCATCAATATCGACGAGGCCATGCCTCGCGGTCCGAGGTCAGTCACCTAGTCGGCTGACCCACAGAGACACGGGGGAGAACATCCATGGCTGAAAAAGTAGGGTCGTTGTACTACGAGGTTTCTCTTGAAACCGGGACCATGATCCGTGGGCAGCGCCAGGTGCAGGCGCAACTGGACAAAACGACCGGCAGCCTGGACACGTTCGAAGCGAAGCTCACCCAGATCACCTCTGCTGTCAAGGCTTATGCCGCCGCCACTTTCCTGGTGGGCCAGTCGGACGCCTACACGAAGCTGAATGCTCAGCTCAAGCTCGCCACAAACGGCCATGAGCAGCTTGCGGCGGCCCAGGCGTCAGTGCGGCGCATTGCCCAAGAGGCGCAGACTGATCTGTCTGCAATCGGCACGCTCTATGCGAGAGTTTCGAGCGCCACGAAGGAGCTTGGCGTTTCGCAGGCGACTGTAGGTGACATCACTCGCGCGGTAAGCCTGTCCATGAAGGTCAGCGGCGCATCGGCGGCAGAGTCCTCCAGCGCAATGCTGCAGCTTTCGCAGTCCTTTGCCAGCGGCACCTTGCGCGGGGAGGAGTTCAACTCAGTCAGCGAGGCCGCCCCGCGCCTGATGAAGGCTTTGGCCGACGGCATTGGCGTGCCCATTGGCCAGCTCCGCGCAATGGCCGAAGCTGGTCAGCTCACCAGCGAGGTGCTTGCCAGCGCCTTACCGAAAGCGCTGGGGGATCTGGAGCAAGAGGCCAAGTCGGTCCAGACGATCGGCGGAGCATTTCAGAATTTACGCAACGAGGTCATGCTGTTCGTCGGCGAGCAAGCCAGCGCCAGTGGTGCGGCCGCGGTCACTTCGCAGGCCATCACGACGCTGGCTTCGAACCTTGACCTGCTGGCCGCCGCCGCCTACGGCGTTGCGGCCGCCAAGCTGGGCCAAGTCCTAATCGAGCTGGGTCTGCGGGCAGCAGAGAGCGCAAAGGCTGTCATCCAGGCGGTGGCAGCCCAGCGGGCAGCGGCGGCCGCTGCTGTTGCGGCCACCGCGGCAGAGGTTGAGCGCACTGCGGCGGAGATTGCCGGGCTGGTGGCAACCAAGCAAGCCATTGCAGTCAGTCGGGAGCAGGTTGTTGCAGAGCTTCAACTGATGCAGGCCATGCAAGCGCGCGGCCTGGTCATGACGCAGATCGGTTCGGCCACCACGCAACTGGCGGTACTGGGCCAGCAGCAAGCGCGGGTGACGTCATCACTTGCGGCGGCGCAGATTGCCCAGACTGCGGCCCAGACAGCCAACACCGCCGCAGTTTCTGCGGCAGGGTCGGCTTCTGCTTTGCTTTCACGCGCCATCGGCTTCCTTGGCGGACCCATCGGGGCGGTGACCACATTGCTTGGCCTGGGTGTGACCGCCTGGATGATGTGGGGCAGTGCCGCAAAAGACAGCGAGGCCACGGCCACGCAAGCTGTCGAGCGAAGCACCGACTCGATCATCGAAGAGTTAGACCAGCAGATCGCCAAGCTGAAAGAGCGAAACGCGCTGGCTGCTGCGGGCCTGCCTGGATTGGCCAAGCAAGACAGCGATGCATCCAAGCGCATGGCCACCCTGCAATCGCAGATCAATGATCTTCAGGCTGGCAAAGGTATCAATGGGGGCGGTCCACTGCCCGAGGTGTCGCGCATCGCCCTGGTGCAGGCATTGGTGAAAGAGTACGGCATCCTCAACGGCCGCGTGCAAGCCGTCAATGACGAAAGGGAGAAGCTGGAGGCTGCAGGGCAAGCCAGCAAGGCGTCGAAGTGGTTGGAGAAATACGCCACCGACGCCGAGCGAGTTGCCGCTGAGATCAAGAAGGCCAAGGCCGAGCTGGGTGACGCCTTCACGCCGGAGCTTGAGCAGCGTATTCGCCAAAAGGTCATGCCCGAGAAGAAGGGCAAGGCCGCGAAGCCCAAGGCCGACAAGTTCGATGACGCCGGATACCTTTCCGACCTGCGCCGCGCCCAGGCTTCCGAGATCAATGTCATCAACGAGGCGGAAACCGAAAAGCTGCGCGTTGCCAAGAAAAACCTCGATGAGCGCAAGATCAACGAGAAGACCTACGCCGAAGCGGTGACCCTGATTGTCCAAACAGCCGAGGACGACCGCCTGGCACTGATGCGCAAGACGCAGGAAGAGATCGACAAAGAGCGCAAGCAGGCCGACGCCCAGGCTCTGGAAGATCAAAAGAAGCACGCCGCCGACATGCAGAAGGCCATGGAGTACGGAGCCCAGCTCACCAAGGCCATCAACCCAGTCGACGCCCTGCGCCAAGAGTACGAGGCCAAGCTGCAGCTGGTGACCCAGTACGAGCAAATGATGGCGCTGGCCGGCGTTGACGCCACCACGCAGGGCGAGATCGCGCGCACGCAGATCACCAACGAATACGAGCTTCAACGGCGAGCCCTGGCTGAGCAGTCGTTCAGGTCGCAGAGCGATGCCAACGCCTTCCTGATCGACTCGCTCAACAGCCTGTCCAGCAGCGCCACATCCTCGATCATGGGGTTGATCGATGGGACCATGACCGCGCAAGACGCCATGCGGAATCTGGCTGGCGTTGTTCTGAATGAGGCTGTTGGCGCCCTCGTTCAGGTCGGTTTGCAGCACATTAAAAATGCACTGATCTCGCAGACCACATCGGCAGCAATGGCAACGGCGCAGACGGCGGCTATTGCGACAACAACTACCGCCCAAGTTACAGCCACCGGCACAATGGCCGCCGCATCGGTGGGTGCATCTGCTGCCGTTGCCACGGCGGCCGCACCAGCAGCCGGCCTGATGTCTATCGCAACTCTCGGCGAGGCTGCCTTGCTTGGAGGTGTTGCACTCTTGGGTACGATGGCGCTTGCCAAGTCGTTTGGCGGCGGCCGTCAGTACGGCGGCCCGGTCTCAGCTGGAACCATGTACCGCGTGAACGAAACAGGCCGGCCTGAGATGTTTACGGCTGGCAATGGTCAGCAATACATGATGCCCACCAAGTCGGGTAGCGTGACGCCGGCCAACCAAGTCGGGGGTGGCCAGGCCCCAACGATCATCATTCAGAACATGGGGACGCCCCAGACCGTGCAGTCTCAGTCCTATGACCAGCAGACCAACACGCTGCGCATGGTGGTGGCCGACATCACGAACCAGATCGCCACCAACAGCGGGCCAGTCTTCAGCGCGCTGCGCTCGGCAACCAACGTGCAAGGGCGAGTCGCATGAGCACAGAGGCATACCCTTCCGCCGGCGGGCATCGCGCATGACTTTGGTCAGTGCACTGTCGCCATGTTGGCAGCCCGCTCGGCGTCAAGCTCCTTCTGACGGGCTTTGCTCTGGTCGGCAGTCTCTTCGTTCAGCTTCCGTTCGAGGGCGATGCACTTCTCAACCTCTGGGTTTCCTTTGCATCGCTCCGCATATTTCGGGATGGCGGCCGTCGCGGGTGTCTTGGTGGCCGGTGCTGTGCTTTGCGGCTGAAATGTGTACGGCGCAGGCTCATCGCTGGGTGTGCTGGCCTTGTGCCAAATGGTGCCAAGACCTCCAGCAACCCCGCCCATTACGGCAGCGGCCAAGAAGCCGACAACCATCAAGATGATCAGTGCGGGGATCGCGGCAAAGGCCCACTTCACCATGAACACCACCATGGACCAGAACGGCATGTGCACGTCGGTCACGACTACTCTCTGCGTTGTCTTTGGCTCATCCATTTCTAACCCTCCCTTGATAGCGCGATGCTACCCGAGCGCCGCCGAGCCTAAATCTCTGAGGCCCCTGGCACCACAACACGGCGCTTCTTGACCGTCACCACGACGGCCGCGCGCTGCTCCGTGGTGGGTTGGCGAACCACAGGAGCCCGCACCACAGCAGGCTTGGCGGAACGCAGCAGGTTTTCGATGCGGCTTTTGTTCAAGGTCTGGCGCATGTCGCCATTGACCTGGAGGTAATTGCCCTCCTGGTCCTTGGCCAGGGCACCGATCTCGATGCCGCGCCGGATGGTGCCCAGAAATTCAAGATCATCACGCGGAAAGGCAAAACGGTGCCAATCCTCGCCCAGGATGACCTGGTTGTTGTTGCCTTTGTGCTTCTTGGGGGAAGGCTTCATGTACTGCTAACTCTCGGCGGCGCACAGGTGACAGATGTCGCTCGCTTGATGGATTCACTCGCCCGGGCTGTGGAATCGCTTGTTCTTTTTATTGGCTTGAATATCGGTACCGCTGGCGGTACAGCGCAGGTATGAGCCCCAGAAACAAAGAAGCCAACCCTTGTGAGGTTGGCTAAGTTGTTGTTTTCATTGGTGCCGGAGAGATGAATCGAACACCCGACCTTCTCATTACGAATGAGCTGCTCTACCGACTGAGCTACACCGGCAATCCAGACCAAAATTCTAGCATGGCTTTTCAGCCACGCTTTCTTCTCAGGCGCCTTGGTCCTGGTGGTACTGCGTCACCCGCGCCACTTCGTTCTTCGAGCCCAGCATCACGCTGACCCGCTCGTGCAATTGCGACGGCTGCAGTTCCATGATGCGCTGCGTGCCGTTGGTCGACATGCCCCCCGCCTGCTCCACCAAGAAGCTCATCGGGTTGGCTTCGTACATCAGGCGCAGCTTGCCGGGCTTGTTGGGTTCGCGCTTGTCCCAGGGGTACATGAAGATGCCGCCACGGGTCAGGATGCGGTGCACGTCGGCCACCATGGAGGCCACCCAGCGCATGTTGAAATCCTTGCCGCGCACGCCGTCCTTGCCTTCCAGGCATTCGTCGATGTAGCGCTTCATGGGCGGGGCCCAATGGCGCAGGTTCGACATGTTGATGGCAAATTCCTTGGTGTCCTCGGGGATCCTGACGTCGCTGTCGGTCATCACCCAGGCACCCTGCTCGCGGTCCAGCGTGAACATGACCACGCCCTTGCCCACCGTCAGCACCAGGGTCGTTTGCGGGCCATAGACGCAGTAGCCAGCGCAGACCTGGTCGGTGCCGGGCTGCAGGAAGCTCTCGTTGGTGACATCGCCGCCCTTGTGCTTGAGCACCGAGAAAATGGTGCCGATGCTCACGTTCACGTCGATGTTGCTCGATCCATCAAGGGGGTCGAACAGCAGCAGGTATTCTCCTTGCGGGTAACGGTTGGGCACCGCGTGCATGTCGTCCATTTCTTCAGACGCCATGCCAGCCAGGTGGCCGCCCCATTCATTGGCTTCGATCAGCACTTCGTTGGCGATGATGTCCAGTTTTTTCTGGACTTCGCCCTGCACGTTCTCGCTGCCGGCGGTGCCGAGCACATCACCCAGGGCGCCCTTGTTGACGCTGATGGCGATGCTTTTGCAGGCGCGCGCGACCACTTCAATGAGCAGGCGCAATTGCGAGGGCAACTGCGCGGCGCCACGCTGTTGCTCGATCAGGTATTGGGTCAGGCTGACACGGTGAGACATGGTGTGGAAGAGGTTTGAAGTTTGAATGAATGACTGATTAATCTTGCAGCGCGCGCGTGACGATTTCGCGCACATCGTCCGACAACTCGGCCTTGGCGGCCACGCGGCTCAAGGCTTCGCGGGCAGCCGTTTGATAAGGCTCGGCCAGGCGGCGCCAGTGGTCCAGCGCGCGCGCCAGGCGGGCGGCCAGTTGGGGGTTGATGGCGTCTATCTCGATCACGCGGTCGGCCCAGAACACATAGCCCGCCGCATCGGGGCGGTGGAAGGCTGCGGGGTTGGCCGAGCACAGGCTCATCAACAGGCTGCGCGCGCGGTTGGGCGTGCGCAGAGTGAAGTCCGGGTGGTTCATCAAGGCCTTGCAACGCGCGAAGACCTTGCCGTCCTTTTCAGGCGCGGCGGCCTGCAGGGCAAACCACTTGTCGATGACCAGGGCTTCGTCCTTGTACTGCGCGTGGAAGCGGTCCAGCGCGGCTTGCGCCAACTCGGAATGGCCAGACACCAGGGCGCTCAAGGCACCCAGGCGGTCGGTCATGTTGGTGGCATCTTTGTAGCGCTGGAAGGCCTTGCCAGTCCACAGCGGGTTGTTGCGCACGCTGGCGTCCAGGCACAGCATGCTGAGCGCCAGGTTGGCCAGGGCGCGGCGGCCCATGCTGACCGCGTCGGGCGTGTAGCCGCCGTTGTCGTGGTGGGCCTCATACGCCCAGGCCCAGTCTTCGTGCAGGGCCTTGGCCAGTTGCAGCTTCATGCCTTCGCGCGCGGTGTGGATGCGCTGCGGATCGACCACGTCGAGCTGCTCGGCCACGTAGCTTTCGCTGGGCAGGGTCAGGACCAGGTCCTTGAAAGCGGCATCGAGCTCGGGGTTGCGCAGGATGCCGCGCAGGGCGTGCACGAAGCGCTCGTCCAGCTCGGCCTGGCCTTGGCCATTCACGGCGGCCAGCAGGCGGCGCAGGGCCAGCTTTTGCGCGGCTTCCCAGCGGTTGAATGGGTCAAGATCGTGCGCCAGCAGGGTGAACAAGGCGTCGTCGTTCAGCTCGGCCTCCAGCACCACGGGGGCGGAGAAGCCGCGCAGCAGCGAGGGCACCGGCTCGGAGGGCACGTGGACGAAGGTGAAGCTTTGCTGCGCTTCTGACAGCACCAGCACGGTCTGCGGGCCGATCGGCAAGGCATCGCCTTCCAGGTGCAGGAAGAGGCTGCGTCCATCGTGCGCCACCAGGCCCATGGCCACGGGGATCACATACGGCGCCTTGTTGGGCTGGCCAGGCGTGGGGTTCGAAGATTGGCTCAGGTGCAGCGTGTAAGTGCGCGACTCGGCGTCGTACTCACCACGGGCTTGCACACGCGGCGTGCCAGCCTGGGCGTACCAATTCTTGAAACCGCTCAGGCGCTGGGCCAACTCGCTGTCGGGGTTGGCATCGGCAATGGCTTGCGCGAAATCGTCGCAGGTCACGGCCTGGCCATCGTGGCGGTCAAAGTAGAGCTTCATGCCCGCAGCAAAGCCCGCCTCGCCGACCAGGGTGTGCATCATGCGCACCACTTCGGCACCTTTTTCATACACGGTGGCCGTGTAGAAATTGTCGATGGCCATGTAGCTGTCGGGGCGCACCGGGTGGGCCATGGGGCCGGCGTCTTCCGGGAACTGCACCTGGCGCAGGGTGCGCACGTCTTCGATGCGCTTGACGGCGCGGGCGCTGGGGCTGCCAGCCATGTCCTGGCTGAACTGCTGGTCGCGGAAAACAGTGAGGCCTTCCTTCAGCGACAGCTGGAACCAGTCGCGGCAGGTGACGCGGTTGCCAGTCCAGTTGTGGAAATACTCGTGGGCGACCACGCTTTCAACGTTGCCAAAATCAACATCCGAGGCCGTGGCGGGGTTGGCCAGCACGAACTTGGTGTTGAAAATGTTCAACCCCTTGTTCTCCATGGCGCCCATGTTGAAGTCGCTCACGGCCACGATCATGAAGCGCTCCAGGTCCAGGCTCAGGCCGAAGCGGGCTTCGTCCCAGGCGATGGAGGCCATCAGCGAGTTCATGGCGTGCTCGGTTTTGTCCAGGTCACCGGCTCGCACGTAGATCTGCAGCAGGTGGTCCTTGCCCGCACGGGTGCGGATGCGTTGTTCGCGGCGCACCAGGTCGGCGGCCACCAAGGCGAACAGGTAGCAGGGCTTGGGGTGCGGGTCGACCCAGACGGCGTAGTGGCGGTTGGCATCGATGGCGCCTTCTTCCACCAGGTTGCCGTTGGACAGCAGCGCGGGGTATTTGACCTTGTCGGCCTTGAGGGTCACCTTGTAGGTGGCCATCACATCGGGGCGGTCCAGGAAATAGGTGATGCGGCGAAAGCCTAATGCTTCGCACTGCGTGAAGAAACCGCCGCTGCTGGTGTACAGGCCCGACAGCTGCGTGTTCTTTTCAGGCGCGCAGGTGTTGCGGATCTCCAGCGTGAAGGGCTGGTCCGGCAGGTTGTCCAGCACCAGTTGCTGGTCTTCCACCCGGAAAGACACCGATTCACCATCGACCAGCACCCGGGTCAGGTTCAGGTCTTCGCCGTCCAGGCGCAGGGACGCGCCCGGTTGTGCCAGGTTGCGCTCCAGGGTCATCTTGTTGATGACCAGGGTCTTGGCCGGGTCCAGGTCAAAGGTCAAGTCGACCGTTTTGATCCAGAACGCCGGGGCCGCGTAGTCTTCGCGGCGAATCAAATGGGCAGTGCCTTCACGCATGGGTGTGCTTTCTCAAACGCCTTGTTTCAGGCTGGCCTCGATGAAGGCGTCCAGATCACCATCCAGAACCTTCTGGGTGTTGGAGATCTCGACGTTGGTGCGCAAATCTTTGATGCGGCTTTGGTCCAGCACGTACGAGCGGATCTGGTGGCCCCAGCCCACGTCGGTCTTGCTGTCTTCCAGCTTTTGCTGTTCCGCCATGCGGATGCGCATCTCGTGCTCGTAAAGACGTGACCGAAGCATTTGCCATGCCTCGTCGCGGTTGCGGTGCTGCGAGCGGTCGTTCTGGCACTGCACCACGATGTTGGTCGGGATGTGGGTCAGGCGCACGGCCGAGTCGGTCTTGTTGATGTGCTGGCCGCCCGCGCCAGAGGCCCGGTAGGTGTCGGTGCGCACATCGGCCGGGTTGATGTTGATCTCGACCGTGTCGTCCACCTCAGGGTAGACGAAGACGGACGCGAACGAGGTGTGGCGGCCACCCGACGAATCGAAGGGCGATTTGCGCACCAGACGGTGCACGCCAGTCTCGGAGCGCAGGAAGCCAAAAGCGTAGTCGCCCTCGATCTTGATGGTGGCACTCTTGATGCCGGCCACGTCGCCTTCGGATTCTTCCATCACCTCGGGCTTGAAGCCCTTGCGCTCGCAGTAACGCACGTACTGGCGCAGCAGCATGCTGGCCCAGTCGCAGGCCTCGGTGCCGCCAGCGCCCGCCTGGATGTCCAGGAAGCAGTTCAGCGGGTCGGCCGGGTTGTTGAACATGCGGCGGAATTCGAGGTCTTCGACCAGCTTGGCCTGGGCGGCCACGTCGTCGGCGATGGCCTGCAGGCCAGCCATGTCCTCGTCGGCCTTGGACATGTCGAACAACTCAAGGTTGTCGGCCAGGCCTTGTTCCAGGCTGGCGATGGTGTTGACCACGGTTTCCAGCGACTTTTTCTCGCGGCCCAGTTCTTGAGCGCGCTTGGGGTCGTTCCAGACGGCGGGGTCTTCGAGTTCAGCGTTGACTTCGCTCAGGCGGCGGGATTTTTCATCCCAGTCAAAGATACCTCCGCAGGTCAGCGGTGCGCTGACCCAAATCAGCAATCTGCTGGCCCAGGGAGTTGATGTGTTCGATGTCCATGTTGTTTTGTCCGCAATCGGTTCAGGGGGCGCGCCGGGCGCCGAGCAACGCGCATTTTCTCATGCGATATGCGCAGATCACGCATCCAGGAATTGGGCGAGATGCTTGGCCAATTCGGTGGGTTGGTCATGGTGCACCATGTGGCCCGCTTCCTGAATGGTTTCCAGCCTGAAATTGGGGACAAATTTGACCCGTTCCAGGAACTCGTCCCGCGTGAATTTGCCGCTGAACAACATGAAATAAGCGGTCTGGGCGGCTTCGACGAACAACACGGGCATGGTGATCCGCTTCAAAAAGGCCTGTACTTCTTCAACACGGTAAAGAATTGGCTGGGAGCGTTTGTGGGCCGGGTCGGCATTGATGACCCAGCGGCCGCCTTCTTCGCGCGCCCATTGGCCCGCCAGCCAAAGGGCGAAGTCGGGGCGCAGGCGTGGGTTGGTGAACTGCAGCCTTTGGGCCACACCCTCCACCGTGTCGTAATCGTTCATGCGGGCGGGAGCCTTGATCTCGTTCAGCCATTTCACATAGCGACCCGGGGCCTCGTCAGGCTGGGTGGCGGGCATGCCGAAGCCTTCCAGGTTGACCAGGCGGCGGATGCGCTCGGGTCGCACGGCGGCGTAGAGCATGGCCACATTACCGCCCATGCTGTGGCCCAGCAGATCGACCGGCCGCCCGGGCGAGAATTGGTCCAGGATGGCGTCCAGGTCGCCCAGGTAGTCGGCGAAAAAATAACTGTCACCAGCGGGCGCGCTGGTTTCGCCAAAGCCGCGCCAGTCGATGGCCACGATGGGGCGGGTTTCCCAGCCAGGAAGCTGGCGCAGGGCATCGACCATGAACTGGAAGGAGGCCCCCACGTCCATCCAGCCGTGGGCCAGCACCAACAGGGGTTGCTCGGCCGTGGCTTTCGTCAAATCACCCCAGATGAGCGCATGGTGGCGCAGCCCCCGGGCGGTGATGAAATGCGAGCGGGCTTCGAACAGTGGCGAATAAACAGCTTGAATCGTCATGGTTTCGTGAACTAGTTCATGGATCAGGACCCCTGCCTGAGGGGTCGCACAAGGGGTCATCCCCAGATGATGGCCCATGTCGCGATTTTTCACCTAAGCTGCCCAGTCCTGCCCCTTTGTCTGCCAATGTGAGCGCGACCGCCATCACCTCCTCTCCATCCAAACCCGGCACCAACTCCTTGCCCATGCCCGCCCTCGGCCGTTTTGGTCCGCTGGCACTGGCGGTGGCGGCGCTGGCGGCCATTTGCGTGGCCCTCATGGCCTGGTCGCACATGAGCTGGCGCGAGCTGCAGAACCGCGGCCACGATTTCGACACCCTGCTGGCCCAAACCCGGCTGGAGTCCCTGCGCAGCCAATGGCTGGCCGAACAGTTGCTGGAGGGGCGAATTCCCGCCAGCCACCAGCGGGTACAGGCCCCTTTGAACGAGGCCGTTCAAGCCGCCGCGCAATTGCTGGAAGCGCCAGCCCCCGCCATGCGGGAGACTTTGCAGACCTTGCTGAGCCGACTGCAGAACGCCCAGCAGTTGTTGAAGCAACGCCTGGCACAACCTGACGCTGTCCCTGCCTCGCGATTGCTGGCCGCCATGGAAGCCGTGGACCAATCGGCCACCCAGGCCCGCGCCGAATGGCAAACGGTGCTCAAGGAAGAGACCCACGCCCAAAAGCAGATCGACCTGATCAACATGGGCATCGTCGGCCTGATCACGCTGGTGCTGCTGACCTTGATCGGCCGCGCCCACAAGCAGCGCGAAGCCGCCACGCAGGCCCTGATGCGCCGCGAGGCCGAGTTGCAGGCCTTTGCCGACGCCCTGCCCGACCTGGCCTTTTTGCTGGACAAGGATGGCCGCTACATCGAGATCTTCGGCAACCATTCATCGGCCTTGCTGGGGCGTCCACGCGAGCAGTTGATCGGTCAGGTCGCTTCCAAATTTTTCTCACCCGCCAACACCGCGCTGTTCATGGGCACCTTGACCAAGGCCCTGGAAACGCGCCAGACCCAACCCTTGAGCTACCCCATCCGCATCATGGGTGGCCAGCGCCATTTCGACAGCCGCTGCGCACCCGTGGGCGACACCGACCGCGTCGTCTGGATGATCTGGGACGTGACCGCGCGCCGCCGCGCCGAGCAGCGCCTGGTGCACATGACCCGGCTGTACGACTTCCTCAGCCAGGTCAACCAGGCCATCGTCTGGTCCACCACGGAATCCGATTTGCTGACCCATGTGTGCCGCGCCGCGCTGGAACACGGCCGCTTCAAGAAGGCCTGGGTGACCCTGAGCGAGTGGGACGGCGACGTCATGAGCTGCGAGGTCTTGCCAGGCAGCTCGCCGATGGACGCGATCATGCAGGCCTTCGACGGCTTCCTGCCCAGCCTGGACACCGACACCCCGATGGACCGGGCCATGCACGAAGGCCGCATCTTCCACACCGCCGATCTGTCGCAAGTGCCCAACCGGCCAGCCTGGGCCGACGAAGCCCTGAGCCTGGGCCTGAAAGGCTGCGCCATCATCCCGCTGCGTCGCGACATGCAGTTGATGGGCCACCTGTTCCTGCTGGACAAGCAGTTGAACGCGCAAGACCAGGATGAGCGCGCCCTGTTCGAAGACGTGGCCAGCGACCTCGGCTTTGCGCTCACCAACCTGCACCGCGAATCCCTGCGCGAACTGGCCGAAGAACGCATCCGCCTGCACGCCGCCGCCTTGGAAAGCACGCGAGACGGCATGGTGGTGCTCAACCGCGACCGCGTGCTGGTGTCGATCAACCCGGCCTTCACCGACATCACCGGCTACGCCGAAGAAGACGTGCTGGGCCACACGCCCGAGTTCCTCTTCCCTGACAACCCGCTGGATGTGATCAGTGAAGTCCGCAAGGGCCTGATGACCGAGTCGAGCTGGCAAGGCGAGGTCTGGAGCCAGCGCAAGGGCGGCGAGCTGTTCATGACCAAGCTGTCGGTCAGCTCGGTGCGCACCGCCACTGGCAAGCCCAGCCACTTCGTGTGCGTGATGACCGACATCACCCAGCTCAAGCAGACCGAAGAGCGCCTGGCGCGCATGGCCCACTTCGACACCCTGACCGAGCTACCCAACCGCGCCATGATCCACGAACGCCTGGCCCACGCCGTGAGCCTGGCCGAGCGCCACCGCACGTTGGTGGGCGTGGTCTTCGTCGACCTGGACAACTTCAAGACCGTGAACGACGGGCTGGGCCACGCCGCTGGCGACAACCTCCTGCAGCAAGTGGCCCAGCGCCTGAGCCAGCGCGTGCGCCAGGAAGACACGCTGGGCCGACTGGGCGGCGACGAATTCATCCTGGTGCTGGAACACCTGCGGCACCCGCAGCAGGCCGCGCACGTGGCCCAGGCCATCCTGGACACCCTGAACGAGCCCTTCACTTTGGACAGCGGCCAGCAGGTCTACGTGCGCGCCAGCATCGGCATCAGCATGTACCCCGACGATGGCGTGGACGCCGCCGAGCTGATCCGCGATGCCGACGCGGCCATGTACGAATCCAAGCGCCGCGGACGCAACAACTTCAGCTTCTACACCAGCTCCTTCACCACCGACGCCACCAGCCGCCTGCACATGGAAACGCGCCTGCGCCGTGCGGTGGAACATGGCGAGTTCGTGCTGCACTACCAGCCGCTGGTGCGCCTGACCGACCGCAAGGTGGTTGCGCTGGAAGCCCTGGTGCGCCTGAAAACGCCCGATGGTGTGCTTGAAACCCTGCCCGCCATCGGCCCCGACGAATTCATCCCCGTGATGGAAGACACCGGCATGATCGTGGCCCTGGGCGAATGGGTGCTCAACGAAGCCTGCCGCCAAGGCAAGGCCTGGCTGGACGCGGGCATCGACTTCGGCCGCTTGTCGGTCAACCTGTCGCCCAGCGAAGTGCGGCGCGGCGGCGTGGTCGAGCGCGTGTCGCGCATCCTGAACCGCACCGGCCTGCCCGCCCACCGGCTTGAGCTGGAGATCACCGAAAGCGGCCTGATGGAATCCAGCGTGGGCGCCGAGCAGTTCCTGCACATGCTGCACGCGCTGGGCGTGTCCTTGTCGATCGACGATTTCGGCACGGGCTATTCGTCGCTGGCCTACCTCAAGCGCTTCCCAGTGCACCAGCTCAAGATCGACCGCAGCTTCATCCAGGACCTGCCCGGCAACAGCAGCGATGCCCAATTGGTGCAGACCATGATCTCGCTGGCCCGGGGCATGAACCTCAATGTGGTGGCCGAGGGCGTGGAGATGCCGGATCAGGAAGCCTTCTTGTCCTCCCTGGGTTGCGACATCGCCCAGGGCTACCTCTTCAGCCGCCCGGTGCCCCCGGACCAGATCGAGGCGATTTTTCACCAGGCGGACGCCAGCAAAAAAAGCACGATCGTTCGATAATGGCGCATCGCAGCAGCGCCAAGGCCCCCGATCATGTCTTCTGAACTCACCGCCACCACCCCTTTGTCCGCCTTGTTGGCGGCCCGCAGCATCGCCGCCCACCGGGTGAGCTTCACGGTGACCGACGACTGGCAGCAAGGCCGCACCGCCTTTGGCGGCCTGCTGTCGGCGCTGTCCGCCCAGGCCATGCGCGATGTGTGCGGTGCTGATTGGCCCATGCGCGCGCTGCAGACCAATTTCGTCGGGCCCGTCGGCCTGGGCACCTTCCACGTGGATGTGGCTTTGCTGCGCCAGGGCAAGAACGTGCGCCAGGTCAAGGCCACCGTGGTGCAGGCCGATGCCCAGGGCGTTGAGCAAGTGTGCGGCATTTTGCTGGGCGTGTTCGGCACCGGCCGCACCTCCGAGATCCCGCAACGCCGCCCCGTGCAACCCCCGGTGGCCGTGAGTGCCGAAGCCTCCGCCCCCCTGCCCTACCTGCCCGGCCTGACGCCCAATTTCACCCAGCACCTGGATTTCCGCCTGGCCGAAGGTGCCTTTCCTTTCACGGGTGGCGGTGACTGGCTGACCCGCTACCACCTGCGCCTGAAAGACAGCGCGGGCGTGGACCCGGAGCTCATCGCCATCATGCTGACCGACGCCGGCCCCACCCCGGCCTTGTCACAGGCCAAGCGCTTCGCGCCCGCCAGTTCGGTGTCCTGGGCCCTGGAGTTGCGCCCGGTCACCAACGTGGATCCGGAAGGCCTGTGGCGCCTGGACCAGGACACCATCGCCTACGACGAAGGCTATGCCAACGACCGCGCCCACCTGTGGACGCCCGATGGCCAACTGGCCGCCTTTGGTTACCAGGTGGTGGCCGTGTATGCCTGATCCGGCCCTCGCGGTCAGCGAGGAAGGCGCCCGGCCCGCCTCGCTGGGCGAGTTGTTCATCGCGTTCACCGTGCTGGCGCTGCAGGGTTTTGGTGGCGTGATCGCCATTGCTCAGCGCGAGTTGTGCGAACGTCGGCGCTGGCTGACGGCCAAGGAGTTCGTGGAACTGCTGGGCACCGCCCAGGTGCTGCCCGGCCCCAATGTTTGCAACCTGTCGCTGATGATCGGCGACCGATTCTTTGGCTGGCGCGGCGCCGCCGTCGCCCTGGCCGGCATGATGACCGCGCCCTTGATCCTGATGCTCTTCCTGGCCTGGCTCATCGCCCTGGTGCCCCACGATTCGACCGCACACGGCATGGTCCGTGGCGCCCTGACCGGCATCGCCGCCGTGGCCGCCGGGCAGATCGTGGGCACCGTGCTGCGGCTGGCCGCGCCCCTGAAGCAACACCCTTTGAGCTTGAGCGTCAGCCTGGGCCTGGCGGCCGTCGCTTTCGGCATGATGGCCTGGCTGCGCTGGCCGCTGGTCTGGGTGCTGCTGGGGCTGGGCGGTGCCACCTGCCTGCTGACCTATGCCGTGCTGCGGCGCCGAGCCGCATGAGTGCCGCCCCCGAGCCCTTGGGCTGGACACCGGACGTGTGGTGGGAGCTGTTCCAGCACTTCCTGGCCTGGTCCCTGATGTCGATCGGCGGCGCCATCACGATGGTGTCGGACATGCACCGCCGCCTGGTCACCGAGGCCGGGCTGCTGACCGACGAGAACTTCACCGCCGCCATCGCCCTGGCCCAGGCCGCGCCCGGCCCCAATGTGCTGTTCGTGGGTTTGATCGGCTGGTACAGCGCGGGCCTGGGGGGCGCCTTGACCAGCCTCATCGGCATCATGATCCCCTCCAGCACCCTGGCCCTGACAGCGTCGCGCTGGGTCGCCTCGCGTCGCGAATGGCTGGGCGTGCAGGCGTTTCAATCGGGCATGACACCCGTCACCATCGGGCTGCTGCTGGCCACGGGCTGGCTGCTGGCACCTTCCATACAGCGCCCCGCGGCCCTGGTGCTGAGCGCCGCCGTAGCCTTGCTGGTGTGGCGAACCAAAGTCCCACTGATCGCCTTGGTCGCTGGGGGCGCGGTGCTGGGCGCCTTGGGCTGGGTGTAAGCTTTTCAACCATGAGCAACACCCCCACGCCTGTCACCGTCGCCCACCGCCCCGAGGCCTCATGCTTTGAGGCCATCGTTGAAGGCCAGCGCTGTGTGGCCGATTACCAGCGCAGCGGCGCCATCGTTCACATGACCCACACCGTGGTGCCCCCATCCCTGGAGGGCCGTGGCATCGCCGCCGCTCTGGTGAACGCAGCGTTCGTGTGGGCCAAAGCCGAGGGCCTCAAGATCGACCCGGTCTGCAGCTATGTTCGTGGCTACTTGAAGCGCCACCCCGAGTGGCAATCGCTTCAAGCCTGAAGAATCCAAGCCTTACTTCATCAAGGCTGCTGCGCGGTGGGCGGCGCACCAAATGCCCGCAGGCGCATCTCGGGGCTCATGGCCCGCGCCATCTGGTCGGCAAAACGCGCCTGCAACCGGTGCGCGCCCGCCGTGTCCTGGTCAATGCTGGACACGCGCACCAGCAAGCCATCCAGCACCTGTCCGCGCAAGCCCGATGACAATTGCCGGAACTTGAACACCGAATCATCGGTCACCACACCATCGCCCAGCAAACGCCAATAGGTGATGGGCTCAGGGCGCCCATCCATGTGCGCCTGCAGATGCGTCACCGGCAAGGCACGCCCCGCCGCCTCGATCACCGCAGGGTTGACGTCTTGCACCTTGAAACCACCCGCCTGGTAGCAGACCTCGGGCCGGTGCATCTGCAAACCCACCGATTGCTGCCGACCATAGGCCACCGACAGCATCAAGCGCTGCCCCTGCTCATTGATGTAGGTGCGCTCCAGCACCTGGTCGTACATCTGGAATTGCTTGGCCTGGTCCACGGCCGGGCGCACGAACACCGAAGCGGCCGGGTCCAGGCGCCAATCGCCGAACTGGCTGGGGAAGATCGCCTCCAGCGGCATTTGAGACCGGGCATCCATGACCGCTTGCGTGTTCGGTTTGCCCACGGCGGCCAAACCTGCCACTGCCAACATGCACGCGGCCAGCACCCAGGCTTTGGTGAGATTGCGGCTCATCGGCGGAACCTCTTGGGCAACACCGCGCCCAGCACCCGATCGGCCCCGCCAATCAGGGCCAGGGCCAGGCCAAACAACACCAGCCCTGCGAAGTTGTGCAGAAAGCCCTGCCCCACCCGATCACCAAAATGGTAGGTCACCACCACCAGGATCATCACCCGCAGCACATTGGCCAGGAAGGACAAGGGCACCACCAGCACGGCCAGCAGCACATTGCGCAACCACGATTGGTAGTTCATGAGGTTGCTGTAAAGCAGGCCCATGGCCTCCAGGATGAACATGGAGTGCAGCCCGGCGCAGGCCTCGGCCACCAGCAGCTGGTATTGGCCCACCGTGATCACCACGCCCACATGCCCGACCGGGTAGCCCACCCAGCCCAGCACCGTGCTGGCCACCACCGAGACAGCTTCTTTCAAAGGCCCGGTCACCAACACGATCGCCGAGAAGGGCAGCGGCACCACGAAGAGCAAAAACAGCAGCACGAACCAGATGTGCCGCAGCACGGCCCAGCCCTTGAAACAGGCCAGCACCGCCACCAGGATGAAGTACAGCGACAGGATCTCAAGGCGCAGGAACTGCTGGGTGCGGCCAAAGGCATAGAGCAGCAGGCCCAGCGCCAGCAGCAGGATCGGGGCCCAGGCGGCGGGTCGATCGGGCAAGGCGGCGATGGTGTCCGCCTGCCGGTAGAACAACCAGGCCGCGGCCGCCAGCAACAGCACCTCGTGGCCCTGGCTGTAGGACGACCATTCGCCAAACAGAAAATCCCACAGCGTGGGCAGGACCAGGGCGGCCAAGCCCAACCCCGCGATGAGCCAGAACCGGCGGTCCGGATCGGCGGGCGGCCCCAACAATGTCAGATGGCTGCTCACTGCGCCGTGGAGGCCTTGGAGGCCCCCTCAGGCGCGCTGGCACCCGCGGCAAATGGCCCCAACAGCTGGATCTTGGCCCCCTGGCGCAAGGCTTCCATGCCCTTGGACACCGCCTCGCGTCGGCGCTGGTTGGTCAACACAGCCTGAATCGCCTGGGCGGCATCACGCCGGTTGATGGGGGCCAGTTCGGTGTGCACCAGGGTGCCAATCACCAAACCATCCGGACGCTCCAGCACCAGCGATTGGCCGGGCTCCAGGGTAGAGAACTGCTTGAGCAAAGCCAGTGGCAGGTTCTCGGCCCATTCCACCATCTCGCGGCTGGTGGCCGGCAAACCACTGGCACTCACCACTTCGTTGGCCTCCGCCAGGCTGGTGGTGGCTTTGACGCGGTCGCGCCATGCGGGTGCTTCTGCAGGGCTGACCTTCAGGGCCGTTTCCTGGATCGTGTACCGGCGCCGCTCTTTGAACAGCTCGGGGTGCTCGTCGTAGTAGCGGTCGATGTCGCCCGTGTTGGGAGGGACGGCCTTGTCGGCCAGACGGTCCTGGTACTCGCGCGCCAGAATTTCGCGCTTGGCCAGCGCCATGGCTTGCAACACCTTGGGGCTGCTGTCGAGCTTTTGCGCTCGCGCGGCCTGGGCGGCCAGCTCCTGCTCGATCAAACCCTGAAGGACTTTCTCGCCGGCCGCCTGGCCCAGTTGCCCGGACAAGGCCGGTTGGCGCTGCAGAACGGCCTGCACCTGGTGAACCGAGATTTCATCTTCGTTGACCAAGGCCACAACCTGGCCATCAGCGGGAGCATGGTCGCGCCCGCAGGCGGCCAAAAGCACCACCAACAAGGACAGCGAACCCAGTTTGAACACGTGCATAGGCCCCGACTCCAAGCTCTGAAAGGGTCATTATCAGCGAGAGCGCCATGGCGCAGCCCCAAAGAAAACGGGCCCGAAGGCCCGTCATCCCTGCCAACCTGAAAGGTCTCAGCGAGCCGAACGGCGGCGACGCACCATGAAGCCCACACCGGCCAGACCCATCAGTGCCATGGCGAAGTCGGCTGGTTCAGGGGCGGGCGAGGCCACAGGCGCCGTGGGCGCCGCATTCACGACAGCGTGGATGGTGCCCTTGTAGTAACCCGAAGTCAGGAAACCCGTGCCCACTTTCACGGTGAGGGCCATGGTGTAA
Organism: Aquabacterium sp.; assembly: GCF_030652515.1. Taxonomy (GTDB): domain Bacteria; phylum Pseudomonadota; class Gammaproteobacteria; order Burkholderiales; family Burkholderiaceae_C; genus Aquabacterium. The sequence goes on along the minus strand of NZ_JAUSAR010000036.1, from coordinate 30,474 downwards.
GCACCAGCCCCCAGCCCGGTGAAGGAGAAACCGTCATCGGCATACGTGTCCGACAAGGCCGAACCCAGGGTGCCGCCCGACAACACGATCTTGGTCACATCCACATCACGGGTGAAGAACGACAGATCGCTGTCGGTGATGTTGCCAGCCGCGCCGCTGCTGTTGGAGCCGATCGAGAACGTGTAGTAGTCGGTGAAGGTGCCCCACGAATAGAAGGTGTTGCCAAAGTTGGTGTCACCGGCACTCAACAGACCGAGGTTGGTCGTTGCGGCACCGGCCATGCCAACAAAAGACAACATTGTCGCCAAGACAGCGGACTTCAAAGTATTCATCGAGACCTCAGTGTTTAGAGTGGCCACATGTGCTGACCAATGAACACATTGTTACTGATTTACACATGAGACACGATCCCCAAGATCGGGGGAAATGTCACCCATGGCTTCCGCCATGCGGCAAGCCGCTCCCTTGTGCGCCAGGGCAAACCCCAGGGCGTTGGCCACCATGGGCGCGTGGCGCTGCGGCGCCATCATGGCCACCGCAGCGTCCAGCGCTTGCTCGAAGGTGCTCACGCGCACCGCCGCGCCAGCAGCTTCGCTGAGTTCTGCCGCCTGGGCAAAGTTGAAGGTGTGCGGTCCCATCACCAAGGGGCAGCCGCATGCGGCCGCCTCGATCAGGTTCTGCCCCCCCAAGGGCGCAAAGCTGCCCCCCAGCAGCGCCACCCGGGCCGCCGCGTAGTAAGCGGGCATTTCGCCCATGCTGTCACCGAGCCAGACCTGACACGCCAAGGCCGCCGAACCAGGGTTGCCATCGATCGGCCATGAACTGCGGCGCGACAAGCTGAGCCCGTGCTGCGCCACCAAAGCCGCCACCTCGTCAAAGCGCTGGGGATGCCGGGGCACGATCACGAGCCGGGGCGCCAAGTCATCGTCGGTGGCGCCACGGTGAAGCTGCGTCCAGGCCGCCAGCAGATCAGCCTCTTCACCCTCACGGGTCACCGCTGCCAGCACGATGGGCCGAACACTGGCCTGGGCCCAGGCGCGCCCACGATCCATCAATTCGGGCGACGGCGTCAGGTCGAACTTGACGTTGCCACACACCTTGACGCGCGGCGCGCCAGCCTGCAGCAAACGTTCGGCATCGGCCTGCGTCTGCGCCAGGACCAAGGCCAGGCTTTGGGCGGCTGGGTGCATCAAAGCACGCAAGCGCAGGGCCTGGCGTAAACTTTTCTCGCTCAGCCGGGCATTGGCCAGCACCATGGGCAAGCCCGCCCGCGCGGCCTCGCGCTGGACATTGGGCCAGATCTCGGTTTCCATCAGCACGCCCATGCGCACGCCATGCAAACGCAAAAACCGTCGCACGGCACCGGGCGTGTCATAAGGCAGCCAGGTTTGCACATCGCCTTCCTGCAGCAAAGCAGCCCCCGCCTCGCGGCCCGTGGCGGTGCCGTGCGTCAACACCAGCCGCAGGCCAGGCCACACGCGGCGCAACTCGATGAGCAGGGGTTTGGCGGCCAGCGTTTCACCCAAAGACACCGCATGCAACCAGATCAGCGGGCCCCTCCCTGACCGGGCGTGAGCCACTTTCTGGCGATGCGCCCTGCCATAGAAGCCCAGGCGCTGCGGCCAATGGACCCGGTAAACAGGCTCCTGGCGCCCACGCCGCCACACCCGCCACAAATAGGCAGGCACCAACAGGCGCAGCAGCAGGGTGTAGGCCTGCTGCGCCAACCAGGTCTTGAACACGCGGCCGATCAGTGTGCGCTGGCGCCAACGTGGGCGTCCGGCTTCACGGCCAGGATGGCGGCCATGAACTGCTTCTGGATGCGGTCCAGCGCGGCTTGCGTCTGGCCCTCAAAGCGCAGCACCAGCACCGGCGTGGTGTTGGATGCCCGCACCAGGCCAAAGCCGTCGGCGAAGTCGGCGCGCAGGCCGTCGATGGTGTGCACCTCCAGCGCATCCGGGAACTTGGCGGTTTCCTTGAGCTTGGCCACCACATCATGGTGCTCGCCTTCGGCGCAGGCCACGTTCAGCTCGGGCGTGCTGAAGCTGGTGGGCAAGGCGTCCAGCACCTCGCTGGGATTGGCAAACTTGCTGAGGATCTCGAGCAGGCGGCCGGCCGTGTAGGTAGCGTCGTCAAAGCCGTACCAGCGCTCCGAGAAGAAGATGTGGCCACTCATCTCGCCCGCGAAAGGCGAGCCGGTTTCCTTGAGTTTGGCCTTGACCAGCGAGTGCCCGGTCTTGTACATCACGGGCACGCCACCGGCTTCGCGGATGGCCTGCGACAGGCGCTGGCTGCACTTCACGTCGAAAATGATCTGGGCGCCAGGCACACGGGACAGCACGTCGCGGGCAAACAGCATGATCTGGCGGTCCGGGAAAATGTTGTTGCCATCCTTGGTGACCACGCCCAGGCGGTCGCCATCGCCGTCAAAGGCCAGGCCCAGCTCGGCGCCATGCTCTTTCACCGCCTTGATCAGGTCGACCAGGTTTTCAGGCTTGGAGGGATCCGGGTGGTGGTTGGGGAAATCGCCGTTCACTTCGGAGAACAGCTCGATCACTTCGCAGCCCAGCGCGCGCAGGATGCCGGGGGCCGAAGCGCCAGGGATGCCATTGCCGGAATCCACCACGATCTTCATGGGGCGGGCCAGCTTGGCATCACCAACGATGCGCTGGGTGTACTCGGCCAGCACGTTCAACTCGCTCAGACTGCCGCTGCCCGTGGCGTAGTCTTCAGCCTCAATGCGTTGGCGCAGGCCCTGGATGTCGTCGCCGTAAATGGCACGGCCACCCAGCACCATCTTGAAGCCGTTGTAATCCTTGGGGTTGTGGCTGCCGGTGACCTGGATGCCGCTGTGGCAGCCTTGGTCGCCGCGCGTGGCGGCCACGTAATACAGCATGGGCGTGGTCACGGCGCCCAGGTCGATCACGTTGATGCCGGTCGAGCGCAGGCCCTTGATCAGGGCAGCGGCCAGGCTGGGGCCAGACAAGCGGCCATCGCGGCCAATCGCCACGGCTTTTTCGCCCAGCTTGAGTGCTTCGGTGCCGAAGGCACGGCCCAGGTGCTCAGCCATGGCGACGTCCAAGGTCTTGTCCACGATGCCGCGGATGTCATAGGCCTTGAAAATGGAAGCGGTGACTTGCATGGTGATCCTTTGCTGATTTGAACTGATGCGGTGACGCAGACGGGTGCGCCTTGGGATGGATTCTAGAGACCCTGGACGATGGTCCCGTGACGGATTGCAGATAGGATGCCAGCTCGCCCGACCAAGCCCCCCATTCAGACCATGTACACCGCGCAGACGCACATCGACTCGCCACTTGGCAGCGTCTTGCTGGCCCGCACAGCGCAAGGCCTGGCCGGGCTGTGGTTTGCCGAAGGCCAGCGAGACTTCCCCGGCAAGCTGGAGGCCCCCATGGCCCGCCACGACCTGCTTTTCCATACCGTGGAAATGCAGTTGCAGCGATATTGGGCTGCCCCCCAGGGCACGGCGGCCGATTTCGACCTTCCCCTGGACCCGATGGGCACCGCGTTCCAGCAAGCCGTCTGGCGCGCGCTGCTGACGATCGGCCATGGTGAGATTTGCAGTTACGGCGACATTGCCAAGCGCCTTGGCAATCCTCAGGCCAACCGGGCGGTGGGCATGGCTGTGGGACGCAACCCCCTCTCCATCATCGTGCCTTGCCACCGTGTGGTGGGCCGCGACACGCGATTGACCGGCTACTCCGGCGGCATGCACCGAAAAATAGCGCTGCTGACCCAGGAAGGGCACCTGGTGCACGACAACCGCCTTCACCGCCCGGTCCCCGGGCAGGCCACGCTGGCATGAAGGCGCGCGACGCCCTGGAGATGCTGCTCCTGGCCGCGGTCTGGGGCGCCTCTTTCCTGTTCTTGCGCATGGCGGCGCCGGTCGTGGGGCCCCTGGCCGTGGCCGCGATCCGGGTCACAGGGGCCGCCCTGCTGCTGATGCCCGTGTTGATGTGGCGCGGCGACCTGGCCCGCCTCAAGCCCTGGCTGCCCGCCTTGCTCGTCTCCGCCCTGCTGTCCTATGTGCTGCCCTTCCTCGGGCTCGGCCAGGCTGCGCGCTCACTGCCCGCCGGATTGCTGTCCATCCTCAACGCGACCACACCGCTGTGGGGCGCGCTGGTGGGCTGGTGGTGGGCCGGTGAACGCCTGTCTGCGGGGCGGCTGCTGGGGCTGGCCATCGGCGTTGGCGGCGTGGCCCTGCTGGCGGCCGACCGCTCTCAGATCGGCTCGGGCGCCGCATGGCAGGCGGTGGCGCTGTGCCTGGCCTCCACCCTGATGTACGCGCTGGCGGTTCACCACGCCAAGCGCTACCTCAGTGGGCTGTCGCCCGTGAGCGTCAGCGCGGGCTCGCTGGGCTGCGCCGCCCTGATGCTGGCCTTGCCAGCCTGGTGGCTGGGGCCTCAGCCAGCGCAAGGCCCGGCCCTGCAGTGGGACAAGGTGCCCGCCACCACCTGGGGCGCCGCGCTGGGCTTGGCCATGATGTGCACCGCCCTGGCTTACCTGTTGTTTTACCGCTTGATCGCACGGGTGGGGCCCACCAAAGCTTTGACCGTGACGTTCCTCATCCCCGTGTTCGGCATGCTGTGGGGCAGCCTGTTCCTGAACGAACAGATCAGCACCACCATGATGGCCAGCACCACGGTGATCGTGCTGGGCACCTTGCTGTCCAGCGGCGCCTGGTCGCCCTTCGCTCGCCGTGCAGACAAGAAAGCCCCTGCCGCATAGGTTCATTCACGATTTGTCACTTGGGCATCGTGGGGTCCCTTCTAGAATGCCGTTGACATTCACCCACCGCCTATCGGCACATGGCCATCCCTGTTCGCTCTCCGCAAAGAAGCCGCGCCTCCAGCCGTTTCGAATGGTGGCTCGAACACGCGCGCCGCGAACGATGCCGCGCGTGACGCCGCCCATGGCGTCGACCCTGCGCGCCTGCTGACGCGCACCTCCCGGCAAGCTGGCGATTCTCGTGTGCCGCACCCACTCTGGGCGCGGTGGCGAGTTGCGCCATGCCGCCACCCGCTTCTTTTGAACAGAGAACACACCCATGACAGAACTGGCCACTCCAGGACTGGGCGCCGCGCATGCCGCGAACGCCTTGCACCGCAACCACAGTTACCACCAGCCCGACACCCTGGGCCACTTCGGGCCTTACGGCGGAATCTTCGTATCCGAGACGCTGATCCACGCGCTGGACGAACTCCAGCAGGCCTATGACCACCTGCGCGACGACCCCGGCTTTCTGAATGAATTGCGCGACGAATTGCGCTACTTCGTCGGCCGCCCTTCGCCGGTTTACCACGCCCGGCGCTGGTCAGATCAGATGGGCGGTGCCCGCATCTACTTCAAGCGCGAGGACCTCAACCACACAGGGGCGCACAAGATCAACAACGTGATCGGCCAAGCGCTGCTGGCCAAGCAGATGGGCAAGACGCGCATCATCGCCGAGACGGGCGCGGGGCAGCATGGGGTTGCCACCGCGACGATCTGCGCGCGTTTTGGCCTGAAGTGCGTGGTCTACATGGGCGCGGATGACGTGCGCCGCCAAGCTCAGAACGTCATCCGCATGCAGTTGCTGGGTGCACAAGTCGTGCCTGTCGAATCGGGCTCACGCACCTTGAAGGACGCGCTCAACGAGGCCATGCGCGACTGGGTCACGAATGTGGAGGACACTTTCTACATCATCGGCACGGTGGCGGGCCCTCACCCCTATCCCATGATGGTGAGGGACTTCCAGTCCGTCATCGGGCAGGAATGCCTGACACAGATGCCCGAGATGGCTGGCCGCCAGCCCGACCACGTGGTGGCCTGTGTGGGCGGAGGCTCCAACGCCATGGGCATTTTCTATCCGTATATCGGCGACGCGTCGGTGACCTTGGTGGGCGTGGAAGCTGGCGGCGAAGGCATCGACAGCGGCCGACACGCAGCCTCGCTGACGGCGGGCTCGTCCGGGGTGCTGCATGGCAATCGCACCTACCTGCTGCAAGATCCGAAGGGGCAGATCATGGACACGCATTCGGTCTCGGCCGGGCTGGACTACCCGGGCGTGGGACCCGAGCACGCCTGGCTCAAGGACACTGGCCGTGCGAGCTATGTCACGGTCACCGACGACGAGGCGCTACAGGCTTTCCACGACTGCTGCCGACTCGAAGGCATCATCCCCGCGCTGGAATCGAGCCACGCGCTCGCCCATGCCGCCAAGCTCGCGAGCACGCTGTCACCCCAACACATCGTCCTGGCCAATCTGTCAGGGCGAGGAGACAAGGACATGCACACCGTCTCCGAACGGCTGGCGCAGACTCGGCCGCAGCCATCGCAGTCCCACTCCAACAACGCGAAGGATTGAAGCCATGTCCAGAATTACCAAGATCTTCGACACGCTGCGGGCGCATCACCGCACGGGACTGATCCCCTTCATCACCGCAGGGGACCCGCACCCTTCCATCACCGTGCCATTGATGCATGCGCTCGTCGAAGCGGGCGCTGACGTGCTCGAATTGGGCGTGCCCTTTTCCGACCCCATGGCTGAAGGCCCTGTGATTCAGCGGGCCTGCGAACGCGCCCTGGCCTTCGACGTTGGGCTGACGGACGTGCTGGACATGGTCCGCCTTTTCCGGCAGACCGACGCGGTCACACCGGTGGTGCTGATGGGCTATGCCAATCCTGTCGAACACATGGGCGTCGATCGATTCACCTCAGCGGCCGCCGAAGCAGGTGTCGACGGGCTCATCGTGGTCGATTACCCGCCCCAGGAAGCACAGGCCTTGAGCACGGCGCTGGAACGCGCGGGCATGGACCTCATCTTCCTGCTGGCCCCCACCTCGACCGAGAAGCGCATGGAGGAGGTCGGCCGCATGGGCCGTGGCTTCAGCTACTACGTCTCGCTCAAGGGGGTGACGGGCGCCTCGCACATCGACACGCACGAGGTGGCGCAGCGCCTGGCGCTGATCCGCCAGCACGTCAAGCTGCCCATGGGCGTCGGCTTCGGGATCCGGGATGCCGAGACGGCGCGCGCGGTGGCGTCCGTGGCGGACGCCGTGATCATCGGCAGCAAGGTGATCCAGGAGATGGCCGCGGTGCCCTTGGAGGAAGCGGTGGAAGTGGCCCGGCGGCTAATCGGCCAGGTCCGCCTGGCGCTGGACGCGCCACGCTAGTGTCCCACCCTCAGGCCTCGGGTCGTCAATGAGCCAAGGCAGCCATATCCCCGAACAGCTGCGTCAACGCCGCGCCAGGGTCCGGGGCCTTCATGAAGGCCTCGCCGACGAGGAAGCCGTGCACGCCCTGTGAGCGCATCATGGCCACATAACTGGGCGTGCTGACACCGCTTTCTGTCACGAGGATGCGGTCCGGCGGCACGGACTTGCGCAATTGCAGGGTCGTGTCCAGGCGGATCTCGAAGGTGTTCAGGTTGCGGTTGTTGATGCCGATGAGGGGCGTGGGAATGCGCAGCGCCCTCTCCAGTTCGCGCATGTTGTGCACCTCCAGCAAGACGGCCATGCCCAGTTCCTGCGCCTCGTCGGCCAGCGCGGCCATCCGGGCATCGGACAAGGCCGCCGCGATGAGGAGCACGCAGTCCGCCTCCATCACCCTGGCCTCGTAGAGTTGGTAGGCATCGACGATGAAGTCTTTGCGCAAGACGGGCAACGCGCACGCGGCCCTAGCCTGCCGCAGGTAGTCCGCACTGCCCGAGAAGTAGCGCTCGTCCGTCAGCACGGACAGACAGGCCGCGCCATGCTGAGCGTAGCTAGTGGCGATCGCAGCCGGATCGAATGGATCGCGCAGCACACCACGGCTGGGCGAAGCTCGCTTGATCTCGGCAATGACCGCGGCTTGGCCGGCATCGATCCGCGCGCGGATGGCCGCCAGGAAATCGCGGGCAGGCCGCATCGACAGGGCCTGTCTGCGCAGCGCCTCGCCGCTCACCTGGTTGCTGTGCTCGGCGACTTCCTCGAACTTGGTCTTCAAGATCGTCTGAAGCAGATCATTGGGCAGGGACAGCAAAGGATGGGTCGTGGGGATCATGATGTGGTGACTCGTTGAGTGAATCGGATGAAGGCATCGAAACGCTCGCCCGCTTTGCCATCGGCCACGAGCCGGTTGGCACGGAGCACGCCTGCTTGCAGGGTGGGCTCGATGCCGGCAACGTACAGCGCGGCTCCGGCATTGAGGACCACGATGTCCCGCGCCGGCCCCGGCCGGTTCGCGAAGACCTCGCGAACGATGCGCAGGCTGTCAGGTGCGCCGTCGACCAGCAGCGTGGACAGCGAAGCCCGTGCCATGCCGAAGGCTTCCGGCACGATGCGGTAGTGGCGGATGCGCCCATCGTGAAGTTCGACCACGTCCGTGGCCGCTGCCACGCTGATCTCGTCAAGGCCATCCTCAGCATGGACCACCATCACATGTTCGCTGCCCAGGTCGCGCAGCACCTCGGCCATGGGCACCAGCCATTCGGCGTCGAACACGCCGATCACCTGGCGACGCGCGCCTGCCGGGTTGCTCAGTGGGCCCAGCAGATTGAACAGGCTGCGCCCGCCCAATTCGCGGCGCGGCCCGGCCACATGGGCGACGGCAGGATGGTGAGCGGGCGCGAACAGAAAGGCAATGCCCAGTTCCCGCAGACAGGCGTGCAGACAGGCTTCGGGCAGGTCCAGACGGGCGCCCGCGGCCTCCAGCAAATCGGCGCTGCCGCTGCGGCTGGAGACCGAGCGATTTCCATGCTTGGCCACGACGGCACCACCGGCCGCGGCAACGAAGGCACAGGCCGTCGACACGTTGAAGATGTGCGCGCCATCGCCGCCCGTGCCGCAGGTGTCCACCAGGTGTGGATGCTCGACATGCAGGCTGCGCGCAAAGGCGCGCATGACCTGGGCGGCGGCCGTCAACTCGCCGACAGATTCGCCCTTCATGCGCAGCCCAACCAGCAGCGCGCCAATCTGGGCGGGTGAGGCCTCGCCCGCCAGCACCTGCTTCATCACCTGCTGCATCGCCTGAGGCGGCAGGTCCTGGCGCGCCACCACGGACTGGATGGCAGCCTTCACATCCATGACGGCTTCCATGGTCAGCACGCTTGCGCCAGTTCGCGCTCGATCAGCACATGAGAACGCAGAAAGTTGCCCAGCAGCGCATGGCCGTGTTCAGACAGGATGGATTCAGGATGGAACTGCACCCCCTCGATGGGCAAGGTGCGGTGCCGCAGGCCCATGATGTCGTCGAAGCTACCGTCGGGGTTTTCCGTCCAGGCCGTCACTTCCAGGCAACTGGGCAAGCTGTCGCGATCGATGGCCAGCGAGTGGTAGCGAATGGCCTCGAACGGCGTCGGCAGGCCACGAAAGACACCGCCCCCCTTGTGTTGGATCATGGACGTCTTGCCGTGCATGAGCCGACGCGCCTTCACGACGCGGCCACCGAAGGCTTGCCCCAGGGCCTGGTGCCCGAGGCACACGCCCAGGATGGGCACGCGCCCCGCGAAGTAGCGGGCCACCTCCAACGACACGCCTGCCTCGCTGGGGCTGCAGGGCCCGGGCGAGATCACGATGTGGCTGGGCGCCAGGCACCGGATGTCGTCCACGGTGATCTGGTCATTGCGGTAAACCTGCACATGCGCCCCAAGCTCGCTGAAATACTGCACGAGGTTGTAGGTGAATGAATCGTAGTTGTCGATCATCAACAGCATGACGTGCTCCATTGGTTGATTGCTTGAGGAAGGACGTGCCGGGCCTTCATCAGGCCGCGGCACGCTGCAGGCCACCTTCGGCCTGCGCGATGGCCTTGAACATGGCCCGGGCCTTGTTCATGGTTTCTTCCCATTCGAGCTCCGGCACCGAATCGGCGACGATGCCCGCGCCAGCCTGGATGTGCAGCACGCCGTCCTTGACGACCGCGGTGCGGATAGCGATCGCGGTGTCCAAGGCCCCCGACCAAGAGAGGTAGCCGATGGCGCCCGCATAAATGCCCCGCTTGACGGGCTCCACTTCGTGGATGATCTCCATCGCCCTCACCTTGGGCGCGCCACTGACCGTGCCAGCCGGGAAGGTGGCGCGCAGCACGTCCATGGCGCCGGTGTCGGGCTTGAGGCGCCCCGTCACGTTCGACACCATGTGCATCACGTGTGAATAGTGCTCGACCACCATGCGCTCCGTCACCTTCACGCTGCCGGCCTGGCTGATGCGCCCCACATCATTGCGCCCGAGGTCGATCAGCATGATGTGCTCGGCGCGCTCCTTGGGGTCGGCAAGCAGATCCTGCTCCAGCACCTGGTCCTCCGCCGCTGATCCTCCCCGGCGCCGCGTGCCGGCGATGGGCCTGACGGTGACGTCGCCGTCGCGCAGGCGCACCAGGATTTCTGGCGACGAGCCAACGACGTGGCACTCGCCCAGGTCCATGTAGAACATGTAAGGCGAGGGATTGAGGCTGCGCAGGGCGCGGTAGATGTCCAGTGGCGGCGCCTCGATCGGCATGGACATGCGCTGCGAAAGCACGACCTGCATCACATCGCCTTCGACGATGTAGCGCTGAATGCGCCGCACGGCCGCCTCGAAGTCGGCCTTGTCGAACCAGGCGGTTGCCTCCTGCTCCAGCGCGCGGGCGTACCCAGCGGACGAGGGCACGAAGCCGCCACGCATGGGCGTCCTGATCGGCTCGCGAAAGGCTGCCTCCAAGCTGGCCAGCCTGCCCTGCGCGTGCTCGTAGGCGCCCGGCCGCGCGGGATTGGCCAGCACCACCAGCGACAGCTTGCCGCGCAGGTTGTCAAACACGACCACCTCCTCGGACACCATCAGCAGGATATCGGGCACATCAAGCGGATCTGCCCGGGGCGCGCGCACCATCCCTGGCTCGATGTAGGCGACCGTGTCGTAGCCGAAATAGCCCACCAATCCGCCAATGAAGGGCATGGCGCTGCTGGAAGGGGCAACACAAAAACGTGTGGCGTAGTCCTGAAGCCAGGCCAGCGGGTCGTCTGCCTCCACGTCTTCCACGGTCAGACCGTGGTCCTCGACCTGGATGCGACTGCCGCGCACCTTGATGACCACGTCGCTGGGCAACCCCATGATCGAGTATCGCCCCCAGTTCTCCGCCCGGCCCGGCACGGACTCCAGCAGATAGGAATGACGACCCTGCGCCAGCTTGGCATAGGCGCTCAGCGCGGTTTCGAAGTCGGCCACCAGTTCCCGCTCCATGGGGATGCGGTTGTAGCCCATGGCAGCGAACTGTTCGAACTCTTGACGTTGCATCTCGGCTTGTCCTCTCTGTGTATGGGGGGCGTACCTGGGCGGCATGGCGTGCCTAGGTGAACAGGTGGTCCAAGATCAGGTCGTGGACGTCGGGCGCGTCCACCGCTCCCTTGGGCAGCAGGTCTGCGTGTGAACTGATCATCAGCGGGCCCAGGGCCGGATCATCGGTGGGACGACCGTGCGATCCCTTCACCAGCGAGGGATCCAGCGGGATGACGTCCATCAAGGTCCGCATGCCGCAAAGCTTGCGCAGCAGCTTCCAGCCCAGCGTCAGCTTCGGCAGGCGGATGGCCGGGTCGATGAACAGTTCGACCGGGTCATAGCCTGGCTTGCGGTGGATGTCGACCGTGCGCGCGAAGTCCGGCGCACGCGCATCATCCAGCCAGAAGTAATAGCTGAACCACCGGTCGCTTTGGCTGATGGCCACCAGCTCGCCGGACCGCTCGTGGTCCAGCCCCACCGCCCGTTTGCCATCCTCGTCAAGCACCTGCTCGACGCCATCGAGTTGTTCCAGCAGGGCCTTGACCTTGGGCACCAACTCGGGACGCCGAACGTAGACATGCGCCACCTGGTGGTCCACCAGCGCGAAGGCATCCGATGCGCCCGGGTCGAGCTTGTCCTCGCCAAGCTCATCGCGCGTGACCAGCCAGCCCGCGCGCCGCAACGCACGGTTGATGGCCACATCGCCTTTGACCGGTGTGATGCCGTACTCGGACAGAACAATCACGCAGGCGCCATCAGCCTCCACCTTGCGGATGATCTTGCCGCAGACATCGTCGATGGCGGCCACGTCGGCAGCAATGCCGGGATGGTCGGGCCCCAGCCTTTGCAGGTTGTAGTCCAGATGCGGCAGGTAGACCAGCGTGAGCGTGGGCTTGCGCGTGTCGTAGACATGCATGGCGCATTCCGCGATCCAGCGGCTGGAGACGATGTCCGCCGTCGGCCCCCAGAAGCGGAAAAGCGGGAAATCACCCAGCTTGGCGCGCAACTCGCCATGCAACTCGGACGGCCAAGCATAGAAATCCGGCACCTTGCTGCCGTCGGCCTTGTAGATGGGCCTCGGGGTCACGCTCCAGTCCACATCGGCATGCATGTTGTACCACCAGAAAAGCTTGGCACAGGTGAAGTCAGGATCACGGCGGCGGGCCTCATGCCAGATCTTGTCGCCTTGGATCAGGCCATTGTTCTGGCGCCAGAACATGGGCTCCGCCAAGTCTCTGAAGTACCAGCCGTTGGCCACGCAGCCATGGCTGCTGGGCATGCGTCCGGTGAGGAAGGTGGCCTGCACCGAGCACGTCACCGCAGGGGTGATGGTGCTGACTGGCCTCACCCCCCCACGCTCGGCCAGGGCACGCAGATGCGGCGCATGGCTCAGCAGGGCCGGCGTCATGCCGACGACGTTGAGCACGACGGTCTTTTGCACGCTGCGGTCCTTTTCAGTCGTGGACCACAGGGGTCTGGCCGCGCAGCACGGAATTGCCTTCGAAAGCCTGGCGCTGGTCGATGCGCACATCGGCCACCGCTTCTTCCTGGTCGAGGCGACCGCTTTGCGCAAAGAAGGCCAGGGGGTTGTCCCACACGATGGTCCGGATCAAGGCCTCGGCGATGCCAGCATCCAGCATGGCCTGCGCGGTCTTGGGCACCTTGAGTGGATCGCTCACACCCCAGTCGGCGGCGCTGTTGATGATGATGCGATCCGCACCGTATTGCTTGACCAGCGCCACCATGCGGGCCTCGTCCATCTTGGTCTCTGGATAGATGGAGTGGCCGGCCCAGCAGCCGGTGTCCAAGACCAGGGGCAGCGTCTCCTCGGTGTTGTGGTCGATGAGCACCAGTTCGTCTCGGATGCCGCTCTCGCGAATCATGGCCAGGCTGCGCAAGGTGCCCGCCTTCTTGTCGCGGTGAGGGGTGTGGACCAGCACCGGCAGCTCGTGCTTGATCGCCAGTTCCAGCTGCAGCAGAAAGTACTTTTCTTCCGCCGCCGTCTCGTCGTCGAAGCCGATCTCGCCGACGGCCACCACGCCGTCCTTCTCCAGGTAGTGATCGAGTAAGGCAATGACGCCATCGGCCACGTCGGGATTGTTCGTCTCCTTGGGGTTGAGGCCCAGCGTGCAGTAGTGGCGAATACCGAACTGGCTCGCCCTGAAGCGCTCCCATCCAAGCAGGGACAGGAAGTAGTCCTCAAAGGTACCCACATGGGTTCGCGGCTGACCCATCCAGAACGCGGGTTCCACGACCACCGTCACGCCAGCGGCATTCATGGCGCGGTAGTCGTCGGTCGTGCGGGACGTCATGTGGACATGAGGATCGAACATATTCATGAGGCGGTGTCTCCGAAGGGTTGGAATGCGCCCATCAGGGGCGTGAGAGTGTGAAGCGGTGCGATCGGTGATTCGTCCTGGCTCACTCGGGCAAGCGACCCAGCAGGGCGTGCGTGTCTGACGACACAGCACGGTCGGCCGCACGCCGCTCGGAGGCGTACTCGGTGACCATTCGTCCCAAATCGAACGTGAAGCGCTCGTCCAGGCCGACGATCCGCTCGATCGGCAGGCCCACGGACAAGGCCTTGAGGACCAGTTGATGGAAGGCCGCATCCGGGAACCAGCGTGCAGGAAAGGTGTTGTCGGCCGCGATGGCATCGAACACCCATCTCACGCTGCTGCGGCAAGCCTCGATGGCGAGTTCGGTGAAGCGTATCGGCTCCGGCAGCAGCACGAGGCCCTGCAGCAGCGCACGCCGCTCATCGCCGTCACCTTTGAGAAAGAGCTGCCGCACATGAGCCACGTGGGTGTGCATGGGCAGACGGCTCAGAGCCATCAAAGCCAACAGCACCCTGGCGCAATCGACCGTGGACCACGCGTGCGGCACATGCACGCCTCTCCTGAACAAACTTCGGTGCAACGCCGGCTGCAACTCGGTGTGCACGCGCCGCAAGTGCCGTGCAGCGCGGGCATGGTGGGCCAGCAGCACCCCACTCTGCGACGCCTCGGGACGCACGGCATCGGCCAGCGCCACCTCAAGCCAGACCCGGGCCGCATCGCCCTGCGACTGCCCAGCCAAGGCCTGAAAGAGGTGGTCGGTCAGTTCCTGGGCGATCTGCGTCGTGTAAGGGCGCAGCCGCGCGCGCTCTGGCAGCACATGGAGAGCGTTTTCTCGGCTCATGTCGGCTCCAGCTCAGGAGCCATGCGCACGGGTTGGTACGGTGATGGCTGATAAGGCGAAGGCAGGTTCACCGCGTCCAGTTCCATCGCTGAGATGCGCGTGTAGCGCGAAGCAATCTCCTCCAGTTCGCCGGGCTCGAACACGTCACCGGACCGCGCAAAGCCGCCGGGCGCCCTTTGGGCGGCAAGGTCGATCACCACCTCAGGGCCCTGGCGGCGATTGGCGGCCTGCAAGGCCGTGAGCCTGGGGCGCCTGTCCGCCTCATAAGCACCGATGCCCGCCGTGAGGTCGCCCTCCTTTTGGCGCAGATGGTGCGCCAGCGCGCATGCGTCGATGATCGACTGCGTGGCCCCGTTCGAACCGATGGGGTACATCGCGTGGGCCGCATCACCCATGAGCACGACATGCCCACGTGACCAAGCCGGCAGCGGTTCGCGATCGACCATGGGATAAACAAAGGTATCGGGGCTGCTGCGCATCAGCGCCTCGGGGCTCACGCCGCCCAGATCCCAGCCTGCGAACTCGCCAGCGAAGACATCCGGTGACACAGGCTGGTTCCAGTCGCCGCGTGCATAGCCTGCGCCTGGATTCTCCGGCAACGCGGCTGCCCAGTTCAGCAGGACTTCGCCAGACACCCTGCGGGCCATGGGATAAAGCACAATCTTGCGCCGCCCATCGCCAGCGATGATCATGCTGCGGCCCGTCATGAACGACGGCCCCCACAACATGCCCCGGAAAACCACCATCCCATTGGCCGGCGGCGGCCCTTCTTGCGGGTACAGGGCACGGCGAATGGACGACCTGATGCCGTCCGCGCCAATCACCAGATCAGCATGGTGGCGACGGGTCTGGCCCGTCTGGCGATCCAAGCATTCGACGACGTGGCCCGCGCCTTCATCGAACACGCCCACCACCTCCTGGCCGGCGTGGACATGCCCCGTCCCCCCCTCCTCCAACACACGCTGGAGCAGTTCGGCTTGCAACCATCCGCGGTGAATGGAAAGCTGGGGCCATCGGTAGCCGGCCGCCACGCCACGGTCCTCACGCCAGATGCGGTCACCCCGGTGGTTCATGTAAAACAATTCACCAGTCTGGATGCATTGCGGCAGCAGGCACTCGAGCAAGCCCAAGGCGTGGAGCTCACGCACGGCGTGGGGCAGCACATTGATGCCCGATCCCAGCGGCGCAATCACGGGTGAGCGTTCGAGCACCTGGATGTCGGTGAAGCCATGGGCCCGCAGCGCGATGGCAGCCGTCAGGCCAGCGATGCCCGCGCCCGCGATGAGAATGCGCGGCTGCTTCATGCTGCCTCCCCGTAGGCGACGCCCTCCTCTCGGCGCTCGCCATCCTGCGCAGGCGCGGTCGGTGGCGTTGACGCCTGCACCGCTGCTTGGTCACGGCGCATGCCGCTGGCCCGCTCGCGCATGAGGTGCTCATTCTCACGGGTCAGGTCCAGGATATGGCGCAACAACTCCACCGGCGCCCCGCCGCTGCCGTGCGCATAGAGTGCCACCTCCTCGGCATAGGCCTTGCGCGCGATGCCGATGTGCCGCCCACGGAACACCTTCAGCAAAGTCATGAGCTCCGTCAGGCTCGTCGCGCTGCGCACCAGATTGCCGTCCGGCTCACCGGCGCAGGCATCCAGCGCCTCAGTCACCTTGCTGACCAGCGAGACATCGTTGCAGTGGCGCTGGTAGAACGCCCGCCAGGAAGGCAGGCTGTAGTGGACCGACTCCACCAGGAAGGTCTTGTAGTCAGCCTGATTGCGGTCCGAGGCCCACACGCAAAGGTCCACCAGCCACAGGGGTGCCTGCGCTGCCGCCGGACCCAGATAGCGCTCGCCGCGCACGATGACGTCCTCGAAATAAGGCCGCAGCACCTGTGCAAAAAAGACGGGGGATACCCGCTCCGTCACCGAGTCGATGGCCTCGACCATCGTCCTGCCTGACTCATGCAGCATGCCCACCGTGGGACCGAATCGCACATCATGCGGGGACATGGTACTCAGCACATCGCTGATGGCCAGCGAAGCGCTCAGGCTGGGGAACACGCGCACGACCGCATCTTGCAGCCAGATCTCCTGCGGCTCACCCGTGTAAGTGCGCCGCCGCGCGCCGACGGGGTTCCACGAGGTGTAGTGATGGACCGTGTCGCGCGGGATCATGTTCGTCGCCGCCCCCAGCTCTACAAGGGGCTGCTCCACCTCCGGCACCGCCTGCACGGGCTCCACACCCTGCCGCTTGAGCGAGCCCAGGACGATGCCAATGTCTCGCATGGCGGCAAATGCCTTTTCGGGCGTGTCGATATCGACATCTTTGGTCTGCCGCGCCAGATATTGCAGCAGACGGATGAGTTCGTCGGTGTCCTTGTTGCGATTGATGACCGGCAGCGCGCCCAGCTGCCAATCTGCATTCAAAGGGTCCTGCGCACGAATGGCCTCCACGTTGAAATAGCTTTTTTCTTGAAAGCAGCCGGCATCCAGTAAAATCATGATTACCCCCATTAAATATTGATATATCAGGCACCCTCCACAGGCCCATGCACCTGAAAGGTCCTCCCTGATTGAATATTTTCAGGCCATTTTAAAGAGCCGTCGATTATTGTGAATAAAGAACCGACTCAATTTCTTTAAAATTCGTGCACAGGCCCTTTGTTTTTTAAAATGACAAAATCATGACCAAAACAACGATTGATGGAAATGGCAACAATTTAGAAACAAACAGTAATCGCGAATTGACATCGATGCTGCAATATCGCCTGGCAAATGAATAACGTAACCCGTCAAGTTCCGGCAATCTTCCGTTGCAACACCAGCGTCAATAGAAAAGCGGCCGTGGCGGTTGCCACGGCGGGCGACAGGCCCAGAACAGATATGGCCAATGCATCGGCCAACGAAATGCCGGCGATGAAACCGCCCACGGCATGCCTCATATTGCGGCGCTGGCGCGAGAAGACCATGCGCAGGCAGTGGCCGGTCCACAGCCCGAACGCCAGCAGGCACGGAGCCGTCTGCACGCCCATGGGCGAGAACACGAGCACGGCCAGCATGGGACAGGCCAGTCCCAGGAGCGGCCAGACATGCATCACTTTGCCAGGCTGCTCGTGCTTGGCCACGTAGGTCAAGCCCATCAAATAGGCCAGCAGCACCATCGCCCCGAGCCAGACAGCCTCCGGCACGGCACCGCCCGTGGCCGCAAGCGCACTCGTGATGTAGGTGAGCATGCGGCACAGGCCCATCACCAGCGGGCTGAAGCGATTAGCTTTGTGATCGTAGTTGTAATAGACGACCACCGCCGCCAGCAGCGCCCCGGAGGCGAAGGCGCGCCAGCCCATCGGCGCCAGCATCAGCAGGCCTGACACGAGCAGGCCATAGCCGGCCGCGAAGACCACGCGCGCCGACACCCTGCCAGAAGGAATCGGCCGTTCAGGCCGCTCACGCCTGTCAATGTCGCGGTCGAACGCATCGTTGAGGTACATGCCGGCCACGTAGATCAGCGACAAGGCAGCCATCAGCCGCAGCGCCATGCCCCACTCGTGCACATGGCCAGACAGCACCATCCCCGCCAGCACATTGCTCCATACCGTGGGCAGATTGGACACACGACCCAGTTCCAGCGCCACGCGCCACCCATTGCGTTTCATGACAATTGCTCCAACACCCAGTTGAGTTCTCGTGCGATGGCCTGGTCCAGCGGGCCCCTGCGCCAGCGGGGCGGCAGCACGTCCCACGTATACGTTTCCACTTCCAGATGCGGCGCAATAGACCGTTCGCGATGGCGTGCCAGCAGCGCCTGCAAGAAAGGCTGAGTCGTCGTGAAGGCTCCCAAGTCCCGGCACCAGATGGGCACGTGGAAGTGGATGCGCCAATCTCGCGCCAAACTGAGGCTGCCACCGTCCAGCGCAGCCAGCGCCTGCGGCAAATCGTCGAAACGCCGCAGCGCCTCGCCCGAAGAAGGCCGTTCGACCACCTGATGCAGGTAGACCGCATCGTTCAACTCATCGAAAGCACCGAGGGGCAGCCCGCCAACGTTGTCGGCATGCAGGCCCACACTGAGTTGCACCTTGGCGATGCGGATGCCGGCCCCTTCCAGCAAATCCAGACAGGCCAGCGGATCTTCGAAAGCCACCGCCGCGTGACAGGCATCAAGGCAAACCCCGAGATGAGCTCGAAGCACCTGCTCCGCCAGCGAGTTGTCGGCGCCCAGCCGGGCAGCCATGTCGGCTACCGAGTCGGGATGCAGCAAATGCGATTCGAAGAACCGCACCGCATCAACGCTGGTCTCCAGCAAACACCATGGCTCTGGCTCCAGCGCAAGCACGATGTGGCGCCCGGTGTCCTGCGCGATGCGGTGCAAGTGCAATGCATGCTGCCGCAGGTTGGCAGCCATGGCACGCGAGCCTTCCTCGCCTTCACGCACCAGGTGAGGACGGTAGCCTCCAGGCACGGTGCTGATCGTGCCCAGGCCGTCGTCTGGCAGCAAGGCAGCCAGCAAATCGGCCAGCCGGTCTGAATACCTGAGCCTTTCAGGCGTCCGCCAATCCGGCAGATAAACCTGATCCTTCACGCGGTCCCGGTGAAAGGCGCCATAGGGAAAGCCGTTCACGGTGAACACATAGAGTCCGTGGTCGGACAGGAAGGCCTGAAAGGCCGTCAACGCACCAGGCAGGGCCAACTCATCGGCCGCCCGCGCCGACAGGCGCAGCCCCACGCCGAAGGGATGCGTCGGGGCAACACGCGCCTTCACCGCCGGCAGATGCGTGCGCAAAGCGTCGAAGGTGTCGTTCCAGCTTTCTCCGGGGTGCACATTGGTGCAGTAGCTCAGGTGGACCGGGCCTGAGGCATCCCCTGCTGGGCTGTTCAGGCGCATCGCGCATGGTCCCGCTCACGCAACCAATCGATGCAGCCGTCCATGAGTGGCTGGCGCACCTCGTGGATTTCCCGTCCGCGACCGATAGCATCCAGCATCGTCACCGTCAGGTCACCGCCCAGGTGCTCCTGGAATTCCGCAAGGCCGGCCATGACCTGCCGCCGCCCTTGCGCATCCCGCTGCTCGAACGCTTCGTGCCACAACCTGAACCCGAGCCGCTCCAGCAAACGGTAGAGCCGCTCGCCTTGAATCTCCGGCAACATGCCCGTCGTGACGGCATAACGGGTGTCCAGCGCCAGACCGATGGCCACCGCCTCGCCATGCGTGAGCGTGTAGCCGCTGAGATTCTCCAGCTTGTGCGCGGCCCAATGGCCGAAATCCAACGGCCTGGCGCTGCCGAACTCAAACGGATCGCCGCCCTGCCCGATGTGGTGCATGTGCAGTTCCGCACAGCGGCGAATCATCCAACGCATGGCCTGCGGCTCGAAACTGCGCAAGCGCTCGACATGGGTCTCCAGCCATTCGAAGAAGACGGTATCGCGGATCGCAGCCACCTTGACCGCTTCCGCCATGCCGGCGATGCGGTCCCGATCGGGCAGCGTGGCAATGAAGTCATGATCGTTGATGACCGCGAAAGGCGGCGTGAAGGTTCCCAGGAAGTTCTTGGCGCCAAAAGCGTTGATCGCCGTCTTGACGCCGACACCCGAGTCGTTTTGCGCCAACACGGTGGTGGGCACGCGGATCACCCGGATGCCACGGTGCGTGGTGGCCGCCGCATAGCCCGCCATGTCCAGCACCGAGCCTCCGCCCACAATGACCAGACAGGCGTGGCGGTCCATTCGAAGCTTGTGCAGCCAGCTTTGCAGACCCAGTACCGTGAGGTGGTCGTTCTTGATCAGTTCACCACCCTTGACCAGATGTGGCGCGGCCACCAGGTCCAGGGCATCGTCATGTCGGCAAGCGTAGGCCTGGAAGCCGCGCACCAAGACGGGATCCGCACGCGCCACTTGGCTATCGATCACGACGGCGAACCGGTGGCGCCGTCCGGGCTCCTTGCGGCTGATGGCTTGCCTGAGCACTGAGTTGCCCGGATCGCGCAACATGCCATCAGTGAAATAGACGGGGAAATGGAAAGGTACGCTGAAGCGCTGCTCGATCATGTCGGGCGCCGGAGAGGACATATCGCGCGGCGTCTCCTCCAGGTCGCTCTTGACGATCACGCTTAACGGGGAGGCGCGTTGGGGCATGACGAAGCTCATGTCAAGGCGCCCGACAGGACGGTCACCAGATCGTCGGTATGCTCGATGTAACGGCCGTTGAGGCGATAGGACGGCACCGAGCGCACCTCCAACCGCACCGCGCGGCGTTGATCTGCCAGCACCTCGTTGCGCTGCCAATCGGAAGCCAGGCGCTGTGCGAGCACCTGTCCAGGCAGGCCCAGTCGGCTCTGCGCCAGCTCCGCCAGCACTTCGGGTCGGCCGATGTCCTGGTCTTCCAGGAAATACGCACGCAGCAGCACCTCGACCATGTCGCCTGCCTGACCATGCTCGGCGGCAAAGCGCACTGCACGATGGCCGTTCAGTGTCTGCGGATAGCGAGACAACTTCAGGAAATCGAAGGGAATGCCCATGCGCTGCCCGATGCGTTCGACATGCTGCTGCATGGGCCGCGCCCGTGGACCGTATTTCATGGCGTGATAAGCCTGAAAAGCCAAGCCCCCCTCAGGCAATTGAGGGTCCAGCACAAAGGGCGACCAGCGCACATGCACCTCCGGTCCCAACGACACAAGCGCCGCATCGAACTCCATCTTGCCGATCAGGCAGAAGGGGCAGACCAGGTCATAGAAGACCTCGATTTCGACAACATCTTCTGTATTCATCACAGCCTCGATCCAAAGAAGAAAAAAGAAAAAGAGCGAACGCTGGTCGGTGACCCGTCTCAGACGCTCGCTGCTGCGATCGCTGGGGTGTAGCTGAGCCCATCCGCGAAACGTTCAGGATGTCCCGCCAAGCCCTCTACCCTTCGCTTGATGCCAAGGCTTTCGCCGCGCATCGCCGCGAGACTGTCGGCCTGCTCGACATAGCGCCACGGCGTTGGCACCATGCGGTGCAGCACACAACCATCCGCGGCCGGCATGCCCAACACATGGGCGCAAGGCAGGACAGCAAAGACCTGCAGGAACGGGGGCGCCCAGGGATCTGCCGCGTTTGGCACGTCGTGCACGGTCCGTATCAGCACGCTCTGCCCCAGGTCGGCATGGTCGATCAACGAGGACGAGGCCGTGAAAGCACGGCCATACGCATCGCGAAAACGGCCTTCTTTCAAAGTACCCGATTCACCAGTCAACCGGCTCGCGGATCCGGTCTCCGGCCCCAGTTCCCATTGAGCCGCCCACTGTGCCGCGCTCCCGAGGTCGGCCAGATAGGCCGAGAGCGTGGCGGCAGGCGCGTCCACGAACACCGAGCAGGCCAACACCTGCTCGGGCGCCATGGCAGGCGCGGTCCGTCCCGCGTTCCGTTCCAGCACCGCCTTCAGGCGCAGGCACTCGGCTTGATGCGCCATGGCATCGAAGCCTTGCCCGCCGAGCACCGTCTCCACATCAGGACGCCTGAAGCTGATCCAGTGCACGTGCACTCCACCTCCCAAAGCCGGCAGAAGGCACAGTCGATGGACCACCGAGAGGTGGTCCATGCTCTTGCCGCACTGCCATTCCAGCATTGGCACTTCGGGATGCGCAAGCGTCACCGCCCGAAGGTAGATGCGTTGGCCAGAGGCCGAGACCTCGCCAACCCAGGTATCAACCGCGACCTGCTCGTGCACCCGGGTGCCCAGCGTCCACATCGACAGATGATTCAGGTCGGAGAGGAAAGACAAAGCCCTTGCCACATCCACCGCCACGTACACGGACACCGGCACCGTGTGCTTCTCCATGCGCCCCCTTATTCCCTGATGCGAGCCAGTCGCTCAAAAACGAACGAGTTGCGCCTTGCTGCCGTGCGTGCCGTAGTTGGTCACATAGATGCGCCCACTGCGGTCGACCGCAATCGCGGTGGGATAAGCCAAGCCGGTCGACGCCACCGTCGTCCGCGTCCCGTTCGGACGTATCCGCGTCACAGCCCCTGTCACATCGCCCGACATCAGACCGTTGTGGGCCAGCTCCAGGACATAAAGACTGCCGTCAGGGCCAAAAGCCAAATCGATGATGTTCGAGAAATTGTCGGCAAACACCGTTGGTGCGCCAAAAGCGCCAAAGCGGAAAACCCGTGCCGAGCCTTTCGGATACGGAAAACCGGTGAACTCAGCCACGTAGTGCGCACCATCAGGGCCAACTGTCACCGCTGTCGGCACGGACTGCAATGGCACGGTAGCGCCAGGAGGCAGGCCGAGATTGTCGGGGGCCGGAAACTGACGGACGGGAATGGCATACCGCGCACTGACCGCGCCGTTCGGCCGGACCTTCAGGACGTCGTTGGCACCAGCATCGGTGGCGATCAGGCCGTGGCGGGAGAACGCAAGCCCCGAGGGATTGCTCTCAAGCTCGCCGCCATCGGGATTCTGAGCGTCCTCGAAAGCTGACAGGTTCGCCACGTCATAGGAGAGGGACGGTGTCGTCAGCGAATGCCACAGCACGTGACCGAAGCGCTTGTCAGCCGAGGCGAGCACCCCGCGCTGTTCCGGGTTTCCGTAGTTCGCAACCGTGAAAAGAACCGAAGGGCCCAACAGCCTGATGCGGGAAGGCCCAATGGCGAAGCCGCCATTGGGGCCCGCGATGGACGGCAGGTTCTTGACCACACGCTCGACCTCGCCGTTCGCCACGCGGGCGATCGCGCCGGAAGGACCGTAGCAATCGTCATAGTCGCCATTGGCACTGGTCAGGCAGACGCCGCCCTTGCCACCGTTGCCAGCCTCCGCCACATAAACGACAGGTGAACCGGAAGATTCATCGATGGCGATACCCCGAGGATTCGAGAGCCCCTCGGCCAATACCGTGAAAGGACTGGGGCCGCTCGGCTCGGGTGACGTGTCCACCCCGCCGTGCGGGCCGGCATGGGCCCATGCCGCAGTCGGCAGCGCGGCTTGCAAGGCCAGCATCAGGACGGCCAGGGAGAACCGGCCTCTAGAGACCATGGGTGATCGTTTCATGTGCTTCCTCGCTGAATTTGATGAAGGGTTGGAATGAGGCTGGTGCGCCCGTGGAAATCAAACAGCCTGCTTGGCATACGACCAAGGCTGGCGAAGAGACCAAGCCCGAGGCGTCAGCACCTGCGGCAACAAGAATTGATCAAGCTGCTCGCCAACATCACCGGTGGCGAACAAAGTGGTGTCGGGATGCCGGAAGGCCCAGTGGTAGAGCCCCGCCACGCCGGCCGCACCCTTGGCGCCGATGAAGCCGACCAACGACTGCTCGAACACATCGGGTGGAAGCGGCACATAGCTGATCGGACGACCCACCGCTTCGGACAGTTGTGCGGCAAGCTCACTGCCCTGCACCGGGCTCGCTCCGATGAGCACCGGCCCGGCAGGCGTCTTGTCCAACGCATGAGCCGCGGCCACGGCACGCCCCAAGTCGGCCAGCGAGAGCCACGATACCCGGGTCTGCGCCGGCAGCGGATAGTGCAGTTGGCCATGTTCTTTCATGCCCGCCAGGCAGGACGGCGCCAACAGGTTTTCGAGGTAAATGGAAGGCTTCAGCGTGACGATGTCGACGCCGCTGCCACGCAAAATGGCGTCTGCCCCATTGCGTGTATCGAAAGCCGGCACGTCGGACCGCGCATGGGGCGTCCGTGTGTTGGCATTGAAGACGATGCGTCGAACATTGTTTCGTGCCGCCGCCCTGGCGATATTCATGGCATAGGCGTCTGTCACCTCGGGGTCGTAGACCAGGGGCAAAGTAACGGTCAGGTGGCTCACACCTTTGAATGCTTCCAGAAGGGCATCTCCGTCAGCCAAATCCGCGACAACGCGCTGCGTGCCTGCCGGAATGGGACCCGCCTCGGACCTGACCAGCACCTTGACCGCCTGCCCCCGCGTGACCAGTTCTTGAGCAATGGCCGAACCTTGGGCGCCGGAGCCGCCAAGGACCAGATGTTGTTGTATATGTTGACTGGACATAGAATCGACCTCATTGGTAAGTAGTTTTCAAAGTCTATTCAGGGGGTTTCATGCACACAATAATCAGAAAGCTCGAATTAATTAAAATTCGTCCATGAAACGCCCGGCGGACGTCCTGTCCTATGTTTTTGACCGCCTGCGGCTCCAGGGCATATTTGTCAGTGAATGGCAGACGACAACGCCCTGGGCCATCCAGGGCGAACAAGAGTCCTGCGCATTGCTTCATTACATGATTCAGGGCGACGCCGTGATCCAGATGGAGGGGCGTGATCCCGTGGCGCTTCATGAAGGCGATCTGGCGATGTTTCCTCGTGGGCAAGGCCACGCAATTGGCGACGCCTTGACCAGCCAGCCTCAAGAATTGAAGAATCTGCTCCCCGAAAGAAGTGCTGAAAAATTCAGCGCTTTGCAGTTCGGCGGAGGAGATCGCAAAGGCCAAATGCTGTGCGCGGGTCTGCATTTCGAGTCGGACGGCGTCCGACTCATATATCAGCTATTACCTCCGCTCATGATTGTCACGGCAGCACAAATTGAAACAGAACCATTGCTTGCTCACACCTTGGATGGTTTAAAAAGCGAATTAAAGGTATATGGTGAAGGGCGAAATATTGTGCTTGTACGCGGGTTCGAGTTGGTGTATGTGCTGGGGCTGCGTGTGGCCATGCGCGATACCGACCGCTTCGGCCGCTTTTCCGTCGCGCTGCAGCATCAAGGCGTTGGCCAAGCGCTCATGGCCATGCACGAAGATTTCGCCCGACAGTGGACACTCGACTCCTTGGCCGAGGAGGCCGGCGTCTCGCGCTCGTCCTTTGCACGAACTTTCAAGGAACTGGTGGGTGAAACCCCACGGCAGCATCTGGTACGTCGCCGGTTGGCCGAAGCGCAGCGCTTGCTGAGCACCACCCCCCTGCCCTTGACCGATATCGCCGAGCGCATCGGCTATGACAGCGTCGTGGGCCTTCATCTGGCTTTCAACCACCATTTTGGGATCACCCCCGGCGCCTATCGCAAGCAACACCGAGCCTCCGGGACCAGCGTGAAACAAGGAGTTGAGGCGTGAAAAAGCGATGGTGTGCCGCCAGGGCTTGCAAGCGACCTGAGATAGCTAGCGCCCAAGTGAGCCATCGTCACGTGGAATGTGGTCAAAATCGCTCGACGATGCAGGATCGAGGCCATGACTCGTACAAAGCAAAAAGCCCTGAAACTTGCGCATCAGGGCTTTGCAATTTTGGCGGAGTGGACGGGACTCGAACCCGCGACCCCCGGCGTGACAGGCCGGTATTCTAACCAACTGAACTACCACTCCGCAGTGGTCTAACTCTTACCAACGACTCTGGCTGCTTTCGCAACCCAAGCGCCGTCAAACTTGGCGTCTCCTAGGGGATTCGAACCCCTGTAGCCACCGTGAAAGGGTGGTGTCCTAGGCCTCTAGACGAAGGGGACTTTGAACTTGGCACTGCACTGACATCCCTTGAACAACGCTTGTTTGGTGGAGGTAAGCGGGATCGAACCGCTGACCTCTTGCATGCCATGCAAGCGCTCTCCCAGCTGAGCTATACCCCCTGATTGCGTCTATCCCCAGTTGCCTGCGGACCCACGCGTTCGGCGCTGTTCAAGCGAGCCTTAGATTCTAAGACACTTTTCAGACGCCCTGCAAACGCTCCAGCACCGTATGGCGGGGAAACAGCGTCAGCACGGCGTCGATGGAAGGGGTCTGCGCGCGGCCACAGACCAGCACGCGCACGGCCGGCGCCAGCTGCGGCATCTTCAGCCGGTGCGCGGCGAGGGTCTCCTTCATCGCGGCGGCTATGCACGCCTTGTCCCAGTCGACAGCGGCCAGCTTGTCGCGCAGGGCCTGCAGCGCGGGCCTCACTGCATCGGTGACATGCGTGGCCAGGTCGTCGGCGCTGGGCCCCACCGGCACGAAGAGCATCTCGGTCCAGTCGGTCAACTCGACCACCGTGCTGCAGCGCTCCTTGAAGAGTGCGCTGGCACGCGCCAGCAGTCCGAGGTCATCGACGACGACGCCGCGCGTGGCCAGCTGGCCTTGCACCAACCCTGCCAGGCGGCTGTCGGCCGCGGCCTTGATGTAGTGCGCGTTGACCCAGGCCAGCTTGGCCGGGTCCCATTGCGCGGGGCTCTTGGCCAGGTGGCTGCCGTCGAACCACTGCACCATCTGCTCGACGCTGAAGAGCTCGTCGTCGCCGTGGCTCCAGCCCAGGCGCGCCAGGTAGTTCAACATGGCCTCGGGCAGGTAGCCGGCGTCCTGGTAGGCGGTGACGCTGACCGCACCACGGCGCTTGCTGAGCTTCAGCCCGTCGTCGCCCAGGATGATGGGGCAGTGGCCGAACTGCGGCAGCGGTGCACCTAACGCGCGAAAGATGTTGATCTGCCAGGGCGTGTTGTTGATGTGCTCGTCGCCGCGGAAGACGTGCGTGATGCGCATGTCCCAGTCGTCGACGACGACGGCGAAGTTGTAGGTCGGGATGCCCAGTGCGGGCGCAACCTCGGGTGCACTTTCGGGCGCCGGGCGCAGGATGATGAGGTCGTCGATCTCGTCGTTGCTGATCGTGATCGGGCCCTTGACGAGGTCGTCCCAGTGCACATGGCCGTGTGCGGGGTTGGCCAAGCGCACCACCGGCTGCACCCCCGCGGGCACGGGCGGCAGCTGCTTGCCCGGCGCGGGGCGCCAGCGGCCGTCGTAATGCGTCTTCTCGCCGCGCGCGCGCTGGGCTTCACGCATCGCGTCCAGCTCCTCGGGCGTGGCATAACAACGGTAGGCGGTGCCGGCGGCGATCATCTGCTCGGCCACGGCGTGGTAACGCGCCAGGCGCTGCATCTGGTAGACCGGGCCCTCGTCGTAGTCCAGACCCAGCCAGAGCATGCTGTCGAGGATCTGCTGCACGCTGTCCTGCGTGGAACGCGCGACGTCGGTGTCTTCGATGCGCAGCATGAACTGGCCGCCGTGATGCCGCGCGTAGGCCCAGGAGTAGAGCGCGGTGCGTGCCGTGCCCAGGTGCAGGAAGCCGGTGGGCGATGGGGCGATGCGGGTGCGTACGGTCTTGGTCATGCGAGCTGCGACAGACCGTTCAGGAGGTCGGCCTTGATGTCTTCGACGTCGTCCAGCCCCACCGCGACGCGGATCAGGCCCTGCACGATGCCGGCGGCCTGGCGCTGCGGCTCGCTCAGGCGGCCGTGCGAGGTGCTGGCGGGGTGGGTGATGGTGGTCTTGGTGTCACCCAGGTTGGCGGTGATGCTGCAGATGCGCGTGGCATCGATCGTCGCGAAGGCGCCTTCCCGGCCGCCCTTGACGATGAAGCTCACCACCGCGCCGCCGCTGCCGTTCTGCTGCACCATGGCCAGCGTGTGCTGCGGGTGCGAGGGCAGACCGGGGTAGAACACCCGCTCCACCGCCGGCTGCGTTTCCAGCCACTGCGCCAACGCCAGCGCACGTGCACTCTGCGCCTGCATGCGGATGGACAGCGTCTCCAGCCCCTTCAGCACCACCCAGGCGTTGAAGGGCGACAAGCTCATGCCGGCGCTGCGCATGACGGGAACGAACTTCGTCTCGATCAGCTCCTCGGGCCCGCACACCGCACCGGCGATGACTCGGCCCTGCCCGTCGAGGTACTTGGTGCCGCTGTGGATGATCAGGTCGGCGCCCAGCTTCACCGGTTGCTGCAGCGCCGGTGAACAGAAGCAGTTGTCGACCGCCAGCAGCGCACGCGCTTCGCCGCCGCCGGCGTGGGCAATGTGTGCCAGCGCGCGCACGTCGCAGACCTCGGTGAGCGGGTTGCTGGGCGTCTCGGCGAACAGCAGCTTCGTGTTCGGCCGCATCGCGGCCTGCCACTGCGCCACGTCGGTCTGCGAGACGAAGCTGGTCTCGATGCCGAACTTCGCGAAGTCCTGGAACAGCTTGACCGTGCTGCCGAAGACACTCTGCGAACACACCACGTGATCGCCGGCCTTCAGCAGCCCCAGGACGAGCATCAGGATCGACGCCATGCCGCTGGCCGTGCCGATGCAACCGCTGGTGCCTTCCATCGCCGCCAGCCGCCGCTCCATCATCGTGACGGTGGGGTTGCTGAAACGGCTGTAGACGAAGGCGTCTTCCTCGTTCGCGAAACGCCGCGCCGCGGTGGCCGCGTCGGGGTGCACGAAGCTGCTCGTGAGGTAGATCGACTCCGAGTTCTCGCCGTACTGCGAAGGCGGCAGGCCCTCGCGCACGGCCAGGGTGTCGGGCCGGGCGTCTGCCGGCAGTTTCACGCGCGGGATGCCCATCAGCCCTGCTCCGCGTCCTGCAGCGCCAGCCGCGAGCGGTTGTCGTTCTCTTCTTCGTCGAACTGCAGCTTGCGTTGGGCCTGCATGGTGGCGAAGTCCTCTGCGGTGATGTCACCGGTGATGTAGCGGCCGTCGAAGCAGCTGGCCTCGAAGCTGACGATCTTCTTGTTCAGCGCGCCGACGACACGCTTCATCGCGTCGACGTCCTGGTAGATCAGCGCGTCGGCACCGATGTAGGCGCGGATCTCTTCGTTGCTGCGATCGTGCGCGATGAGCTCTTCCTTGGTCGGCATGTCGATGCCGTAGACGTTCGGAAAGCGCACCGGCGGCGCCGCGCTGGCCAGGTAGACCTTGCGCGCGCCGGCCTCGCGCGCCATCTGCACGATCTCCTTGCTGGTGGTGCCGCGCACGATGCTGTCGTCCACCAGCAGCACGTTGCGACCCTTGAACTCCATGCCGATGGCGTTGAGCTTCTGGCGCACGCTCTTCTTGCGCACACCCTGCCCCGGCATGATGAAGGTGCGGCCGACGTAGCGGTTCTTCACGAAGCCTTCGCGATAGGGCTTGCCGATGCGGTGCGCCAGCTGCATCGCGCTGGGGCGGCTGCTTTCCGGGATGGGGATGACGACGTCGATCTCGTTCGGCGGCAGCGTGGAGATCACGCGCTGGGCCAACGTCTCGCCCAGGTTCAGGCGTGCGTGGTAGACCGAGATGCCGTCCATCACCGAATCGGGCCGCGCCAGGTAGACGAACTCGAAGATGCAGGGATTCAGCGTCGGGTGTTCGGCGCACTGACGTGCATGGATGCGGCCGGCCAGGTCGATGAAGATGGCCTCGCCCGGCGCCACGTCGCGTGTCAGCTTGTGGCCGGTGCCCTCCAGCGCCACCGATTCGCTGGCCACCATCACGTCGTGGCTGCTCTCGGGGGTGTTGCCTTCACCGAAACACAGCGGGCGGATGCCGAACGGGTCGCGGAAGGCCAGCAGGCCGTGGCCCGCGATCAGCGCGATCACCGCGTAGCTGCCCTTGATGCGCTTGTGCACCGCGCCCACGGCCTTGAAGACATGCTCGGGTGTCAGCGGCAGGTCGCGTGCCACCTGCTCCAGTTCGTGCGCCAGCACGTTGATGAGGACTTCGGTGTCGCTCTCGGTGTTGATGTGGCGGCGGTCGACGTCGAAGAGCTCGGCCTTCAGCGCCGGCGCGTTGGTCAGGTTGCCGTTGTGCACGAGCACGATGCCGTAGGGCGCGTTGACGTAGAAGGGCTGCGCCTCTTCCTCGCTGTAGGCGTTACCGGCCGTGGGGTAGCGCACCTGGCCCAGGCCCACCTGCCCGGGCAGGCCGCGCATGTTGCGGGTGCGGAAGACGTCCTTCACCATGCCGCGCGCCTTGTGCATGAAACACTTGGTGCCGAGCATGGTGACGATGCCCGCGGCGTCCTGCCCGCGGTGCTGCAGCAGCAGCAGCGCGTCGTAGATGAGCTGGTTGACGGGCGCCCTGGAGATGACGCCGACGATGCCGCACATGGTGTTGGGATGTCCTGGGTTGGGGTTCGGGCTCAGGCCGGCAAGAGCCTGGCGGCCGGCGCCGGCAGCAGGGGCTTGAGCACCTGCAGCGCCTGCGCCAGCCAACGTGCCCCGTGCGAGCCGCGCCACGGTGCCGATTGTGCGGCCGGCGTCAGCGTCACGACGCTGGCCAGCGCCAGCAGCAGCACGCCGCCGCGCAGCACACCGAAACCGGCGCCGAGCAGGCGGTCGGGGATCGACAGCGGCGTGGCGTGGATCAGCATGCGGATCAGCCGC
>NZ_JAUSAR010000032.1 GCF_030652515.1 Aquabacterium sp. | reverse complement strand
AGAAACCAAGACCACTTCCGGCATCATCATTCCTGACAACGCCGCTGAAAAGCCTGACCAAGGCGAAGTCCTGGCCGTGGGCCCCGGCAAGCGCAACGACAAGGGCGACTTCGTCACCCTGAACGTCAAGGTCGGTGACCGCGTTCTGTTCGGCAAGTACAGCGGCCAGACCGTCAAGGTCGATGGCGAAGAACTGCTGGTCATGAAGGAAGACGACCTGTTCGCAGTCGTCGAGAAGTAATCCTTCTCCTCTTCTTCAAGCACCACCCTATTCAATTCAAGCATTTCCGGAGAATTCCAAATGGCAGCTAAAGACGTCGTTTTCGGCGGTGAAGCCCGCGCTCGCATGGTCGAGGGCGTGAACATCCTGGCCAACGCGGTCAAAGTGACCCTGGGCCCCAAGGGCCGCAACGTGGTGCTCGAGCGCTCGTATGGCGCCCCCACCGTGACCAAGGACGGTGTGTCCGTGGCCAAGGAAATCGAACTCAAGGACAAGCTCCAGAACATGGGCGCCCAGCTCGTGAAGGAAGTGGCCTCCAAGACTTCCGACAACGCTGGTGACGGCACCACCACCGCCACCGTGCTGGCCCAAGCCATCGTGCGCGAAGGCATGAAGTACGTGGCCGCCGGCATGAACCCGATGGACCTGAAGCGCGGCATCGACAAGGCAGTGACTGCCCTGGTCGCCGAGCTGAAGAAGCAATCGCGTCCCACCACCACGTCCAAAGAGATCGCCCAAGTCGGCACCATCTCCGCCAACTCTGACAACGACGTCGGCGAAATCATCGCCAGCGCGATGGACAAGGTCGGCAAGGAAGGCGTCATCACCGTTGAAGACGGCAAGAGCCTGGCCAACGAGCTGGACGTCGTCGAAGGCATGCAGTTCGACCGCGGCTACCTGTCGCCTTACTTCATCAACAACCCCGAAAAGCAAGCCGCTTTGTTGGACAACCCTTTCGTGCTGCTGTACGACAAGAAGATCTCCAACATCCGTGACCTGCTGCCCACGCTGGAGCAAGTTGCCAAGGCTGGCCGTCCGCTGCTGATCGTCGCTGAAGAAGTCGACGGCGAAGCACTGGCCACCCTGGTGGTCAACACCATCCGCGGCATCCTGAAGGTCGTGGCTGTCAAGGCCCCTGGCTTCGGCGACCGCCGCAAGGCCATGCTGGAAGACATCGCCATCCTGACGGGCGGCAAGGTCATCGCTGAAGAAGTCGGCATGTCCCTGGACAAGGTCACGTTGGCCGACCTGGGCCAAGCCAAGCGCATCGAAGTGGGCAAGGAAAACACGATCATCATCGACGGCGCTGGCGCCGCTGGTGACATCGAAGCCCGCGTCAAGCAAGTGCGCATCCAGATCGAAGAAGCGACCAGCGACTACGACCGCGAGAAGCTGCAAGAACGCGTGGCCAAGCTGGCCGGCGGTGTGGCCGTCATCAAGGTCGGTGCTGCCACCGAAGTCGAGATGAAGGAAAAGAAGGCCCGCGTTGAAGACGCCCTGCACGCCACGCGCGCTGCGGTGGAAGAAGGCATCGTGGCCGGTGGTGGCGTGGCCCTGCTGCGTGCCAAGCAAGCTGCTGGCGAGATCAAGGGCGACAACGCCGATCAAGACGCTGGCATCAAGCTGATCCTGCGCGCCATCGAAGAACCCCTGCGCATCATCGTGTCCAACGCCGGCGACGAAGCCAGCGTGGTCGTGAACGCTGTGTTGGGTGGCAAGGGCAACTACGGCTACAACGCCGCGAACGGCACCTACGGCGACATGATCGAAATGGGCATCCTGGATCCCACGAAGGTCACGCGCACGGCTCTGCAAAACGCAGCCTCCGTGGCTTCGTTGCTGCTGACGACCGAATGCATGGTGGCTGATTCCCCCAAGGATGAATCGCCTGCTGGCGGTGGCGGCCACGACATGGGCGGCATGGGTGGCATGGGCGGCATGGGCATGTAAATGCCGGCCTGAGCTTTTCAAGCTCTTGTCATCAAAAGGGCCGCAGCGATGCGGCCCTTTTTTCATGGTGTGTCGGATGTCGTTGTTTATTCGAGCACCGTTAACCGTTTGCGACAATTCCCACCGGAACAGGCGGTTCAGGAAATCGAACCTGACCTCCAGACTCCCGCGATCAGCGATGTTGCTGTTCTTCCAACGATCACGGGACTGACCAATGAAAAATTTGATGTCTGTTGCGGCCTTTGCCGCCATGACGATGTTCGCCGGTGCTGCTTCTGCCCAAGCCTATGTGGGCGGCACGGTGGGTTTCAGCAACTTCAGTGTTGACTGCCTGCCAGGCGCCAGCTGCGACACCAGCGATACAGCGTTCAAGATCTACGGTGGTTTCACCGTGGCCCCCCACGTTTCGATTGAAGCGGCCTACATTGATTTTGGCAGCACCACCATCAACGGCGGCCCATTCACATTGGGGGCCATTGACGTGTCCGCCTTCATCGTCAACGGTGCCTACCACTGGGACTTCTCGCCCAAGTGGTCGGGCATCGCCCGCCTGGGCCTGGCCAACGTCAGCACCGATCCCAGCGGCATCGCCGGCAACAACTCCGACAGCGCCATCAAGCTGTACGCCGGTTTTGGCATTGAATACGCCGTGGCCAAGAACCTCAAGATCGTTGGCGCGATCGACCTGACTTCGTTTGAAGTCGGTGGCAGCGATGGTTCGCTGAACGCTGTCTCTGGCGGCATCCAATTCTCGTTCTGAGTCTGCGCTGACCCTGGTCCGACACCCTGCACAATGGCTGCATGAAGCTGCGTTGTGCAAAACAGATTCTCACAGGGTGTTGGATGCTGGCCTGGCTGGTGCCGCTGACGTGCGGTGCCCAGCAGGCTGAAGAAACCCGTCCCCGCATTGGCCTGGTCTTGTCCGGTGGCGGTGCGCGTGGTCTGGCCCATGTGGGCGTTCTCAAGGTACTGGAGCGTGAGCGCATCCCCGTCGATGTGATCGCGGGCACCTCCATGGGCGCCATCGTGGGGGGGCTGTATGCCAGCGGCCTGTCTGCCGAGCAGATCGAGGCCGAGGTGCTGCGCCTGGATTGGGGCAATGTGTTCGCCAGCCGAGTCGACCGGCGCGAGCTGTCGCAGCGCCGCAAAGGGCAGGACTTCGAGGTCTCGCCTCTGCTGGAGGTGGGCATTGATGCCACGGGGCTCAAGGCGCCGCTGGGGCCCGTGTCCAGCCGGGGCCTGGAGTCGCACTTGCGGCGCATGACCTTGCCATCGCGGCAGTTCACCGATTTCGATCAATTGCCCACCCCGTTCCGCGCGGTGGCCACCGACATGGAAACCGGCCAGCCCGTCATCCTGGGCAGCGGTGATCTGGCCACGGTGCTGCGCTCCAGCATGTCGGTGCCGGGCGTGTTCGCCCCGGTCGAGGTGGATGGCCGCATCCTGGGCGATGGCGGCCTGGTCAACAACACGCCGGTCGACGTGGCCCGGGACATGGGTGCGCAACGCCTCATCGTGGTCAACATCGGCACGCCTCTGTCCAAGCGCGACACGCTCAATTCCTTCACGGGCGTGACGGCGCAGATGATCAACATCCTGACCGAGCAGAACGTGCAGCGCAGCCTGCAAAGCCTCAAGCCCGACGATGTGCTGATCGCGCCCACACTGGACAACCTGACCGCCGCCGATTTCGAGCGCGGCGCCGAGTTCGTGGCCCTGGGCCAGCTGCAGGCCGAAGCGCTGGTGTTGCGCATGCAGGACCTCAAGCTCAGCGAGGCTGACTATGCCCGTTGGAAGTCCAGGCGTCAGCAGAAGATCACGCCCCCGGCGCCCTTGAGCTTCGTGCGCTTCGAAGGCAGCAAGCAGACCAAGCCTGAGAGCCGCGACGACATCCTGGAAACCCGGGCTGGCGACACCTTCAACATCGGCAAGGCCGAGCGCGATGCCACGCGGCTGGCGGCCACGGGCGATTACCTGCGCGCCGACTACCGCCTGGTGCGCACGCCTGAGGGCGCCGAAGGGCTGGTGTTCGATCTGGAGGACAAGCCCTGGGGGCCCAACTACCTGCAGATCGGCCTGGACTTCAGCGCCGACAGCCGGGGCCGCAGCCTGTTCAACCTCAAGCTGGTGCACAACCGCCATTGGTTGGACGAGCATGGCAGCGAGTGGCGCAACTTCGTGAGGGTGGGCACCTCGCCCGCCCTGGGCACCGAGTGGTACCGGCCCATGGACTGGAAGCTGCCGGATGGCTTGCGCGGCTTCGTGTCGGCTTCAGCCTCGCTGCAAAGCCGACGCTTGTCCTTGCACGACGACCCCGAGGGGCCTTTGTCGGCGGAGCTGGAACGCAAGCGGCGCAGCGTGACGCTGGACGTGGGCACCACCTGGCGCGAACTGGGCGAGGTCCGCGTGGGTTGGGTGGATGAGGCCCACCGCGATGACCCTGACCTGGCCCTGGCCAGCTATGCCGGGCCCACATCACCTTTGCGCTGGACCGAGCGTGGCTGGCACCTCAGCGCGGTGTTCGATCAACTTGACCACGCTTTTTTCCCCACGCATGGTTGGCGTGTGGAAGCCAACTGGATGAAGGGGCGCAGCTTTGGCCATGGCCTGGCCGAGAGCGGCAAGCTCAACTACTTTGAGGCCCAGGCCCAAGGCGCGCGCTCATGGGGCGTGCACACCTTGAGCGCCTACACCCGCATCGGGCTGTCCGATGGCGCGCAGCAGCGCACGCCACGCTATGGCCTGGGCGGTTTCCAGCAGTTGTCGGGCTATGAGCCATTCCAGGTCAGTGGCTCGCAGATCGCGTTGTTGCGCTTGGGGTATCAACAGCGCGTGGCCAATTTGTACCTGACCCGTGGCCTGGTGCTGGGCACCAGCCTGGAAGTGGGCAATGCCTGGGAGCGCCCCTCTGACCGTGGCGATGGCGGTTTGCGCAAAGGCATGAGCCTGTACCTGGGCGCGGACACCGCCTTCGGGCCGGTGTACAGCGCCGTGGTCTACAGCCCGCGCGTGGGGTCGACCTTGATGATCTTCGTGGGACGCCCTTGATCGATGTTCAGACGCGGCTGAGGGCGGGGCCCGCGGTGGCGCGCAGGTGGTCCATCAGGTGGCCGGTGATCTTGGTCAAGGGCAGCACCTCTTGCACCGCGCCAGCCGCAATGGCCTCGCGCGGCATGCCGAAGACCACGCAAGTGGCTTCGTCCTGGGCCACGCAATAGGCCCCTGCATCGCGCATCTCGCGCATGGCGGTGGCACCGTCGGCGCCCATGCCGGTCAGCATGATGCCCACCGCGTTGGGGCCGACCACGCGGGCGGCTGATTTGAACAGCACCTCCACGCTGGGCTTGTGGCGGTTGACGGGATCGCCGTCTTGCACGCGGGCCAGGTAGTTGGCGCCCGAGCGTTCCACGCTGAGGTGCATGCCGCCCGGGGCGATGTAGGCGTGGCCGGGCAGGATGCGTTCGCCGTCCACGGCTTCCTTCACGCTGATCTTGCACAGGCCATCCAGGCGCGCCGCGTAGTTGCGCGTGAAACCCGGGGGCATGTGCTGGGTGATGACCACGGCGGGCGAATCGGCGGGCAGGGTGATCAGCACTTCCTTGGTCGCTTCGGTGCCGCCGGTGGAGGCGCCGATGAAGATGATTTTTTCAGTGGACAGGCGGCCCAGGCTGGCCGACACCGGGCGGGCGACCGCCTTGGGGTCATGGCCTGGTGCGCCAGCAGCAGGGGCAGGTGCATGAAGCCGGTTGATGCGCGCCTTTGAAGCGATCCGGATCTTGTCGGTGATGTCGTCCTGCAGATGGCGCAGGCCATCGGCCACCCCGATCTTGGGCTTGGCCACGAAGTCGATCGCACCCAGCTCCAAGGCTTTGAGCGTGACCTCGGCGCCGCGCTCGGTCAGCGTGGACACCATCACCACGGGCATGGGCCGCAGGCGCATCAGCTTGGCCAGGAAGTCGATGCCATCCATGCGGGGCATTTCAACGTCCAGCGTGATCACATCGGGGTTGAGGTTGCGGATCATCTCGCGCGCCACCAGCGGGTCGGCCGCCGCGCCGATGCATTCCATGTCGGGCTGGCGGTTGATGATCTCGGTCAGAAGGCTGCGAACCAGGGCCGAATCGTCGACCACCACCACTCGAATCTTTGCCATTGTTGTGCTCCCTGCTCAGAAAAGATCGATCGAACCACCAGCTGCGGCAGGGGCAGCGGCTTTTTGCGCAGCGATGCGTTCCTGGGCCACGATGGCGTCCGGGTTGCTGGCGGCCAGGCGTTTGACCATGGCCTTGCCGCTTTGCGGAAAGAAGCACACCTTGCGCGGGTAGATGTCCATCACGTCTTTCGAGACGATGGGGATGCGCTCGGTCTTGAGGTAGTCCATCACGAAGTTGGTGTTGCGCTCGCCCACGTTCAGGCTGCTCATGCCACTGATGACGGCACCGCCGCCAAATACCTTGGCCTCCAGCGTCATGCGCGAGGCGCCCATCTTCAGCATTTCGTTGATCAGCAGTTCCATCGCGAATGAGCCGTAGCGGCCCGAGTCGCTGGTGCCGCCGCCGTTGTCGGGCAGCATGAAGTGGTTCATGCCGCCGATGCGGGCGTTGCGGTCCCACAGGCAGGTGGCGATGCACGAGCCCAGCGTGGTCATGATGATGATGTCCTCGTCATACACGAAGTACTCGCCTGGCAGGATCTTGACGGCCTCGTTCTGGAAGTGCGCATCGTAAAAAAAGAAGGATGCTTCACCAGGTTTGGTGACGCGCGCCTTGAGGGCGCCCAGGCGGTCCTTGCGGGCCGCGGCGGCGCCCAGACTGGCCGCGAAGCCGGGGGGCGGTGTGCCGGGGCGCAGAGCGCTGGAGGGAGTCGTGCTCATCATGGTGAATCCATCAAACCTTGTCGTAGACCGTCTTGCCTCGCAAGAGGAAGAGGTCACGCGATTCGGTGAAATTTTCCGAATGCCCCACGAATAATTTGCCTTTGGGCTTCATGACCCGGTGGATGCGCTCCAGCACCTTGCGCTGGGTCGGCGCGTCGAAATAGATCATCACGTTTCGGCAGAACACGATGTCGAAGGGTTCGCCCAACTGCCACTGCTCCTGCATCAGGTTGAAGGGCTTGAACTCGACCATGGCCGCCAGCTCGGGCTTGACGCGGATCTGGCCGGCGTTGGAGGCCTTGCCTTTTAAAAAATACTGGCGCAGGCGCTGCGGGCTCAAACCACGCGCATTGGCGTCGTAGGCCCCGCGTGAGGCTGTTGCCAGCACATTGGTGTCGATGTCGCTGCAGGTGATCTTGACCGGGGCGTGCAGGCCCAGGGTCTCGGCCACGGTCATGGCCAGCGAATAGGGCTCTTCGCCGGTCGATGCGGCGCAGCACCAGATGCGCGTGGGCTGCGGGCCACGCGCGCTCAGCCATTCGGCCAGCACATGGAAATGGTGCTCTTCGCGGAAAAACGAGGTGAGGTTGGTGGTCAGGCAGTTCACGAACTCCTGCCACTCCTGCTGGGCGGGCGCGCCCGAGGCGCTTTCCAGCCACTGCAGGTACTGCTCGAAGGAGTTGTAGCCCGTGTCGCGCAGGCGGCGTGACAAGCGGCTGTACACCATGGCCTGTTTGCCGTCGTGCAGGCTGATACCGGCGCGCTGGTAAATCAGGGAGCGCACCCGGGAGAAGTCCTTCGCGTTGAAGGAAAACTCGCGGTCAGTGACCAAACCCATGGAATCCGACATAGAAGGCACTCTGGCAGGTTGCGTGAAATCAGCGGACGACTTGCTCGGCGCCCCAGCTTGATATCGGCAAACAGGACGCTGGCTTGAGGATGGGGGTGGTAACAGGGTTCCAGCCGTGGAGTTGGGCCGTGAAACCGTGTCTCATTGGCCCATCACCCCAAAGCGCCCTGATAGACTGGCTCATGGATCTCTTAGCAGGTATGGAGCCGCCCATCACTTCCGATTTCGCCCCTTTAGCTGCCCTGGAAGGCTCGTTTTGCGCGGGCATGAGGCTGGAGTCGGCGCTGAACCTGCTGGCCCAGGCCGGCTGGGGCCTGCCTGAAGGCCTGGCGATGGGTTCGCAGCCGTGGCTGCAGTCGGTGGTCGATGGCCTGTGCGAGATTTCCAGCCGCGATGTGCTCACCGGCCTGTCCAACCGTCGGCTGTTCGAGGCCGCCATTGGCCGCGAGGTCGACCGGGTGGCCCGCATTGGCGAGCCCGCCCTGCTGCTGATGGTCGACATCGACCATTTCAAGAAAGTCAACGACACCCACGGCCACGCCGCTGGCGACGTCGTCATTCAATCGGTGGCCGCGTCCCTGCAAGATTGCGTGCGCCCCATGGACACCGTGGCCCGCATCGGCGGCGAAGAGTTCGCCATCATCCTGCCCAACTGCCCGCCCGCCTTTGGCCAGACCGTGGCCGAACGTGTGCGCCACAAAGTGGCCACGTCGCCCGTGGTGGTGATTGGTGGACAGCAACTGTCGATCACGATCAGCATCGGGGGGGCCTTCGCGCCGCAATGGGTGCGCTCATCGGCCAGCCTGTGGTGCGAGCGCGCCGACCAGCAGCTCTACCGCGCCAAAACCGAAGGTCGCAACCGCACCTGCCTTGAAATGCCACCGCTCACGGTGGTCAGCGCCGAAGAGAAAAGTTTGTTATTTGCCGGATTTGCGCAATCCGACTTCATCGCGGACTCAGGTCCAGTCGACTTTGCGCCGAAAACACGGAATGACGGTCACCATGTCCAGCCCCACTTCCAACCCTGAAACGTCCAAGCCGGTGGCCACGCCGCGCCTGGCCCGCACCCTGGCGGTCACCAGCGGCAAAGGCGGCGTCGGCAAAACCTTCGTCAGCGCCAACCTGGCCGCCGCCTTGGCGCGCCAAGGCCTGCGCGTGCTGGTGCTGGACGCCGACCTGGGCCTGGCCAACCTGGACGTGGTGCTGAACCTGTACCCCAAGATCACGCTGCACGATGTGTTCACCGGCAAGGCCCAGCTGGAAGAAGCCATCCTGCCTGCGCCCGGTGGCTTTTCGGTGCTGCTGGCCGGCTCCGGCCTGGTTGAATACTCCCGTCTGACGCCTGAAGTGCGCGACCAG
Source organism: Aquabacterium sp. (assembly GCF_030652515.1). Classification (GTDB taxonomy): domain Bacteria; phylum Pseudomonadota; class Gammaproteobacteria; order Burkholderiales; family Burkholderiaceae_C; genus Aquabacterium. The sequence goes on along the minus strand of NZ_JAUSAR010000032.1, from coordinate 57,301 downwards.
CTGCAGCACATCATCGAGACGGTGTCGCCGCGCTTTGACGTGCTGATCATCGACACCGGCGCAGGCATCTCTGACGTGGTGCTGTACGCCGTGTCGCTGGCCCACGAGATCATCGTGGTGGCCACGCCTGAGCCCACCTCCATGACCGACGCCTACGCCACCATCAAGGTGCTGTCCTCGCAACAATCGCGCGAGAGCCTGCACCTGGTGGTCAACCAGGTCAGCCGTGCGGGCGAGGGCCGTGCCATCTGCACCCAGTTGCAGACGGTGGTCGATCGCTTTGTGCAAGGCGCCAACGGCGCCGCGCCCAAGCTCAACTTCTTGGGCGAAGTCCCGACCGACCCGGCCGTGCGCCAGGCCATCCAGAAGCGCCAGTTGCTGATGGAGCTGATGCCCGGCAGCCCCGCCGCCCAAGGCATCGTTCAGATCGCCACCAAGCTCACCCCCCGTTGACTGCCCAAGCCCCGACCCCTTATGAAGTGATGGGCGGCGATGCCAAGGTGCGCGCCCTGGTCGATCGTTTCTACGATCTGATGGACCTGGAGCCCTCCTACAAGGAACTGCGCCAGGCCCATGGCACCAGCCTGAGCGATGCCCGCGACAAGCTCTACTGGTTCCTCAGCGGTTGGCTGGGCGGCCCCGATTTGTACGTTGAGCAATTTGGCCACCCGCGCCTGCGCGCCCGACACCTGCCTTTTTCCATCGGCATCCTGGAGCGCGACCAGTGGCTGGCCTGCATGTTCCAGGCGATGCAAGAGGTGGAGGTGGATCCGGTGCTGGCCGAGCGGCTGGAGAAATCCTTCTTCCAGACCGCAGACTGGATGCGCAACCAGGGCGTCTGAAGGCCGGCCTATTTGGCGACTTTGGGTGCGGGTTTTGGCGTTCTGGGCGGGGCAGGGCTTTTGCCCCCGGGGTTCAGCAGCACCACCAGGGCGCCAGCGCCACCATCGTCGCCACGCGCCTGCACGAAGGCCAGCACGCGGTCGCTTTGCACCAGCCAGCGGCGCACCTTGTCTTTCAGCACCGGCAGCTTGCCGGGCGATCCCAGGCCCTTGCCATGCACCACGCGCACACAGCGCCAGCCTTTGGTCTGGGCCTCGCGCAAGAACGCGCCCACGCGCTCGCGGGCCTCGTCGGTGCGCAGGCCATGCAAATCCAGGTGGCCCTGCACCGCCCACACGCCGCGCCGCAGCTTGCGGGTCACGTCCTGGCCCACTTCCGGGCGGCGGAAGGACAGGGATTCGTCGGTTTCGAGCAGGCTTTCCACGTCGAACTCATCCGACAGGGATTCGCGCAGCACCGAGGCTTCATCTTGCTGGCGCAGCTTGGGGATGGGCGCCGGGCGCGTGGCGCTGGAGCCCACGGTGCGCCCGTTGGGGGCCATGGCGTAGACCGGCCCCACCGCGTGCTTGAACAGTTCTTGTTCCAGCTCGTGGGCGCGTTGCTCGGCCTCGCGCGTGGCACGCTCGGCCTGTTCTTGCGCGAGCTTGGCGGCCGCCTCTTTGGCGGCTTTTTTCAAAGCGCGCTTGAGGTCGGCGAAGTCGCTCAGGGGCGTGTTGGTGGAGGACTTGCGGGCTGGGCTCACAGTGCCAAGCCTACCTCATGCCCGAGGCCGCTTTTAAATCAGAGCAAACCGCGTTCCGCAAACGACAGGGCGCCCCCTGCGCCGACCACGAAATGGTCCAGCACGCGGACATCCACCAAGGCCAGGCTGCTCTTGAGTGTCTGCGTCAACAGTTCGTCGGCACGCGAGGGCTCCAGCACGCCCGAAGGGTGGTTGTGGGCCAGGATCACGCTGGCCGCGTTCAGTGCCAGCGCGCGCTTCACCACCTCGCGTGGGTACACGGATGTTTGGCTGAGCGTGCCCCGGAACATCTCTTCGCAAGCGATCAGCCGTTGCTGCGAATCCAGGAACATCACCGAGAACACCTCGTGGGGCAGGGCGCCAATGTGCATGCGCAAGTAATCTTTCACCATCTGCGGCGAGGTGAACACCGGTTGCTCGCTCAACTCGCGAGTCATGGCGCGGCGTGCCAGCTCCATCACCGCGATCAATTCCGAGCGCTTGGCTGGCCCCAGGCCCTTGATGCTGGCCAGTTGTGCTGGCTGAGCACGCAGCAGGCCTGACAATCCCCCCAGGTCACCCAGGACTTTTTCCGCCAGCTGCAACACGCCCAGCCCTTGCAGGCCGGTGCGCAGCAGCAGTGCCAGCAGTTCGGTGTCAGCCAGGGCTTGCGGCCCCATGGACAGCAATTTTTCGCGCGGCCGAAGGGCGGCGGGAAGATCTTTCATGGAAACGCTCCCTGATTTGGTGACTCAAACCTAAAATTGTCGTTTTTCCAAACTGAAAGCCCAATCCTCCTGAAGGGTGGGGCACGTTTCCATGACCACTGCTGTGCCCACCGTCGTTCCCGGCTCCTTCCTGACCTTGCATTACCGCTTGGCGGGCCCCGATGGCGGCGACATCGTCAACACCTTCGCCGACAAGCCTGCCACGCTGTCGCTGGGCTCGGGCGAGTTGTCGCCTGCGCTGGAGGCCCGCATGCTGGGCCTGCAAGAAGGCACCCGCACGGTGATCCAGCTTGACCCCGGCGAAGCCTTTGGCCCCCGCAACCCCGAGTTGGTGCAGCGTGTGGCCTTGTCGCTGTTGCGCAAGCTGGGCGACATGAACGAAACCTGGGACGTGGGCGATGTGGTCCAGTTCCCCACGCCCGATGGCCAAGGGGCTTTCGCGGGCGTGCTGCGCGAAATGGGCCCGGCGGGTGAAGATTGGGCCGTGTTCGATTTCAACCACCCGCTGGCCGGCCAGACGGTCACGTTTGAAGTGCAACTGATCGGGGTCCTGTGATGAGCAATCAGGTTGAAGATGTTTTGCTGGCCGAGCCGCGCGGCTTTTGCGCTGGCGTTGACCGCGCCATCGAAATTGTCGAGCGCGCGCTCGAGCAATACGGTGCGCCCATCTACGTGCGCCACGAGATCGTGCACAACACCTACGTGGTCAACGACCTGAAGGCCAAGGGCGCGATCTTCATCGAAGACCTGGCCGACGTGCCGCCTGGCGCCACCCTGATCTTCAGTGCCCACGGCGTCAGCCAGACGGTGCGCCACGAGGCCGATGCACGCGGTTTTCAGGTGTTCGATGCCACCTGCCCTTTGGTCACCAAGGTCCACATCGAAGTGGCCAAGCTGCGCCGCGAGGGCTACGAGTTCGTGATGATTGGCCACAAGGGCCACCCCGAGGTCGAAGGCACCATGGGGCAACTCTCCGAAGGCATCTACCTGGTCGAAGACATCGACGATGTGGCCACCGTGCAGGTCACCACACCCGACAAGCTCGCCGTGGTCACGCAGACCACGCTGTCGGTGGACGATGCCGCCGCCATCCTGGAGGCCATCAAGCTGCGCTTTCCCAACATCCGCGAGCCCAAGCGCCAGGACATCTGCTACGCCACCCAGAACCGGCAGGATGCCGTCAAGGTGCTGGCCCCGCAGGTGGACGTGGTCATCGTGGTGGGCAGCCCCACCAGCTCCAACAGCAACCGCCTGCGCGAGCTGGCCGAGCGCCTGGGCACACCCGCTTACATGGTCGACTGCCCCGGTGATCTGCAAGAAGCCTGGTTCGATGGCCGCCCGCGCGTGGGCCTGACCGCTGGGGCCTCCGCACCCGACGTGCTCGTGCAGCAGGTCATCGCGCAACTCAAGGCCTTGGGCGCCGTCTCCGTGCGCCGCATGCAGGGCGTGGAAGAATCGGTGCGTTTCCCCCTGCCCAAGGGCCTGGGCGGCACGGGGCTTGACCGGCCCTTGCCCACGCAGCGCAGCGCTTCTTAATATTTCAGCTTCTTCTCATTGAACCAACATGCTTGACATCACCCTGCTGCGCAAAGACCTCGACGGCGTGCTGGCGCGCCTGGCCTTGCGCAAGAACCCGCAGCCTTTCCTGGACGAAGCGCGCTTTCGCACCCTGGAAGCCGAGCGCAAGACCATCCAGTCCCGCACCGAAGAGCTGCAATCGCAGCGCAACAGCCTGTCCAAGCAGATCGGCGCCCTCAAAGGCAAGGGCGAAGACACCACGGCCGTGATGGCCCAGGTCGGCGGCATTGGCGACGAGCTCAAGGCCAGCGCCGAGCGCCTGGACGTGATCCAGGCCGAGCTGCAAGACCTGCTGCTGTCATTGCCCAACCTGCCGCACGACAGCGTGCCCGTGGGCACCGACGAATCCGGCAACGTGGAAACGCGCCGCTGGGGCACGCCGCAGACCTACGCCTTCGAGGTCAAGGACCACGTCGATGTGGGCAGCCCGCTGGGCCTGGACTTCGAGACCGGGGCCAAGCTGTCGGGCGCCCGCTTCACGTTCTTGAAGGGCCCCATCGCCCGCCTGCACCGCGCGCTCGCCCAGTTGATGCTGGACACGCAGACGCTTGAGCACGGCTACACCGAGTGCTACACGCCCTACCTGGTGCAGGCCAAGGCGCTGCAGGGCACCGGCCAATTGCCCAAGTTCGAACAAGACCTGTTTCATGTCACCTCGGGCGATGGCGATGCCTCGGGCAGCAAGTGGTACCTGATCCCCACCTCGGAAGTCACCTTGACCAACTCGGTGGCCGACACCATCGTGCCCATGGACCAGCTGCCCATCAAGCTGACCGGCCACACGCCGTGCTTCCGATCAGAGGCGGGCAGCGCTGGGCGCGACACGCGCGGCATGATCCGCCAACATCAGTTCGACAAGGTCGAGATGGTGCAGATCGTGCACCCTGACGAGAGCTATGCAGCGTTGGAGGCCATGGTGGGCCACGCCGAAGCCGTGCTGCAAAAGCTGGAGCTGCCTTACCGGGTGATGTCACTGTGCACGGGCGACATGGGGTTTGGCGCCACCAAGACCTTCGACCTGGAAGTGTGGCTGCCCGCGCAGAACGCTTACCGCGAGATCAGCTCGGTCTCCAATTGCGAGGCTTTCCAGGCGCGGCGCATGCAGGCGCGTTTCAAGAACGCCCAAGGCAAGAACGAGTTGGTGCACACGCTGAATGGCTCCGGCCTGGCCGTGGGCCGCGCGCTGGTGGCCGTGCTGGAGAACCACCAGCAGGCCGATGGCAGCATCCGCATCCCGGCGGCGCTGCAGCCCTACCTGGGTGGCCAGGAAGTGCTGAAACCTTGATGCTATAATCTGCGGCTTTCCAGCATCGGCTGGACGCTGACTAGACCCCAGCGAGCCCCGCATACAGGAGAGGTGGCAGAGTGGTCGAATGTACCTGACTCGAAATCAGGCGTACCGCAAGGTACCGTGGGTTCGAATCCCACCCTCTCCGCCAATAAATGGTTTCGCGCGGTCTCACCAAGACCCCAGTTACCACCAGAAAGCCCCGTCACCACGGGGCTTTTTGCATTTGGCGCCCCCAACAGTTGGTGACAAATTCCGGGCTAACCCTTGCGGACAGGCGCACCACACGGCCACTAAACTCAAGGGGCTCTCAAAGGGAGGGCAGAGCGGGAGGCTCTTTTCCGAGAACGAAGGCGGCCTCCCTTTTTTCATCATGAATTCAGTGGAGAGTCAACATGAAATTCGCATTCAAGACCGCGGTGATCGCCGCCACCTTCATCGCCGCCAGTTCGGCCAACGCCCAGAGCTGGCAGTTCCAATCGGGTTCGGGCGGCCTGACGTTTTCGGGAGACGCCTTGTCGGCCCTCAGCGCTTCGGGTTCCTCGATCGTGACCGCCGCCACCGTGCCCACCATTCCTGGCCTGGACATCAGCGGAGCGGTCAATACTGCGGCTTACACCAAGGCCACCGGCAACGTCAGTCTGACGTTCAGCGACGCGGTCACCAACGGCGACAATCTGACTTCGCTGCAAGCGGCCAATTCCTTTGTGCAGATTCGTCGCACCACCTTCAACGACGATGAAACCACCACCACGCGGTCGATTTTCATGGCCAACTTCGACGTGAACCTGTCCAACTCCACGATTTCGGCCGATCTGTACTCGCGCACGAATTCCGGCGCACTGGTGAGCTACGGCACGCGTTCCATTTTCGCGGCTGACTTACCTGGTGTGGTCGGTGGCACCCAGGGGGTCATCGTGCCGGTTTTTGGCCCCGGTGGGCAGGTCACTGGCGAAGCCAGCGGCGGCCTCGCCGGCAGCTTGCGCATGAACCTGGGGACCGCCGACATCATCCTGGCCGACCTGGGCCTGAACACCTCGGCCACCGACCCGGTGGCCATCCTGGTGCGCACGGCCAACTGGGGCACGACGCAGGCCGCTGGCACCTTCGCAGTGCCCGAGCCTTCAACCTACGCCATGTTCGGGGTAGGCCTGTTGGCCGTGGGTGCCGTCGCTCGTCGCCGCAAGGCGGCCTGAGCCTGATCAGCCTTGACGTGTTCAAGGCTGCCGAAACCGCCCCACACACCGGGGCGGTTTTTTTTCGTGCCTGCAGCGGGAATTCCGCGCCAGCAGGCGCGTTGGCGCGCCGGATGAAATAATGCTGGTTTTGCACACGCCGTGCAAAACCGCAGCACCCGCCCGGAGAGCGCATGAAAGACCACTACGCCAGCCTTGGCCTGGGCAGCGCCGCAACCCTGGCCGACATCAAGAAGGCCTTCCGCCAGAAGGCCTCGCTCTACCACCCCGACCGCAACACCGCCGACGACGCGGCCGAGCGTTTTCGGGCCGTGCAAGAGGCCTACGACGTGCTGTCCGACACGGCCAAGCGCCAGGCCTACGACGACAACCGCCGCCGCAACCTGCTCGACAGCCCGATCGAGACCGCTAGAGACATCTGGCAAAACTATTTCAGCGCCTTGCTTTGACGAACTTCAGCCCCACATGAGCATTTCCCCCTTCTTCCATGAACTGCGCTCGGCCTACCAGGCTGAACTCGACGACCTGGCCTCTGACTCCGAAGGCAAGGACGTGCTGCGTCAGCGCCTGGCCGCCAAGCGCAAGGAGGTTGATTTCTTGCTACAGATGGTCGAGCTGTGCCCCGAGATGGTCGCGGTGGTGTTCCACCAGGGTTTTCGTTTTCCGCAGCCGGTGCTGATGGACCAGTTGCTCAGCCTGGAAGTGGACGAGTTTCCGGAGTGGGACACCCTGTCCAACGCCGTTCAACTGACGCCCTGGGCGCAAGAACTGGCCCAGGTGTTCTTGAAAGAGCCCTCCGGTGGCCGCTTCCTGACCGTGGCCGCCGGGCTGGAATACATGCATGGCAAGGCCGACCCCTCACAAGCCGCCCAGGCGGCCGATGAGGACACGGAAGAAGAGGATGGCGAAGACCGCGACGGCGACTTCAGCCAGGAGGACAGCGACGACGCCCGTGCGCGCGAAGAGGCCGGTGCCGACTGGATGGTCGAGCAAGGCTTCGACCGCAAAGACTGATTGAACCAAAGGAGACTTGATGAGCAGCCACCACCTTGCCCTGATCGCCAAAACCCAAAGCCTGATCGCCGCTGGCGACATCGTGGGGGCCGAATCCGCCCTGGTCGAGCTGGCCGACACCGAGGGCGATGGTGCGTTGATGGTGGTGCTGGAGCAGCTGCCACCCAAAGACATCCTGGCCGTCATCCGCGAGTACGACAACTCCAAAGAGTCGATCATCAACCTGATGGTCACCCCCGCCCAGTTTGCCCGCGCGGTGGTGATCGAAAAACGCTACAAGGACCTGACCCGCACCCACCTGCGCGGCATGGTCAACTCCATCATCTTCCGCGAAGACGCCAACCCGGTCGAGTTCCTCACGGCCGTGGGCGATCTGGAAGGCGGCAGCGAAGCCCTGGCCGACTACTTTGCCGACAAGTGGAGCCGCGTGGAAACCTTTGCCCGCACCGGCAGTTTCGACGCCCTGGAAGACGACGGCCAGATCTTGTCCGAGACCGCGCTCTACGCATCAGCCTACGTCAAACCCATCGTTGATCAAGACGAAGTGGCCGACCAGGACTGGATGGAACTGGCCTGGATCCTGCGCTACCAATGCCCTGATCTGTTCATCGAGACGCTGCTGGTGCTGCGCGCTAAATCACGTGCCTTCGATGCGGGTGAGGAAGAGGCTGACGAGGCTGAAGAGGGCGATGGCAAGGTCGACCTGGCCGACACCGACCGCGGCAAGATCACGCCTGCCAATTTGGAATCGGAAGAAGAGTCGGCGATCTAAATGACGGGCAGTACTTTTTCTTCTGATTCAGCTTCGTCCATCGCGGTTTACGACGCGCGGCCTTTTTTCGAGAAGGCGTTGCAGTACGGCGTGCGCAACGGCATCATCGACCAGCCCAAGCTGGACGCCATCTGTCACGACGCTCCCAAAGGCATGGTGCAGATCGCCAGCTACTTTGGCAGCGAGTTCCTGCAACCCGAGCTTGAAAAAGCCAAGGACCGGCTGGTGAACCTGGTCAGCCTGTACCTGGAAGAGACCTGCGGTGGCGATTTGCGGCAGGCGGCCGAGTCCCTGCGCGACCACTCTTTCCTGTCGCGCTCCAAGGGCGGCTCGGACATGCTCAAGCGCCTGATCGCCATGCCGCAGACCAGCCACTTCGGCATGAACGAGCGCCACGGGTTCACCGACGACCACATCCCGCAACTGGCCAAGTGGTCTTTGCGCAGCCTGGCCGACTACCGGGCCGAGTTGGCCCAGCGTGCGCACGCCACCCAGGCCATGGACGCGGCCATCTGGCTGGCCGAGGCTTTGGGCACGGACGCCGCCGAGCTGGAAGAAGCTGGTGCCGATGCCGACGCCGTCATCCGCACCGCACTGCTCACCTTCGCCACCAAACACACCGACCTGCCCGACTGGGCCGCCTTCGACAAGATGGTGGGTGCCTTGCGCAAGAAGCCGCCAGCCAAGTTGACGGCAACTTTGCCGCCCAAACTGCCCGAGCACCTCAAGCCCGTGGTCGATGACGCCTGGCAATCGGTGGTGGCGGATCTGCCCAAGATCCTGGACACCAGCTTGACGCCTCACAAGCTGTTCCACAAAACGCCCGCTTTCCGGGGCCGCTATTTCTGGATCGAAGACGCCTTGAGCGAGGTGGATCACCACGACCGCTCGGCCTCCGCCAAATGGAAAAAAGTCACCGCAGGCCACAGCGATGAAGGCTCACTGATCACCTTGTTCTTGTGCGTGGCCACGAGCACTGCGCCCAAGACGATGCTGACCGAACGCAGCGCGGGCACCTTGATCCGCAAGATCCGCAAGACTGGCCTGGACACCGACCTGGCGGTTCAGTACATCCGCGACCACGCCCCCATGCAGCATCAGGACGACTACGTCCAGCTGTGGCAGTCCTTCATCACTGAATCGCAGGCCACCTTGAAGAGCGATGCGGACTACGCCTTGAAAGACGCCCTGGCCGTGCTGCGCCGCGAGGGCAATGTGGCGCCGTCTTAGGCGCTCACTTGGGCGTGATCTTCCAGAGCTCGCCCTTGGCCTGATCGGTCACCACGTACAGCGCGCCATCCGGCCCCTGGCGGACATCGCGCACGCGCTGTTCCCGGTCGGTCAGCAGGTGCTCCTCGCCGGTCACCCGGTCGCCTTTGATCACCAGGCGCACCAGTCGGCCCTCTTTGAGCGAGCCCAGGAACAGGCTGCCCTGCCAGGCGGGGAAGGCGGTGCCGGTGTAGAACTGCGCCCCCGAAGGCGCGATCACCGGGTCCCAGTAGTACACCGGGGGCTCGAAGCCCGGCCGATCGGTCAAGGCGCCCTCGACGGGTTGGCCTGAATACTCTTCGCCAAACGTCACCAGGGGCCAGCCGTAGTTCTTGGCTCGGCCGATCAGGTTCAACTCGTCGCCCCCGCTGGGGCCCATGTCGGCGGTCCACAAACGGCCTTGGGCATCGAAGGCGGCGGCCTGCACATTGCGGTGTCCCAGGCTCCAGATCTCGGGTTTGGCGCCCGCCGCACCCACCAGGGGGTTGTCGGCCGGGGCAGTGCCATCGGGCTTCAGCCGCAGCACCTTGCCCAGGTGGCTGTCGGGGCGCTGTGCATGGGCGCGCATCTCGGTGGCCGAGCGTTCGCCCATCGTCATGTACAGCATGCCATCGGGCCCGAAGGCCAGGCGCGAACCAAAGTGCAGCCCGCCAGTGAAGGCCGGCAAGGACTGGAAGATCACCTTGGCCTGCTCAATGCTCAAGCGGTCTTTCGACAGCACACCCCGCGCCAGGCTGGTGCCATTGAGTCCGCCGCCACGCGCTTCGGTGAAGGTCCAGTAGATCACGCGGTCGGTGGCAAAGGTGGGGCTCAGGGCCACGTCGAGCAGGCCGCCCTGGGCGCGTGCTTCCACCGGTGGCAGCCCCGCCAGGGGCGGGCCCACGGTGCCATTGGCCAACACGATCCGCATCGCGCCCACCTTCTCGGTGACCAGCAGCGCGCCGTCGGGCAGGGGCTCCACGGCCCAGGGGCGGTTCAGCGCCTTGGTCAGCACCGTCACTTGGTGGGCCACTTTGGAGTTCAGCCCGGGTGCCCGGGTCTGCCCGGCAAAAGTGGGGCGCTGGGCGCCCGCGTTGGGCGAGCGCGTCTCGATCGGCGTGCCAACCGGTCCTTGCACCGACGTGGCGTCTGTGCAGGCTGCTGTCAGCCCCAACAGGGCCAGCAGGACACCCAGGGCGGGGCGCTTTGCTTCAGCCATCGGCGGATCCCGTCCGCGTCCTCGCTTGTCGGCAGATGTTGCTGCCCGTGAGGGTCAGGGTCAGGTTGCCGCCATCCCAGACCATCCAGTCCAGTTCGATGAATTCGTCGATGTCGCTGGGGGGGATCAGGTCGGCGCGGCGTTGCTTCAGCAAATCGACACAGGCCACCAGGGCGTCACGCAGGGTGTCCAGGCGGGTGGGCAAGGCCGGTGGGGGCGTGACCGCGCCTTTGGTGCTGGCACGCGGGCGGCGTGCGCGGGGCCGGGCGGGCCCATTGAGCTCAGACATGGGAAAACTCCAAAAGCTGAGACACGTTAGCACGGCGATGCGACTTGTTCCTGCCCGATACTCCCGGGATGTCCCTGCATCGCAACCGATTCATCCGCCAGGTCCAGGTCCGGCCGCGCTTGTTCATCGCGGCTGCCTTCGCAGCGGCCATCATGGCACTGCTGCCGACGGGTGTGGTGGAAAGCCTCACCACCCGAATGCTGATTGGCTGGAATGCCGGGGTGGTGCTGTACCTGGTGCTGGCCGGGGTCATGATGGCCCGTTCGTCGCGCGAAAGAATCCGCTGGCGCGCCAACCTGGAAGACGAGGGGCAACTGGTCATCCTGGCCCTGGTCATCGTGGCCGCCGTGGCCAGCCTGGCGGCCATCGTGGTCGAGCTGTCCCTGGTCAAGGAGATGGCCCGGGCCACCAAGTTCATGCACATCGGGCTGGCCATCACCACCATCGTGTCCTCCTGGGCGTTCACGCATGTCATGTTCGCGCTGCATTACGCCCACGACTACTACCTGGATGGTAGCGAGGGGGCCGTCGGCGGGCTGGATTTCCCGGGCACCGAGACGCCTGATTACGGCGATTTCGTCTACTTTTCCTTCGTCATTGGCACCTCGGCCCAAACGGCCGATGTCAGCTTCACCAACAGCGCCATGCGGCGCATCGGCCTGATCCATTGCGTGCTGGCCTTCCTGTTCAACACCACCTTGCTGGCTTTGACCATCAACATGGCCGCCAGCCTGATTTGAGTGGGCGTCAGCCTGCCACCTTGAACATGCTGACGCGTTCGGCCAGCTGCTGAGCCAGTTTTTTCATCGACAAGACAGCGGCGGCGGTTTCTTCCACCAGGGCACTGTTTTGCTGGGTGGAACGGTCCAGGTCCTGCACCGCCGAGCCAATCTCGGTGATGCCCGAGTTCTGCTGGCGGGCCGACCCGGAGATCTCCTCCAGCAAGGTTTTCATGCGCTGCGCATTGGCCACCAGGTCGCCCATGGTCTTGCCCGCAGACTGCGCCACTTGCGTGCTGGCATCGACCCGGCCCATGCTGTCGGTGATCAGGGACTTGATCTCGCGGGCGGCCGTGGCCGAGCGCAATGCCAGCGCACGCACCTCGCCCGCCACCACGGCAAAGCCCTTGCCCTGTTCGCCAGCGCGCGCGGCCTCTACCGCTGCGTTCAGGGCCAGGATGTTGGTTTGAAAGGCGATGCCGTCGATCACCGCGATGATGTCGCCGATCTGGCGAGAGCTGTCTTTGACGGCATCCATGCTGAGCATCACCTGCTGGATGATCGTCAGCCCCTGGCTGGCCGCGTCGGCGTTGTCGTGGGCCAGTTCGGAGGCGGCCCGGCTGTGGTCGGCGCTGGCATGGGCGGTGTGGGTCATCGCACTCATGGAGGCGGCCGTTTGTTCCAGGCTGGCCGCGTTGGCCTCGGTTCTGGCCGACAACTCCATCGATCCCAGGCTGATCTCGCTGGCCCCGCTGAGCAGTGAATCGGAGGACTGCCGAACCTGGTGGACGATGCCGCCCAGCGAGTCTTGCATGTCGCTCACGCACTGGATCAGCTGGGCGATTTCATCGCGCCCCCAGGCCTTGGGCTGGGTGGTCAGGTTGCCCTGGCGCATGGCGTCCAGGTGCAGGGCGATCTCGCGCAGGCCACCGTCCAGCACTTTCTTGAAAGCCAGGAACAGGTACAAGGCCGCGGCCACGCACAGCACCATCACCCCGGTGGTGATGTCGCGGGCGCGGGTCATGGCGTTCACCCGAGTCTCGATCAATTGGTCCATGTGGCGGGTGGCGCGGCTGGTCAAGCCTGTCAGTTGGTCCAGGGCCTGAAGTGCCGAGGCGTGGTGCGCACGGGCATCGCCTTGAGGGCCTTGCGGGCGCAGCAAATTGGCTTCGGCCTGTTGCAGGAACAGGCTGATCTGCCGGACTGCCTGGTCGGCATTCACGTGCGAGGCGGACTCGCCGTTGTAGGCGTAGACCTTGTCCAGGCCATCGCGCACCGCCTGCAGTTGGCCCGTGGCCAGCACCAGCAACTCGGTGACCCGGCGGACCTGGGCGGGCGTGCCGGCCGAGTTGCGCAGCATGAGCGAGCCCAGCTCGCCCAGTTGCGCCAACTGGTCGCTCAGCAAGGGCAGGCGGAACATCGACGCGTCCATCAGGTAGTAGCTGTCGATGTCGGGGTCCAGCGTCAGGTTGGAGCCGTCGGTGGAGGCGGCCAGCAGGGTGATCAGCTGGTCCAGCTGGCGGGTGTGCGTGGCCCAGACCGTGTCAAAGCCGGCCGAGGCCGAGGCCACTTGGCGGTGGGCTTCCAGGAAGGCCTGGTAGGGCTTGTCGGTGCCCAATGCCGCGCCGTCGGCCTGTTGCTCGGCGTCCAGACGTTTCAGGCTGTCGGCCACCTCTTGCTGAATCGCGGCCAGACCCGACGGGGGTGTTTGGTTGGCGGCCTCGGCGAGGGCGAGCGAGCGTTGGCGCTGCAAGGCGCTCATCAGTGGCATCACCTGGCGGGCATAGGTCACGCCAATGCGCTCCTTGGCCGAGAACCCGATCATCGCGGCCTTGTCGCCAAAGTATTGCCACGACAACCAGAACAGCGGAATGGCAAAGACGAGGGAGATCGTCAGCGCCTTGGTCTTGAAATCGATCCGCCGAAACAAGCGGATGCCGGGTGCCCAGGCACCGTGGTGGGTGAAGAACTCCGACCAGGCGCCGGGTGAGCGAGCGTCTTGTTCGGGGGTTTCAAGGCGTCGAGCTGATTCACTGAGCATGGGCCACCCTTGTCTGTTGATTTGTCCTATTTTCTGGTAACGACTTTTTTGGGGATCCCGGAAATAGTGCGGCCTTGGCCCCGTTGTTTTCACAGATCTTTACGGGCGGGCCACACCGCGTTTACTGCGGGCTCGCACCATGAAGGCATGGACAGGTGGCAAGGGCCATCTCCAGCCAAAGGAAACAAACCATGGGCAAGATCGCAAAACTCACTCGCGCTGACACCTGGAGGCCAATGGTCATGGCCAGCGCCTTGTTGGTGATTTCGGCCGTGTCGGCCTTCAGCATGAGCTCGCTGGCGCAAGCCCAGGAGCCCGTCGCCGCCACCACCAGTGCGTCGGCACCGGCTGAGGCGCACCCCCATCGCCATGGCCGCATGGGGCATGGCGGCCACCACCAAGGTGGGCCTGGCATGTTGCCCATGCGTGGTCGCCACCTGGATCGCCTGCTGGACCAGGTCAAGGCTACGGATGCCCAGCGCACGCAGATCAAGGGCTTGGCCAAATCGGCTGAAGCCGATTTGAAGCCCCTGCGCGACACCGGCCACAGCCTGCGTCAGCAGACCATGGCCCTGTTTGGCCAAGCTCAGGTGGATGCCGCCACCGCCGAGAAGCTGCGTCAGCAAGGCCTGGCCAACCACGATGCCGTCAGCAAGCGGACGCTGCAATTCGCGCTGGATGCCAGCAAGGTGCTGACGCCCGAGCAACGCGCCGACCTGGTCGCCAAAATGCAAAAGCGCCACGACCGGATGAAGTCGCACGGCCAGTCGCACGCTCGGCTTGAGCATTGAGGCTGGAGGGGGCGACAATGCTGGACATGAGCGAGCACATCCTACTGATCGACGACGACCTGCGCCTGAGTGCCATGGTGGGTGACTACCTGCGCAGCCACGGCTACCAGGTCTCCAGCGCCCCCACCTTGAGCGCGGGCCGTGAGTTGCTGGCGCGCCAGGCCGTTGATGCCCTGGTCCTGGACCTGATGCTGCCCGATGGCGACGGTCTGGACCTGTGCCGCGAGTTGCGCTCGGCGTCCCGCACGCGGTCCTTGCCCCTGCTGATGCTCAGCGCCCGGGGCGAGCCCACCGACCGCATCGTCGGCCTCGAAGTCGGGGCCGACGACTACCTGCCCAAGCCCTTCGAGCCGCGCGAGTTGCTGGCCCGCCTGCGCGCCCTTTTGCGCCGCACCAACCCGGCGGCGCAAGATGACGACGTGTGGCGCTTTGGCCGCCTGGAAATCGACGCCGGCCTGCGCCAGGCCCGGCTGGCAGGCGCGCCCTGCGAGTTGACCTCCTACCAGTTCGACCTGCTGTCCGTGCTGGCCCAGCACCCGGGCCGCGTGCTCAGCCGAGACCACATCATGGACGCGCTCAAAGGCCATCCCCTGGAGGCCTACGACCGCTCGATTGACGTGCACATCTCGCGCATCCGCGCCGCCATCGAAGACGACCCCAAAGAGCCCAAGCGCATCCTCACCGTGCGTGGTGCGGGCTACGTGTTCGCCAAGAAGCAGGACGCTGACACCGAAACCGCATGAAGACGCTGGCGCTGCGGATCTACCTGACCGTGGTCACGGTCCTGCTGCTGTTCACGCTGGGCACCGGTTGGTTGGCGCAGCGCCACATGGAGCACGAGCGCAACGAGTTGCAATCCCAGGCCGCCTCGAACGAACGCGCTGCCGCCTGGGGAGAGCTCATCGAGAACAGCCTGCCCCCGGTCAACCAGCCGGAGGCCGACCAGGCCCAGGCTCTGCTGGAGTGGGCCGCGCGCCTGCGTCTGCCCCTGGCGCTCGACAACCCGCAAGGCCGCCGCATCGCCACGTCAGACTTGATGCAGGAGCGTTTGCTCCGCCAGCGTGGCTCCCTGATCCGCCTGCAGGAGATCCACCTGTCCGATGGTCGCGTCCTGTGGATCTTGCGCCCCTCTTTGGTGGCGAGGGGGCGCGGTGGTCCGCCCAGCGCCGAGGGGCCGCCGCCACCGCCGCCAGCGGGTATGGCGGGCCCGCCGCATTGGTCTGGCGGCCCATTGGGCTGGCTGGCACCGCCGCCCTGGCTGCTCAGCGGTGCGCCCGCATTGATCCTGTCGCTGCTGCTGCTGTTCGTGGCCGTGGCCATTGGCGCCTGGCCGGTGGCCAACCGCCTCACGCGGCGCCTGAAGGCCCTGCGCCAAGGCGTTGAAACCTTTGGTTCGGGCCAGTTGCAGCACCGTGTGGAGGTGGAGGGGCGCGACGAAGTGGCCGATCTGGCGCAAAGCTTCAACCAGGCCGCCCAGCGCATCGAAGACCTCATCGGCGCCCACCGCAATCTGCTGGCCAATGCCAGCCATGAACTGCGATCGCCCTTGGCGCGCTTGAAGATGGCGGTGTCCATGATGGCCGAGTTGCCGCCCGAGCGCTGCGAGGCCCTGCGCCAGGAAATCAACCAGGACATCAAGGAGCTGGACGCCCTGGTGGAAGAGGTGCTGCTGGCCAGTCGGCTGGATGCCAAGTCCGAGCTGGATCGCCAGCCCGTGGACCTGGTGGGCCTGGCCGCCGAAGAGGCGCGCCGCGTGGGCGCTGTGCTGGAGGCCGACGAGGCCTCGGGCCAGGCTGTGAAGTTTGACGAGCGGCTGGTGCGCCGTGCCGTGCGCAATCTGCTGGAAAACGCCAAACGCTATGGCGGCGACCGCGAGCCCATCTTGCTGAACGTGTCTACCGGCCCCTTGATGGTCGAGATCAGCGTCAGCGACCGGGGGCCTGGCGTGCCACCCGAAGAATGCGAGCGCATTTTCGAGCCCTTTTACCGCTTGCCTGGCCACTCGGAACACGCGGGCGGTGTGGGCCTGGGGCTCAGCCTGGTCCGCCAGATCGCCCAAAGGCATGGTGGCCAGGTGCGCTGCGAAGCCCGCGAAGGCGGGGGCAGCCGCTTTGTGATCACGCTGCCGAAGCAGCCCGCCCAATGGCCAGATAGTCCAGGCCAAAAGCCTTGACCAGGTTGGGTTCGTAGAGGTTGCGCCCGTCGAAGATGACGGGTGTTTTCAGGCTGGCCTTGATCTGCGCAAAGTCGGGACTGCGGAACTCTTTCCACTCGGTCACGATGATCAGGGCGTCGGCCTCTTGCAAAGCCGTCATCGGCGAGTCGGCGTAGCGCAGGCTGGGGTGTTGGCCAAAGATGCGCTGGGCTTCTTCCATGGCCACCGGGTCGTAAGCGGTGACCGTGGCCCCGCGCTTGAACAGCTCTTCCAGCACCACGCGGCTGGTCGCTTCGCGCATGTCGTCGGTGTTGGGCTTGAAGGCCAGGCCCCACAACGCAAAGCGCTTGCCGCTCAGGTCTTGCCCGAAGCGCTTGGTGACCTTGTCCACCAGCACCATCTTCTGCGCATCGTTGGCGTCTTCCACGGCCTGCAGCACCTTCAGGTCCTGCCCTTGCCCACTGGCCGTTTTGATCAGCGCCTTGACGTCCTTGGGGAAGCAACTGCCGCCATAACCGCAGCCAGCGTACAAAAAGTGAAAACCGATGCGCTGGTCAGAGCCGATGCCCTGGCGCACGGATTCGATGTCGGCGCCCATTTTCTCGGCCAGTAAGGCCAGCTCGTTCATGAAGCTGATGCGGGTGGCCAGCATGGCGTTGGCGGCGTACTTGGTGAGTTCGGCGCTGCGCACATCCATCACCAGCACCTTGTCGCGGTTGCGCGAGAAGGGCGCGTACAAAGCGCGCATCAGCAAGATGGCCTGCTCGTCGTCGGCGCCCACCACGATGCGGTCGGGGCGCATGAAGTCTTCCACCGCCGCGCCTTCTTTCAGGAACTCGGGGTTGGAGACCACGGCGAAGGGCGTGTCGCTGCCGCGCTTGGCCAGCTCGTCGGCGATGGCGGCTCGCACCTTGTCGGCCGTGCCCACGGGCACCGTGCTCTTGTCGACCACCACCTTGTAGTCGGTCATCAGGCGGCCGATATTGCGGGCCGCGGCCAGCACGTACTGCAGGTCGGCCGAGCCGTCTTCGTCAGGGGGCGTGCCCACCGCGATGAACTGCAAAGTGCCGTGCGCCACGGCGCGGGCAATGTCGGTGGTGAACGCCAGGCGCCCGGCCTTGACGTTGCGCGCCACCACCAGGTCCAGGCCCGGTTCGTGGATGGGGATGCCCCCCTCTTCCAGGATTCGAATCTTGTTCGGGTCAACGTCCAGGCACAGCACATCGTTGCCCATCTCGGACAAACAAGCCCCCGTCACCAGGCCCACATAGCCGGTGCCAACAACTGATACTTTCATGGACGCTCGAAGGTTGATTGAGACATGGGTGGCATTCTGTCAGAACCCCACCGGTCTCATGGACTCTTCCTTACGCCATGAACCCCAAGTTGCGCGTTGACACGTCGAAGTTGCCGATGTTGGGGGCGATGCCCGCTGTGCCGCCCGCGCCGGTCAGGGCCGACTCGGGCACGTCCATCCACTTGCCCAGGGTGTAGACCACCTGGTCCACGGACTGGGATGGCAGCAGGACGCCGTTGGTCAGCAAGTGCGCGCTGAAGTAAGTGCCTTGGTCAAACGGGCTGAAATCGGGGTAGCGGCCATACATGTCGCCACCCTTCACGCTGCCGCCAAAGACGAAGTGGTGCCCACCCCAGCCATGGTCGGTGCCGTCGCCATTGTTGTTCAGGGCGCGCCCGAAGTCGGACGCGGTGAACGAGGTCACGTTCGAGCGCATGTCCTGGCCACCCGGCATCCTGGACAAGGTGTCATAAAAATAACCCACAGCGTGGTCCAGACGGGCCATCAGGTCGCCGTGGCTGAGCAGCAGGCTGTCATGGGTGTCAAAGCCGTTCAGCGTCACCATGAACACCTGGCGTTTGGCGCCAATGCCGGTGGCCCCTCGGGCCGCGATCATGCGTGCCACCATTTGCAGTTGCTGGGCCAGCGGGTTGAGCGTGCTCAGGCCGGTGTTGGGGTCGGTGTACTTCAGCAGGGGATCGGCGGCGGAGGTGGCCGCGCCGGGGGTGCCCCAAGGCGCCTGGGCAGCGGCGGGCAGCGAACTCAGCAAGGTGCTTTCCACGCTCAAGGCCCGTTGCACGGTCTTGGTGTAGTCCTGCGCCAGGACGTCGGTGTTGGTGGGGGTGGCTGCGATCTTGCGCACCGCCTGGTAAACGGCCGCGCTGCCGTAGGTGCTGCCTTCACCCGCCATGCGGGTCAGGCCCGAGGTGCTGAGCTGGTAGGGCATGACCTGCTTGCCCGACAACCACACTGAGCCGTTGTTGATCCCGATGCTGGAGAACGTGCTCGCAGTGTTGCGAGACATCAGGCTGTCCATCATCAGGCCGCCCCAGCCCGCGACCGCCCCTTCCGCCGCGAACGACTGCCACATCGACTGCTGGTCGTTGTGCGACATCAGGTTGGTGGGCAGCGGGAAGCTCAGGCTGAACAGGTCGATCTTGTTGGTGGGCACGATCAGCGGACCCACGTTGGCAATCACGGCCGCCTTGCGGTCCACGTACATGTCGCGGATGCGTTTGAGTTGCGGGTGCAGGGCAAAGGACTTGAAGTTGCGGTCGGCGTTGAAGCCGCCCGCATCCGGGACGGTGATGGGCAACAAGTCCGAGCGATTCAAGGCGATGGACAAGGCGCCGGGGATGGGCGTGCCGCCATTGGCCACCGTGGCCGCGTTGGAATCACGCGCCACGCTGTAGTAGTACCACGAGGCTGCGTCGGTGGGCAGCACGGTGTTGTGGGCATCGTTGCCGCCCGCCAGGAAAATGCACACCAGGGCCTTGTAGTCGGTGGCGCCGCTCGACTGGGCCGAAGCCACGCCCATGGAGGCCAGGTTCAAGGCCCATGGCGTGGTCAGCCCGGCCGCGCCCAGCACGGTGGCTTGTTTCAGAAATGATCGACGTTGGTTGGTGCTCATGTCGGCAAGCTCATTTTTGAATCAGAAACTCTGGTGACACGGCGGTCATCAGGATGGCGGCATTGACACGCTTGTCCAGCGCGGCGTTGATGTCGGCGGTGTTGGTGCCGGACTCGTTCAGCGCTGGCACGGGGATGGTCAAGATCGCGGCGGTGATGTCCTTGCGCAGGGTCTGGCTCATGATCCCGCCCAGCAGGCGGTTGGACATGTCGGACACCAGGTCGTCGGGGGTGTTGGCCAGCAAGCGTTGCTCGGTCAGCACCAGGCGCACACCCGCTTGATTGTTCACCCGGCCAATCCCGTTGTTGAGCACTGACAGCACTGCGTTGACATACCCCGTCACGCTGATCTCGCTGGTGATCTGCATCTCGGGCAGCACCATGCCCATGGAGGCGCTCTTGCTTTGCGGCGGCACGTAGCCTGGCCTGAAGAAGTTGAACACGGACGGCGAGTTCCAGGGCGATTGACCAAAGGACAAAGACGCATCGCTGGTGGAGGTGATGCCCACGTTCTTGACCCGCTGGGTGCCGGATTTCAAACCCGGGCCATCAAAGTTGAAGGCGCGCAGCAAGGCCGTCAGGCGCAAAACCGGTTCGCGCAACTTGCCGTCGGAGTTCATGGCGATGTAGGGCGAGCCCAGCGCTTCGGCGTCCATGAGGATGGCCTTGACGACCTCCTTGATGTTGCCGTTCGTGGCCACGAACTTCTGGGCCACGCGCGACACGTAGGCGGGGCTCGGGTTGCTGGTGACCAGGCGTTGAATCAACTGACGGCTGAAGAAGGGGGCCACGTTCTTGTGGCTGGCCAGCGTGTCCAGCGCTACCTTCAGGTCGGCTTGCAGATTGGGGCTGGACCGTGCCGGCAGACTGACCTTGAGGAAGGAGGTGGCCGATGTCGAATGGTAGTTCGGGTAAGGCACCATGGGCTGGTAGGCGGCCTCCGGATCCAGGCAACTGACGTTGCCGGTGAAGCAGGCCTCCTCGGTCTGGCTGGCCACCGAAGGGCCACGGTAGAAGCTCCAGCCCGTGAAGATCTTGGCCAGGCCTTGCACGTCCTCGCTGGTGTAGCTGACCTTGGGCTGGCCGTTGGATCCCATCACGGGCGTGCCATCCATGTTCAGCTCATGCAGGCCGATCGAGAACAGCTGCATGACTTCACGCGCGTAGTTTTCGTCCGGGATCCGGCCGATCGCCGGGTCTTCCTTCTGGTTGCCACGGTAGGTCAGGTACACGCCCATGGCGGGGCTTTTGGTCACCGCTTCCAGCAAGGTGCGGTAGTCGGTCCAGACGTTGGCGTTGAGCGTGTCGATGTAGCCTGCCACCAGGGTCGGGCGCATGTTCAATTCGACGTTGTAGAGCGAGACCACGAAGATCTCGGACAGGGCGAACACCACGCGCTGGCGCAGTTGGGCCGGGTCGGTCAGGGCGCCGGTGTAAAAACCTTCCACCACCTGCTCGAACCGGCCTTTGTTGCTGGGCTCGTCCACCTTGAGTTCGGCATCGCGTCGCTCCATGAACGACCGGTAAGTCGTCTCGGGCGCCATGGCGAACTGTTCGTCCAGCCAAGCTGTGTAGCCGATGGTGTTCAGGTGGGCCACACTGGCCTCGGACGGGCCAAAGGTGGCGTGGTTCAGGAAGCGCCAGGCTTCGGACCGATTGTTCGGGAAGTCTTTCTCGGCCTCACCGACCACGCAACCACTGCCGCTCAGCAGCAATGCGCTCATGCCGATGCAGCTCAGCCATCGCCCAATCATTCCAATCTTCACTACACGCTCCCGATGTCACGTTTAACGTCGGTAAAGCGTACCGGTCTGGATTTTCAGGACACAGGGTGGTTGTCTCTAGTTGTGACAGCTTGCCACTCGTCAGGCGCCAAATGTCACCTTTTCCCCCGTGAATGAGGGGGGCTGCCGTTCATGGCAAACCCGATTGACCGGATTTTCTGCACTCATTTGGGGAAATACGCCAGGTACCAATTCACGAATTTGGCCACGCCGTCAGGCAAGGACGTGGTGGGGTGCACGCCTGTCCAGTCCGACAGGGCCTGCGTGTCGGCGTAAGTGGCCACCACATCGCCGGGCGCCATGGCTTGCAGATCCTTGATGGCCGGGCGGCCCAGGGCCTGTTCCAGCGTTTCAATGAACTGCAGCAACGGCACCGGTTGGCTGTGCCCGATGTTGAAGATCCGGTAGGGCGCCCAGGAGGTGGCGGGCGAGGGGTGTTGGCGATCAAACCCATCCTCGGCCGAAGGCGGGCGGTCCAGCGTGGCCAGTACACCTGCCACGATGTCATCGATGAAGGTGAAATCGCGCTGCATTTGCCCGTGGTTGAACACCGTGATGGGCTTGCCCGCCAGGATGGCGCTGGCAAACAGCATGGGTGCCATGTCCGGGCGGCCCCAGGGGCCGTACACCGTGAAGAAGCGCAGGCCGGTGGTGGGCAAGCCAAAGAGGTGGCTGTAGCTGTGGGCCATCAGCTCGTTGGATTTCTTGGTGGCGGCGTACAGGCTGACCGGGTGGTCGACCGAATCGGTCTCCACAAAGGGCATTTTCACATTGCCGCCATAAACGCTGGAACTGCTGGCGTACACCAGGTGCTTGATCTGGTGGTGCCTGCACGCCTCCAGCATGTTCACAAAACCCACCAAGTTGGACTGCACGTAAGTCTGAGGGTGCGTCAGCGAGTAGCGCACACCCGCTTGGGCCGCCAGGTGCACCACGGCGTCGAAACGTTCCGAGGCCATCAAGCTGAACAAGTCACCGTGATTGGCGATGTCCAGCGGCAGGAACTGGAAAGGTGCCCCTGGCGCCTGCCGAGCGATCTCGGCCAGGCGGTCTTGCTTGAGCTGCGGATCGTAATAGTCGTTGAGGTTGTCGATGCCCACCACCACATCGCCCCTGGCCAGCAAGGCCAGGGTGGTGTGCATCCCGATGAACCCGGCCGCGCCGGTGACCAACACTTTCATGGGCGCCAATCAAGCACGCGCATCGCCCCAGCGCAGGGTGGTGGATTCGTCGCCCTGGTACGTGGTGTTGCCATGGCGGTCAACGCTGTATTGGGGCGAAGCCACCACTTCGTGGAAGGTGGCGCCTTCGCTCAGGCGCGTGTACTCGAACAGCACGCTGCGCACCACGGTGCTGTTCTTGCGCAAACGGCAACCATGGCCAATCCAGGTGGGCCCCTGGATGGTGACACCCGGCTCGATGCACGAGCCCGAGCCGATGTACACGGGGCCATTGATCTTGACGGTGTCCCAGTCGACCTTGGTGTTCAAACCGACCCACACGCCGGGGCGCACTTCGGTGCCAGGCATGTCCATCTGGGCGATTTCGCCGCGCAACACGCGCTGGCACACCGACCAGTAATCGCTCACGCGGCCAATGTCGATCCAGTTGAAATGACGACTTTGCGCAAAGAAGGGCAGTTCCCGTTCAGCCAGCAGTGGGAACAATTGGCTGCCAATGTCGAACTCCACGCCCTGCGGCACCATTTCCAGGATTTGCGGTTCAAAAATGTAGATGCCGGTGCTGGCCAGATTGGACTTGGCCTCTTCGGGACTGGGCTTTTCCTGGAACGACGTGACGCGGCCTTGCTTGTCCGTCACCACGATGCCGTAGTTCTTGACCTGGTCCTTGGGCACCTCCAGGGCCACCACGCTGGCCATGGCCTTTTTCACCTTGTGCTCGAACAGGGCGGCACTGATGTCCAGGTCGATGATGGCGTCGCCGCACATCACGATGGTGGTCTCGTCAAAGAAACCGCTGAAATCCTGGATGTTGCGCATGCCGCCTGCCGAGCCCAAGGGCTTGGGCACGATCTCGCCATGCTCGCGGGCACCTTCGTGCGAGTAACCAATTTCGACGCCCCAGCGGTGGCCGTCGCCAAAGTAGTTTTCAATTTTCCAGTGGTTGAAGGCCACGTTCACCATGATTTCCTTGACGCCGTAACGCGCCAGGTGTTCGATGATGTATTCAAGAACTGGTTTGCCCAGGATGGGCACCATGGGCTTGGGTGTTTGCTTGGTCAGTGGCCGCACTCGGGTGCCTTGACCTGCCGCCAAAATCATTGCTTTTGCCATGCTGCTGCTCGTGCCAATGGATCCATGTTGATATGGGGTAGCATCATGCAACAAGTGGACCAATGCGGTGCATGTAAACGCCGACACCCCCCAGATGTAGGGCCTGCAAGTGAAGGGGGCGCTGGGCATAATTCCAACAAATTTGGCCAAAAAACCTTTGGGTTGTTCACATGATTTTCATCACAGGCGGAGCCGGATTCATCGGTGGCAATTTCGTCCACCATTGGTTCGAGCGTCTGGCCAAGCTGGGCCTGCCCCCAGAGCCCGTCCTTGTTTTTGACAAGCTCACCTACGCCGGCAATCCGCTCACCATCAAAGTGCACCTGGAGGCCGGGCGTGCCACCCTCATCCAGGCCGACATCGCCGACCGCGATGCCGTGCGCGCCGCGTTGGCGCAGCACCAGCCCCGCGCCATCCTGCATTTCGCGGCCGAAAGCCATGTTGACCGCTCCATCCACGGGCCGGGCGAGTTCATCCACACCAACATGGTGGGCACCTTCTGCCTGATCGAGGAGGCCCGTGCATACTGGGGCGCTTTGCCGGCCGCCGACAAGGCCGCCTTCCGCTTCCTGCACGTGTCCACCGACGAGGTCTATGGCTCGCTCAGCGACACCGATCCTGCCTTCAACGAAACCACGGCCTACGCGCCCAACAGCCCCTATTCGGCCAGCAAGGCGGGCAGCGATCACCTGGTGCGCGCTTATCACCACACGTATGGTTTTCCGACGCTGACCACCAATTGCAGCAATAACTACGGGCCCTACCACTTTCCCGAGAAGCTCATCCCCCTGATGATCCTCAACGCGCTTGATGGCAAGCCATTGCCCGTGTATGGCGATGGTTTGAATGTGCGGGATTGGCTGTTCGTGCGCGACCACTGCGAGGCCATCTGCCAAGTCCTTGAAAAAGGCCGCTTGGGTGAAACCTACAACGTGGGCGGCAAAAACGAAGTCAAGAACATCGACGTCGTCACCACCATCTGCCGCAAGCTCGATGCCCTGCGCCCCAAGGCCACGGGCCAATACGAAGACCAGATCACCTACGTCACTGACCGTCCCGGCCACGACCGCCGCTACGCCATCGATCCGAGCAAGATCGAGCGTGAGATCGGCTGGCAGCCCGCCGAAACCTTCACCTCGGGCATCGATAAAACCGTTCAATGGTTCCTGGATAACACCGAATGGATTGACTCTGTCCGCTCCGGGGCTTACCGTGATTGGCTCAACACCAACTACCAAAGCCGCGTGGCCTGAGCAGCACCATGAAAATCCTTTTGCTGGGCAAAGGCGGGCAGGTTGGCTGGGAGTTGCAGCGGTCGCTGTCGTGCCTGGGGCAGGTCACCGCGCTGGATTTCGATTCCCCCGGCCCGCAGGCCGCGCCACACCTCAAGGCTGATTTCAGCTGCCCTGAGCAAGTGGCGGCCATCGTGCAGGCCGTCAAGCCCGATGTCGTTGTCAATGCGGCCGCCCACACGGCGGTCGACAAGGCTGAAAGCGAGCCTGAGCTGGCCCGAGCCATCAACGCCACCGCCCCTGGTTTGATCGCCCTTGAGGCGGCCAAACTGGGCGCACTGCTGGTTCACTACAGCACCGACTACGTGTTCGATGGCAGCGGCTCGGCCGCCCGCCACGAGACGAGCCCGACCGCGCCCTTGAGCGTTTATGGCCGCACCAAGCTGGAAGGCGAGCAACTCATCCAGCAAAGCGGCTGCGCCCACTTCATCTTCCGCACCAGTTGGGTGTACGCGGCACGGGGCGGCAACTTTGCCAAAACCATGCTGCGCCTGGCGGCCGAGCGCGATCAGCTCAAGGTCATCAACGACCAGATCGGCGCACCCACCGGGGCTGATCTGGTGGCCGACGTCACCGCGCACGCCATCCGCGCCTTCCGCCAGGCCAACCGCCCAGAACTGAGTGGCCTTTACCACCTGGTGGCCCAAGGCGAAACCAGCTGGTTCGACTACGCCCGCTTCGTGATCGAGTGGGCACGCGCCAATGGCCAGCCCATCAAGGTGGCGCCGGATGCCATCGAATCCACGGGCACGGCCTCGTACCCCACACCGGCGCAGCGGCCGCTCAATTCGCGCCTGGACACCACCAAGCTGCAGCAAGCGCTGGGCTTGACCTTGCCCCATTGGCAGCGAGGCGTTCAGCGCATGCTCACCGAAATCACAGGGAAGTAATTCGTCATCATGACTCTCGCCACACGCAAAGGCATCATCCTGGCCGGCGGCTCGGGCACGCGCCTGCACCCCGCCACGCTGGCCATCAGCAAGCAACTGCTGCCGGTCTACGACAAGCCCATGATCTATTACCCGCTCAGCACCTTGTTGCTGGCCGGTATCCGCGACATCCTCATCATCAGCACGCCGCAAGACACCCCGCGCTTTCAATCGCTGCTGGGCGATGGCAGCCAGTGGGGCGTCAACCTCAGCTATTGCGTGCAGCCCAGCCCCGATGGCCTGGCGCAAGCCTTCATCCTGGGCCGCGATTTCGTCGGCAACCACCCCAGTGCCCTGGTCCTGGGCGACAACATCTACTACGGCCACGACCTGCAAGGCCTGTTGATGGACGCGGCTGGCCAGCCCGATGGTGCCAGCGTTTTCGCCTACCACGTGCACGATCCTGAACGCTATGGCGTGGTCGATTTCGACGCCAGCAAACGTGCCCTCAGCATCGAAGAAAAGCCCAAGGTCCCCAAGAGCAACTACGCCGTCACCGGCCTGTACTTCTACGACAAGCAGGTCTGCGACATCGCCGCCGAGATCAAGCCCAGTCCGCGCGGCGAGCTGGAGATCACCGACGTCAACGCCATGTACCTGAAGCAAGGTCAGCTCAATGTGCAGATCATGGGCCGGGGCTATGCCTGGCTCGACACCGGCACGCACGACAGCCTGCTCGAGGCCAGCCAGTTCATCGCCACCCTTGAAAAGCGCCAGGGCCTGAAAGTGGCCTGCCCTGAAGAGATCGCCTTCCGCTCGGGCTGGATCACGGCCGAGCAGGTTCACAAGCTGGCCCAGCCCATGCTCAAGAATGGCTACGGCCAATACTTGCTCAAGGTCATCAACGAGCAGGTGTTCTGAGCATGAAGCTGATCCCCACGCGCATTCCCGATGTCGTCATCATCGAGCCCGCCGTGTTTGGCGACGACCGCGGCTGGTTCATGGAAAGCTTCAACCAGCACCGCTTCAATGCCGAGCTGGCCAAACTGGGCCTGCCTGCGCCCCGGCCCTTCGTGCAAGACAACCATTCCTGCAGCAAGAAAGGCGTGCTGCGGGGCCTGCATTACCAACTGCCACCCAGTGCGCAAGGCAAGCTGGTGCGGGTGGTGCAGGGTGCCGCGTTCGATGTGGCGGTGGACATCCGCCGTGGCTCACCCACCTTCGGCCAATGGGCCGGTGTTGAACTGTCTCCGCAAAACAACCGTCAGTTGTGGGTGCCGGAGGGCTTTGCCCATGGCTTTGTGGCCCTGACCGACGACACGCATTTCTTGTACAAAACCACTGATGTTTACGCCAAGGACTGCGAGCGGGCCATTGTCTGGAACGATCCCGACATCGGCATTGATTGGCCCCTGGGCGGCTTGCAGCCCAATCTGGCGGCCAAAGATGCGCAGGCCCCACGTTTGAAGGATGCGGATTATTTCTAACGCCGCATGGCGCTCGGCATAATCCCGGCCATGCTGTCCTCCGTTCCACGCCCTCCCGCAAGCTCACCCAACAGCTTGTGGCGCAACCTCCTGACCTACGGGCTCATCATCGGGTTTGCAGTTTGGTGCGTGGTCGGATTCCACCGTGATTTGTCCAAAATCAGCCTGGCCCCCTTGATCGCGGGTTGGCCCGCTGTGTTGGCGGCCACGGCCTTGTCCTTGCTCAACTATGCCCTGCGCGTGGTGCGCTGGAAGATGTACCTGAACCGACTCGGGCATGCGCTGCCCTGGGGTTTCGTCTCGCTCACCTTCATGTCCGGCTTTGCCTTCACCCTGTCGCCGGGTAAATTGGGCGAGATGGTGCGGGCCCGCTATTACCAGCCTTTGGGCATCCCGGTGTCCGGCCTCATGGCCGGATTTTTTGTGGAGCGCCTGCTCGACCTGCTGGTCATGATCCTGCTGGCCATGGCCGTCCTGGCCGAGTTGCAGGCTTACCGACAAGTGCTGTGGGTGGCCGTGGGCCTGGTGGTCGGCCTGATGGCGATGCTGGCGTTCACGCCCTGGCCCTGGGTGGCACAGCGCATGGCCAGCCACCCACGAGCTGACAGCAGGCTGTTCAAGGCCGCACAGTCCCTGGTCACCATGCTCGGCAGCGCCAGCCAGTTCCTCAAGCCGGGCATCTTGTTCATGGGCCTGTCCCTGGGCCTGGTGGCCTGGGGGGCCGAAGCCGTGGGGCTCAAGCTGGTGGGCGATGTCATCTCCACCGCGCCCTTGTCGCTGCCCTCGGCCATGGGCATCTATGCGATTGCCATCATCGTGGGCGCACTGTCCTTCCTGCCAGGTGGTTTGGGCAGCACTGAGCTGGTCATGACCGGCCTCCTGCATGCGCACGGCTATCAGCTGCCCGAAGCCATCCTTCTGACGCTGGTGTGTCGCCTGCTCACGCTGTGGTTGGCGGTGCTCATTGGCTGGGGCTGCGTCTGGGCTTTGCGAGACAAAAGGTAAAAGGTCAAAGGACTTCATGTCAGAAACCAAATCAATCCCGCTGTGCGTGGACCTCGATGGCACGCTCATCCACAGCGATTTGTTGCTCGAATCCTTCTTGCTGCTCGTCAAGCAGAACCCGCTGTACCTCTTCCTGGTGCCGCTGTGGTTGCTGGGCGGCAAGGCCAAGTTCAAGGCCGAGATCGCCCGGCGAGTGCAGATCAATGGCGCCGCCTTGCCATATTCCGAATCTTTCGTGGCCTGGCTCAAAGTGCAAAAAAGCCAGGGCCGCCAGATCTGGCTGTGCACGGCCTCAGACCAGCGCATGGCGCAGGCCGTGGCCCAGCACGTCGGTTTTTTCGATGGCGTGCTGGCCAGCGACGGCCACACCAATCTGTCGGGCAGCAACAAGGCCCAACAACTGGTGCAACGCTTTGGCGAGCGGGGGTTTGACTACTGCGGCAACCACCGGGTTGATCTGAAGGTCTGGCAGCACGCGCGTGCTGCCATCGTGGTCAATGCCAAACCCGGATTGGAGGCCAGCGCGCGGGCCTGCACCCAGGTCAGTGAGGTGTTCCAGCCGCCCAAGTCCGGCGTCAGGGTGGCGTTGAAAGCCTTGCGCATTCACCAATGGGCCAAAAATGCCCTCATCTTCGTGCCCCTGGCGGCGGCGCATCGTTTGCAGGACATGCCCACCCTGATCGACGGCCTGGTGGCGTTCGCGGCGTTCAGCCTGTGCGCCTCGTCGGTCTACCTGCTCAACGACATGCTCGACCTGGAGGCTGATCGCCAGCACCCCCGCAAGTGCAAGCGCCCCTTCGCGGCTGGCACGCTCAGCCTGCTGTTTGGGCTGGTGGCGGCGCCAGCGCTGTTGTTGATCTCGCTGGCGCTGGCCTTGACCTTGCCCCTCAAGTTCCTGGCGGTGCTGGGGGCTTATTACCTGGTGACGCTGGCCTATTCCTTCGGCCTCAAGCGCCTGGTCATGATCGACGTCCTGACCCTGGCTGGCCTGTACACCGTGCGCATCGTGGCAGGCGCGGCGGCCACCGACATCCCGCTGTCGTTCTGGCTGCTGTTGTTTGCCATCTTCATCTTCCTCAGCCTGGCCATCGTCAAGCGCTATGCCGAGCTGCACGCCATGCGCAAGCAAGGGCAGCTCAAGGCCAGCGGGCGCGGCTACCAGGTGGAAGACCTGGGCTTGCTGCAAAGCCTGGGCGGCTCTTCTGGCTACATCAGCATCCTGGTGCTGGCCTTGTACGTCAACTCGCCCGACATTGCCGTGCTGTACAGCCACCCCAGGATGGTGTGGCTGCTGTGCCCGATCATGCTGTATTGGGTCAGCCGGGTGTGGATGCAAACCCACCGGGGCCACATGCACGACGACCCCCTCGTCTTCGCCCTGAAAGACCGCATCAGCCTGCTCACCGGCGTGGCCGCCGCAGCGGTGCTGTGGCTGGCCGTCTGACGAGCCAAGTCATGGCAAGCCAGGCGGTCACCTCGTGGGGCAGGGTCTTTCGTCCGGATCAGCAGGTGCTGGGCATGCCCAGCCGCCATGCCAGCCTTCCTTTACCGGCCGACGGTGCGGCCACCGTGTTACCCCACGGCAATGGCCGCAGCTACGGCGACAGCAACCTGAACCCGGGCGGCGCCCTGGTGCTGGGCCGCCAGCTGGACCGCTTCATCGAGTTTGACCAGGCCACCGGCCTGATCACCTGCGAAGCCGGCGTGTTGCTGTCAGAGATCCTGCGCCTGATCGTGCCGCAGGGCTGGTTCCTGCCGGTCACGCCTGGCACCCAGTTCGTCACCGTGGGCGGCGCCATCGCCAACGATGTGCATGGCAAGAACCACCACCTGGTGGGCTCCTTCGGCAACCACGTCACCCAGTTTGAATTGCTGCGCTCGGATGGCAGCCGCCGCGTTTGCTCACCCACGCAGCATGCCGAGTGGTTCGCCGCCACCGTGGGCGGCCTGGGCCTGACCGGCATGATCACCTGGGCGCAAATCCAGCTGCGCCGCATCGCCAATCCCTACCTGCAAACCGAAAGCATCCGGTTTCGCAGCCTTGAAGAGTTTTTTGAGCTCAGCCAGGCCTCCGAGGCCGATTACGAATACACCGTTTCGTGGATCGACTGCGCCTTCGCGGGCAAGCGCCTGGGCCGTGGCCTGTTCAACCGGGCCAACCACGCGCCCGCGGTCATGAACCCGGCGCTGGCCGCCAAGCTGCCCAACCCGGTCGAAGCAAGCAGCCGCCGCGTGCCCTTCACGCCGCCGCTGTCCTTGATCAACAACTTGTCGCTCAAGGCCTTCAACCTGGCCTACTTCAACCGCCAGCAAGGCGACCGGGTGCAAGCCCTGCAGCACTACCGCCCTTTCTTCTACCCGCTGGATGCCCTGCTGGAGTGGAACCGCATTTACGGCCCCAAAGGCTTCTACCAGTACCAATGCGTGGTCCCGCCCGAGCAAGCCCTGCCCGCCACCCGGCAACTGCTGCAAACCATCGTGGACAGCGGCATGGGCTCCTTCCTGGCGGTGCTCAAGCAATTTGGCGCGCCGCCATCGCGGGGGCTGCTGTCCTTCCCCATGCCGGGCACCACGCTGGCACTTGATTTCCCCAACCAGGGTGAGCGCCTGCACCGCTTGTTCGCCCAGTTGGATGGCATCGTGCAGGCTGCCGGTGGCCGCTTGTACCCGGCCAAGGATGGCCGCATGGGCGCGCAGATTTTCAAGTCCGGCCACCCGCAGTGGCCAGCCTTTTCCCCATTTGTCGATCCGCGTTTCTCGTCAGGTTTCTGGCGCCGGGTCATGGAGTCCACATGAAAAAGATCCTGATCGTTGGGGCCACCTCGGCCATGGCCGAAGCCTGCGCCCGACTCTGGGCCCAACAGGGCGACCACCTTTTCCTGGCGGCCCGCAACGCGCAGCAACTGCAATCCCTGGCCGCTGACCTGCAAACCCGGGGCGCCACCAAAGTGGGCACCCGCGTGTTCGATGCCAACCAGCACGATCAGCACGCCGCTTTGCTGGCCGAAGCCACCCAAACGCTGGGTGGGCTCGACACCGTGCTGATTGCCCACGGCACCCTCACCGATCAAGACCGCGCCCAGCACGACGTGCCCTACGCCCTGGCCGAAATCGGCACCAACGGCTTGTCGGTCGTGGCGCTGTTGACCCTGGTGGCCAACCAGTTGGAGCAGCAAGGGCGTGGCGCCATCGCCGTCATCTCATCCGTGGCGGGGGATCGGGGCCGCCAAAGCAACTACGTTTATGGCAGCGCCAAGGCCATGGTGTCGGCCTTCACCTCCGGCCTGCGCCAGCGCCTGGCCAAAAAGGGTGTCCATGTGGTCACCGTCAAACCCGGATTTGTGGACACGCCCATGACCGCGCACCTGCCCAAAGGCCCACTTTGGGCCAAGCCCGAGCAGGTGGCCAAAGACATCAGCCAGGCCATCGACAAGGGCCGCCGGATTGTCTACACCCCGGGCTTTTGGCAACTCATCATGTTGATCATCAAAACCATCCCCGAGTTCGTTTTCATCAAGCTGAAACTTTGAATGCGGCCCATTCGCGCATTTATTGCCCCCTTGATTAGGGGTTTTACGGTCACGGTGTGACTTACCTCAAAGACGCGGCACCTCAACCTGAGTCACCATGCGGCATGGTTGTGACTTGGTTGTAATTTTTGGGGTTTTTGTAACATGGCGCGTGTTTGGCGAACTGCATTGAAAGGGATTTTGATCCTGACAGCGGTGGCGGTCTTGGGTGCCACCAGCTGGTGGCATCTGCGGCAGCGCGCGGTCAGCCCCGACCAGTACCATGTGCGCGGCAAGTTCGGCCCGGTGGTGGGTTGGCCCTTGATCCCACTGCAAGTCATCACTTTGCCGGATGGGCGCGTCATGAGCTATGGCACCGACGCCAAAGGACAGCAGACCGGTCAGACCATTTACGACATCTGGGATCCCACCAAGGGATTTGGCCCCGAATCCCACCTGACCTTGCCCAACCAGACGGGCACCGATATTTTCTGCAGCGGGCAATTGTTGGTGCCTGCCGATGGTGCCGTGCTGCTGGTGGGCGGCGATCTCACCGTCAATGGTCAGCGCAACTGGTCGTCGGCCGACATCAACTACTTTGATTTCAACAAGACCGTGCTGAAGTCTTCCGGGCGCACCATGCAGCGTCCGCGCTGGTACCCCACCGTGGCCACCATGGCCAGTGGCGAAGTGCTGGTGGTGGGAGGCAAGCTGGATCCCACCCACTACGCCCCGATCCCCGAGATCTACAACCCGAAAACCGGCTGGCGCACTTTGCCAGGGGCGGACAAGAACGAAGCCTATGGCGAGCCCAACTGGAACTACCCCCGCCTGTGGCTGGCGCCCAATGGCAAGATCTTCAACGTCTCGCGCTTGGGCAACACCTTTTACCTGGACATCGAGGGCCAGGGCAAGATCGAGCCACTCAAGGCCAAGTTGTTCCGGGGGCATTCCTACCTGCCCAGCCTGATGTACGCGCCGGGCAAGGTGTTGTCCATGCGCATGCTGGGGGTGGCCAACGACATCGATCTCAATGGCCCCGAGCCGGTGGTCAAAACCACGGGCTGGTACACGCCAATCCGCTTCAACGCTTCGGCCACCGTCCTGGCCGATGGGCAGGTGTTTGTCAGTGGTGGCGGCTTGAAGAACGACGATGCCAGCTCGCACATCCTGGCCAATCGCCTGGCCGAGATCTGGGATCCGAAAACGGGGCGCTGGAACAGTGCTGCCGTGGCCGGCAAAGACCGGCTGTATCACTCGGTCGCCCTGCTGATGCAAGACGCCACAGTGCTCACCGGGGCTGGTGGCGCGGGGGCTGCCAAGGCCAGCAACAACCTGGATGTGGAGGTGTACTACCCGCCTTACCTGTTCAAGCGCGATGGCTCGGGGCAGTTCGCCGAGCGCCCCAAGATCGACCAGGCGCCAACGGTGGTGAAGTGGGGGACGGCCTTCGATGTCCATGTGCAGGGCACCACAGCCGTCTCCAAGGTGCACCTGGTGCAACTGGGGTCAGCCACCCATGCCCAGGTGTATGAACAACGCTTCATCGGTTTGAACTTTGCCAGCAAGCCTGGCGGCATCCTGTCGGTCAGCAGTCCGGACAGCAGAAACACCGCCCCACCGGGCTATTACTACCTCTTTGTGTTCGATTCCGAGGGCGTCCCCTCGATTGGCAAGGTGATCAGACTGGATGCCTGAGCCAAGAACCCCAGTCAGTGCTTACACTAGTCGGCTAAGCACACAAGGGGTTCAGGTTGGCGTTTGGTTCGTCCATCATTTTCAATGGCCGTTTTTTGCAGCGCCCGGTCACGGGGGTTGAGCGCTTTGCCATCGAAACACTGAGGGCACTGGATGGCCTGATTTCGTCAGGAGAAATCAAGCTGGGGCCCCTTTTCCTGGCGGTTCCCAGGGGCACCCAGGCCAAGGTCTCGTTCAATCACATCCAGCTCATCGAGGTCGGGCGCTTTCAAGGCTACGCCTGGGAGCAGATCGAGTTGCCCTGGTTTGCCGGGCGACGCCTGCTGGTCAACCTGTGCAACACCGGGCCCGTCTGCAAACGCCACCAGGCCGTGGTCATCCACGACGCGGCCGTGTTTTCTGTGCCACAGGCTTACGGCATGGCCTTTCGGTTGGTCTACAAATGCATGCACCGTCTGCTGGCATGGCGTGGCGCGCGCATCCTCACGGTTTCCGAGTTCTCCAGGCAAGAGCTGGCCCGCCACCTTCACATTGCGGCCGAATCCATCGCGGTGCTGCCCGAGGGCGGCGAGCACGTGCTTCGTGTCTTGCCTGATGACGGCATCCTGACCAAAGCCGACCTGCTCAAGCGCCCCTTCGTGCTGGCCGTCAGCAGCGCCCAGGCCAACAAGAACTTTGCCTTCGTGGCCCAGGCCCTGGCTCCACTGGGCGATCCTGGTTTCGACGTGGTGGTGGCAGGCGGCACCAACCCTGCCGTGTTTGCGGCCAAAGGGGCGGCTTTGCCGCCTTTTGTCAAACACGTGGGTTATGTCTCTGATGCGGAGCTGGCCAGCCTGTACATGCAGGCCGCCTGCTTCGTTTTTCCATCGCTCTACGAGGGATTTGGCATCCCGCCCCTGGAAGCCATGGCCCGGGGCTGCCCGGTCGTGGCCTCCAACGCCGCCTCCATCCCTGAGGTTTGCGGCCCGGCGGCGGTGTACTTCGACCCCGTTGACCCATCCTCGTTCCTGGATGCACTCCACCAGGTCATGGGCAGCGAGCCAGCCCGAGTTCAGCTTAAAGTGCTAGCCCAACAACGCAGTCAGCTGTGGACCTGGCCCCGAGCTGCACGTTCATTGCTCCAGGCGTTGCCAGAACAGGTACCTACACACCCATGAGTATTCAAGTTGCTGTGCGAGAAGCCACTTCCTACCCCCCAGTGATCAACCCTTTGGCCAACCGCAAACTCAAGGTTGCGGTGGTGCACGACTGGCTGGTGGTCTACGCGGGCGCGGAAAAGGTGCTGGAGCAACTGATCAACATCTGGCCCGATGTAGATGTGTTCACGCTGGTTGATTTCCTGCCAGACGACCAACGGGCCTTTCTGAAGGGGCGCCCGGTCACCACCAGCTTCGTCCAGAAGTTGCCGTTTGCGCGCACCAAATACCGCAGCTACCTGCCTTTGATGCCCCTGGCCATCGAGCAGCTTGACCTGTCGGGCTACGACCTCATCGTGTCATCCAGCTATGCCGTGGCCAAGGGGGTGCTCACCTCGGGCAACCAGCTGCATGTCAGCTACGTGCATTCGCCCGTGCGCTACGCCTGGGACTTGCAACACCAGTATTTGCGCGAAAGCAAGCTGGAGAAGGGCTTCAAATCGTTCCTGGCCCGCTCGCTTTTGCATTACATCCGAATGTGGGACCACCGCACCGCCTGCGGTGTCGATGTGATGGTGGCCAACTCGCGCTTCATCAAGCGGCGCATCAAAAAAGTGTATGGCTGTGAAGCCCAGGTCATCTATCCGCCGGTGGACACGGCCGGATTCACCTTGTGCCGCGACAAGGAAGACTTCTACGTCACCGCCTCCAGGCTGGTGCCCTACAAGATGATCCCCACCATCGTGGAAGCGTTTTCGCTCATGCCCGGCAAGCGGCTGGTGGTGGTGGGCGATGGGCCTGAGCTGGAGCGCATCAAGGCCATCGCCGGGCCCAATGTCGAGGTCATGGGGCATCAGCCCTTTGCCACGCTCAAGCAACTCATGCAAACGGCCAAGGCCTTTGTGTTCGCCGCTGAAGAAGACTTTGGCATCACCCCGGTGGAGGCCCAGGCCTGTGGCACGCCGGTCATTGCCTTTGGCCGGGGTGGGGTGCTGGAAACCGTGCGCGGCCTGGGGCTGGGCAGCGCACCCACAGGGATCTTCTTTCACGAACAAACCCCTCAGGCCATCGCGGATGCCGTTCAGCAGTTTGAACGCCATGCCGGTGAGTTCTCGGCGGATGCGTGCCGCACCAATGCCGAGTTGTTCTCAACCGAGAACTTCAAAACCCAGATGGCCGCGCTGGTCAGGCAGTCGGCGGCTGACTTCGGCTATTGAGCCTTTATTTGGTCATGGTCACTTGGCCATGGTCACGAACAGCGGGCCATCGGCTTCGCGCATCACCACGTGGCGGCCAGTGCTGGTCACCGTGGGTTGAACGGTGGTGCCGTCCCAACGTGTCACTGTTCTGATGGTGGCGGGCAATTGCACCGTGATCTTGCTGGCGTTCGTGTCTGACCACAGGGCGAAGGCGCGGTCCGAGGCACCATCCCAGCGCAGCACGTGCAGGCCTGGGGGCACGTCGGGGATGAAGCCCTTGAGCACCCGCCCATTTTGAGCACCGTACAGGTTGCGCAGGCCCACCATGGCTGGTTTGTCGGCGCCCGAGGCGGTCAGCAGGCCAAAGTTGTGTTCGCGGTCGGTGGGGCTGCTGCCATCATCGAGCAGGTTGTACAGAACGCTGACCGGGCTGTTCAGGGCAATTTGAGTCAGCACCTTGCGCAGCACCAGGATGCCTTGCCGACGCAGGGCGCGTGGATCCCGGCCATTGCCATAAACCGCGGCGTCAATGTCTTCGAACGAGGAGTAGCCCCATTCGGTGTCCCACAGCACGGCGGCCGTGCCTTTGCTGTTGACCAGGTTCTGCAGGGGGGTGGCGTCGGCGGCATAGGTTTCAGGCGCCGTCTTGCGGTAGGGGTGAACGCCGACGGCGTCAACACCAGTGAGCTTGCCGGTGTTGAGCATCCTCAGCAGGTAGGTGGTGTCCAGGTCAGCAATGCCACCTGACGCGACCTTGGCGGTAGGGACTGCCAGGTGGATGGCCCGGGCGGCCTTGTCCAGCAGGTTGGCAAAAGCCACCGGATCAGGCGAAGGCCAGCGTTTTTCCTTGTTGGGCTCGTTCCAGATTTCGTAGCCCACCACCTTCTGGTTTTTGTACTGCAGCGCCGCCCGGCGGGCAAACTCGGCGAAGGCGCTCTGGTCGGCGCTGGTCAGGGGGGCCGCGCCGCCGTGGTCGGGATGGCCATAGTTCAGGATCCACAAGACCGACATGTCGCGTTGCGTCAGCGCAGCGGTCAGGGCGTCGTAGCGGGCGAAAGAGAAAACGCCATCCTTTTCCACGCCATCCCAGTGCAAATCCTTGCGCACCATGGTGATGCCGGCCGCTTTGAGCTTGTCCAGTGCGGCCAGGGTGTAGCTCTGGATGGTGACCCCGACACGGCCGACATAGGTGGGCGGAAAGGCGATGTTGGACAGGGGCACGTTGGATTTGAGTTCAAACGTGTTGTCAGGCGATTTGAGCAAGGCGACGTTGTCGATGTCCAGCGAGCCCGCGGGGTAGGACATGGGCAGGTCACCCGACAGCACCGAGACTGACTTCAGGGGGCCGCGGAAAATGCCGTCGTTCGTGCCCTCCCAGAAAACCGAACTGCGGCCCACTGGGATCTGCACCGAGCGCCATGCGGTGCCGCTGGCTTGTTCAAGGGTTCTCAGCGGGATGGGGAACTGCAATGTCTGGCCACTGCCATCAACCACGCGAAGACTGGGCCGGGCCACGCCTTGCAGATTGCGCAGGTCCAGGGAGATGGTGGGCTGGTCGTTCACGCCCACCTCGATCGTCTGGGGCAGGCGCAAGCTGGCCGAGACATAGCGGCCGCAGGAGGTATTGGCCAACCCGTAGGTGGGGGTGCCGCAACCCAGGTCATATTGCAAGGAGACTGCTTTGGTGCCTGCCACGCCATTGGTGATTTCTGCGAGCCCACCGTTGGCGCCAGGGAACTCTGAGCCGGGGTAGAAGGTCCAATTGGCAGCTTTGTCCGTGTCGGTGTCAAAGGTGGCAATGATGTTGGAGGCCGTGGGCACCCAGGACGCTGCCATGTCAACGGCGTCGGTCACCACCACTGGTGGTGCTGGAGCGGTGGGCTGTGTGGTGCCTGAAGTGCCGCTTCCGCTGCCTCCCGAGCTGGTGTTGTTGTTGGATGTGGACCCACCCGATGTGACCACCGATTCGGTGGTGGCCGAGCCACCGGTGGTGCTGCCGGGTGCTGCTGTCGAGCCGCCGCCACCGCCGCCGCAACCTGCCAGCCCGATGGCTGCCACACAGGCCCATGCCACCAAACCAAACTTACCCATCAAATCATTCTGCGATTGCGTTTTCATGTGCTCTGCGACAACGTCGAACTCGTTTAATCAATGTGAAGCAAGCTTATGTTGCCAAGCCCGACGCAGGCTATTGCACTTTTCACACTTTGAGGGGGGGATACAGAGCGTTACAGCATGCCGTGATACCGCCTGGGGGGTGATCGTAATGTCTTAATTTCATTTGGTCTGTGAGTAGTTGTCTGCAATAGGATCAAGTGGCCCCCCGTGAACAGGGGGGACTAAGGAGGTTTGGCCATGAAGTGTTTTTGGATACCGCTGTTGATGTCGGGTGTGGTTTGCATGGCGGCAGAGCCAGTCAAGGGTGTTCCCTTGGTGGCGGAGTCCGGCCCGGCCTGGGAGGCCAGCCTGGGGCGCGAGTTTCCGGGGGCAGCCGCGTCCATGAGCCAAGCCAAAGTGGGCGCGCGCAGCAAGGTGGCCAGGTTGCACTATGACCTCGGCTGTGGTGCCGCCAAACCCAAGGCCGCCTCGGGCAAAGCCTGTGGGCGATATGTGGCCATGAGCTTGCGTTTGAAGGCGCCGATGGCCGTGGGTCCCTCAGAGCGGCCAGCGATCGCCTTTGACATCCGCAACCTGGATGGCCACGCGCAGACGAGCCTGCGCGTGGTGGATGCCACCGGGCAGAACCATCAGTTCAAGGCCAGGGCCCGAAGCCTTGAAAACCCGTCCGGGCAAGCTTGGCAAAGGGTGCAGGTCGGGGTGGGCAAAAGCCGCGCTTTCTGGGGTGGGGCCGCTGATGGCGTGCTTCATCCGCCCATCAAGGCCTTGTCCGTGCTGGTGGGTGACATGGGCTTGTTGCAGCCGCCCGGCATCGTGGAGGTCGACAACCTCACCTACCTGCCCAGCAATGACGTGGCTTACCAGCTCAAATTGGATGGGCCCTTGTCGGGGCAAACCTTCGCGCCCAGTTATGTGGGGCGCCTGGCGGTGGCGCTGCATCGCCCGTTGGAGTTTCATCAATTGGACAAGGCGCGCTCTGCGGGCATCACCGTCATTCGGACCGATGTCTATTGGGACAAGGTCGAGTCTGGTGGCAAGTTCAACTTTGACCGTTACGAGAAGCTGGCTTCGGAGTTGAGCAAGCGGGGGATGTCGGCTTTGTGGATCCTGGACTATGGTCACCCTGAGCATGGCGGCAAGGCGCCTTTGACGGAGCGGGATCGGGCGGCGTTTGCAGAGTTTGCGCGCCAGGCTGCCCGGCACCTCAAAGGCAAGAGCACGCTGGGCTTCGAGATCTGGAATGAGCCCAACTTGGCGCACTACTGGCCCAAGCCCGATCCTGTGGCCTATGCCACCTTGTTGTCCGAAGCCATGAAGGCCATCCGCGAGGTCCAGCCTGCCGCCGTGGTGGTGTCCGCCGGGCTGGCCAACACCGATGAGGGTTACCTGCTGAGGATGGCGGAGTCGGGCAAGCTGGCCGGGGTCAGTGCCGTCAGCCTGCACCCCTACCGCAAGGAGGGCCCCGAGAGCTTCGCGACTTTCGTGGCGCCCCTTCAGCAGGTGCTGCAGGCCCACGGCGTGCAAGCCCCACTGTGGGACACCGAGTGGGGGTACTCATCATTTGGCGACATTGATGCCAAGGAGTTCGGCCATGGGCATGACCCCCGGGCACTGCGTCAGCAAGGCATCCTGGTGCTGCGCAAGGTGCTGACCCAATTGGCCCTGGATATCCCTTTGCACACCATCTACGACATGACCGACGATGGTGACGACCCCCGCAACCGCGAGCACAACTTTGGCTTGTTGACGCGCGATGGTGCCGACAAACCCGCCATGACGGGCTTGCGGAGTTTGCTCACGGCGCAGACAGGCAGGGTCTTCAAAGGCCCGGCCCCCGACGTGCCGCCGGGCCTGCACGTGTTGCGCTGGGACTCGCCCACCGACCAGACTTATGCCGTGTGGGTCGATACCCCGGATCGGACGGCGGTGGTGTCCTTGCCCAAAGCAGTTAAAGTTAAGAAGGGGCTGTGGTGGGATGGCAAGCCTTGGCAAGGCAAGGCCGACAGTGTCAGGTTGACCGAGCAGGACGGCCCATTGTTCGTGACGGTTGGTCGCTGACGCTGCGGTGTTGGTGGTGTCAGGCGCGCAGCAGCTTTCGTCCTTGGTGCAAGCCGCTTGGTTGATGAAGTGCCCCATCAATCAAGGCGCCGCCGACTACCGAAGTAGGTGGTCGTGGGGCTTGCGAAATTTTTTATGCCAAGCCAACTTATCACTTTGGTTATTGAAGGAGGAGCCCCCGGGCAATTCCACGCATGATCTGGATCGACCGCCAGTGGGCGGGTTTGGCGCTGCTCATGGTTTGGCTGGACTGCTGAGCCGGTGGCCCCATTGATTGAAAGGCTCCTCCACCAGCTTGTAGCTGAGCTGGGCCATCAGCAGGCACAGCAGCGATCCCCCCAGCATGTAAAGGCTCATGTGCCAGCCTGTGATCTGGTAGTGGATGCAGGCCGATGCCACCAGGGTCATGGCGATGGGATGGAACAGGTAGACGGAATAGCTGATCTTGCCAATCCAGACCAGCACACCAGGCGGGCGGCGCAGGTACAGCAGGCCCAGCCCGAATATCAGCAGACCCAGCAGATGGGAGTAACCAAAGCGAAGTGGTGAGTCCGTCAGCTTCAGGTCAGCGAGCCAATATGCCGCCAGCACCAGCGCGGGAATGCCGAAGCTCAGCAGGGTGCCCACGATGGCCAGGGTGTTGATGGCGCGATTCTTCCAGTGCGCATCAAAAGCTTTGCGGTACAGGGCGCCCACAAACATGATGCTGATCAGGAAAGGCGCGTAGGCCAGCTCCTTCGGAGGCATCCATGCCGGGACTTTCTTGAACAGCAGTTGCGACACGCCAAACAACATCAGAAAACCGACACAGGCCAGGAACAGGGTCCGGGGCTGGTGCAGCACGCCAGTCATGAACAGCAGGGCGCAACTGATGTAAAAAACCAGCTCGATCTGCAATGTCCAGTACAAGCCCAGGATGTGCGGCTCACCAAAGAAGGTTTGCAGCATGGTGGCATTGGCCAGCACCGTGCTGGCGCCATGGACCTGGTCAAGCACCAGGCCATGGACCAGGATGGCCACGGCGATGGACAGCCAATAGGCTGGGTACAGGCGCAGCAGGCGCTTGATGGCGAAGCCTTTGATGGCCTGGTCGTCGCCTGGCTTCAAGCTGCTGGGGATGATGAAGCCACTGATCAGGAAGAAGCAGACCACGCCAATGCGCCCGAAGTCCACCTGCCATGCCATGTCGTGCAAGGCCGTGCCTTGCGAGGCCACGCCTGGAATCTTGATGAAGGTTTCGGCGAAATGCTGCCAGACCACCAGGATGGCAGCGATCGCCCTGAGTGCGTCGAGAGGGGAAAACCGGCTTTGCATGTCTAGACAGTTGCCTTGTGCATTTCTTTGGGTTGCGACATCAGGCCCCATGCAATGCCGATGGCAATCGGTGAAAAGGCGTCGTCGGCGATGTTGGACACGATGCCGTAACCCAGTGCGATGATGCCCACGGCGAAGGCCGCTCGCGATGCGTCACGGTGGCTGTCTGCATTGCGCATGATCCTGACGAAGAACAGCACGAACAGTGTTGTTCCGATGAGGCCAAAATTAGCCATCAGGAAGAGGTGCAGGTTATCGACCACTGACATTCGCGACACTTTGCCGGAGAACAAGGCGGGCAGGCCGATGCCACCCAGTCCTTGCCCGACCAACCAGTTGTACCAGTGAGTGAAACCATTGATGGTGTCTGGCCAGGAATTGCTGATACGGTCGGCAAATGAGGACAAGATGCGAGGGCTGGAGCGCTGGAAGGCAATGCCTGGATTGGTGATCCAGGAGATCAGCGGGGCCAGGATGCCAAGAATGAAAAAGGCTATGGCGAAAAAAACACCGGACATGCTGCGCAGCTTGGACTGCATAGGGAAGGCCGAGATCGCTGCCACGGCCATGTAGGCAATGATCAGACCCTTGCTGGTGGTCAGGTAAATACCGGCAATCCCCGCGACGAACAGCAACAGGCGCACCCAGTAGTTCTTGGCGGTGATGAGCATGGCCCCACCAGTGATGGCAATGATCCCCGCAGCCAGGGGTGAGGCTCGGGTGAAGCCGGCCAGTCGGCGCTCGCCCCCGCTGATCCACCATACACGGCTGATTTCGGAGGTGCCAAACGCACTTTCGAACAGCCCGCCCTCCCACGGGAAGGCGCCATAAAATCGGTTGATCACAACACCCGTCAAGGTGACGCCGAACATCAGCATCAAAGCGAGCTTGAACTGTTTGGGGTGCGTCAGCACCGCCGTGTAGGCTGCGATGCCAAACAGGAACGTGCCGAAAATTTTGATCGCGAACAGGCCCGAGAAGATCCCGTTGTCCAGCAGCACCGTGGCGAAGAACGAGGTGATGAGCAGGTAGGTCAGCAGCAGCAGTTGATTTCTCTGGCGCTGGAAATGGGCTCGAGCCACCACCATGCTGGCCAGGATGACGGTCGCTGAGATCAGGTCTCGGGCGTAAAGCAGCGTGGCGATCTTCAGGTGAGACAGCACGAAACGCAGCGGCCCCTCCAGCGCCAGCGTGGTCATGTAAATGCACAGGCCCCAGAAGATCAGCTTTTCCAGCTGCGTCGGGGCGGTCGTGCTTGGCGAGCCCGGGTTCAGGGCAGCTGTGGGCGTGGACAAGGTGCTATGCATGTCGGGCCTCCTCAAACAGTTGTTCGTGCTCGCTCAACATCTGAGAAAAATCCAGGAACCGCTTCACGGAAGCGCGCGCCCTGGGTTGCATGGCTTCGATGCTGGCTGGTTGGCGCGCCGCCTGCACGATGGCTGCCGTCAGTGCCGCGGGCTGTGTGGGTTCGAACAGCATGCCGTTGATGCCTTCCTGGATGATCTCCGGGATGCCGCCCCGTTTGGCACCAATCACCGGCACACCCTGGCTGATGGATTCATAAACCACGCCTGGCAGGGGGTCGTTCCATTGCGAGGGTGCAATGCACACATCGATCTGCTGAAAGAAAGCCATGGCATCGGCCTTGCCCAAGAACTTCACCACGTTGGGTGGGGCCAGGGCCTTGAGCTGGGCTTCATAGCCGGGCTCGCCGGTGCCGGCCACCAGCAGGGTGATGCCGGGCACCTCTTGGGCCGCCAGCACAAAGGCCTCGATCAAGGGCTGGATGCCTTTGACCTCGGTCAGTGCCCCGATGAAGCCAAACACCACAGGCCGCTGCTGGCTCGTCAGTGGTGCGCGGAGCGCGGGTTCTGGCAGATCGCGGGCGTTGTAGATCACGCGCTTGATGGGCGTGTTCTTGAAAATGCCTGCCGCCAGGTGCGTATTCAGAATGGACTGGCTGACCGACAGCACGGCCGAGACCTTGTCGGACAAAGCGGCATGTGGCCGCCTGAAAATCTGGCAGGTGCCGCAGGCCTGCTCGCAAATGCGACCGCCCTTGTACATGGTGACGCTGGGGCAGATCAGGTAGTAGTCGTGCATCACATGCACGATGGGGATGCCCAGGCGCTGAGCCTGCTGCCACACCGCCACCGACAGGCCCGAGAGGTTGTTGGACACCACCACGTCAGGCTTGACCTGCTGCATCACTTCGCGGATGGGCCGTGCCATGAACAGGTTGTTGCTGTCGATGCCATGCCAAAGCATGCGCTTCCAGGTGGGCCGGGCCTCTTTGGGGAAGCTCCAGTACACATTGCGCTGCTTGAGCCGGTGCACCTCGATGCCGTTGACGTTGTCACGTGCATCGGCATCGGCCGAGACGAGCGCCGACACCCGGTGCCCGCGCGCGGCCATGC
The DNA here is from genome assembly GCF_030652515.1 of Aquabacterium sp. GTDB lineage: Bacteria > Pseudomonadota > Gammaproteobacteria > Burkholderiales > Burkholderiaceae_C > Aquabacterium. Next base: position 13,593 of record NZ_JAUSAR010000032.1, on the reverse strand, counting down.
CTTCGGCCATGGCTCGCAACATGACCTCGGCCCCGCCACCCACATGCGGGTGGTAGGAGGTGTTGGTGTACAGGATGTTCAAGCGAACTGCCGCTTCCACTGCTGGATCTGCTCGAAAGGCATCTTGATGGACACGGGCCGTGGGTTGTTGATCCACTGGTCAATGCCGGCGATGTCGGCGCGGGGCAGGGTTTGCAGGCCGGTGTCGCGCCCGATCTCGGCGGCGCGGTTGTCCACCTCAAGGATCAGGGTGCGGCGGCCATGCTGCAGGGCCCGGATGCCGCCGTGCAGGCGGTTGCCCACGTAGTCGCAATCGGTGGTGGCCAAAAACTCATTGAAGGCGGCCAGCGTGGGCGCGATCACCTTGACCTTGTCGCCCACCTGTGACTTGGCGTATTCCAGGTCTTCGAACATTTGCGACCAGAAGTACACCTGCTCGTAGTTCTTGAGCACGGTGTCCATCCATTGGCGATCGACTTCAATGTTCTTGAGGTACTCGGTCACCGTCATGACGGCGATCTTGGCCTTGTGCGTGGGCAACTTGCTGCAGTGCTCGGGCGTCAGGCTCCACATCGTGGGGCAGCCGGTGTAGACCACGTTCTTGATGCCGATGGCGTGCAGGTGCTTCTCGGTGTAGCGGTCGCGCACCGAGTGCAGGTGCTTTTTGGACAGCATGGATCGCAGGATGAAGGCGGTGGCAAAGTCAGGCACCGATTGGTATTTGTGCCAACCCACGCCGCACAGCACGGCATTCTTGACCTTGAAAACGTCTTGCAGGCGCAGCTTCCACTGGCGGTACCAGAGCCAATGGCTGGTCAGCATGTTGGTGCCGCCCACGAACGAGAGAGGGCTCTTGGCGATCTGCTCCAGGCCGCCCTTGCCAGGGCAGTCGTGCGTGGGCACGTGCAGCAGGTAATCGTCCGGAAAGATCTCGTACAGGGCCGAGTTGACCGCATCCATGATGATGAAATCACCCAGGTTGTCGGTGACCTGGCTGGGGTCGAATACGACGATTTTCCGCATTTGTTTCTTTCTTGATCCGAGGGTCTAACGAGTTTTCTGGTGAACGATGGCCGCCATGCTCAAGGCCAGGAAGCACTGGCAGGCATAGGCCGACATGACGGCGCCCATCCACGAGTAGTGCTGAATCAGCACAAAATTCAGCAGCACGGCCAGCACTGCCGCAAAGATCTGCACCATGCTCCTGGCCCGCTGGTGGTTGGCGGCGGCCAATGCGTCGGACATGGCACTTTGCACAAACAGCGGGATGGGCAAAAAGGCCAGGGCGCGCATGATGTCGACCGACAGGGCGTACTTGGGGCCAATGAGCAGCGGCAGCAGCGGGGCCAGGGCGTAAATCATAATGCCCACGGCGGTGCCATAGAGCACGCCCACCACCATGGCGCGCCTGGCAATGCGCGCTGTTTCTGACAGGCCATGGGTGCCGCCAGCCCGGTACATCTTGGCTTGCAAGGCCAGCAAACCTGCTGTCAAGGGGGTGGTGGCCATGTAGACCAGCCTGAAGGCGGCCGTGTACGCGCCGTTGACGCTCAGGGATTCGAAGCGCGGCAAGATGGCTTTGTCGATGTCGATGTAGACCCCGCGCGCGGCAAACCCCATTGAAAAGAACACGCCCTGCTTGATGTCGGTGCGCATTTTCGGGAAGTTAACGCTCACGCCCTTGGTGGTCTTGAGGGTGTAGCTCATGATGAACAGGGCAGCCAACCCGCCGCCCACGATGTGCGCCAGCGCCCAGTCACGGGCGGTTTGCAGATCCAGTTGCAGCAACACCATGGCGCCCACAAATCGCAAGCTGCTTTGCAGCACCAGGAACTTGCTGGCCACGGCATGGCGGTCCAGCCCGAAGAACACGTGCTGCGAGATGTCGACTGCTTTGGTGAAGATCAGCTCGGAGATGCAGAACAGCAGGGCGATCAGCAGGAAGTCAGGGTCATCGTCCCAGAGGTAGAACCCCGCCAGCACCATGGCGGTGAGCACAGACCCGGACAGCAGGCCCGCGGTCAGCGAGTTGCCATACAGCCGGGCGATGGCTTGTTCGCCACGGGCCAGTTGCATCACCATCATGTTGGCGGTGCCCAGCCCGGAGAAGGGCAGCAAGGCAGCCGTGATGGCCAGGATGCCAGCCACTTTGCCAAATTCATGGGGGCCCAGTGTGCGAGCCACCACCAGCAGTTGAAACCCCTGCAGGGCGGCCACGCCCAACTGACCCAGGATCAGCGGTAATACATTGTTCTTGAAGAACGCCAACCGCTGGTTCACGCACAGGCCATTTCAGCGAACCAGCAATGGGCGTGTTTCAGCGGGCGAGGCGCTGACCATGGCGGCGGCAAATTGCTCTTGCCGTTGGAACAAATCCTCGAGCTTGGTGCCAGGGACCACGCGTTGGGACACCCGCACCAGCACCCCATCGGTGATGCGCCCTGACAAGCCTTCCTTGAGGATGTGCAGGCGGGTTTCCCAGGCGTTGCCGCTGTAGGTGCTGCCCAGGCGGATCCAGTAGCTGACAGCCTCCAGGTTGCCGTTGCGGTCTTTGGCCATCAAGCGCTTGCCGGTGACCGGTTGACCATCGGGGGTGTTCAATGGGAAGGTGACGTCGGTCAGTGATTCCACCGCGAAACCCTGGGCGGGATAGCACAGCTCGGGGCGGTGGATCTTGACTTCCTGGCGTTGGCGTTTGCCCCAGGCCAGCGCGACCTGGATCATGTGGCCCGCATCATCCACATAGGTGCGCATGACGCTTTGGTCATAGGGCTGGTCGTAGGTGGTCTCGCCGGTGCTCAAGGACACTTGCACCCGGGGGTTGGGCAGCTCGCGCCAGGGGCCGATCTGACGAGGAACGGTTTTCTCCAGATCGGCCGCGTTCTGGATCTCGTGCACGGAGGGGGTGGCGATCATGGCGGCGACCGCAGAGGCGCCCAGAATCACCGAGATGATGACGCTTCGCAGCAGCGTGGATGATGATGACGATTTCATGACGTTTCAGCCTTGTGTGCTCAGGCGTTGAACTCGTTGAGGATGACCCCACCGAAGTCTTGTTCGCGTTTGTTCAGCATCGTGACCAATTGCCTCATGGCCGGGACCGAAGTTTGGCCCTTGCGGCCGATGGCCACCGATGAGCCGCACTTGGCGGCCACCACACGTGCATCGGCCCCATGGCTGAAGGCGGGTGTGTCGACCAGAACATAGTCGAACTTGCTCACCAGCTCATTGAGCAGGAGATCAAACACGGGGCGCTGGATCAACTCCAGCGGGTTGGGGGGGACCACGCCAACCGGCAGCAGGAACAGGCTGGGCAGCGCATCGATCGGCCGGATGACATTGGTTTCATTGCGACCGGACAGGATGCCGCTCAGGCCCGTCTTTGGATTTTCAATGCCAAAGATCTCGTGCAGGCGGGGCGTGCGCATGTCGGCATCGACCAGCAAAGTGCGACCGCCCAACTGGCTGAAAGCCACGGCCAGGTTGGCCGCGAAAAAGGATTTGCCATCCCCGACATTGGGGCTGCAGATGGCCAGGGCCTTGCGAGGATTCTGATCCGCGAACATGTTGCTGATCAACTGGCTGCGCACGTCGCGGAAGAACTCGGAGGCGGCATCAAACGGTTTGGTGGCCACCACCAGCTCGGCGCAGACGGCCGTGCCGCCTTCGGCCTGGTAAGGGTAGTGAAACTGTTGCGACAGGGCCCACAGCACGTCTTCGCGCTTGATGAAGCCCAGGGCCACGGCGGCCTCGCCAAATTTGAGGCCGGTTTTTTGCTGATGCGCCAGGACTTGAGAGACCTGGCCCGCTGACAAATTGTTGGCCTCGGCGATGATGTCGCCAATGGATTTGTCGCCACTGCCTGATGTTTGGAAGTCGGTCATGCTGAGGTTCTGGTGAGATCAGGAGGATTGGCCGGGTGCGGACAATTCAGGCAGGCCACGTTGTGTGCCCAGGCGTGGAGACGACCCCACTGGCAGCTTGCGGCCTCGCTTGGCCTCTGCGACGGCAGGCATCAGGCCCAACATGGGGGCGCCCAGGGTTTCGGTGACATCCTGTTCCAGCCGAAGTTTGCGGTTCATCAGCTCTCGGATGATGGCCGCCCCAATGCCCAGCAAGGTGCCCAGGATGATGGACACGATGGTGTTCAGGATCAAGCGTGGGGACGACGCCTTGGCGGGCGGCGTGGCCATTTTCAGCAACGAGACGTTGGTCTGGTTGGTGTTGCTTTCCAGGGTGGTTTGGGCCAGGCGCCCTTGCAGCGCGTCGTAAGAGCGTTGGGCATTTTCGACATCGCGCTGCAGCACGGCGGCGTCATCGCGTTGCTTCTTGAGGGTCATCAGCTTTTCACGCTGGGCTTCCAGGGTGGCGCGGAACTGGCGTTCGCGCTGCAGGTTGACGCTGCTGGAAATGCCCATGCTGGCCCGGGCCGCGCGGGTTTCCGATTCAAGCTTGGCTTGCAGCTCGGTGATGTTGGCTTGCAGTTCCAGAACCTGGGGGTGGGCCGGGCCGAACTTGGCGTTAAGCTCTTTCAGGCGGGCCTGTTGGCGTGACATGTCGGCGCGCAGGCCGGCCACCACGGGGCTGCCCAGCACTTCGGGGCTGTTGGCGCCAGATTGCGAGTTGCGGCTTTGCGCGTCGGCGGTCTGGGATTGCATGCCGACCAACTGTGCAGACAACTCGCCAAGCCGGGCGGTTTCAACGTCCAGGCGTTCGTCGGTGGCCAAAATGCCTTTGCTGCGCTGGTATTCGGACAGCTTGGTTTGGGCTTCCTCCAGCTGTTGGCGGGCTTGCTTGATTTGCTCGTCAAACATTTTGGAGAATTGCCGGGCGGGCTCGATGCGCATGTCCAGACTGGTCTGGATGTAGGCGCGGATATAGGCATTGGCCATGGCCGACGCGAATGTCGGGTCCACGGCGGTGTATGAAATATTGATGATGCTGGATTCTTTGCCGGGCGTGACATCCAGGTTCTTTTGCAGGATGTCGGACAACCAGGATTGGAAAACACCCTGGCCTTCGGTGTCATCTATCCACTGCTGGCGCAGGTCGGGGTTTTCGGCCAGTTTGAGGGACTCGATGACTTTTTGCGAGACGCGTTCGCTCTGGAGCACATCGATCTGGGTGGCCACGTACCCCGGCAGCAGGGCGTTTTGCATCACCATGCCGCTGATGGGATCCGAGGCGCGAAAGTCGATCACGACCACCCCTTCGGCGGTGTACTTTTTAGGCAGGAGCAAACTGAGCGCCACCGCCAGTGACACGGTGACCACCAGAATGGTGACCATGATGATCCATCTGGCTTTGAGTATGGAAATAAACTGATTGAAGCTCATGGTTTTTGGTTTGTGCTGATCGTTTTAAGCGACCGAAGCATCCTTCTTCGGCAGTTTTGGGTCAGTCATGAAGAGGCCTAAAATCGAGTCCGTGCCGATGGTGAGCAAGGTCGCCACCATGAACAACACAATACCCGCGAAATCGTGGACAAAACCTTGTCCCACCTCGTCGCCAAAATAATAGGTGACCAGCACCAGCGCCACCACTCGGATCACGTTGGAGGCAAATGAAATGGGCAGAATCAACACGGCCAGCAGTCCGTTGCGCAGTTGGTTGGTGTGCTGGGCCACGCTCATGTAGAAAACTCCGATGGCCTCAAGGGCGAAAATGGAGTTTAGCCCGGCGCAGGCATCGGCCACCAGCAATTGGTAGGGGCCGATGGTGAGGACCACGCCTGAGCGGCCGATGGGGTAGCCCGCCCAATACAGCACGTGCTCGGCGGTGTACGACACGGCTTGCTTCAAGGGGGCCGTCACCTGGTCAACCACCGAGCCTGGTACCGGGATCATGAAGAGGATGAAGAACAGCGGGAACCACATCACCCGCAGGCCAGGCCAGCCGCGGTACAGCAGGAACAGCCCGGCCAGTACCAGCAACTGTGAGCCGACATCCATGAAGAGGATGTCTTGCGAATGGCCCAGGATGTAGAACAGCAGGCCCGTGGCCAGGGTCAGGCCCCCGGCCACGGTGGCAGGCGGGCTCTCCAGGGCCGCGAATTTGGGCCACCGCTGCCAGGTCAGCCAGAGCATGAGCGCCAGAATCACCGGGCCGTGGCCCTGCCCCACGACGTTCCAGATGGTCTTGTCCAGGATCACGTAGGTGGGGACATACAACGCCAGCAGCCCGGCCAGCACCAGCACCAGTTCAACTGTGTTGAAGCGCGATGTGTTCTCTTGGGCGAGGCTGGATGGTGCGGATGGGGTCACGGTGGCCTGTGTCATGCAAGAAGAATTCCAAGTGTATAGGGCCGGCTGTTGCAACTCATGCGGCGGTGCGGGTGAGGAAGTCCTGGTAGGCCAGGGCGATGCCTGTCTGCAGGGAGGTCTTGGCTTGCCAGCCCAGTCCGGTCAAGCGAGAAACATCCATCAGTTTGCGCGGTGTCCCGTCGGGCTTGGTGGTGTCGAAGCGCAGTGCGCCTTCAAATCCAACGACTTTGACGACGGTTTGTGCCAGCTCGCGGATGGTGATGTCTTGGCCGGTGCCGATGTTGACCAGCGGACCGTCGTAGCCCTGCTCCATGAGGTAGACGCAGGCATCGGCCAGGTCGTCGGCGTACAGGAACTCTCGCATGGGGGTGCCAGTGCCCCACACGACCAGGGACTCGTCACCCCGCAGTTTGGCCTCATGGGCCTTGCGGATCAGGGCAGGCAGCACATGGCTGTTGTTCAGGTCGTAGTTGTCGTTGGGCCCGTAAAGATTGGTGGGCATGACGCTGATGTATTGCCGCTGGTACTGGTCGTTGTAGGCGTCGCAAAGCTTGATGCCTGCGATTTTGGCAATGGCGTAGGGCTCGTTGGTGGGCTCAAGCTCGCCGGTGAGCAGGGCATTTTCGTGGAGGGGCTGTGGTGCCAGCTTGGGGTAGATGCAGCTGGAGCCCAGGAACATGAGCCGCTGCACGCCCGCGACGTGGGCCGCGTGGATGAGGTTGGCCTCGATCATCAGGTTCTGATAGAGAAAGTCGGCCCGGTAGGTGTTGTTGGCCTGGATGCCGCCCACCTTGGCGGCGGCAATGAAGGTGTAGCTGGGTTGCTCGGCCTGCATGAAGGCCAGGACCGCACGCTGGTCGAGCAGGTCCAGTTCATGGCGTTGGCGCGTGACGATCTGGGTGTAGCCCAATGATTGCAGGCGGCGCACGATGGCCGAGCCCACCATGCCGCGATGACCAGCGACGAAAATTTTTGCAGCTTTGTTCATATGAATGCGTTGATGAGGGGCAGATCCCGGCAGTTAGGCAAAGGTTCAATGCAATCTGTCACTAAACGTGCCCTGCCGGGTCGCTGGATCTGTGCTACCTGAGAGTTTAATCAGGCAAAAAAAAGCCCCGCCGTTGAAAGGAGGGGCTGTTGTGGGCAGGCATCGCCGCAGGTGGGCTAGCCTTTTTGCTGCTTGGGGTCTCGTCCGAACACCGCGCGAACCAGGAGCTTGGCCAGGAAAACGCTGTTGGTTTCCAGGTAGCGGCGTGCCAGGCGGCGGGGCTCGCAGACGAAGCGGTAGAGCCATTCCAGGCCTCGCTGCTGCATCCACACGGGGGCCCGGCGCAGGGTGCCTGCGTGGTAGTCGAAGGCGGCGCCAACGCCGACCATGACGGCCTTGATGGTGCCGCGTTGTGCGGCCATCCAGGCTTCTTGCTTGGGGCAGCCCAGGCCCACGAACACCACATGGGCGCCCGAGGCGTTGATTTTTTGCGCGTAGTCGGCGTCTTCTTGCTCGGTCAGCTTGCGGAACGGGGGCGAGATCATGCCTGCGATCTTCAGCTTGGGGAACTTGGCCATCATCCGGCCGCGCAACTTGGCGAGGGTGTCGTCAACGCTGCCGTAGAAGAACACGGATTGGCCGCGGCGCTCGGCCTCGGCCAGGTAGCGCAGCATCAAATCGGGGCCGCTGAGGCGTTGTTGTTCGGCAAAGCCTTCCTTGCGCATCATCCAGGCGACAGGGGCGCCATCGGGCAGGGCCATGTCGGCGCCATTGATCACGGTGGCGAATTCGGCACTTTGGCTGCCGGTGACCACAGAATGCACATTGCACAATGTGACATAACGCGACTGATGCTCGGCACCCCAGTCGGCGATGCGGCTGACGGCGTCATCCCAGGAGGTGGCGTCAATGAACGTGTCAAGGACGTACGCGCCGCTACGAATGATCTTCTTCTTCGCGTGTTGCTTCAAGCTGCCCAACACCTGTTCCCGCTCCAAGAACGACAGAGATGGATAACCGAAATTTGGATCTGGATGTCTCATAGGACGCCCACCAGGGGTTGTTGTTGATGTCCGAACCTGCTTGGACACATGTGCTTGATTTTAGAGGAGAGGCCACAGGCGCTACTTCAGGGTTAGCGCGTGGTCTGGCAGAAAGCCGTGTCAGAAAGCGCTGGCATTTATCACGAGGTGGTTGAATGGAGTGCTTTTGATGCGGGAAGTTCCGGGGGTGGGGTCTGGGTGACAATGCGGCGGGGTTGACCCGGGCGGCAGGATGGTCGTGGATGAGAGTCTTGATGGTGCACAACGCCTACCAGCAGCGGGGTGGCGAAGACAGTGTGGTTGAGTCGGAGGTGGCTCTTTTGCGCCAGCATGGGCATGAGGTGCATCTCTATGAGCGCCACAACGATGAGGTCAACCAGGTTTCACGCCTGAATGTGGCGGCGCAAACCTTGTGGTCGACGCAGACCACCCGCGAGGTCAAGGCCCTGATCAGCCAGTTCCTGCCCGATGTGATGCATGTGCATAACACCCTGCCGTTGGTGTCGCCGTCGGTGTACTGGGCCGCCCGCGCCCAAGGCGTGCCGGTGGTTCAAACGCTCCACAATTTCCGGTTGATGTGCCCCCAGGCCATTTTTCTGCGCGAGGGCAAGGTTTGTGAGGATTGTCTGGGCAAGGTGCCTTGGCGCGCCGTGCAGCATCGCTGCTACCGTGGGTCTGCGGTGCAGTCCGGGGCGGTGGCGGTGATGCTTTCGACCCATCGCGCCCTGGGTACTTTTCAAAAAAAGGTCTCCAGGTACATCGCCTTGAATCAGTTTTGCAAGGATAAATTTGTGGCTGGAGGGTTGCCCGCCGATCGCATCAGCATCAAGCCCAATTTTGTGGCATGGCCCCACGTGCCTGATTGGCGGGCGCGGGCTGGGGGGCTGTTTGTCGGCCGTTTGTCCGAGGAAAAAGGCATTTCGGTGATGTTGGCTGCGATGCGCTTGATGGCGAACCCGGGCGTTCAGATCATTGGCGGCGGTGCTTTCGAGGCGGAAACCAAAGCGGTTGCAGGCACCAGTTACCTGGGATTTTTGCCTTTGGACGACATCATGGCCCGAATGGCATCGGCGGCCTTCCTGGTGTTGCCCAGCGTTTGCTATGAGGGTTTTCCCCGCACTCTGGTTGAGGCTTTTGCCAGCGGCATGCCTGTGATCGCCAGCCGACTGGGGTCCATGGCGGAGTTGGTGGCTGATGGGCGGACAGGGTTGTTGTTCAATCCGGGGGACGCTGCCGACTTGGCCGCCAAGATCGAGTGGGCACACCAGCATCCGCAAGCCATGTTGCTGATGGGGCAGGCTGCTCGGAAAGAATACGAATCTCGTTACACGCCAGAGCAAAACTGTGCTGAACTCATCGAAATCTACCGGCAGGCGATCGCTGAATCAGGGTAATCCGATCGAACTTTCTGCATGAATCGGTAACAATCACCGGTGCCAGCCCTGGGTGGTGGCTTCATCGTTTATTTTGCGCGGTCTATGGCTCAATCAGCACCAACCTCCGGGGCGTTTCCCAGCGCTCAATTGCCTGTCAAGTTTCCGGTCTGGTCGCTGGTCATTTTTTGCCTGGCCTTCGGGGTCATGTACATCCCTACTTTTGCCACCCTGGCCCAGACGACCTGGGCCACGGACGAGCAGGGGCATGGTCCTTTGATCCTGGCGGCTTGTGCCTGGCTGCTTTGGGGCATGCGCAACGATTTGTTTGCCCCTCCTGCCAAGCCGGCGCTGGTGCCTGGCTTTTTGCTGTTGGCGCTGGGGCTGGCGATGTACGTCGTGGGGCGTTCACAGCGGGTCATCGAGTTTGAAGCCAGCTCTCTGATCCTGGTGCTGGTGGCTTGCATTCTGCTGGTTCAGGGCGGTGCGGCGGTGCGGCGGGCCTGGTTTCCCATCCTTTTTCTTTTGTTCATGGTGCCTTTGCCGGGTGCCTTTGTGCAGGCCTTGACCTTGCCGCTCAAGAGCGTCGTGTCCATGGTGGCCGAGCAGATACTGTACTGGGCGGGTTACCCCATCGGTCGCACGGGTGTGACCTTGATGATCGGGCCTTATCAATTGCTGGTGGCCGATGCATGCTCTGGGTTGAATTCCCTGTTCACGCTTGAAGCTTTGGGCTTGCTCTACATGAACATCATGAACTACAAGTCCAAGGCCCGGAACGTGATCCTGGCCGTTGGCATCATCCCCATTTCCTTCATCGCCAATGTGACGCGTGTGATCATCTTGGTGTTGATCACTTACCACCTGGGTGACGAGGTGGGGCAGGGCTTTGCGCATGAGTTTGCGGGTCTGGTGCTCTTTTCTGTGGCGTTGGTGCTGACCTATGGGCTGGACCGCTTGCTGGCGGCCCGCTTTGACAACCTGAAAGGTGCCCGCGATGGCCGCTGATGTGATGACGACCCAAGCTGGCGTGTCTCGGCGTGTGCCTTTGGCGGTTTTGTTGGCAGCCGGCCTGATGTTGGCTGGCGCGGCAGCCTCGGTCTGGCTGAAGCCCACAAAGATGATCGCCGATGAGAAGCCTGCCATCGTGCTGAGTGCCGTGGTGCCCGAAACGTTTGGGGGCTGGAAAATCGATCCCAACATCGTGCCGGTGTTGCCCGATCCCACGGTGCAAGACCAGCTGAACTCGCTTTACTCCGAAACACTCAACCGCACCTACGTCAATCAACAGGGTCAGCGAATCATGTTGTCGATTGCTTATGGCCGCAATCAGAATTCGGAATCAACGGCCGCACACCGACCTGAGTTTTGTTATGTGGCCCAGGGTTTCACGATCAAAGGGTTTGGCAAGGAGGCAGTGGCGTTGCCGACTCATGCCCTGAGTGTGGTGCGGTTGGAGGCTCAAGCTGATCGCCGCATTGAGCCCATCACCTACTGGGTGACGCTCAACGAGGAGGCATCCACGCCTGGCCTTGATCGCAAGTTGCAGCAATTGCGCTATGGCCTGCAGGGGTACATTGTCGATGGGATGCTGATGCGCATTTCGTCGCTCACCGATGCTGCCGCGTCGCCTGGTGGCAAACCTGACTACCACCTGCATGACCAGTTCATTGCGGACATGGAAAAGGCCATGACCTCCGGCTTCAGGCCTCGTTTCTTTGGTTCTTGATGGTGTCTGACATGACAAAAAAAATAGCGTTGATCACTGGGGTGACAGGGCAAGATGGTTCTTATCTGGCAGAGTTTTTGCTCAAAAAAGGCTATGAGGTTCACGGCATCAAGCGCCGCTCCAGCCTGTTCAACACCGACCGGATCGATCACCTGTACCAGGATCCGCACGTTGACAACCGCAACTTCATCCTGCACTACGGCGACCTGACCGACTCCACCAGCCTGGTCCGCATCATGCAAAAGGTGCAGCCCGACGAGGTTTACAACCTGGCCGCGCAGTCGCACGTGGCCGTGAGCTTTGAAGAACCCGAGTACACGGCCAATGCCGATGGCATTGGCGCCCTGCGCCTGCTGGAGGCCATCCGCATCCTGGGCCTGGAGAAAAAAACGCGCTTCTACCAGGCGTCAACCTCCGAGCTGTATGGCCTGGTGCAAGAGATCCCGCAGAAGGAAACCACGCCTTTCTACCCGCGCAGCCCCTACGCGGTGGCCAAGCTGTACGCTTACTGGATCACGGTGAACTACCGCGAGGCCTATGGCATGTACGCCTGCAATGGCGTGCTGTTCAACCACGAAAGCCCGGTGCGTGGCGAGACCTTCGTGACGCGCAAGATCACGCGGGCCATCAGCCGCATTGCGCTGGGCCTGCAGGAGTGCCTGTTCCTGGGCAACATGAGCGCGCTGCGCGACTGGGGTCACGCCCGTGACTACGTCGAGATGCAATGGTTGATGCTGCAACAGGAGGTGGCCGAGGACTTCGTCATCGCCACTGGCGTGCAGTACAGCGTGCGCCAGTTCGTGGAGTTTTCTGCGAAAGAGCTGGGCATCACGCTGGCTTTCGAAGGTGAAGGCGAACAAGAGGTGGGCAAAGTGGTGGCCGTGGAGCCGGTCAATGGTGAGTTGCTGGCCCGGTGCAAGGTGGGTGATGTGGTGGTGCGGGTTGATCCGCGCTATTACCGCCCCACCGAGGTTGAAACCTTATTGGGTGATCCGACCAAGGCCAAGACCAAGCTGGGCTGGACGCCGGTCATCACGCTGCAGCAGCTGGTGGCCGAAATGGTCTTGAGTGACTACACGGCTGCCAAGCGCGACAGTTTGGTCAAGCAGGCCGGTTACCAGGCCTATGACTATCACGAATGATCGGGAGCCCGAAGCGTTCGGATGGTGGGGGCCGCATGTCTGAGGGGGCGGATCAGCGCAAGTTGCCGTTCCAGGGGGTTTCGCATTCGTTGGTTGACCAGGCCTTGCTGAGCATCAGCAATTTTCTGATTGGTCTGGCATTCATCAAGTTCGCGACGAAGCATGACTATTACGCCTACAGCCAACTGATTGGTTATGTGGCACTGACCTTGGCCATTCAGGCGGCGTTGGTCAACACCACCGCATTGACGCTGTTGCCTCAAAAACGTGGGCGGGAACGTGCTGAAGCCACCCATGTTTTCTTTGGCTTGCAGTTGTTTCTCAGCTCGACCCTGGCGATGGTCGGTGGCCTCTTCCTGTGGTTGACGCCTGCGGCTATTTCCATGGATGTCATAGAAATGCCCTTGGCGTTGGCCATGGTCTTGATGGTGTTGTCATCTTGGTTGCGGGAGTTTCTGCGCAATGTGCAGTTCATCAACATGAGGGCCGACATGTGCTTGCAGCAGGACATGGCCTATGTTTTCTTGCTGGCCATTGCCATTGGCACCCTCGTGGTTTCCCAGAATGTTCAAGCCGATGAAATGCTTTTGGTCATTGGGACAGCCGGCATCCTCAGTGCTTTGCCCTGGCTTCATCGGGCGTCGATCAGGCCTGTATTCAATTGGGTTCAGTGGTCTCGGCTGTGGTCAGAAATCTGGCCTTTGGCACGGTGGTCCTTGCCGGCGGGATTGGTGTCCTGGGCTTCCGGCAATGGTTACCTTTTGATTGGTGCGGCAGTCCTGGGGCCCGAGACCACGGCTGAAATCGTGGCGGCCAAATTGTTCATGGCGCCTTTGGGCACCATATTTTTGTCATGGGGCAATATCTTCAGGCCAAAGGTGAGCCACTGGATTTCCGTTGGGGCCAGGTCCGAAGTGGCTCGTTTAACCCAGCTTTCAATTCTGGGCGTGGCAGGCGTGGTGTTGATCTATTTTCTGGCCATGGTGTTCGCGTACCCATTCCTGGATGCTCACCTGTTGGGTGACAAATACAAAGGTTTGCAGTTTGACATCGCT
>NZ_JAUSAR010000014.1 GCF_030652515.1 Aquabacterium sp. | reverse complement strand
GAGTACCGGCATCAATATGCGCCGGGCTTGCAGGAACAGGTTGACGGCGCTGCCGGCACCGCCGGAGAGCACGTTTTCCTCGACGGTGACAAACGTGTCGTGGCTCTTCGCCAGTTCCAGCAGCAGCGTCGTGTCCAGGGGTTTGACAAAACGCATGTTGACGACCGTCGCACCCAGTCGTTGGCCCGCTTCGAGAGCAGGGGTCACCATGCTGCCCCAGGCGAGGATGGCGATGCGGCCGCCGCTGTGGCGGATCTCGGCCTTGCCGATTGCGAGGCTCTCCAGCGCCGGCTTGACGGCGACGCCCGGGCCTTTGCCGCGCGGGTAGCGCACGGCGGCGGGGCCGGGGTGCAAAAAGCCGGTCGTTAGCATCTGCCGACATTCGTTCTCGTCGGCGGGCGCCATGATCAGCATGTTGGGGATGCAGCCCAGGTAGCTGAAGTCGAAGCTACCGGCATGGGTGGGGCCGTCCGGGCCGACCAGGCCGGCGCGGTCCAGCGCGAACAGTACGTCCAGGTCTTGCAGCGCGACATCGTGGATCAATTGGTCGTAGCCGCGTTGCAGGAAGGTTGAGTAGATGGCGACCACGGGCTTGGCGCCCTGGCAGGCTTGCCCTGCCGCCAAGGTCACGGCATGTTGTTCGGCAATCGCGACATCGAAATAACGTTCCGGGAAACGTTCGGAGAACTTGACCAGCCCGGAGCCTTCGCGCATCGCCGGGGTGATGCCCAGCAACCGGTCGTCCTGTTCCGCCATGTCGCACAGCCAGTTGCCGAATACTTCGGTGTAGCTGGGGTGCGCCGACGGCGTGGACTTGGGCAGGCACTCCTGGCTAGGGTCAAAGGCCGGCACGCCGTGGTAGGCCAGCGGGTCTTTCTCGGCCGGCGCATAGCCCTTGCCTTTTTGGGTGACGATGTGCAGGATACGCGGGCCGCTGATGTGCTTGAGGTTTTCCAGCGTCGTGACCAGCACGTCCAGGTCATGCCCGTCTATCGGGCCGATATAGTTGAAGCCCAGTTCCTCGAACAGGGTGCCCGGCACGATCATGCCCTTGACATGCTCTTCGGTGCGCCGCGCCAGTTCCCAGACGGTCGGCATCTTGGCCAGCACTTTCTTGCTTTCTTCGCGCACCGAGGAATACAGGCGGCTAGACAGGATTTTCGACAAATAATTGTTCATCGCGCCGACGTTGGGTGAGATCGACATATCGTTGTCGTTCAGCACCACAAGCAGGTTGGCGTCGATGGCCCCGGCATGGTTCATCGCCTCGTAGGCCATGCCGCCGGTGATGCTGCCGTCGCCGATGATGGCGACCATTTGCTTGTCCTCGCCCTTGAGCCCGGAAGCGATCGCCATGCCCAGCGCGGCGCTGATCGAGGTGCTGGAATGGCCGACGCCGAACGCATCGTATGCGCTCTCGGCACGGCACGGGAACGCGCAGATACCGCCCCGGGTGCGTATCGTCGTCATGCGGTCTTTACGACCGGTGAGGATCTTGTGCGGGTAGGCCTGGTGGCCGACATCCCAGACCAGCTGGTCGGACGGCGTGTCAAAGACATAGTGCAGCGCCACGGTGAGCTCCACGGTGCCGAGGCCGGCCGAAAAATGCCCGCCGGAGACGCTGACGGATTGCGTCAGGAATTCGCGCAGTTCCTTCGCTAGCGGTTTGAGCAGCTCTTTCGGGAGCTTGCGGACATCGGCGGGGCTGGCTATGTCGTTGAGTAGCGGGTA
>NZ_JAUSAR010000013.1 GCF_030652515.1 Aquabacterium sp. | reverse complement strand
CGATCAAGGCCTGCTCGGTCAGCTGGACATTGATCTGCTCCAACTCTGCTTGCTGGTGCTCCAGGTTCGTCTGGGATTCGGTCAGCACGCGCGACTGCTCTTCCAGCTCTTCATTGGCGGTGCGCAGTTCTTCCTGCTGGGTCAGCAGCTATTCATTGAGCTGGTGCGTTTCTTCCAGCGCGTCCTGCAGCCGCTGACGGTACTGCGCGGCCTCCACCGAGGCGCCCACGTTGGTGGCCAGGATGCGCAGCAACTCCAGATCGCGCTCGACCACGGGCCGCATGAAGCCCAACTCCATCACCCCGTTGACCTGGCCATCGTTGCTGATGGGCAGCAGGACCACGTCCGTGGGCGCCCCCGTGCTCAGGCCAGTGGTGACCTTGAAGTGGTGGTCGGGCACTTGCGGAACATGCTTGAGCTGGCCATCCATGGCCACCTGCCCCACCAGGCCATGGTCCAGGTCAAAGCTTTGTGCCACCTGCTCATGGTGCTTGTCAAACCCATAAGCCCCGGCCCGCACCAACTGGCCAGACTGGTTGCGCACATACAGGGCCGCCACGGCCACGCCCAGGTAGCCGGCCATGAACTCCAGCACATGGCGGCTCAACACCGGCAAGGTCAACTGCCCCAACAGGCGCTCGGCCAATTGGGTCTGGCCAATGCGGAACCAGGCCTTCTCCTGCAAGGCTTTGGTGCTGAGCACATGCTGGCGCAGTGCATCGCCGTAGCTGGCTGACAGGGTCATGATCTGGCGCCGCCCGCTCAAGGCGATGAGGCCGCTCAGGATCAGCACCAGGCTCACATACGACACGATCACCCAGAAGGTGGTACTGCGGGCGGTTTCATTGCGTTCCTGAAGGAGCTTGTTTTCCTCCCCGATGAAGTCCCGCAATTCACGGCGGATTTCGTCGAACAGTTGCTTGCCGGTTTCGGCCCGGATGATGCTGAGGTAGTCGCCTTGCGTTCGCCTCAGCTCGATGATGCGTTGGGCAAACTGGTCCCATTGTTTTTGCAGCGACTCGATGCGGTTGATCCGGTCCAGTTGCGGTTGGTTGTCCAGCACCAGCCCCTTCAAGTTCAGCAACTCCGAGGCCATTTTGGGTTTGGCCAGGTTGTAGGGCGCCAGGAACTTGTCCTCGCCAGTGATCAGGAAGCCGCGCGTCCCCGTTTCCTGGTCCACGATCACGGTCTTCAGTTCGTTGGCCTTGCCAATCACGCGCTGGGTGTGCTCCACCCAGTTGAGCTGGGACAGCAGGAAGAAAATCAGCCCGATGAACACCATGGCGCTGAACGCCCCCACTGCCAGAGGCAAGGTCAGGTGCCGCGTCAAGACACGCTGGAAGTGCGCTGTTTCATGAGAGGTCGTTTCGGGCATCTGAGAATCCGCGTGAAATCCAGGAGGAAGGCTTGGGAATTGTCAGGCAGTTGGGGCCCGTTCACGGTGCCCCAACTGCAAGACGCGGCAATGTCCTACAAGATCCGGGGCGGCTGTCCGGTGCGCCCGGGGCCTTTCCGACGGGAAACTACAGTTTGAAATCAACAGGTCAGCTCATGGCAAGGCGCTCCCCACAATCCATCTGGACCCGGTCCTTCCAGCGCACGGTCAGTGCCATCACCCGCAGCACGATCAAGGCGGGCAGCCGGGCTTTGACGCAGTCGCTGCGCACCCCCAAGGCCAGGGCACCTCGCTCCAGCAAACTCCAGGGTGAGTGGATCCCCGGCGTGGCGCTGTCACCGATGGGTGCGCGCCGCTACCACCTGTTCAAACCACCCGGCGTTCAATGGCAAGAACGCCTGCCTTTGCTAGTGATGCTGCACGGATGCGGGCAGGACGCCCAGTCCTTCGCGCTCAGCACCCGCATGAACCGCCTGGCGGCGCGTGAACGCTTCCTGGTGCTCTACCCCGAGCAAGACCGCCGAGCCAACCCCCAGGGCTGCTGGAACTGGTATGGCACGCGCACCAAAACGGCCTATGGCGAAGCAGCCATCCTGATGGCGGCCGTGCAGCAGGTCAGCCAGCTGTACCCGGTGGACCCTGCCCGCGTCGCCATCGCGGGCATGTCGGCCGGGGCCAGCATGGCCGCCTTGATGGTCACGCGCTACCCTGACCGGTTCAAGGCCGTGGCCATGCACTCGGGTGTGCCGCCAGGCGCGGCCGAATCCACGGTGTCGGCGCTGGCCGCGATGCGGGGCCGCGGCGCCACGCAGGCCTTGTCCGCCACCACCGACTGGCCGGCACTGCTCGTCATCCACGGTGACCGGGACGCCATCGTGGCGGCCAGCAATGGCCAGGCAGCCGCCAAGCTGTGGGCCGAAGCGGCGGGCCCCCATGTCGAGAAAAGCCGGCAAGTCAGCCGGGGCCAACGCCACCCCATGACGGTGACCGACTTCAAGGTGCGGGGCGGCCGGACGGTGGCCACCTTGTGCGCCATCGATGGCCTGGCCCACGCCTGGAGCGGGGGACTGGCCCGACAGGCCTACAGCGATGCCCAGGGCCCGGACGCCTCTCGCATGATCTGGTCATTCGCGACCAGGCAGTTTGACATCACCAAACCATGACACCACCACAACCCCTCTAACCCCCAAGCATCATGAGCACCACACCACGCCTGTTCAACATCGACTGCAAGCTGTCCTACAAATTGGCCCAGACCACCGACTTCGTGTTCCAGATCCACGCCCTTGAAGGCCAGGACCAACACATCCAGTCCGAGTCACTCAAGATCACGCCCAGCGCGCATTACCGGGTTTACGAAGATCCGCAAGTGGGCCAGCGCTTCTTGCGCGTTCAGGCCAAGGCTGGCACGCTGAGCTTGCGCTACAAGGCCAAGGTGCAGGTGGCCAGGCCGCCTCGCAAACGCAAGGCCCCCGAGCTGGCCATCGCCGAGTTGCCCGACCACGTGCTGCACAACCTGATGCCCACTCGGTACTGCGAATCCGACCTGCTGGCCTCGGCCGCGGTCAAGCTGTTTGGCAAGGTGCCACCGGGCTGCTCACGCGTCGAAGCCATCTGCGACTGGATCCACCACAACATCGAGTACCGCACCGGTTCCACCGACAGCACCAGCACGGCCTGCGACGTTTTCCTGAAGCACGCCGGCGTGTGCCGCGATTTTGCGCACCTGGGTGTCACCCTGTGCCGGGCGCTGAACATCCCCGCCAGGCTGGCCGTGGGTTACGCCATGTTCGACACGCCGCCACCAGACTTTCACGCCATGTTCGAAGCCTACGTGGGCGGCCGCTGGGAGCTGTTCGACCCAACCCGCATGTCGGACCCGCGCGACCTGGTGCTGATCGCCACCGGCCGCGATGCCAAGGACGTGGCCTTTGCCACCATCTTCGGCCCGGCACAGACCCTGGCCATCTTGCCGGAAGTCGAGCGGGCCTGAGCAGGGCCTGCCCGGCTCAGGCCATCAAGGCACGTTGATGGCGGCGTTGTCCCTGGCGGGCTCGACCCCGCCCATCAATTCGCCGACCGCCTTGAGTTCGTCCACCCGGTCACACACCGCTTTGATGGCCATCATGATGGGCGTGCCCAACAGCAGCCCCCACACGCCCCACAGCCATCCCCAGGCCAGCATGCCCACGAACACCACCACGGTGTTCAGGTGGCTGGTGCGGCTGGTGAGCCAGGGCGTGATCATGTAGCCCGAGATGATGTGCAGCAGCACCGACACACTGGCCACCAGAATGGCTTTGTCGATCGAGCCGAACTGCGTCAATGCCACGATGGCCGACAGCACGCAGATCGCGATTGAGCCCAGGTAGGGGATCAGGTTGAGCACGGCCGCCGCGATGCCCCACACCGCCACGTGCTTCATGCCCAGCGCCCAGAAGGCCAGGCTGGTGGCCAGGCCCACGCCGATGCTGGTAACGATCTGCACCACCAAGTAACGCCGCACCTGTTGCGTGATCTCGTTGAGAGCCTGCACCGTGATCTTGCGCTTGGCGAAGTTCGGCCCCGCGATGCGCGCCAGCTTGCGCCGGAAGATGTCACCCGAGGCCAGCATGAAGTAAGTGATGAAGCACACCGCCGTGAACTGGCCGATCATCTCGACGATGCCCAGGGTGCCCACCACCACATAGTCTTTGATGTTGAACGTGGGCTTTTCGATCCGCACACGCGTGATGCCAGCGGCGCCCCCGGAGGAACCCACCTGGCTCAGCTGCTCGGCCGCGAGCTGCAACTGATTGGCCGCCTTCTGCACCTTGTCCATGTTGCTGTCGGCCTGCGCCTGCGTGCCGCGAATGGCCTTGCGCAAGGTGCGCGCCGCCTCGGGCATCGACTGGATCATGTTGTCCACATCGTCCTGCAAGGTGTAGGCCCCCGCGCCCAAGGCCGACACCAGGGACAGCATCAGCACGGCAGCGCTCAGCGAGCGGGGCAGGCGCCAGCGGCACAGCGCATCCACCACCGGCGTCAAGGCGTAGGTGAACATGATGGCCAACAGCAGCGGGATGAACACCGCCCGGGCCCAATGCAGGGCGAACAAGCCCAGCAAAGCAGCGATCATGGCCAGCGAAGCGCTGCGCACGTCCACCGGCATGTGCAGCAGCACGCGGTCGGGTTCTGATTTGAACGAGGTAGGAGGGGGCTCGTCGGCTTCGCCAGCAATGCGCATGAATGTCCAAACCCAGGTAGACGTGAATGCGCCATTAAGCCCAAAGCCTTGTCCGATATCCAGCAGCGTTCACCGCGATGCGTTGTCAGCGGTGTCCTACGCCTGCATGGGCCACAGGCGAAGCACTTGCGCCATCCACTTGGATGGTGCTAGGATGGCGCCATGCCTCCACTCAGCCCCTCCGCCACGTCCAGCAAACCGCTGGACGAAAAAATCACCATCAACGTCGGCGTCGTCGATCTGGGACAGATCGACCTGCTCGTGCAGGAAGGCTTCTACGCCAACCGCACCGACCTGATCCGCACCGCCATCCGCAACCAGTTGTCGACCCACGCCGAGGTGGTGCGGCAAGTGGTGGCTCGGAAAATGCTGGTGCTGGGCATCCAGCACTTCAGCGCCGACGACCTGCGCGCCGTGCAGGCCGCGGGCCAGACCTTGCAGATCCGTGTGCTGGGCCTGGCCACCATCGCGCCCGACGTCAGCCCTGAACTGGCCCTGGCCACCATCGACTCCTTGACCGTGATGGGTGCCCTGCACGCCAGCGCGGCCGTCAAAGCCGCGTTGGCCCATCGCCTGCGCTGAACCTCGCCTAACCGGACAACTCACGCATGAACCCTCTCTTCAAACAACTCATGGGCCAGGCCTCGCGCCTGACCCTGACAGGTGACCTGGGAACGGCCACTGCGGCGATTCAGGATGCGTTGGCCCGGTCTGGCATGCCAGGGGCCCATGCGAAGGCGCCCGCGTGGTCAGACCTCAATGTGATCGATGTGGTGGCCCGCGAGGTGATTCAACCGGATGAAGCCTCGCCCCCGCCCGTGCCCAAGGGCAAGCCGCAGGACCAGGCCGGCCAATTTCTGAGCGCCACGCACCGCGATCCCATCGGCACACGCGACTACAAGCTGTACGTGCCGCCCAGCTACACGGGGCAGCCCTTGCCTTTGGTGGTGATGCTGCACGGCTGCACCCAGAACCCCGACGACTTCGCCGCCGGCACGGGCATGAACGACGCAGCGCTGGCCGAAGGCTTCTTCGTGCTCTACCCCGCGCAATCGCAACAGGCCAATGCCCAACGCTGCTGGAACTGGTTCAAGCACAACCACCAGCAGCGTGACCGCGGCGAGCCTGCCATGATCGCCAACATGACGCGCGCCGTGATGAAGCAATATGGCATCGACCCAGGCCAGGTTTACGTGGCGGGCCTGTCAGCGGGCGGGGCCATGGCCGCCATCCTGGGCGAGGCCTACCCGGACTTGTTCATGGCGGTGGGGGTGCACTCGGGCCTGCCCGTGGGCTCTGCGCGAGATGTCAGCAGCGCCTTGATGGCCATGAAGAACGGGGGGCCACGGCCTGCCTCTCAACGGGCGCCGTCCGCGCCGACGATCGTCTTCCACGGGGATCGCGACACCACCGTGCACCCGGTCAATGGTGACCACCTGATGGCGGACAAGTCCGCAGGCACAGTGATGGAACAAGAGCAGGCGCGTTCAGCCAATGGCCACGCCTACACGCGCCGACAGCACCGCAATGCCGAGGGCCAGGTGGTGGCAGAACAGTGGGTGGTCCACGGGTCGGCGCATGCGTGGTCGGGTGGTCGCATGCAGGGTTCGTACACCGATGCAAGGGGCCCGGACGCCACCCGGGAGATGCTGCGTTTCTTCAAGCGCCACGCTCGCCCCACCCCGCGCTGAGGCCCACGCTCGGCCGTCAATGCAGATGGCTGATCAAACGCAGCAACAAGGCCGTGTCACACGGCTTCTGAAGGTACAGGTCGAAATCGGACAAGCTGTCAGGCCGTGTGCCCTGATCCAAAGCCGTCAAGGCCACCAGGATCAAATGCCGATCCGGCAAAGTCTGCCGCAATTCGCGCGCGGCCTGGTGTCCATCCATCACGGGCATGTTGATGTCCAGGATGACGGTGTCGGGTTGAAAGCTCTTGGCCAGCTCCACGGCCTGGGCGCCGTTGTAGGCGGTGGCCGTCTCGTAGCCGGCCGAGTTCAACAGCATGGCCAGGCTCTCGGCACTGTCCCGCCAGTCATCCACCACCAAAACCTTGCCCATGGCTGCCGCCTGGTTCATAAGTTGCTCCTGATTGAGAAACCGCTGGCTTGAATGAGCCAGCACCCTTGGGTCAAGTCAGGCAAACCGCAGACCCGCTGTGAAAGAATGGCCCTTGGCATCGGTCTTGTTGGAGCACACATGAGCATTCAGGCACGCAACAACGTGCAAACGGCCGGGCAAGGCCAGGCGACCATGGTCTTTGCACATGGCTTTGGTTGCGACCAGCACATGTGGCGGCTCATGGCGCCCCACTTTCAAGGCCGCTTCAAGACCATCCTGTTCGACCTGGTGGGCAGCGGCAACTCCGACCTGTCGGCCTACGACATGGACAAGTACGGCACCTTGCATGGCTACGCCGCCGACCTGATCGAGATCATCGACGAGTTCGCGGATGGCCCCGTGGTCTTCGTTGGGCATTCGGTGAGCGCGTGCATCGGCATGCTGGCGGCCATCGCCGCCCCGCAGCGTTTCGCGGCGCAAGTCATGGTCGGCCCTTCGCCTTGCTACATCAACGATGGCGACTACATCGGCGGTTTCACCCGACCCGACATCGACGACCTGCTGAGCACGCTGGAGCGCAACTACCTGGGCTGGTCCAGCACCATGGCGCCGGCCATCATGGGATCGCCCGCGCAACCGGAACTGGGCGTCGAGTTGACCAACAGCTTTTGCCGCACCGACCCCGACATCGCCAAACACTTTGCGCGCGTCACTTTCCTGTCCGACCACCGGGCCGAACTGAGCCAGGTCACCACCCCCTCGTTGATCCTGCAGTGCAGCGAGGACATCATCGCGCCCCGGTCCGTGGGCCAGTACATGCACCGCACGATGCCGCACAGCACGCTGCGCATCATCGACAACGTGGGGCACTGCCCGCACCTGAGCGCCCCCAGCGCCAGTGCCGATGCCATGGGCGATTTTCTGCGCCAGCTGGAGATCTAGGCGATGCCCGCCAGCGCGAACCCGGTGCTGCCCACCGCTGAGGCGCTCTACGAGCAGGCCGCCTCGGGCCTGCTGCTGACCAGCACCGATGGCACCATCCTTCGCGCCAATGCCACCTTCTGCCGGTGGATAGGCCAGGACGCCGCCGACCTGATCGGACAGCGCCGGGTGCAGGAGTTGTTCACGATGGGTGGCCGGGTGTTCTACCAAACCCACTGGTCGCCCTTGCTTCAGATCCAGGGCTCGGTCGCCGAAGTCAAACTGGACATGGTGCACCGCGATGGCAGCCACGTGCCCATGCTGCTCAACGCCATCCGCCGGCAGCATGGCGACACCACCTACCATGAGCTGGCCGTCATCGTGGTCCGCGACCGCCACAAGTACGAAAACGAGCTGGTTCAGTCGCGCAAGAACGCCGAAGCCGCCCTGGCCGCCCAACACGAGGCGCAAAAGGCACTGCAGGAAACCGCCGATGTGCTGGGCCTGGCCATGCAGGGTGGCCAGATGGGCGCGTGGTCACGCAACCTGGCCACCAACCAGGTCTGGTGGAGCAGCCAGCTTGAAGTGCTCATGGGCCTGCCCACCGGCGGCTTTGCCGGCACCGAATCCGACTTCTTCGACCTCGTTCACCACGAGGATCTCTCCAAGGTCAGCGAGGCGGTGGAACAGGCCGTGACCTTGGGCACCGACTACAGCGTAGAGTTCCGATTTCGGCACGCGGGTGGGCAGTGGCGCTGGATGGAAGGCCGAGGCCGCGCGGTCTACGATGCGCAAGGCACCCCGGTGACGCTGTACGGCTTGGGCATCGACATCACCGACCGCAAGCATTCGGAAGACCAGTGGCAAGAGATCAGCGAGCGCCTGGCGCAAGCCGACCGCCGCAAGGACGAGTTCCTGGCCACCTTGGCCCATGAATTGCGCAACCCGCTGGCCCCCATGCGCAATGTGGTCGAGCTGCTCAATCTTCAGACCCTGGACGCCACCCAGTTGCGCTGGACACGCGAAGTGCTGGAGCGCCAGTTGCAGCACCTGACCCACCTGGTGGACGATTTGCTCGAAGTCTCGCGCATTACCCAGGGCAAGCTGGAGCTGCGCCGGCAACGCGTGGAGTTGGCCCACGCCGTGCACGGCGCGCTTGAAGCCGCGGCGCCCCTGGTGCGAGCAGCCTCGCACGAGTTGACCGTGGATCTGCCCGAGCAGGCCATCATGCTGGACGCCGATCCGACGCGGCTCACGCAAATCATCTTGAACCTGCTCAACAACGCCACCAAGTACACGCCGCCCGGCGGCCACATCTGGCTGAGCGTGCAACAGGTGGACGAGCACGCGACCGTGACGGTGCGCGACTCAGGCCTGGGCATCCCCCGCGAACACCTGGCCACCATCTTCGAGATGTTCTCGCAACTGACGCCCGCGTTGGAGCGCTCACAAGGTGGTCTGGGCATCGGGCTGGCGCTGGTACGCGGGCTGGTCGAACTGCATGGCGGCACCGTGTCAGCGCACAGCGATGGGCCCGGCCAGGGCAGCGAGTTCAAGGTCACCCTGCCTTTGGCCCCCAGCCACCACGCCGAGGCCACCCAAGTGGACACCCCCGACGAAGGCGTCATGTGCACCAGACGCATCCTGGTGGTGGACGACAATGAAGACGCCGCCGAAAGCCTGGAGATGCTGCTGAGCCTGCATGGGCACGAGGTGCGCAGCGCGGGCGATGGCATGGCGGCCTTGCGCCTGGCGGGGGAGTTCTTGCCCGAGCTGACCTTGCTGGACATCGGCTTGCCCAAACTCAATGGTTACGAGGTGGCCAAGCTGATTCGACAACAACCGTGGGGCGCCCACATGCTGCTCGTGGCCGTGACCGGCTGGGGTCAGGCCCAGGACAAACAAGCCGCTGACGAGGCGGGCTTTGACCGGCACCTCACCAAGCCCGTGGATCCGCAGGAACTCATGTCAATCCTGAGGGAGATGGCTTGAAGCCCAGCGCTTTCATCGCCCCGCTCAAGGTCTGCTTGTGCGTCCAGTAGCCTGACCACGGATCCTCGGCCTGGAAGGACAAGCGATCACGTGCCGTGGACACGGTCCAGTGGGCCCCGCTTTTCAGCGTGGGCAACTCGTCCCAAGCCACAGGCATGGACACCCCCAGGCCAGGCCTGGCCCGGGCTGAGAATGCCGCTGCCGTCGTGGCGCCATGCCCATTGCGCAGGTAATCGACGAACAGCTTGCCCACCCGGTTGGCCGGTCCGCTCTTGGCCACGAAGCGCGTCGGGATGGTGGTGGCCAGGTGCTGCACGATCACTTTCGAGAAGGCCTTGACCGTGTCGGCCTTCAAGCGCGGCGTCAAGGGCACCACCACGTGCAGCCCCTTGCCACCACTGGTCTTCAGCCACGACGCCAGGCCCAACTCGGTCAGGAAAGCCCGCACCAGCATGGCGGCCTCCTGCACATGTGCCCAGGGCGTGCCTTCACCCGGGTCCAGGTCGAACACCATGCGGTCGGGTTTGTTGATGTGGCGGCTGTGCGAGTTCCAGGTGTGGAACTCGATCACATTCATTTGCGCGGCGCTCAGCAAGGCCGACACGCTGGCCACCTCCAGCAAGGCATCGTGATCAGGCCAAAGCGCAGGATCGAGTTCCCGGACGCCCGGCATGCCGATGGCACCGCCATGCTTCTGGAAGAACAGCTCGCCACCCACGCCCTCCGGCCCCCGCACCAGGGAACACGGCCGGCCCTTGAGGTGCGGCAGGATCCAGTCGGCCACCCATTCGTAGTAACGCACCAGCGCCAGCTTGGTGGTGCCCGAGGCCGGGTCAATCACCCGTTCGCCATGGCTGACCTTGACTTTGCCGATGGTGGTTGAGGCGGTTGAACGCATGGCTGACTCCCCCAAGGTTTTGGCCACCTCCCGCACGATGGCTTTGGCAGGCTTGTCGCTGCGCAGCGCGATGTACGAGGCATGCCGGATCTGGCCATCGGTGGTCCACTCGGCAAACTCGACCTCGGCCACCAGGGTGGGCTTGACCCAGCGCTCACTGCCCAGCACGCGCTTGGACCATCGGCCTGGCTTGGTCACACCCGCCGCGAAGGGCGCGTGGGCGCTGTGCAGCTTGGCCAAGGTCGCTTTCAGATCTCGCGCCTCCTGCGCACGCCACCCCGTACCGACACTGCCCACCGAGACCAGTTGCCCCTTCTCGTCGTGCACCCCCAACAAGAGGCTGCCGATCTGCGCCCGGCCATCGCTGCGCTCGGTGTAGCCGCACACCACGAACTCCTGGCGCTGCCTGCACTTGAGCTTGAGCCAGGTCTCGGACCGGCTGGAGGTGTAGGGTGCATCGGCCCGCTTGGCGATGACACCCTCCATCTTGAGCTGGCAGGCTGATTGCAGGATGGACGCCGGATCGGCTTCGAAAGCGGCGCTGAACCGGATCGGTTCGCGACCCTTGGCCTCGATCAAGGCTTTGAGTTGCTGTCGGCGGGCTTCCAGTGGCAAGGGGCGCAAGTCCTGGCCATTCAAGAAGGGCAGGTCGAACAGGAAGTAGATGATCTGGTCGGTGCGCGTGCGGTGGGTGAAGGCGCTCTGCAAGGCGTTGAAGTTGGGCGTGCCGTCGTCGTCCAGCACCACGATTTCGCCGTCCAGCCAGGCCGACTGGATGCCCAGCCGCTCAATGCCCTTGACGAGTTCCGGCATCTTGTCCGACCAGTCGTGGCCGCCCCGGGTGATGAGCCGGGCCTTGCCACGCTCCACCCGGGTCATCAAGCGGTAGCCATCGAACTTGAGTTCGAACAACCAGCGCCCGGTGGCCGGCAGCCCCGTGACCAAGGTGGCGAGTTGTGGCGCCAGCTTGGCGGGCAGGCCCGCCTTGATCGGCTGGGTGATCACGCTGTCAGGCAAGGCGGTCACCACGTCGTACTCGGCCCTGGGCCGGGCGAACTCATCGCGCTTTTTAAAGAGCAGCCAGGCCTCCTGGCGCTCACCCGGTTTGGCCATCTTCACCAACTCCCACAGCCCGGTCAGCTTCTGGCCGTGCAGGGCGAACACCAGCTTGCCCTGCGCCAGGCCTTTTTGCGGATCACCGACAGGCTCCCACCGCCCCTTGTCCCACACGATCACGGTGCCCGCGCCATATTGCTTGGGCGGAATCGTCCCTTCGAAATCGCCATACGACAGCGGGTGGTCTTCCACATGGATCGCCATGCGCTTGTCGCTCGGGTCAAAGCTCGGGCCTTTGGGCACCGCCCAGGACACCAGCACGCCACCCAACTCCAAACGGAAATCGTAATGAAGGTGCGAGGCCGCGTGCTTTTGAACGACGAAGGCCCAACCCTGCGCCTTGGGCACATGCTGCCCCCGGGGCTCGGCGGTGAGGGAGAAGTCGCGCTTGTCCCAATAGCGTGCCAGAGGCTCTGTTCTCATCGCCACGCGTTCCAGACCGGGTAGAAAACCATGGAAGGTCGCGGCAAGCCACCCGCCCCCTGATGCCGGCCCACCACCACGTAGACGCGGCCACCGAATGAAAACTCGACCTTGGACGCATCCACACTGAGCGGATCAACGCCGTTAAAGTACTGCGCATCCACGCCGTGCATGGTCTGCAACTGCCGCCACAACAGGTGCTCGAAGTGAACCTCGCTGCCAATGGCTTGCCCTTTGAACAAAGCGGCGAAGCAGGCGCCCTGCTCGTCGTCCGCCTCGGCCAGGTCATGGGCAAAGTCGTACAGGTCATGGCACACCGCCAAGGCCGACTCGGGCGCCCCCAGATCAGGGTACAAGCCCATCCGAACCAATGAACGACCGGCCACGGGCCGCAGCGGCAGGTCACTGCTCAGCCTTGCAGCCTGCGGGTGCAAGTGCAAGGGGTTCCAAGGCCGCTCTGCCGACCACGCACCTCGGTGGCCCGGCAGATGCCCCCGCACCTGCCGCTGGCCCAGTCGGGCATGGTGGTCAAAGTCATGAACCGCAGCCAGAAACTCATCGGTGGGCAGGGCATGGATCATGTTCAGCCTCCGCCTGGCTCAAGCGTGCTTGCGGGCTGGTGCGCGGCCCGCTGCTTTCTTGACCGCGGCCTTCTTGGCGGTCGGCTTCGGTGCCGAGGCCTTGCTCTCGGGCGCTGATTTCTGGCTCAGGCTGCGCTTGAGCAGCTCGGTCAGGTCGATCACATTGTTGGTCACACCCGCATCAACGGCCTCCAGGGCTTGGACATGGCTGAGTTGCCCGGCCTGGGCCTTGGTTTCAATCAAGGCCATCACCGCATCGCGGAACTTGTCGCTGTAATGGCTGGGGTCAAAGTTGGCCGACATGTCATCCACCAACTGCGCGGCCATGCTGAGCTCGCGCTCGCTCAAGCCCGCCGCCTTGGCGCCTTCGGGCGGCAGCTTGAGTTCGTCCCAGGCTCGGATCTCGGATGGCCAGCGCAAGGTGTTCAGCATCAGCGCCGGCCCCACGGGGATCAAGGCTGCCAGGTGCTCCTTGGTCTGGATCACAACGCGGGCGATGCCGATCCGCTTGGAGGCGAGCAGGGTTTCGCGCAACAAGGCGTAGACCTTGTCACCCTTGGCAATCGGGCCCAGGTAGTAGGGGCGCTCCAGGTGCACAAAGGGGATGTCCTGGGCCCTGACGAAGGCCTCGATCTCGATCGTCTGCGTGGTCTTGGGATAGGCCTGCTTGATCTCGTCGTCGCTGAGCACCACATAGCGGTCGTCTTCGTACTTCACGCCTTTGACGATGTGCTCTTTGGTGATTTCCTTGCCCGTGCGCTTGTTGATGCGCTTGTAGCCCACCGGGTCCATCGAACGGCTGTCCAGCCAGTCAAAATCGATGGCATCTTCGCGAGAGGCAGGGTAGAGCGCGACCGGGATGTGGACCAGGCCAAATGAAATGGCCCCTTTCCAGAGACTGTGCGGCATGGCAGGCAAGGCACGATGCCCTGACGGTAGTGATGGTCCCGCCTACCAGCAGTTGGCGTGCCTGCCGGGCCGATTGATAATGGGGTCACCTTCATTGCACTGGCCCCACATGCTCGACCACCTGACGCCTTTTCTGATCCATTGGGGCATCACTGCCCTGTCACTCTGGGCGGCCAGTCACCTCTTCAAAGGCTTGAAGTTTGACGATGCCTCGTCGCTGATCGTGTCAGCCCTGCTGTTGGGCTTTGCCAATGCCGTCGTCAAGCCGCTGCTGGTCTTGCTCACGCTGCCGCTGACCTTGATCACCTTTGGCCTGTTCCTGCTGGTGATCAACGCCTTGATGATCATGCTGGTGGCCGCGCTGGTCAAAGGCTTCAAGGTCTCCAGCTTCTGGACGGCGTTTTTTGCCAGCATCTTCATCGCCTTGCTGAGCATTTTCATCGGCTCGTTCATCACCAACGACAGCCCGGCCAACACCATCCAGATGCCGCACGGTAGCGGCACCTGGCTTTGATGATGAAGGTCTAGAGGCGGCCCAGCAGCTCGGACTTCTTGGCCGCAAACTCTTCCGCGCTGATGAAGCCTTTGGCCTGCAAGGCGGCCAGCTTCTCGATGGTGGCAAAAATGTCGGAAGCATCTGCCGTGTTGGCAGGTGCCGGCTCGAAACGCTGCGGCTGAGGCGTTGGTGCGCTGTAAGCAGGCGCCGAGCGTTGGGCACCCTCGCCCGACACCACCGGCAAGGCCGCCACATCGATCAGGCCGTATTGGCTGGTGAAGCTGATCGAGCCGCTGCCCGATTGCTGCTGCGAGAAACCACCGATCTGGTGGTCCAGTGTGTCGTAAACCGTGACGCGCCCGCCCACGTCGATCGCCAGGCGACGCGCCTGCGCGAAATAGGCATAGCGCACGCCATTCTGGGCACCGGTGCTGTTGGGCCAACGCAAATCCGCGGGCCACCAGTCGTTGGAGGTGCCGGGCACGAACAGGCTGGCCGATTCGTTGTACCCCCCGCCTTGCGACTGGGAACTGCCCTGGTAAGCACCATTGTTTTGCTGTTGCTGCCCACGTGAATCCTGCCCGCCCTGGCTTTGCGATTGGAAGCTGCCGGTGCGGATCAGGTTGGGCTGGCTGGCGATCAGGTTGGCCAACTCAAAGCACAGGCCATCCACCCGCCCTTTGAGGTGGTTGTTGAACATGTCGGACACCATGGTCATGCCACCCCGCATCCACTGCCCGTAACCACCGAACTCGGGGTGATTGAACTGGGCCATGCCGCCGTTGCCTTTGATGACCGAGTCAAGCATGCTCATGACCGCGTCCGGGCTGAAGCCGGTGCGGTTAGCGATGTCGTTGATGGCCTGCTGGCCGGAGCTGGAAAGTTCACGCATGATGGGTCTGCCTGCTTGCATTTGATCGAGGAGATCAGCAATTCGCATGCCGACGGGCAGCAGGTTACCCCAGCGGGGGCACACCGGCCGGCGCGCGGTCGAAAGCCCTCAACACCAAGGCCAGCGCAATGGCGGCGAAAGGCATGGCCAAGGGGTTGACCAACCCGGCCACGATCGGGGCCAGGAAGAGGAACAAGCGCAAGCCCCAGCTGTATAAAATGCCAGCGCGCCGCACATAGTCGATGGCCATGGAGGTTCGGCGCTGGCGCTCTTCGGAACCCACCGGCAGCGACATGATGAAGCTGCCATGGCTGAAGTAGCGCATGGCCGTGGCCGAGCACACGTACGAGGCGAACAAGGTGGTCAGCAGCAGCAGCTCCAGCACCAGCCGGGTGGACAGTTGCTGCAGGCCGAACAGGGCCATGTCCTGGGCCACGGTGGTCGAGGTCACGGTGAGCGTGCCCATCAAGGCCAGCGCCGCGGTCGAGGCCGTGATGGTGGCCGACATCAGCGAGTTGCGAAGCGCCTGCACGGCCACGATCTCGGAGCCCGCCTGCCGAGACAGGGCCTGCACCCATTCCACACGCAGCAGGGCGTGGGCCGAACGGGCCGTGGCCAAGGGCTGGCGGCGAGACAGCCTCGACAGGTTCAGTTCATAAGCGCCCAGGATGGCCAGGGACAAAAACAGGGAGAGCCAGGGGATGGTGCTGTTCATACCCCCTGTTTACCACATCAGGTGGACGCCGATGAGGGCCTGGGCGCCGATGAACAGGGTGTCGAGCAGGAGCAAGGTGGGCAGCTTCCAGCCAGCGTCGAAAAGTTGCTTGAGGGAGGTGCGCAAACCCATGGCCGCCATGGCCACCAGGATGAAGAACTGCGATGCCGTGATCAACCCCGCCTTCACAGCCGGTGAAAACAGGCCGGCCGAGTTCATCACCACCAGGGCCGCGAAGCCGACCAGGAACCAGGGCCGAGGCGCCGATCCCGCCGTCACCTGCGCCGCCCGCTCGCGGAAGAACCAGGCGATCAGCAGCACCGCTGGCACCAGCAAGGCCACGCGCATCATCTTGGTCACCGAAGCCACATCACCTTCGGCCGCCCCCATGTGGTAACCAGCGCCCACCACCTGGGCGACGTCGTGCACCGAAGCGCCCAGGAACACACCCGCCTGGACACCGCCCAGTTGCATGGCATGCAGCATGGCCGGGTAAAGGATCATGGCGCTGGTGGACAGACAGGTCACGGTGACCACCACCAGCAGCACCAGGGCTGGCTGGACACGCCTGGGGGTCAAGGCATCGGCCACCGCCAACGCGGCAGACGCACCGCAGATGGCCACCGCCGCCCCGGCCACCACCGCATCGGCCACCGGGGTGCGCAGCCAGCGGCCGATCACCACGCTGACCAAGATGGTGGACACCACGCACAGCACCAGCAGGGCGAAGGTGTGCAACCCCAGCTCAGCGCATTGCGCCCAGGTGATGCGGGCGCCCAGCAAGGCCACCCCGATGCGCAAGCCCCGCGAACCGCAATGCAGGCAGGCCTGTTGGATGTGCGGTTGCTCGTGCAGAAAGTTCAACACCATGCCCAGCAGCAGGGCATACAGCAAGGCCGGGCCGCCCTGGTGGTCGGTGAGGAACTGCGCCGCGATGGCAATGGTGACGGGCAGCAACGCGCCCCGCGCGATGGCGCCCCAGCTCAACCACCAGGCCGGTGTGCGTGCCAGGGCCAGGCCGGTCATGGCGAGGTCGGCAAGTGTGCGGCTTGCGCCTCGGCCAGGTCCACCAGGTAAGGGTAAGGGTAGATGCCCCGCACATGGCCGTCCGAGAACTTCAGGTGGATGGCCGCCCCCATGGATTCCCACCCCACGATGTGCGTTCCCTCAGCCACTTGCGGCAGCTCACCCTTGCGTCGGCCCGATTCACAGAAGGCGCATTTGCATGCCGCCCTCAGCATCGCGTCGGGCAGGTCGATGCACCGGCCATCCTCCAGGCGCAAGGTCAGCACCTCGCGCTGCTGGTCGATCAAGAGTTCTTCAATCACGGTCAGGGCTCCTTCAGTGCATCAAACCCTCGACCCCGCCGGGGCCGATCTCGGTGCTCAGGCCTTGCAAGGCGCCATCTTTCAGATCCGCCCCCATGGCGCTCAGGCTTTCCTCGCGGATCAGTTGCTTGATCTGCTGGACGATGCGCAGGAACTCGGGCGAGCTGGTCATCGCCGGTGTGCGCGGGCGGGGCAAGGGCACGCGGATCTCGGCCTTGATGCGCCCCGGCCGCGCCGTCATCACGTAGATGCGGTCCGACAGGAACACGGCCTCGTCGATGTCGTGCGTGATGAACAGCACCGAGATGCGCAGACGCTGCCACATGTTGGTCAGGATCTCCTGCATGACCACGCGGGTCTGCGCGTCCAGCGCCCCGAAGGGCTCGTCCATCAACAGCACCTGCGGCGACGTGGCCAGCGCCCGCACGATGCCCACACGCTGCTTCATGCCACCAGACAACTGGTCGGGGTAGTGGTTCTCGAACGCCAGCAGGCCCGCCATGGACAGCAAGGTGCGCGCGGCAGACACGCGCGAGGTGCGGTCCACCCCCTTCATCTTCAAACCGAACTCGACGTTCTTGCGCACCGTCATCCATGGGAAGAGCGAGTACTGCTGGAACACCACGCCCCGGTCGGCGCCAGGCCCCTTGACCGTGCGGTGGTCCACCTGCGCCGTGCCCGACGAGGCCTGCAGAAAGCCCGCCACCACATTGAGCAAGGTCGATTTTCCACACCCCGAGGGCCCGATGATGGAAACGAACTCGCCGGGTTGCACCTGCATGGACACGTCGTCCACGGCCCGCACCAACTGCCCTTGCGCTTCGAAGCTCACCTCCAAGTGATCGACCTGGATCAGGCCCTTGACGTCGCTGTGGGGATGTCTGTCCATGGGGTTCTCCTTCAATCGTGGTTGGACGCGCCGTAGGCCATCCAGGGCATGACCGATCGGCCCACCAGGCGGATCAGCCCCGAACACAGCAGGCCCAGCACGCCGATGACGATCATGCCGAGCGCGATCTCGGAGTAGCGCACCAACGAGTAGGCCTCCCAGGTGAAATAGCCGATGCCGAACTGACCCGAGATCATCTCGGCCGCGATCAGCGAGACCCAGGCCACCCCCATGCCCAGGGCCAGGCCCGTGAACACATGGGGCAAGGCGCCAGGCAGGATGACTTCGAAGAACATGGCCCGCTGCGTCACGCCCAGGCTCTGCGCGGCGCGGATCAGCACCTTGTCAACCGCCTGCACGCCCTGCATGGTGTTGAGCAGGATGGGGAAGAAGGCCCCCAGGAAGGTGATGAACACGATGCTCACCTCATTGCTGGGCCACAGCATGATGGACATGGGCACCCAGGCGATGGCGGGAATGGGGCGCAGCACCTCCAGCGCGGGGAAGACGAGCTCACGGGCCGCACGAAAGCGTCCCAGCAGCAGGCCCAGGCCCACGCCCACCACCGAGGCGATCGCGAAGCCCAGGAAGATGCGCTGCAGGCTCAGGTAGATGTGCTTTTGAAAGCGCGCATTGCCGAACAGTGCCTGCGCGTCTTCCCACACCGCCGCGGGCGCGGGGATGTTGTTGAAGCGGATGTAGAAGTCCAGCCGGTACTTGACCGCCAGGTGCCACGCCAGGAGCAGCGCGCCCAGGGACAGCGCCGCACTCAGGGCGGTGCGCACCGCGCGCCAGGGCAAGCGCCGCGCTGGCTTGGATGAGTTGAGGGCGGCAGCGGTGGGCACCACATGCAAGTTGGGCGCCCCGGGCCCAGGGGCCTTGGCCGACGGGGCCATCACAGGTTCGGCGATGCGCATGGCGGGCTCCTGTTCAGTGGTTCACTTGATGAGCGCGAGCACTTGCTCGTACACCAGCACCTTGCCCTTGACCTTCGCGGCCATCTGCTCCGCGTCCTTCTTGAGCAGGAAGGGCTCGATGACCAAGGCCTTCGGATCCTGATCATTGACCGCGAAGAAGGCCTTGTCGGCGAACAGCTTGATGTTCAGGTTCTGGTCGAAGAGGTAGGCCGCGGCCAGGGCCTTGCCTTGCCCCGTGAACTGCTTGATGGCCCCCAGGGTGCAGGCCGCGCTGCTGTAGGCCATCAGCTCACCGGACTTGAGCCACACCTCGCCCGCCTCGATGGACTTGGCGATGGGCTTCTTGCAGAAGGTGTCCTGGCCACTGATCTCGCTGCCCGCGAAGCTGGCCTTCTGCGCCTCATAGTCCTCGCCACGCTCCTTGAAGGCCGCGCGCACATAGCTGTCGTCCACCCAGGCATTGACATCGAACTGCTTGACCCGACCCAGGCGCTGCAACACACCGGTGTCGTACCTGATGGTCTCGACCCACTTGGGCTTGATGCTCGGATCGAGTGTGTGGATGCCAGCGGGGCCCAGGAACATGTAGACCACTTCCTTGTCGATCTTGGTCCACTCGGCGATCTTCTCGGCGGCCAGCTTGGGGTTCTTGCGCACCCAGTCATTGGCCTCCATCACCGCCTTGAGGTAGCCCACCACGAACTCGGGGTACTGCTTGGCAAAGTCCTCGCGCACCACCACGCCGTGGAAGGTTGGCAGCTTGGTCTCGACCCCGTCGAAGATCTTGCGGGCAAAGCCCTTGAACGGCAGCAATTCCATGAAGGGCACGAAGTCGGCGTGCGCGTCCAGCTTCTTCTCTTGCAAGTTGGTGGTGCCCACCTCGGGGCTTTGCGAGGAGAGGTCCCAGAAGTCGTCCTTCCAGCCACGGTCTTCCATGGCCTTGAGCAACATGCCGTGCGCGGCTGAGCCGAAGGGCGCAGAGATGCGCTTGCCCTTCAGGTCTGACAGCTGGTAGTAGGGCGAGTCCTTGTGCACCACCACGCCGTTGCCCGCACCAAACTGGTTGTAGGCCAGGATGGCGATGAGCTTGCTCTTCGTGTCATTGCCCGCCTGGAAGGTGGCGCCGTTCACCAGCAAGGGGTAGTCGCCCATCATGCCGATCTGCAGCTTGCCAGCCATCATGCCGTTGGTCACCGGTGGGCCCGAGGTGAAGTTCTGCCAATCAATGACGAACTTGATGTTGGCGTACTTGCCGGTCTTGGGCAGGTGCTTCTCCAACAGGCCCAGTTTGTCCAGCACGATGCCACCCGTGACGGTGTTGGTGGTGGTGTTCTGGGTGCCGATGCCCACGACCACCTCTTGCGGGGCGGCATGGGCCACGGCGGCCATCACTCCCCAGGCCGCGCCCAGGGCCCAGGTGAACAAACTTTGATTCGATGAACTGCGGATCATGAAATACTCCTGATGCAATGCGTTGAAACTGGTCTTGGCTTGTCATGACATCTGCATGACGCGTGCCATGGCCGGGGGCTTAACTCAATCGAACACGGGGGTCTCCACGCCCAGCACCTGGTGCAATTTGGGGCTGGTGGTGGTGTATTGCAGGTGAATCCGCTTGTCGGGGAAGATCAGCGGTGCGGCGGCGAATGCGGCGAGCGCGGCTTCGTGGAAGCCACTGAGGATCAGCTTCTTCTTGCCGGGGTAGGTGTTGATGTCGCCCACGGCGAAGATGCCCGGCACATTGGTGGCAAAACGCTCGGTGTCGACCTCGATCTGCTTGCGGTCCAGGGCGATGCCCCAGTTGGCGATGGGCCCCAGCTTGGGGCTCAGGCCAAAGAAGGCCAGCACCGCATCGCAGGGCATGACCCGGGTCACGCCATCGCCGCCCGTCACCTTGACCGCGCTCAAGCGGCCATCGGCCTCCTGGAAGCCCGTGACCTGGCCGACCTCGAACTGCATCTCCATCTCGGCACAGTGCTGGCGCATCTTGGCCACGCTGGCCGGGGCAGCGCGGAATGCATCGCGGCGGTGCACCAGCACCACACTCTCGGCTTGCTGCGGGCCGGGCTGCACGAAATTGAGCGCCCAGTCCAGGGCCGAATCGCCACCGCCCACGATCACCAGGTGCTTGCCGGCGAAGTCGGTCGGCTTCTTGACGCGGTAGAACACCTGCGATCCCTCGAAGCGGTCCAGTCCATCGACACGCAAGGTGCGCGGCTGAAAAGAGCCCACGCCACCAGCGATGAAGATCGTCCGCGCCAGGAACTGCGTGCCCTTCGAAGTGGCGACCAGGTGCCGTCCATCAGCTTGCGGGATGACCTCGACCACTTCCTGCCCCAGGTGGAAGGTCGCGCCAAAAGGCTCGATCTGTTGCAGCAGCTTGTCCGTCAACTCTTGCCCAGTGCACACGGGCACGGCGGGGATGTCGTAAATGGGCTTGTCGGGGTACAGCTCCATGCACTGGCCGCCCGGGTGGGCCAGCGAGTCGATGATGTGCGCCTTGATCTCCAACAAGCCCAGCTCGAACACCTGGAACAGGCCGACCGGGCCCGCACCGATGATCAGCGCGTCGGTCTCGATGGGTTGCTCGATGGGCGTGCGTGCATTCATGGCTCAGGCCTCCGCGATGAGTTGGTCGTGCTTGCCCTGCACATCGCGCCAGTCGTCGGCATCGGGCAGTGGCGCCTTGCTGGCGGTGATCACGGGCCAGGTCCTGGACAGCTCATCGTTCAGGCCCAGATAGATCTGCTGGTCGGCTGACAGATCACCTTCATCGACGATGGCGTTGGCCGGGCACTCGGGCACGCACACGCCGCAATCGATGCATTCGGTGGGGTTGATGACCAGGAAGTTCGGGCCTTCGTGAAAACAATCAACGGGGCAGACTTCCACGCAATCGGTGTACTTGCATTTGATGCAGGCTTCGGTGACGACAAAGGTCATGACACGCTCCTTGGTGTGTGATGAGCAGACCAGTTCAGTTCAGGCGGCCAGCCGCGACAGCGCCAGGCGCGCCAGCTTGCGCACATCGGGGTCGGGGTCGTTGGCGGCGTTCTCCAAAGCGGGCTTGGCCTCGGGATCGCCCACCTCGCCCAAGGCCACGGCGGCTTCCTTGCGCAGGTTGCTGACCTCGTGGTTCAAGGCTTCGATCAAGGCGGGCAAGGCAAGGCGCGCTTTCAGCTTGCCCAGCGCTCGGGCACAGGCCACGCGCACCTGCCAGTAGCTGTCGGCCATGCTCTGCATCAGCGCTGGCACGCAGCCCGTGAGCTGCAGCTTGCCCGCCGTGTTGGCCGCTTCCTGGCGCACTTGCCAGGACTCGTCGGTCAGCGCGCGCACCAGGGCCGGGCTGGCGTCGGCGCCGCTGGCAAAGCCCAGGCCACCCACCGCCACGCGGCGCACTTCCGCGTCAGGATCGGACATGGCCGCCTGCGTCAGCTTGTGCAGCGCACCGGGGTTCTTCAGGTAGGCCAGCACCCCCAGGGCTTCGCGCCGCACGGCCGCATCGCTGGATTCGGTGGCGATCATGGCCGGCTCAAAGGCCGCTTCCACCCGCAAGGCGCGCAAGGCCTTCAAGGCATTGGCCTGCACCTGGGGTTCGGGGTCGCTCACCATGCCCAGCAACAGGCCGCCCCATTGGGGCTCCTTCAGCTCGGTCAGGGTTTGCGCCACGGCCTGGCGAACCTCCGGGCTCTCGTCCTTGAGCATGGGCACCAGCACCGACACCACGTCTTCCTGCTCGATGCCTTCCAGGGCCAGGGCCGCATCGGCGCGAACCCCGGGGTGCGCGTCGCCGAGGGCGGCAGTCAGCAAGGGGATGTAGTCGTCTTCCTCGCTGTAGGGCAGTTCGCGGATGGCCACGCGGCGCACTTCGGGATCGGCGTCGGCCAGTTGCTGGCGCAGCAAACTGGGCTGCGCGAAAGGATGAGAAGCAGTCATGGCAAGCCTTTCAACGCAGCAGATAAGGGATGCTGACCTCGACCGCGCCAGTGGGGCAGTCGGTCTCGCAAGGCATGCAGTACCAGCACTCGTCGTACTTCATGTAGGCCTTGCCTTTGACCATGTCGATGGCCAGCACATCGAGCGGGCACACATCCACGCACACGGTGCAGCCTTTCTGGGCAATGCATTTCTCTTCATTGATGACCACCGGGACGCTGGTGGGCGCGAGGGCTTGGGGCATGGTGTTCTCCTGAGGGATGACAGGTGACTGAAAGGTCAGGCGGCTTCGGCCTGCTTGACGACGCGAAGGCGGTCGTAGGCCTGCTTCTCGTCGTCGTCCAGCTTGAACAGGTAGGGCTCGACGGGGCGCTTGAGGCTTTCCATGCCGTTGGCGCCCTTGCGCAGGTGGCAATGGGCAAACCATTCGGCGTCATTGCGCTCGGGGTGATCGGCACGGAAGTGGTAAAGGCCCCAGCGGCTTTCTTCGCGGAACAGCGAGGCGCGCGCGGCCATCTCGGCACAGTCGATGATGTGGTGCACTTCCATGCAGCGCATCAGCTCATGCGGATTGCGGGCATGCATCGAAGGCAGGTCGGCGCGCACCTGGGCCAGACGGTCCAGGCCGATCTCCATCTTGCGCGTCACCTTGGGAGGCTGCAGGTAGTCGTTGACCAGGCGGCGGATCTTGTACTCCACCTGGTTGGAAGGCAGGCCATCGTCACGCTTGAAGGGCGCTTCGATGCGCGCCTTCTCGCGCTCGATCTGGCCTTCGTCGATGCCGACCGCGCCCTTGGTGGCCACGTAGTCCGCCGAGTTCTCGCCGCAGAACCAGCCATAGGTGAAGGCGCCGAGCATGTAGTTGTGCGGCACGGCGGCCATGTCACCGGCCGAGTACAGGCCGGGCACCGTGGTTTCGCCGCGTTCGTTGATGTACACGCCCGAGGCGCTGTGGCCGCTGCAGAAGCCGATTTCGGAGATGTGCATCTCCACCATCTTGTTGCGGTAGTCGGTGCCGCGCCCTTCGTGGAAGCGGCCCCGGCTGGGTCGCTCGTTGGTGTGCAAGATGGTTTCGATGGTCTGGATGGTCTCCTCGGCCAGGTGGTCCATCTTCAGGAAGACCGGGCCATTGCCGCTTTGCAGCTCGTTGTAGAACTCCATCATCATCTGGCCCGACCAGTAGTCGCACTCGATGAAGCGTTCGCCCTTGTTGTTGGCCGTGTAGCCGCCGAAAGGGCCGGTCACGTAAGCACACGACGGGCCGTTGTAGTCCTTGATCAGGGGATTGATCTGGAAGCATTCCAGGTTGGCCAATTCAGCACCCGCGTGGTAGGCCATGGCATAGCCGTCGCCCGCGTTGGTGGGGTTCTCGTAGGTGCCGAACAAGTAGCCCGAGGTGGGCAAGCCCAGCCTGCCCGCCGCGCCGCAGCACAGGATCACGGCCTTGGCCTTGATGACCACGAAGTCGCCGGTGCGGCAGTCAAAGCCCAGCATGCCCGCCGCCTCGCCATGTTCGTCCAGCAAGATGCGCGTGGCGATCACGCGGTTGGTGACCTCGACGCGGTGGCGCTTGAGCTGGCGGTACAGCACCTTCTTCATGTGGTGCCCTTCGGGCATCGGCAACACATAGGTGCCGATGTGGTGCACCTTGCGCATGGCGTAGTCGCCGGTCTCGTCCTTCTCGAACTTCACGCCCCAACGGTCCAACTCTTCGATCGTCTTGTAGCTGTTGGCGGCATAGGCGTAGACGGCAGCCTGGTTGACGATGCCGTCGTTGGCGATGGTGATCTCCTTGACGTACTGCTCGGGCGTGGCGTGGCCCGGCACCACGGCGTTGTTCAGACCGTCCATGCCCATCGAGATCGCGCCGCTGCGCTTGACGTTGGCTTTTTCCAGCAGCATCACTTTCAGCTGCGGGTTGCGCTCCTTGGCTTTGACGGCGGCCATCGGGCCGGCCGTGCCGCCACCGATCACCAGGACATCGACTTCGTATTGCACCGTGTTCATGGCTTAGCTCCGTGAATCAAGATTGGGGTTGGGACTGGCGATCGATCCGCAGGCGGTACTGGAAGGCATCCCCGCGGTAGTACAAGAATTCGTAATCGACGGGACGGCCGTCCTGCGTGAAGGTCAGGCGCTCCATCTTCAAGACGGGCGAGCCCTCCTCCACCTTCAGCAACTCCGCCAGGCTCTCGTCGGCCAGGATGGCTTCGATGCGCAGCTCGGCCTGGCCCAGCGGCAGGGCCATCTGGTTCTCCAGGATCGAGAAGATGTCGCGCTGCGCCAGGTCGGCGCGCTTGAGTTGCTCGCCAATGCTTTTCTCAAAGTAGCTGACGTCCAGCGAGATGGGTTCGCGGTTCAGCAAGCGCACGCGGCGGATCTCGGTCACCGCGCTGCCTGTGGCCAGGCCCAGGCGCTCGGCCACTTGCCGCGTGGCCTTCTGCGTGCGCACACTGATCAGGCGGTTGTAGGTTTCGTGGCCGTG
This sequence comes from Aquabacterium sp., assembly GCF_030652515.1. Lineage (GTDB taxonomy): Bacteria > Pseudomonadota > Gammaproteobacteria > Burkholderiales > Burkholderiaceae_C > Aquabacterium. The sequence goes on along the minus strand of NZ_JAUSAR010000013.1, from coordinate 185,912 downwards.
GCGGCCCATGGCCTCGCCAAAGCCTTCAAGCTGGCCCAACTCTTGAAACGCCTTGGGCTTGGACACGAAGGTGCCCTTGCCATGGATCTTGAAGATCAGGCTTTCGCTTTGCAGATCACCCAAAGCCTGGCGCACCGTGATGCGGCTGACGCTGAAGGCCTCAATCAACTCGCTCTCAGAGGGCAGTTGCTGGTGCGGCTGGTAGGTGCCGTCCAGGATGCGGCGCCGCAGCTCTTCCTTGATCTGCGCGTACATCGGTTGGGGCGACAAGCGCAGGACCGGTGCGATTTTTTGGGGCTTGGGCGTCATGTTGGGGCGGCAGCGTCGGGTTTTGGGGCAATGCAGCCAGAACACACTTGTTCTGACTCGTCATGACAAGTTCATTGCAAACCTTGTGCCAGATCAACCGGGCCCGATCCGCGCGGCGCGTCAGTCGATGGCCAGCCGGTAAGGCACCATCGTTGACTGCTTGAAGCCGTTCATCTCATAGAAGCGATGGGCCGCCACGTTGTCGCCATCGGTGAGCAAGGTAATGCGCCGACAACCTTGCTGGCGCGCCAGTCCAATGGCCCCCTGCAGCAAGGCGGCACCGATGCCGACGCCTCGGCAAAGCGGGTCCACCACCATGTCTTCCAGCAGGGCCACGCGCTCGCCCAAGGCGGTGGACACCGTGTACAGCAGGTTGACCATGCCCACCACCTGCCCGCCTTGCCGGGCCACCACGATCAGGCCGATCTGCTCGTCCCCGATGATGCGTGTCAGACCCCGATGCTGCGCGGCTTCTTCCGGCTTGAACTCGGCCTCTTGCGTGAACAAGGTGGTGAGCAGGGCACACAAGGCGGGCAGATCGCCCAAGGCGGCGGGGGTGATGTCGATGCGCATGCGCCAAGGCCTTTCAGGGTGGTCGTCGTACACTGAATCCAGTGATGAACAAGCTTGCCCACAGGATACCCATGGCCAACGGAACGCGCGCGGACAACCAGGCACAGGCCCCATCTTTGGAAGAGTCCGTGGGCGCCGCGATCCGCGAGTTGAGGCAACGGCATGGCCTGACCATCGCGCAGGTGTCCGAGCAATCGGGCATCAGCCGGGGCATGTTGTCCAAGATCGAGACCGGGCAGACCTCGGCCGGCATGGAGTCGCTGGCGCGCATCGCGCGGGCGCTGGGCGTGTCGATGTCGATGCTGTTCCGCAAGTACGACGCGTCTTCAAGCAGTGCGCAGCACATCAAGAAGGGCCAGGGCATGGAAGTGGTGCGGCGCGGCACCAAGAGCGGCCACACCTACCACCTGCTGGCCTACGACCAGGGGCCGACCAAGCTGTTCGAGCCCTTCCTGATCACGATGGACGACGACTCTCAGCGCTACCCCACCTTCGAGCACCCGGGCACCGAGTTCATCTACATGCTCGAAGGCGAGATCGAGTACCGCTGCGGGCAGGAGACCTTCTTGCTGGAGCCGGGCGACACGCTGACCTTCGAAGGCTCGGTGCCACATGGCCCCGAGCACCTCACGCGTTGCCCCATCAAGTTCCTGTCGGTCATCATCTACCCGAAGGCCGTGGAGTAAGCCGCCACGGCCTTCGCCGCTCATCACGAGTGGTAGGCGCTTTCGCCGTGCGAGGTCAGGTCCAGGCCCGTGCGTTCGTCTTCCACGCTGACGCGCAGGCCGATGGTCACGTCCACCAGCTTGAAGGCGATGACGGACACCACGCCCGACCAGACCACCGCGATGCCCACGCCCCACAACTGGCTCACCAGCTGCGTGGCCATGTCGAAGTCGGCGACCTTGTTGGCCACGTAGTCGTAGACGCCCGGCCCGCCCAATGAAGGCGACACGAACACGCCGGTGAGGATGGCGCCCAGGATGCCGCCCACCCCGTGCACGCCAAACACGTCCAGGCTGTCGTCCATGCCCAGCAGGCGCTTGAGGCCGTTGACGCCCCAGTAGCAAGCCACGCCCGCCAGCAGGCCGATGACCATGGCGCCCATCACGCCCACGAAGCCGCAGGCCGGGGTGATGGCCACCAGACCCGCGATGGCACCCGAGGCAGCGCCCAGCATCGACGACTTGCCCTTGAAGATGGCCTCCACCAAGGTCCATGAGACCGTGGCCGCGCAAGTGGCCAGGAAGGTGTTGAGGAAGGCCAGTGAGGCGGTGCCCGTGGCTTCGAGGTTGGAGCCGACATTGAAGCCGAACCAGCCCACCCACAGCAGCGAGGCGCCGATCATGGTCATCGTCAGGCTGTGCGGGGCCATCAGCTCCTTGCCATAGCCAGTGCGCTTGCCGATCATGAAAGCCCCCACCAGGCCGGCCATGGCCGCGTTGATGTGCACCACGGTGCCGCCCGCGAAGTCGAGCGCGCCCTTCTGGAACAGGAAGCCTGCGGTGGCCGTGGCCTTGGCCGCCGCGTCAGCATCAGTGTAGGCATCGGGGCCAGTCCAGTACCAGACCATGTGCGCCATGGGCAGGTAGCTGAAGGTGAACCACAGCACCATGAAGGCCAGCACCGCCGAGAACTTCACGCGCTCGGCCAGCGATCCGATGATCAGCGTGGGCGTGATCGCCGCGAAGGTCATCTGGAAAGCGATGTAGATGAACTCGGGCACCACGACGCCCTTGCTGAAGGTGGCGGCCATGCTGTCCACCGTCACGCCTTTCAGGAAGAGCTTGTCCAGCCCGCCGATGAAGGCATTGCCTTCGGTGAAGGCCAGACTGTAGCCATAGATGCACCACAGCATGCCCAGCAGGCAGAAGGTCACCATGACCTGCATCATCACCGAGAGCATGTTCTTCGTGCGCACCATGCCGCCGTAGAACAGCGGCAGGCCGGGCACCGCCATCATGATGACCAACAAGGTCGACACGATCATCCAACTGGTGTCGCCCTTGTTGGGCACCGGGGCCGCAGCGGCTTCCTGGGCCAAGGCGGGCAAGGCCAGCACGCCCAGGGCCGTGGCCCCCAGCAGTGTCAGCGTGGCAGACAAACGTTTCATGGGGACATCCTTGTGGTTGGGGACCGGGTGATTCGTGGGCGGAGGGGCTGTATGCAATCCACATGCCAAAGATTCCTCTCAAGAAACCTTGATTCCTTGCGCTATAGCTGGATGCGGGTGTGCAACAGGACGGTGTCGGGGCTTTCGGATTGGATGAGGCCAGGCTTGCCAGGTGTTGGCAGCAAAAGATCCCCCACTTCGTGGTGCGTGGTGGTGCCTTGCTCTGGCGATGCCCATTGGCAGGCACCAGCCAACACCAGCACAATGCGGCGGGACGTGGCCGATGCTTCAAGCACCAAGGGGCCGTGCTCATGGCGGATCAGCGTCACTTCGGCAAAGACCCCGCCACGCCGCGTCATCACGTTCCAGAAGCGCGCCGGGCGGCCGGTCAAGGTCACGGCGCTGTCGGCCTCGCCGCTGAAGCGCACTGTGTCGCCGACGTGCGCCATGGTGTTCGGCGTGCAGGCGACGACCAAGGTCAAGGGGCCACCGGCGATCAGCATGGCCTGGCGGTCCATGTTCGGGAAGCGCGAGAAGGCCCCGCTGGTGGTGATCTCGGCAGCACTGACGCGCCACAATTCACCACCAGCGTCTTCTTCGCCACGGGCCACGGTGCGGGTCACGCCACCCCCATTGCGCCAGGGCTCGGGCGGCAGGTCAAGCAGCCTGCTCATGAGACCGCGCCCTTGCCGTACAAGCCCGTCAGCAAATGACCGGTCCTGAAACGCTCCAAGGCATACGGCGCCAGCGACACGTCGGTGGGCAAGCCCAGCGCCTCTTGTGCCAGCAGCCGTCCAACCCCCGGCGACAGCTTGAAGCCATGGCCCGAGAAGCCATAGCCCACGATCAGGCCCTTCACATCGGGCAGGCGACCCAGCACCGGGTTCCAGTCGGGCGTGACATCGTAGACCCCGGTCCATGAGGAGGCCAGGCCGGCCGTCTCGTACGTGAGAAAGCGCTGTGCCACTTGCTCGCCCACCTCGACCATGTAGTCCAGCGAGATGTCGCCCTGCTCGTTGTCGGGCGCGGGCAGGGTCTCGCCCACGGTGCCCTCGCTCACCAGCATCTGCGTGCCGCCATAGCTGCGGCAGTACAGCATGCCCGGTGAGCCCAGGTCTTTGAACACGGGCATCTGGAAGGTGTAGGGCTGCGGGCCTTCCAGGGCCAGCACCGCGTGGCGCTCGGCGCTCACGGGCGTGAGGATGCCGGTCCAGCGTTCGATGTCGGTGGCCCAGATGTTTTGCGTGCTGATCACCGTGGCGCTGTGGAAGGTGCCACGCGAGGTTTCGACGCCAAGCACTTGACCACCCTCGACCAGCAACCGCTGCACCTCCACGCCCTCCATGATCTTGACGCCCAGGCGCCGGGCCGCGCGGGCGAAGCTGGTGGCTGTCAGGTAGGCGTCCGCGAAACCCGCTTCGGGCTCGTGTCCGATCAAAGCGGCATCGTCGAAGTGCGCGATGGGCAACAACTCACGCGCCTGAGCACGGTTGATCAGGTTCACTTCGATGCCCTGGGCCACCTGGCCGGCCAGGGCCTGACGCAGTGGTTCCAGCTTGGGGCCTTCGGGCGCGCAGATCAGGTAGCCGCATTTCACCAGGCCGCTGGCGGCGTCCTCGTCACCCAGGTAGCCAGCCAGGTCCTTGAAGATGGCCCAGGAGGACTTGGCCAGCTCGACGTTCTCGCGCACGGAGTAGTGGGTGCGCAGGATGCCGGAGGACTGCGAGGTCGTGCCCGCACCGATCTGGGTTCGGTCGAGCACCAGCACGCGCTGCGCACCAAAACGAGCCAGGTGATAGGCCACTGAGCTGCCAATCACGCCGGCCCCGATCACGATCACGTCGTAGTTGTTGTTCATGGCTGTCCTGGGGTTCAGTTGGCGGGGTGATTCAGCGTAGCGGCGAGGAGTTGGCCCGACCTTTGCATCAGTGAAACTTATTCAATGCTGAAGTTTTTCTGTTGCACTTCACCCAGCCCTTGCAAGGCCATCACGATGGGGTCCACATGAACGCCGCGCCGCCCTTCGCCACCCTCGTCCCTGTTGAGCCCATCGCCTCGGCTTGGCCCGACTTGCGCACCCTGCACGCCTTCGTCACCGTGTGCGAGGCGGGCTCGATGTCGCTGGCCGCCGCGCGCCTGGGGGTGAGCCAGAGCGCCATCAGTCAGATGGTCAAGGCGCTGGAAGCCAGCTATGCGCTGCAACTCTTCGACCGCGAAGTGCGCCCCGCCCAGCCCACGCGCGCTGGCCGGGCTTTGCTGGCCGCCTCGCAAGACCTGCTGATCCAGGCTCGTGCGATGCACGAACAGGTGCGGGCGAGCGCGCGGCAGGACATTGCCCACATTCGTCTGGGTTGTGTGGACTCCTTCGCCGCCACGGTGGGGCCTGAACTGATCCGTGCGCTGTCGGGCACCGCGCGCCAGATCCAGATGTGGTCGGGCCTGACACCCAGCCTCAGCGCACAACTGCAAAGCCGCGAGCTGGACCTGGCCATTTGCACCGAGATGAAGCTGGAAGACGCGCGCATCCAGCAGCGCCTGATCTGTTCTGAATCCTGGGTGCTGGTGTTTCCCAAAGACCAAGCCTTGATGCCACTGACTTCGGCGCGTGAGCTGGGCACGCTGGTCGGCGCCCTGCCCCTCATCCGCTACAGCCAGCGCTCGGTCATCGGCCAGCAGATCGATGGGCTGCTGCGTCACTTGGGCGTGCGAGCGCCACGCCGCTTCGAGTTCGACGCCACCGACCCCCTGCTCAGCCTGGTGGCCGCCGGTCTGGGCTGGGCGATCAGCACGCCGCTTTGCCTCTGGCAATCGCGCCAGTACCTGGACCAAGTGACCGTGCTGCCCTTGCCGCCCACCCGCCTAGGCCAGCGCGACTTCTACCTGCTCTCGCGCGAAGGCGAATGGCCTGGCCTGAGCCAGGACGTGCTGCGCGTGGTCCGCCAGTTGATCCGGCAGGACACCGCGCCCGCGATTGCCCGCGCCATGCCCGCCCTGCCGCGCCCGGCCCTGATCTGCCCCGACGACGAAAGCCCAGCGCACCGGACCTCGCCATGACCAAGCTCGACATCACCGACCACCCGACCTACACGCTGCAGCGCGGTCAACAGCCGCTGCTGATCTCCATCCCTCACCTGGGCACCTTGTTGCCCGACGAGGTGCGCATGCAGTTGCTGCCCGAGGCAGACGCGCTGTGCGACACCGACTGGCACCTGGACCACCTCTACGACTTCGCCTTGGACCTGGGCGTGTCGGTGCTGGGCGCCAAGGTCTCGCGCTACGCCATCGACCTGAACCGCCCCGCCACGGGCGAAAGCCTTTACCCCGGCCAGGCCACCACTGGCCTGTGCCCCACGCAAACCTTCCGGGGCGACCCTTTGTATGCCCCCGGCCACGAACCCGATGCCGCCGAGGTGCAACGGCGTTTGGACACCTACTGGCGTCCCTATCACCAAGCCCTTCAAGCCGAGCTGGACCGCCTGCGCGCCCTGCACGGCCAAGTCCTGCTGTGGGAAGCGCATTCCATCGCCAGCGTGCTGCCCCTGCTCTTCGACGGCAAGCTGCCCGACTTCAACTTCGGCACCGCTGAAGGCCGCAGTTGCGCGCCGCCCTTGATCAACGCGGTGCTCGCGCAGTTGCCCACCAACGGCACCCTCACCCACGTGCACAACGGCCGGTTCAAAGGCGGCCACATCACCCGCCATTACGGCCAGCCTTCGCAAGGCGTGCACGCCATCCAGTTGGAAATGTGCCAGAGCCTCTACATGGAAGAAGCCGCCCCCTTCGCCTACCGGCCCGACCTCGCCCTGCAGGTGCAGCCACTTCTCAAAAACCTGATCAGCACCGCAATCACACAGATTCGCTTGACGCCATCCGGCGCCTGAGTTAGATTCACAACAAGAACATTAGATTCATTACAAGAAACAACGCTGAGGCTTTCGCAAACCACGTCATCTCATCCAAAGATGCCTTGCAGGAGCCCTTTCCGATGAACGCTCTCACCCTCGACGGTCGCGCCGCCAACGCGGCCACCTTGCCGCCCCCGCAGCGCTTCACCAACGTCCAAGACGCCCAGCGCTACCTCACCGAACAAGGCGTCGGCTACGTGCTCGCCCAGTTCGTCGACATCCACGGCGTGGCCAAGGCCAAGTCCGTGCCCGTGGCCCACCTGCCCACCGTGATGACGGACGGCGCGGGCTTCGCCGGCTTCGCCATCTGGGGCGTGGGCATCGACCCGCACGGCCCTGATTTCATGGCCGTGGGCGACCTCGCCACCATCAGCCTGGTGCCCTGGCAACCCGGCCTGGCCCGCATCGTCTGCGAAGGCCACGTCAATGGCGAGCCCTGGCACTACGACAGCCGCGTCACCCTGCGCCGCCAGATCGAGCGCCTGAGCGCCAAAGGCTGGACCTTGTTCACCGGCCTGGAGCCCGAGTTCTCGCTGCTCAAGCGCGGCATCGAAGGCCGCATCGAGCCCTGCGATGCCAGTGACAGCCTGGCCAAGCCCTGCTACGACTACAAGGGCCTGTCGCGCACCCGCGTCTTCCTGGAGCGCCTGTCGGACGCCCTGCGCTCGGTCGGCATCGACGTCTACCAGATCGACCACGAAGACGCCAACGGCCAGTTCGAGCTGAACTACACCTACACCGATTGCCTGACCTCGTGCGACCACTTCATCTTCTTCAAGATGGCCGCCAGCGAGATCGCCAACGAGCTGGGCCTGATCTGCTCCTTCATGCCCAAGCCCTTCTCGAACCGGCCGGGCAATGGCATGCACATGCACCTGTCCATTGGTGATGGGCAACAGCGCAACCTCTTCCAGGACAAGGCCGACCCGCGCGGGCTGGAGCTGTCCAAGATGGCGTACCACTTCCTGGGCGGCCTGCTGGCGCACGCACCGGCCTTGAGCGCCTTGTGCGCGCCCACCGTCAACTCCTACAAGCGCCTGGTGGTGGGCCGCTCGCTCACCGGCGCCACCTGGGCCCCGGCCTACATCAGCTACGGCGACAACAACCGCTCGTGCATGGTGCGCATCCCCAAGGGCCGCCTTGAACTGCGCCTGCCAGATGGCGCCGCCAACCCCTACTTGGCCACGGCCGCCGTGATCGCCGCAGGCCTGGATGGCATCGAGCGCGAGCTGGACCCAGGCGAGCCCTGCAACGCCAACCTCTACGACTGGAGCGAGGTGCAGTTGAAGGCAGCAGGCATCGGCCTTTTGCCTCAGAACCTGGACGCGGCCTTGAATGCGCTCGAAAGCGACAAAGTGATCCGCAAGGCCTTGGGCCCCGTGGCCGACGAGTTCATCAAGCTCAAGCGCATGGAGTGGATCGAGTACATGCGCCACGTCTCCGAATGGGAGATCAAGAGCTACCTGGAATTTTTCTGAAAGAGAACACCCCAATGTGCGGAATTGTCGGACTCCTTTTGAAAACGCCCTCGCTGCGCGGCCAGCTCGGCGAGTTGATGGTGCCCATGCTGATCGGCATGACCGAGCGCGGCCCTGATTCGGCTGGACTGGCCGTGTTCTCGCAACCCTTGCCAGAAGGGCAACGCAAGATCAGCGTTTACTCGGGCCTCACGCCTGAGGCCGATCGCTATGACTGGCCCGTGCTGATCGGCTCGCTGAACGAGGCCTTGAAGGTCAGCGCCACAGCGCAGCTCAAAGGCAACCACGCCATCCTCACCTTCGAAGGCGATGTGGACCCGGTGAAAGACTGGGTCAATGCCTTCAACCCCAAGCTGCATTTGCTGTCGGCCGGCCGCAGCATCGACCTCTACAAGGACATCGGCACGCCTTCGCAAGTGGCCGCGCGCTATGGCTTCAACCAACTGGCCGGCAGCCACCTGGTGGGCCACACGCGCATGGCCACCGAGTCGGCCGTCACGCCCGACCGAGCCCACCCTTTCACCGCCGGTGAAGACTTCTGCCTGGTGCACAACGGCTCGCTGTCCAACCCCAACGGCATCCGCCGCATGTTGGAGCCACGCGGCATCAAGTTCGAGACCGACAACGACACCGAGGCGGCTTGCCGCTTCCTGGAATGGCGCCTGCGCGAAGGCGACGACCTGCATGGCGCCTTGCAAAAAGGCTTCGAGGCCCTCGACGGCTTCTACACGTTCCTGATGGGCACGGCCACCGAGCTGGCCCTGATCCGCGACCCCTTCGCCTGCAAGCCTGCCGTGGTCGCCGAGACCGACGACTACGTGGCCATCGCCAGCGAGTTCCGCTCGCTCGCCCATTTGCCCGACATCCAGCACGCCAAAGTGTTCGAGCCTGCCCCCGAGGAGATGTACGTATGGAAAGCCTGAGTTTCGATTTGAGCCGCGCCACCGTGCGCCAGCTCAACCAGCACCTGCACGGCCCGGCCAATGAACTGGCCGACCAGCACGTGGAGGTCTTCAATCCCGATGGCGCGCACAACCTGGCCGTGGGCATCAACGCGCCAGTCAAGGTCACCATCCACGGCCACGCGGGTTACTACGCCGCCGGCATGAACAAGTTCGCCGACGTGACCATCGAAGGCAGTGCCAGCACCGGCGCGGCCGAGAACATGATGAGCGGCAAGGTCCACATCAAGGGCTTTGCCTCCAACAGCGCAGGCGCCTCGGCGCATGGCGGCCTGCTGGTCATCGATGGCGATGCGGGCCTGCGCTGCGGCATCTCGCTCAAGGGCGGCGACATCGTGGTCGGCGGCTCGGTGGGCAGCTTCTCGGGCTTCATGGCGCAAGCCGGGCGCATGGTGGTCTGCGGCCACGCGGGCGATGCGCTTGGCGATTCGCTGTACGAAGCCGTGATCTACGTGCGCGGCGACATCAAGTCGCTGGGCGCCGATGCGCAAATCGAGCCCTTGCTGGACGCCGACATCAGCGCCTTGACGCAACTGCTGCAAGACGCAGGCTTCAAGCATGACCCGCATGAGTTCAAACGCGTGGCCTCCAGCCGCAGCCTTTACCACTGGAACGCCGACGCCGAGCAGGAGTACTGATCCATGAACGCCCCCACCGAACACCCCATCGCCTTCAAGCCCCTGCAACGCGAAGAGTCGGCCCTGTTCGACCGCAGCACGCTGGACTACATCCACCGCGCCTCGCAAACCGGTTTGTACGAAATCCGCGGCCTGGGCGCCAAGCGCGCACTGCCGCACTTCGACGACCTCGTCTTCCTCGGCGCCTCGCTGTCACGCTACCCGCTGGAGGGCTATCGCGAGAAGTGCAGCACCCGCACGGTGCTGGGCACCCGCTTCGCCAAGAAACCCATCGTGTTAGAGACGCCCATCACCATCGCCGGCATGAGCTTCGGCGCCTTGTCGGCCAATGTGAAGGAAGCCTTGGGCCTGGCCGCCACCGCCATGGGCACCTCGACCACCACGGGCGACGGCGGCATGACCCAGGAGGAGCGCCAGTCCTCCAAGACCCTGGTCTACCAATGCCTGCCCTCGCGCTACGGCTTCAACCCCGACGACGTGCGCCGCGCCGATGCCATCGAGGTGGTGCTAGGCCAGGGCGCCAAGCCCGGCGGCGGCGGCATGCTGCTGGGCCAGAAGGTCAACCCCCGCGTGGCCAAGATGCGCACCCTGCCCGAAGGCGTGGACCAGCGATCAGCGTGCCGCCACCCCGACTGGACCGGCCCCGACGACCTCACCATCAAGATCCAGGAACTGCGCGAACTCACCGATTGGGAAAAGCCCATCTACGTGAAGGTGGGCGCCACTCGCGTCTTCAACGATGTGAAGCTGGCCGTGCACGCGGGCGCCGACGTGATCGTGGTCGACGGCATGCAAGGCGGCACCGCGGCGACCCAGACCTGCTTCATAGAACACGTGGGCATCCCCACGCTGGCCGCCGTGCGCCAAGCCGTGGCGGCGCTGGAAGACCTGGACATGGTCGGCAAGGTGCAGTTGATCGTGTCGGGCGGCATCCGCACGGGTGCCGACGTGGCCAAGGCCTTGGCCCTGGGCGCCGATGCCGTGGCCATCGGCCAGGGCGTGTTGATGTCATTGGGCTGCAACCGCGACACCTACCAGCAAGGTGGCCAATTGCTCAGCGCGCAGGCCGACTACGCGGCACTGGGCACGCAAGCAGGCTTTTGCCACCACTGCCACACCGGCAAATGCCCCGTGGGCGTGACCACGCAAGACGCGGTGCTGGAGCAACGCCTGGAGCCCGCCTGGGGTGCCAAGCAGCTCAAGAACTATTTGAAAACTTTGACGATGGAATTGACCACCCTGGCACGGGCCTGCGGCAAACAGAACGTGCACCACCTGGAGCCCGAAGACTTGGTAGCCCTCACGGTGGAGGCGGCGGCCATGGCGCGTGTGCCACTGGCCGGCACCAACTGGATCCCGGGGATGGGGCCCAGCGGCATCTGAATCAGCTGGCGGCGGAAGCACCCAGGCGGCGGGATTCCACTTCAGCGCGCTTCTTGCGCGCTTGCTCGTCGCTCACGGCATCCTTCAGCAAGGAGGCTTGCAGCTTCTGGGCTTCTGGCTTGTCCAGGTCGGCATTGGCCACGCGCTGGGGCAGATCGTCCAGCAGTTGCTCGGCCAGCAGCTGGCGTTTGGCCATGTCATTGGAGTGCTCCATCGACTGCCACAGCTCCAGTTGCTTCATGAAGCGCAGCTTGTTGACCAGGCGCGTCAGCTCCGCGTCGGGCGTGGCGTTTTGCTGGGCAACGCCTTTCAGCATCGTCCACTCCATTTCAGACACGAACTCCGGGCGCTCCGTGACAGGCCCCGTGATGGGCTTCATGGCGGGCGCACGCGCCACGACCTGGGCGGCAGCGGCTTGTTGGGCCATCAAGCCCGCCTCGGTGGTGGGCAAGGCGGCCGCGGGCTGGGCCAGCGCCACTGGCTGGACCAGAGCAGCGGCCTCGGGGGCAGGGGCCGAACTGGCCACAGGCTCGCTCACGGCCGCATCATCGCGGTGGGACCACCACCACAGCACGGCCGCCATCGCCCCACCAATCAGGGCCAGCAAGGCGAACCACTGTTTGCCCGCGCTGCGCGCCACTTGAACTTGTGCCATTTTTCGAATCCTTAGATTTGTTCCGCCAAATCGGTGTCAACCGGCAGTGTGCACAGGGTGGGACAAAATGCCCACTCAGTAAAACCCGGGCGAGAAAACCCGTAGAAAGACAAAAGGCCGACCCGCCTTTTCAAAGGTGGGTCGGCCTCGCGTTCAGTTCACCTCAGGCGGTGATCAGAACTTGCGGGGAGCCGGGGGCTTCACGGTGAACGAGTAGGTCTGGCCAGGGCCGGACATGACCGCGGTCAGGATCGCCGAGACGCCGCAGCCCTTCAGTTGCGGGAAGGTCGTCGTGCCCGAGAAGTTCAGGTTGCCATTGCCCAGTGAAGAGATCGGACCATCGAAGTCGATGGGGAACTCGACTGGCGTCACCGTCTTGCACGAACCGATCGGCAGACCCGACAGGGACGTGATCGTGATGTCGGCCTTGACCAGGCCATGAACGTGCAACTGGCCATCGTTGTCCAGCGACACCGTGCCGGTGGCCTCGCCCACAGGCGTGATCTTCATGCCGACCTGCGAGCCAATGCCCAGGATCTTGATCGACTGGCTGAAGTTCGGCACCGAGAGGGTGCCGGTCAGGCGTTGGGCCGTGATGTCCGTCTCGGCCGTGAAGGTCGAGGTGGTGGGCAGGTTCACGGTCTGACCCAGGGTCTTCAGGCCCACGCTGGCAACCAGAGGCCAGCTCTTGAGGGACACCACGAAGTTGCCCTTGTTGGGGTTGGCGGTCGATTTGGGCACGGCCGACAAGGTCAGGCAGCTGCTGGTCGCGCTCTTGCCATTGAAGCGGTCACCCAGCCAGGTCAGCACGGTGGGTGCGGCCTGGAACTGCGTCACGATGTGCTCGCTGGGGTACACGTCGAAGTACACATTGCTGAACTTGGCGCAGTACTTGCGCTTCAAATCCACGTGCTGTTCGATGGGGATGAACTCGTCGGCCTGGCCGTGGTACTGGTACATCGGCACGGGGACCTTGGTGGCGCCCAGGTTCTGCGCCTTCAGCGTGGCGTTGATCGCGGGCACGGCGATCAGCTGGTCCAGCGTCTGGTTGCCCACCGTGTACTCGGACAGGCTGTCATTCATCAGGTCGAACAGCGACTCGAACACGCACTGGTTCTTGGCACGGGCGATGGCGGCTTGGCCAGTGGCATTGGCCAGCGTGTCCAGCGGGATGGCGGTGGGGTATTGCTCGGCCAGGCCGACCACACCGCCGAACAGGAAGGAGGCGCCGTTGGAGCCGTCCAGGTACTTGGCCGTGGTGATGAAGTCAGCGGGGGTGCCGCCGGCGGCCACGCCCACCAGGTTCAGGCTGGGCACGTAGGTGGCCTTGCGTTCAGCGGCCCAGGAGGCGCTTTGGCCACCTTGCGAGTAACCCCAGATGGCAGTCTTGGCGGTGGCGCTCAGGCCCACCGACGGGATTTGGCTGGCCGCGCGGACGATGTCCAGCACGGCGTTGCCTTGCGAAGCACCGGCCAGGTAAGTGGGCGTGCTGCCGGTGGTGTAACCCGCGTAGTCGGAAACCAGAACCGCGTAACCGGCCTTCAGGGCGGCGGCGATGTTGGCGGCTTCATAGTCCTTGCCAGCGGCCATTTGCAGCGAAGGCGCGCAAGGTTGGGCCAGACCGTGGGTGCCCACGGCATATGAAACGATGGGGCGTTCACCCGTGCCCGCCCAGGCGGCCGTCGGGACCAGCACCGTGCCGGTGACCACGTTGGCAGCGCCCACCGAATCGGTGGACTGGTACATCACGTTCCAGGCCTTGACGGCTGGCGCCGTGGCACCCAGGTTGACGGTCGTGGTGCGGTAAGAGATCAGGTCACCATGGACGCCGGTGAGGCTGGCCGGGGCCGTGTAGAAGGCGATGCCGGATGGGCCGGCCGTGGGGGCCGCGTAGGCCGACGTCACCGCCAGGGCCATGGCAGCCAAAGGCAGTGCCAGAGCGGGGCGGCGAAAGAAGGTGGTCATCATGAGTCTCTCTCCATTTTGGTTCCGGCAACCTATCGGGGATCGATTACCAGCGATCGATTAATCGCATGGGGTCAGTTTGACAAACTGATTAAGCAGTTCATCAGAGGGTTTGCGCCAAGGTGAGCCGCCCTTTCACCCTTCCCCCCGCGAACACGGGCCTGGTAGTCAAAAGGGGGGCTAAAACGACAACCTAAGGGGTTTTCACAAGCATGGAAACACCCTTGCGACGGCTGGATGACCCCATACTCAAGGTGTCGATCAAATCAGCCATCGTCGTTGTCCAATTCCCAATGCCTTTGCAACCGCCACCCGCCGACGTGAAACCGCGCATGTACTCGGGCGTCCCGCTGGAGGAGCGCACCCGTTTGCGGCGGCGGCGGCTGATCGATGCGGGCATCGAGGTTTTTGGGCAGCAAGGGTTCGCGCGGGCCACCATGCGCGACATCTGCGCGCAATCACGCCTGAGCGAGCGCTATTTCTACGAATCCTTCAAGAGCACGCACGAGGTTTTCGACACCGTGTTCAAGCACTTGGTGCGCGACCTCATGGCCGCCGTCAGCGGCGCCATCATGCAGGCCCCACTGAATGAAGAAGCGCTTCTGGAATCGGGCCTGGGCGCCTTCTTGCGCTTCATCCGCGACGACCCGCGCCGCGTCCAGATCATCCTGATTGATGGCGTCTGGCGCGAGCAATCCAAGCTCCGCGAAGGCCAATCGGCGCTGCTGGTCTATCAGCAGGTCATCGAAACGCTGACGCAGGGCTTGCACCCACAGGTGAGCACCGAGATCGATTTGAAACTGGCCGCCAGCGGCCTGGTGGGCACGGCCGTCCACACGGCCATCGCGTGGTCCGACACGGGCTTCAAGGCCGACCTCGATTCGGTCGTCAAACACAACCTGTTCGCGTGGGCCGGCCTGAGGCGCTGGATGCAATTGACCGTGCCCGGCTCGGAAACGGTGCCCGCGCCCGACGACATCGTCGCCCACGTGCGCCAGGTTTTCAAGCCTGACTGATTCAGGCTCGCCTGGCCGCGGCCAGGCTGACCCGGTTGCGGCCACCGTGTTTGGCTTGGTACAGGGCCGCATCGGCCGCCGCGATCAGGTCGGATTCGGTCTGCCCGGCACCGGCCCGCGCGCTGGCCACACCCACGCTGACCGTCACCATGGCGGCCGTGTCTGATCCTTCGTGCCGAACCTGCAAGGCTTGCACGGCCAAGCGTATGCGCTCGGCCGCTTGCTGCGCCAGCTCGGCGCTGGTTTGCGGCAGCACCGCGATGAACTCCTCGCCACCGTAGCGGGCTACGAGGTCGCCAGGTCGGCGCAGGCAGGCCTGCATGACCTCGGCCACCTGGACCAGGCAACGGTCGCCGGCCGGGTGGCCATAGCGGTCGTTGTATTTCTTGAAGTGGTCCACGTCCAGCATGATCACGGCCACCTCGCCTTGCCCGTGCTGGGCCCGCTGCCAGGTCTGGCGCAAATACTCCTGCAGGTGGCGGCGGTTGTAGGCGCCGGTGAGCACGTCCACCCGGGCCAGGTTCTGCAAGCGTTGGTGCACCTCGTCCAGATCTTGCAGCAACTGCTTTTGCCGCAGAACCAGCAGGTAGCGCTTGCGCTCGTCGCGCTCCATGGCGTAGTTGGCCATCAGGGTGGAGACCACGGTGGCGCCGACCAGGGAGATGACGGGCAGGATCAGGCGCTCATTGAAAGCGGGCACCATCAGCACTCCACCAATGTGCATGGCCAGGATGGCCACAGAGCAAGCCAGCGCGTACCAGAAGCGCAGCCGCTGCACGATGTTGGCGTAAATGACCACCACCATCAGGCCCACGTGGTAGTACTGCCCCGTCGGGCTGCGGGTGGCGGCCAGGATGTAGGCCACGCAGGCCGCCGAGAACACGCCACTGACCAGCACCAGGCACTCCACCAGCATGGGCGGCACAGTGCGCAACACCCAGTCGCGGCCAAACCAGCCCAGCAGCAGCAAGGCGATGGCCAGGGGTGTGAACAGGCCCAGGCGGATCTTGACGGCCAGCTCGAACACGTCCGCCGCCATCAGATAGTCGGCCCAAAGGAAGCCATTGAACACGAAGAGCGAGAGGATCCCGCTGAGCACCAGATAGCGCAGGCGAGCCGGGGCGCCGTTGTTCAGGAATTGCTGCTCCAGGGCGGCAGGAAAGCGCATCCAGGAACAGCTGCGGTCGATCTGCGCCTGGGCCAACGCCACCTCGTCGTGCAACGCGGCGGAGGGGATCGGCTCGCCTGGCAAGGTCGCCAGGGGCTCGGGCGGCACCTGCGCCAGGTCTGACGATGGCTGGACATCGGCCGAGCACACCCGGTTGCGTCCGTCGCCCTTGGCCTGGTACAAGGCTTGATCGGCCGCGGCCATCAGCCCGGTCGGCGTGATGCCGTGGGCACCAGGACGCACGCTGGCCACCCCGATGCTCACCGTGACCGGGGTGGTGCCGCTGGCCACGCCAGCCCGCACCCGCTCGGCCGCCACCATGGCCGCCGGCAGGTCCGAGTGGCTCAACAGCGCGATGAACTCTTCGCCACCGTAGCGTGCCACCAGGTCTTCAGGCTGGCGCAGGCAATCCCGCAAAGCCTCGGCCACGGCCTGGAGGCAGGCATCACCGGCCGGGTGGCCATGCTCGTCGTTGTAGGCCTTGAAGTGGTCGATGTCGATCATCAGCAGGGCCGCGGCGTCACCGTCGTGGCTGGCGCGAGCCCAGGTGTGCTTCAGGAACTCGTCGAAATGACGGCGGTTGGCCAGCGAGGTCAAGGGATCGAAACGCGAGAGTCTCTCCAATTGCTGGTTGCCCTGCACCAGTTGGCGTTGCAGCCATTGCTCGTGCTCCAGCATCAGCCAGTTGGAGCGGTCTTCGTGCTCCAGCCAGTAGCTGCCATACAGCGTGAACACGATGACCGACACCATGACCAGCGTCATCGCGATCATGACCGCCGTGGGCGGGTTGGGCAGGGTCAAGGCGGCCCACGCGTACATCATCAGGATGACGGTGTCCACCAGCATGGCTTTCCAGAACCGCAGCTGCATCATGCCGCCATTGATCAACTGGACCATGCACAGGACGACCAGGTAAGACGGGGCCAACTCGTCCTGGCTGTTCAAGCACAGGTAGATCGTGACGGCGGCCCCCACCGGCCCCATGACCGCCGCAACCCATTCGCGCGCGGCGGAGCTCAGGTGTTTGATGCCAAGCAGCCAGAGCAAGCACAGGGGGGTGTAGAACAGCAAACGCAACTGCAGCGCGCTGCCGAACTGGTCGCGCACCATCAGCCAATCAGTGAGCAGGAGGCTGTTCCACAACAGCAACACCCAGAACACGCCACGGTGGATCAGCCGCAACCGTTCATCGGCACGGCCTTGCTGGTAGCGCCGCTCCAGATCGGCCGGGAAACGCAAACCCCCGAAGCCCTGCGACAGCGCGGTGGCGAACTCGCTGGTGGCCGACGCTCGGGGCTGCGCAGGCCCATCGGCCGCGCCGTCCATCAAGGGTTCGTTCGCATTGGCGGGCAACGGTGTGGGCGCCAGCTCAACCATGGTCAGCGGGATCCACAACGACACCCGCGCGTTTCAGGGCCAACAGTGACATGGTGGAAAACTGGCATCCGTCAGTGTGAGCACCAGTATCAGACGCCGAACCCCGGGAAAACCTGACGGGGCACCGCGCTGCATGACATATTGCCCGATTCCCGGGCTATTTCAGGGTCAGCGCACCAGCAGCACAGGCACCTTGGTGCGCGCCAGCACGCCGGTGGCCACCGACCCCAGCACCACATTGCCGATGAGCGAGCGGCCATGGGTGCCCATCACGATCAGGTCGGTCGGGTGTTTCTCGGCGAACTCCGCGACCATCTCGGCGGCATGGCCCTTGCGGCTGACCAACTGAACCTTCCAGCCCTTTTGGTCGGTGAATGCCTTGATGGGCCGCAGCACCTCCTGCGCGCAGTCTTCGTAGTAGGCATCGGCCATGGCGCGCTCCAGGAAGCCGGTCACGCCCGCAGGCAGCAGCGGCACCACCGTCAGGATGGTGAACTCGTGCTGGGGGCCCAGCAACTCATCGTGCGCAGCGATGTAGGCCAGCATGCGCTTGGTGTAGTCACTCCCATCGACGGGCATCAGGATGTTCATGCAGGGCTCCAAAGCGTTGAGGATGGGTGCATGTTAAGGCCCAGACGCTTGAGTTGATTGACGCGGGTCAAGCGTCAGCCCACCCGAAGCCAGACGCCGAATCAACATCACCGCAGGCCACAGCAAAAGGCCCACCAAGGCGCACACCAACGCCGCCTGGCCGCCAGGCCAGGCCAGGCTGAACAAGTCACGCAGCAGGGGCCAGGACAGGATCAGCGCCAACACCAGCCCGGCGCCCACCACCACGGCCCACATGGCAGGGTTGGCCAGCCCACCCGCCCGACGGCTCAGGATGAGCGCCACATTGCCCAGCACCAGGGTGGCAAAGCTCAGGGCCCTGATCTCTGCCGCCGCCTCGGTCTGGTGGCGCGCCCACTCATGAACCCACAGCACCGCCGACAGCAAGAGCAGGCCCTGAAAGACCCAGGGCCAGATGCCCGAGGCCCCAAAAAGGGAGGTGGGCCCACGCCTAGGCGGCGTCCGCATGGCCCGGGCCTCCTCGGGTTCGGCCTCGAACGCGACCGAACAGGCCGGATCGATCATCAGCTCCAGGAAAGCGACGTGGATGGGCAGCAACATCAAGGGCCCGCCCATCAGCACCGGGAACATGGCCAGCCCCGCAATGGGGATGTGAACGGCCACGACGTAGCCGCAGGCTTTCGTCAGGTTGGCATAGACACGGCGCCCCAGCCGAATCGCCTCGACGATGGATGAGAATCGGTCATCGGTCACGACCAGGTCGGCAGCTTCGCGGGCCACGTCGGTGCCCCGCCCGCCCATGGCGATGCCGATGTCGGCCGCGCGCAAAGCGGGCGCGTCGTTGACGCCATCGCCCGTCATGGCCACCACCTCGCCATGGGCCTGCAGCGCCCGGACGATGCGCAGCTTGAGCTGGGGCGTGGCGCGTGCGATGACATGCGTGCCAAGCATCTGCTCGCGCAACTGGGCGTCGTCCATCTGGGCCACCTCGGCCCCGGTCAGGCCACCCAGCGTGCCATCGGCCGCGCCGATCCCCGCCTGGCGCGCGATGCTGCTGGCGGTGGCCGGGTAGTCGCCGGTGATCATGATGACGCGGATGCCGGCCTGGCGGCATTGGGCCATGGCCTGGGGCACCTCGGCCCGCACCGGGTCGGCCAGGGCCAGCAGGCCGATGAACTCGAAATCGAAGTCATGCACCGACTCGGCCAGCGGGCCCGGTGGGGTCCGCGCACGCGCCACGCCCAGCACGCGCAGGCCTTGTCCCGCCATGCGCTGCACATGGGTCAGCAGCGCCTGGACCTCCTGGGGCGGCAGGTGGCACAGGCTGGCGATGGCTTCGGGGGCGCCCTTGGTGGCCACCAGTTGGTGATCGGCCCCCGGGGCCTGCCACACGCGCGAAACCGCCAGCAACTCCGGGGTCAAGGGGTATTCGCGCGCCAAGGTCCAGTCCTGGTGAAGCGATCCCGCTGGTTTGACCGCGTGGATGGCCACCTCCATGGGGTCGAAAGGCTCGCGGCGGCTGGCCAGCACCGCCAGGTCCACCAGCTCGGCAAACGGCGGTGGCCAGTCGCCGGACTCGTCCAGGGAGCACGCCTTGTCCAGTTGGCCCGCCAGGCCCAGCCGAACCACACGCATGCGGTTCTCGGTGAGGGTGCCGGTCTTGTCCACGCACAGCACCGTGGCCGCGCCCAGGGTTTCCAGCGCGGGCATGCGCCGTGTCAGCACGTTGTGGCGGGACATGCGCCAGGCCCCCAAGGCCAGGAAGATGGTCAGCACCACGGGGAACTCTTCGGGCAGCAAGGCCATGGACCAGGCGATGGCGGCCAGCATGGCCTGAACCCAGTCGCCACGGGTCAAACCCATGACCAGCAAGACCGCCACCCCCAGCACCAGCACGCCCGCCGCCACGCGCCGAACCATGTGGCGAGTGGCTTCCTGCAAAGGCGTGCGCACGGTTTCGATCAGGCTGAGCGCGCCACCAATGCGCCCGATCTCGCTGCGCGCGCCGGTCGCCAGCACCTGGGCAAAGCCCTGCCCTTGCACCACCAGGGCACCGGAGAACACACAACTGGCGCTGTCATCACCTGGTGACGTCATGGTCCAGGGGGCGGGCTGGTGGGTGGCCTGCTTGTCCACCGGCAGGGACTCGCCAGTGAGCAAGGATTCGTCGGTCTGCAGGTTGTTGGCCTGGACCAGCACGCCATCGGCGGGCACGCGGTCGCCCTCCAGCAGCACCATGAGATCACCGGGCACCAGCTCCTGGGCATCGATGCGCTGCCGCTGGCCATCGCGGATGACCAGGGCCTTCGGGCTGGCCAGGTCCTTGAGGGCATCCAGGGCCCGCTCGGTGCGCCGCTCCTGCACCAGGGTGATGCCCATGACGGCCACCACCGACACCATCAGGGCCAGGCCCTCTTGCCAGTCACCGATCAGGAAGTACAACAGCAGGCAGGCCATGAGCAGCAGGAACATGGGTTCGCGCGCCACCTCCAGCGCCGAACGCCACAGCGGCCGGGTCTTCTGGGTGGCCAGCGCGTTGGGCCCGTGGGTCTGGCGCAAGGCCAGGGCTTGCTCGGTGCTCAAGCCAGCCATGGGGGCAGGATGGACCGGGCCGGGCACGGTGCTCATCGCTAGCGCGTCAGCACGTATTGGCCTGGCGCATCGCCCAGCGGCGGCAGTCCCAACCTGGCGTTGCCCAATGAGGGCGGCCTCACCGCTTGGCCTGAATGGGCTGCCAACCAGCTCTGCCAGGCTGTCCACCATGAACCCTCGTGGTGTTCGGCCGTGTCGAGCCAGGTGTCGGGATCCATGTACTGGGCGCCCTCGGGACGGGTGCGCAACTGGTAGCTGCGGCCCGCGTGGCCGGGCTCGCTGACGATGCCCGCGTTGTGCCCGCCACTGGCCAGCGCGAAGGTCATGGGCGCGCTGGTCAGCAAGTGCAGCTTGTAGACCGAACGCCAGGGCGAGATGTGGTCCTTCACGGTGCCCACCGAGAAGATCGGCACGCTGATGTCGGACAAGGCCACCGGCCGGTCGCCCACCTCGTAGCTGCCATGGGACAGGTCGTTGTGCAGGTACAGGCTGCGCAGGTACTCCGAGTGCATGCGGTGCGGCATGCGCGTGACGTCCTGGTTCCACGACATCAGGTCGTTGAGCGGCTGGCGGGTGCCCAGCAGGTAGTCGCGCACCAGGCGCGACCACAGCAGATCGCGCGTGTTCAGGTAGGTGAAGCTGCCACCCATCTGCGGCCCTTGCAGCACGCCCTGCTCCCACATCAGGTCGTCCAGGTAGGTGAGCTGGCTGTCGTCGATGAACAGGGACAACTCGCCCGGCTCTTCAAAATCGGTTTGCGTGGCCAGCAGGCTCAGGGTGGCCAGGCCAGCCTCCCCATCGCGCGCCCAGGCGGCGGCCGCGATCGACAGCAAGGTACCGCCCAGGCAATAGCCCACGCCGTGCACCTGGCGGCCAGGCATCAGTTGCTTGACGGCTTTCATCGCGGCCACCGGCCCAAGCTGGAGGTAGTCGTCCATGCCCAGATCGCGGTCGGCCGCCGTGGGGTTGCGCCATGACAGGATGAACACCGTGTGCCCCTGCCCGACCAGGTAGCGCACCAACGAGTTGTGGGGCGACAGGTCCAGGATGTAGTACTTCATGATCCACGAGGGCACGATCAGGATCGGCTCGGGGTGGACCTTGGCGGTGGTGGGCGTGTACTGGATCAGCTCGATCAGGTGGTTGCGGAACACCACCTGGCCAGGCGTGGCCGCCACGTGCTGGCCCACCACGAATGATGCTGGGGCGGTGCCGTGCTCGTGCTTGAGCGCATGCGTCAGGTCCTCGGCCGCGTTGAAAGCACCACGCACCAGGTTCAAGCCCTGCTCGTTGAAGGTGGCAGCCAAGGCCTGCGGGTTGGTGGCCAGGAAGTTGGAAGGCGACAGCATGTCCAGCGCCTGCCGCGCATTGAAGGTCATCACGTCTTCGTGGTGCGGGGTCACGCCGCGCACGCCCGTGGTGGCGCAGTGCCACCACTGCTGCGTCAACAGGAAGCCCTGGGCCATCACGTTGAAGGGCCATTGCCGCCAGGCCGGATCGTCAAAGCGGTGATCCTGGGGCAAGGGCTCAATGCAAGGCGCCGTGGGGCTCGTGGTGGGCAATGCCACCTCGGCCAGCCGCAGGTATTGCTGGCGGGCCTTCTGGATCAAGGCCTGTTGCTTGCCGGGCGCGATGGCCAGGTGCACGGCCCAGTCCAGGTAAGCCAGCAAGAAGGCGGCCGGTGACAGGCCTTGGGTGAGGCGGCCCAGGGCCGCGTGGGCCGCCCGGTCCAGGTCCAACACGGCCGGGGGGGTGTGGGGATCGCGGGCGTCCATCAATGAGTGCATCCCTTCAGGGCGTGATCGCCACTTTCAGCACGCCATCGCGTTGATGGCCGAACAACTCGTAGGCCGCTTCGATGTCATCCAGCTTGAAGCGGTGCGTGACCATCGCGCTCAAATCGACCCGGCCGGATTCGATCACCGACATCAGGCGGCGCATGCGCTCAGAGCCACCCGGGCACAAGGAGGTGATGATCTTGTGGTCGCCCAGGCCCGCAGCGAAAGCGCCCAGCGGGATGGTGAGGTCGGTGGAGTACACGCCCAGGCTGGACAAGGTACCACCCGGGCGCAAGACTTTCAAGCAGGCCTCGAAGGTGGCTTGCGTGCCCAGGGCCTCGATGGCCACATCCACGCCGCGCCCGCCGGTCAGGCGCATGATTTCGTCCACCGGGTCCAGGCGGCTGGCGTCGATCACGTGGTCGGCGCCCATCTGGCTGGACACGGTCAAACGCTGAGCCAGGCGGTCCACGCCGATGATGGTGGTCGCCCCGCTCAGCTTGGCCCCGGCGGTGGCGCACAAGCCGATGGGGCCTTGCGCGAACACCGCCACGGTGTCGCCAATGCGGATGCCCGCACGCTCGGCGCCGCTGAAGCCGGTGGACATGATGTCCGGGCACATCAGCACCTGTTCATCGCTCAGACCATCGGGCACGGGCGCCAGGTTGGCCATGGCATCGGGCACCAGCAAATACTCGGCCTGGCAACCGTCGATGGTGTTGCCGAACTTCCAGCCGCCCATCAGTTTGAAGCCATGCGGCGTGCCCGCGCCATCTTGCGAACTCACGCCGCATTGGCAGGCGCTGCTCCAGCCACTGGGGGTGATGGCCCCGGCGATCACGCGCTGGCCTTCCTGGTAGCCGCGCACCGCCGAACCCAGCTTGTGGATGATGCCCACGGGTTCATGGCCGATGGTCAGGCCACGGGCCACCGGGTACTCGCCCTTGAGGATGTGCACGTCGGTGCCGCAGATGGTGGTGGTGCTGACCTTGATCAAGGCATCCAGAGGCCCCACATCGGGCACAGGTTTGTCGTCCAGCACGATGCGGCCAGGCTCCACGAAGATCGCTGCTTTCATCATCATGGCCATGGTGTGCTCCTGCCGGGTTCAAGGAAAGACCCAGTCTAGGCAAGCCCGGCCCGATCGTCCAGACTTAAGGTGCCCTGGCTTGACCAGCGTCAAGGACGGTGCTCAAAAGCCGCGTCAGTGCCTCGCTGCAATCGAGTTCCAGCTTGGCCGACAGCAGGGCATCGGCGCGGGTCGCCCCTTGGTTGATGGCGAGCACGGGCTTGCCCAGACGGTGGGCCTGCTCGGCAAAGCGAAAGCCCGAGTACACCGACAACGAGGAGCCGATCACCAGCAAGGCCGAGGCGCTTTCAATGGCCTGGCTGGCCGCCGCCACGCGGTCACGCGGCACGTTGTCACCGAAGAAGACGACATCGGGTTTGAGCACACCCTGGCAGGCGGGGCAGGTCGGCACCTGGAAGGCGGCGTAGTGCTGGTCTTCCAGGTGGGCATCGCCATCAGGCGCGGCTTGCACGGTTGCCGCAGGCATCGGGGCGAAATGAGTGTTGCAGGCCACCAGCCAGGCCTGCACCTGGGCGCGCGGGTAGCGCTGCTGGCACGACAGGCACAGCACCCGGGCAATGCTGCCGTGCAGCTCGATCACCGACTGGCTGCCAGCCTGGTGGTGCAGGCTGTCCACGTTCTGGGTGATCACCGTGCTGACCAGGCCCCGCGCTTCCAGCTGGGCAATGGCCTGGTGCCCCGCGTTGGGCTCGGCCCGTGACAAGGTCTGCCAACCCACGAAGCTGCGGGCCCAGTAGCGGCGGCGCATGGCCGGCAAACTCAAGAATTCCTGGTGCTGGATGGGCTTGGAATGCAGCCATTGCCCATGCCGATCACGGTAGGCGGGGATGCCGCTGCCTGTGCTCAGGCCCGCCCCGGTGAGGACCGCCCAAGGACCTGCGCCCAACAAAGCGAGCAGGGTCGCGATGTCGGGCGCAGGGGTCGTCAAATCGGCAGCGGGCATCCGGTCAGGATACCCGTTCCATGCTTCAGGCGGGCAAGGCGGGCAAGGCGGGCAAGGCGGGGTAGTCGGTGTAGCCGTGCGCGCCCACACCGCCGTACAGAGGTGCGTCGCTGAACAGCTCGTTCAGCGGGGCGTTTTCCTTGAAGCGACGCGGCAGGTCCGGGTTGGTCAGCATCAGGCGGCCAAAGGACACCAAGTCGGCCTTGCCGGAGGCGACCACGTCCACGGCCATGGCCTTGTCGTAGCCATTGTTCAGCATCCAGACGCCGTCGTACAGCTTGCGCAGCGCTTCGTAGTCAAAGGGGGCGATGTCACGCGGGCCGCCCGTGGCGCCTTCAACGATGTGGATGTAGACGGGCTTGAGCTTGTTCAACTCGCGCACCACGTGTTCGAACAGCGGTTGAGGATTGCTCTCGCTGGAATCGTTGACGGGTGAAACAGGCGACAGGCGCACGCCGACCTTGTCCGCACCGATTTCGTCGATGACGGCGGCCATCACTTCAACCAGGAAGCGGGCGCGGTTCTCGATGCTGCCACCGTAGCGGTCGGTGCGCTTGTTGGCGCCATCGCGCAGGAAGGCGTCCAGCAGGTAACCGTGGGCGCCATGGATCTCGATGCCGTCAAAGCCGGCTTCGATCGAATGGCGGGCGGCGGTGCGGAAGTCGTTGACGATGCCAGCGATCTCGTCGGTTTCCAACGCGCGGGGCACCGAGGTGTCGACATAGCCTGCGCCGGGGATGTAGGTCTTGGCCTTGGCCGCGATGGCCGAGGGGGCCACGGGTGCTTGCTCGCCGGGCTGGAAGGCCGTGTGCGACATGCGGCCGGTGTGCCACAGCTGCACGAAGATGCTGCCGCCACGGGCGTGCACCTCGTCGGTCACCTTCTTCCAGCCAGCGATCTGCTCGGGGCTGTGCACGCCGGGCGTGGCGTTGTAGCCCTGGGCTTGGGCCGACACCTGGGTGGCCTCGGCAATGATCAGGCCGACCGAGGCGCGCTGGGCGTAGTACTCGATGGTCAGTGGGCCGGGCACGTTGCCCGCTTCGGCGCGGTTGCGCGTCAAGGGGGCCATTACCATGCGGTTGGCCAGGGTGATGCCACCCAGTTGGAAAGGCTGGAACAGCGCGGCATCAGTGGAGGTGTGATCGGGGGCAGACATGCAATGGACTCCTGGTTGGGAAACGGGGGATGCCGCACAGGCGGCGACAGATGAGCGAAAGCCCGTGTGGTCAGGGCCGGAAGAATTTGTCGAGCAGGAGGTGACGCACTTCGTGCAAAGGCCGCACGCTGTGCTCGACCTTGCTGCGCAGCACGGCGCCCTCCCAGGCGTCCCAGTAGAAGCTGGCCAACACCGGGGCGGCCACGTCATCGCGGATTTCACCGGCTTGCTGGGCTTGCAGGATGAGGTCGGCCAAACGGTCGCGCCAATCGCGCAGCACATCAGACAGCACAAGGCGGCAGGTTTCGCTGGCTTCGACCACTTCGGCCGCGAAGTTGCCCACCAGGCAACCTTGGCAGCCGGTTTGCTCATGGTGCTGGATGAAGCGGCCAAACACATGGTGGATGGCGGCCAAGGGTGCCGGGGGCGCGTCTTTCAAGGCAGCGCTCCAGGCATCGCCCGTCCACTTGGCGTAGTTGCGCAGGATCTGCGCGGCAAAGGCTTCTTTGCTGTCGAAGTGGTTGTAGAACGAGCCCTTGGGCACCCCGGCCTTGTCGGTGATCTGCTGGATGCCGGTGGCGTTGTAGCCCTGCAGTTGGAACAAGGCATAGCCCGCGTCGCTCAAGCGGCGGGGGATGTCGGTGGGGTCTGCGGTGCGGGCCATGCACAAACTATATGACCGGTCGTCTTGGAATGATTGGGGACCCGTTTTAGGCACTGCTGGGCGCAGGGTTTTACCCAGACGACAATGCGGCCCATGCACCACACCCACCTGCTCTCGCTGACGCGCCGCCACCCTTCGGCCATCTTGCTGGTCGTTCAATTGGTGGGCCTGCTGCTGTACCCACTGCTGGAGACCACCCCGGGCGGGCCACTGGTCCTGGGCGCCTTCGGCATCACGGTGCTCGTCATCACCACCGGCATGGTCGGCCGCACACCCGGCCACACTTGGATCAGCGCCTGCATTGCTTTGCCCGCCATCGTGCTGCTGGTGCTGCAATCCACGATGGACATGCCATGGCTGCTGCCGTGGTCGGCCGCGCTGGAAGCGGTGTTTTATTTCTACGCGGCCGGCAGCCTGATCGCCTACATGATGAAAGACATGCACGCGACGACCGACGAGCTATTCGCGGCAGGCGCCACCTTCACCTTGCTGGCCTGGGGCTTCACCTACTTGTTCGTGCTGCTGCAGGAGTTGCAGCCCGGCAGCTTCGCGGCGGCCGTGAACGCCGAAGCGCCGCGCACCTGGACCGAGCTGATGTTCCTCAGCTTTGCTTTGCTGTCCAGCACGGGCATTGGCGACGTGATCCCGATCAGGCCAGTGGCACGCGCCTTGGCCTCGCTGGAGATGTTCGCCGGGATCATCTACCTGGCGGCGGTGGTCTCGCGGCTGATCGGGCTGACCTTGCTGAGGCGCTGAGCGAACAACCCGACCGTGCCAAGCTCCCGTGATCAAGGGATTGGCGTGTAAACGAATGTAACGGATAGTGCGGGCACGAGCAGGCCAGGGTGGCGGCTTGATCCGGCCCATGACCCTCCCCCGTTGCCAATGCCCCGCTTTGTCCTTGCCTTGCTGTTGATCCTGCAGACCGTGCTGGCGCATGCGCAGCCCGCGGCCCTGAGGGGGCTGGCACTGGTGGACCACCACGGGCAGGCGCTCATCCCAGAGACGCTCACCGGCCGACCAGTGCTGCTTCACTTCGTGTTCACCACATGCGCCAGCACCTGCCCGGCGCAAGTTCATGAGCTGGCCGAACTCCATGCCCAACTGCCGACGCCAGTCAGGCAGCGGCTGGCCATGCTGTCGGTGACGGTCGACCCGCTCAGCGACACGCCCGCCACGCTCAAGGCTTATGCCCGGCGGCTGGGCGCGGACCGCCCTGGCTGGCGCTTCGTCACCGGCCCGCCAGCGGCAGTGCAGACCCTGGTCGACCGCATGCAGGCCCTCAACACGCGCAGCTTGCCCGCCCGCCCCTCAGACCACCGCACATCCCTGTACCTCTTCGACACGCAGGGCGTGCTGATCCAGCGCTTCAACGGCGTCCCGGTGGACCGGCCACGCCTGCTCCACGAAATCGCACTGGCCGCGCGACAGCCCCGCGGCCCACTCACCGCCTCATCCAGATGAACACACGCACGCTGCCCGATCTGGCCAAACATCTGCTGGCCACCTTCGCTGTCCTGACACTCATGACGGCTTGCGGCGGAGGGGACGACACCACCACCCCCAGCAGCGCCGGCTCATCCGACACGGCATCGGGCCGCCTGCGGGCCATGGCGGTGGCATCGGGCAGCGTGGCCACCAGCCTGAGCGTGCCCATCGCACCGATCGAAGACCCGCTGATGCAGAACCTCGCCATCCCCGCCGATGCCGCCACCCGCGGCATGTGGGGCGGCACCAAGGCCTGGCCCATGAACGGCCTGCACGCGGCCCTGCTGCCCGATGGCCGGGTGCTCACCTATGGCACGCCCAAGAACACGCCCGACACCCAGAATGGCCGCACTGACGACCTGTGGACGCCCTCGCTGGGCTTCACCGACGCGGCGCACCAGTCCACCTACAACGCCAATTACCTCGACAGCTTCTGCAACACGGCGGCCTGGCTGGCCGATGGTCGGCTCATGCTCAGCGGCGGCAACTCGCCGGTGAACAGCGCCTTCTTCAGCCCCTCCGCGTCCAGCCGAGCCAACGATCTCTTCGCCCTGGCCGACCAGCGCTGGTACGCCACCTTGCTGCCCCTGCCCGATGGCCGCATGGTGATGCTGGGCGGCATGGACCCGTACCAGGAAGGCATGGTGGACAACCCGGAGACGGCCATCGCCAATGGCACCGTGTCGATGACCCCCGAGATCTACAAACCAGGCACGGGCTGGACCAGCCTGGGCGGGGCCCGCAGCCGCGATGCCTTTGGCCCGGACTACCTGCGCGCGTCTTACCCACGCGCCTGGGTCGCACCGAATGGCAAGATCTTCGGCATCTCGGCCGAAACGCTGTGGAGCCTGGACGTCCACGCCAACACTGGGACCGGTGCCATCACCGTGCTGGGCAAGTTCAAGACCCCGGCCAGTACAACGGCACCGGTCAATGTGGGCGCCACCAGTTCGGCCGTGATGTACGCACCGGGCAAAATACTGCAGGTGGGGGGCAATGGCTACTTCAATGGCGATGGCTACCCGGCCAGCAACAAGGCCAGCCTCATCGACATCAACGGCGCCACGCCGGTGGTGACCGAAACGGCGGCCATGGCCCTGCCACGCCGCTACGTCAACACAGTGGTGCTGCCTGACGGCAAGGTGTTGGCCACGGGCGGCACCAAGCTTGGCAACAACGGTGGGGCCGACGCCGTCTATGCGGCCGAGATCTGGAACCCGGCCACCGGCACCTGGACCACGGGCGCCAGCGCCGCGCAGATCCGGGTCTACCACTCGGCCACACTGCTGCTGCCCAATGGCACGGTGTTGTCCACCGGTGGCGGCGCGCCAGGCCCGGTGAACAACCTGAACGCCGAGGTCTACTACCCGCCCTACCTGTTCACCACGGTGGGCGGTGCAGCGCAACTGGCCCCGCGCCCGGCGTTGATTGGCATCAGCGCCAAGTCCTTCAACGCGGGCGGGACTGTGGTCTTGCAGATGAGCGACAGCACCGCCATGGCGCGCCTGGTGCTGATCGCCAACGGCACGGTCACGCATTCGTTCAACAATGGACAGCGCTTCATCGAGTTGGCCTTCACGCAATCCGGCGACATGCTGACGGCCACCTTGCCGGCCAGTGCCAATGTGGTCCCGCCAGGCTATTACCAACTGGCCGTGCTGAACGCCAACGGCGTGCCCTCGGTAGCCACCACCGTGGCCATCGGCATGTCGGTCAAGTCCGCGGCAGAGACACCCGCCCTTGCCGTGGGCAGCAGCTATGCGCTGTCCACCCTCACACCAGCCAACTACGCCATGGCCACCGATGCCACCGGCCTGGGCGTCATCGTCCCGGCGGCCACGGCAGACACCGCGCCGGCCAACGCACAATTCACCGTGCGTGCCGGTTTGGCCGACGCGGCCTGCGTGTCACTGGAATCCACCGCGCAACCAGGCAAGTTCATGCGCCATGCCAATTACCGGCTGCAGTTGGGGGCCAACGACGGCTCGGCCCTGTTCGCCAATGACGCCACCTTCTGCCGCGAACCTGGGCTGGCCGGCTCGGGGCTGACACTGCGCTCGAAGAACTTCCCTGGCTACGTGGTGCACCACCGCAATGGGCAGCTTTGGCTGGACACCCAGGCCAGCGACACCGATTTTGCCAACACCGCCAGCTTCCTGCCCCGCGCGCCCGCAGGCGGCACCGCGCTGCCCCCGCTGGCCAGCACCGCAATCGCGGCCACGGCCATTGGCAGTGGCGCCACCGCCAGCTACTCGGTCAGCAGCCTGGAAGCCGAAGGCCTGAGCTTTGCCTGGGACTTTGGCGATGGCGGCAGCAGCGCCTACAGCGACAGCGGCAGCGTGAACCACGCCTACAACGCCCCTGGCCTGTACACCGTGACGCTGACAGCACGCACGGCCGATGGCCGCACCGCCAGCAAGGTGTTTGTGCAGGCGGTCTATGGCGTGCGCACCGGCAACACACCACGCGCGTCCAGCGCCCTGCTGCTGGAGCCGCGCGGCACAGGCGCGGCCCGGCTGTGGGTGGTCAACCCGGACAACGACACGGTCAGCGTCTTCGACACCAGCGCCGGCGGCAAGCTCAAGGAGATTGCCACTGGCGCCGCCCCGCGCACCGTGGCCCTCGCAGCCGACGGCTCGGTGTGGGTCAGCAACCGTGACAGCGCCAGCATCTCGGTCATCAACCCCGGCACCCTGGCCGTCAGCAACACCATCAAGCTGCCCCGAGCCTCGCAGCCCTGGGGCCTGGTCATCGCGCCCGATGGTTACGCCTACATCAGCCTGTCCGCCACCGGCCAGGTGCTCAAGCTCAATGGCAGCACCGGCACCACCGTGGCCACACTGTCGGTCGGCAACAGCCCGCGCCACCTCTCCGTGAGCGCGGACTCGGCCACGGTGCTGGTCTCGCGCTTCATCACCGCCCCCATGGTGGGGGAAGGCACCGCCACGATCGACACCAACAGCGGAGGCGGTGAGGTGTGGATGGTCAATGCTGGCGACCTCACGCTGCGCCAGACAAGCAGGCTGGCCTACAGCAACAAAGCCGACACAGAGACCACGGGCAGCGGCCTGCCCAACTACCTGGGCCCGGCCGTGATCTCGCCCGACGGCCAGACCGCCTGGGTCCCCTCCAAGCAGGACAACGTGGCGCGCGGCATGCTGCGCAACGGACAAGGCCTGAACTTCCAGAACACGGTGCGCGCCATCAGCAGCCGCATCAGCCTGGCCACAGGCCTGGAAGACCGCGCCATGCGCGCGGACCATGACAACAGCAGCCTGGCCTCAGCCGCCGTCTTCGACCCCACCGGCACCTACCTTTTCGTGGCGCTGGAGACCAGCCGCGAGGTGGCGGTGCTGGACGCGGCCAAAGGCTCACAACTCTTCCGCATCAACGTGGGCCTGGCGCCTCAAGGCCTGACGGTGTCGGCCGATGGCCAGCGCCTGTATGTGCACAACTTCATGGGCCGCAACGTGAGCGTGGTCAACCTGGGCCCGCTGGTGAACAACGGTGAGCTGGCCAGCACGCTGGCGGCCACCTGGACCAGCGTGGGCACTGAAAAGCTCGGTGCTACCGTGCTGTTGGGCAAACAGCTTTTCCACGATGCCCGCGACACCCGACTGGCCCGCGACGCCTACATGAGCTGCGCCAGTTGCCACAACGATGGCGAGCATGATGGCCGCACCTGGGACCTGAGCAACCACAACGAAGGGCTGCGCAACACCCTCTCGCTGCGCGGCCATGCGGGCATGGGCCAGGGCCTGCTGCACTGGAGCGGCAACTTCGACGAAGTGCAGGACTTCGAGAAGCAGATCCGCGACCTGGCGGGCGGCACGGGCCTGATGAGCGACGCCGCCTACAACACCGGCACGCGCAACCAGCCCATGGGCACCGCCAAGGCCGGCGTCAGCGCCGATCTGGATGCTTTGGCCGCGTACGTCACCTCTTTGTCGACGTTCGATTCCAGCCCCCTGCGCCCTGCCGCGGGCACGCTGAGCGCGGCCGCCCTGGCGGGCAAGGCGGTGTTCGCCAACGCTGCCTGCGCAGCCTGCCATGGTGGCCCGGCCTTCACCTCCAGCGCGCTCAGCGGCGGCATGCGCAGCATCGGCACACTCAAGGCCAGCAGCGGAAACAGGCTGGGCGCTGCGCTGACCGGCCTGGACGTGCCCACACTGCGCGGTCTCTGGGCCACGGCGCCCTACCTGCATGATGGCAGCGCACCCACGCTGGCGGCGGCCGTGCAGGCCCACGCCGGCAACACCGTGACGAGTACTGAGCTGGGCAACCTGGTCGCCTACCTTCAGCAGATCGATGGTGACGAGGCGGCCCCTCCTGACCCGCTGGGCGATGGCGTTTACCGGCTGCTCAACAAAAACAGTGGCATGGCTTTGAGCATCACCAACGCATCGACGTCCAACTCGGCCACGGCCAACCAGTTGCCCTGGGCCGGCACCAACAACCAGCGCTGGAAGCTCATCAACCTGGGCAGCGGCAAGTACCAGTTGACCGCGCAGCACAGCGCCAAGCGCCTTGAGGTGGGCGGCTGCAGCACCGCCGAGGGTGGCACCGTTCAGCAATACACCGCCACCACCTCACGCTGCCAGACCTGGTTGCTCACGGCCGTGGGCGATGGCAGCTACCGCGTGATCAACAGCAACAGCAACAAGGTGATCGAGGTCACCGGGTCCTCAACCACCAGCGGCGCCAAGGTCAAGCAACGCACCTGGGTCGGCACCAACAACCAGAAGTGGACCATCTCCCCGGTCAGCAGCCACTACATCGCCGCGGGCAACTACCGACTGACGCCCAGCCACAGCGGCAAGGCACTCGACGTGGCGGGCGTGGCCGTGGCCAGTGGCGCCAATGTGACGCAGTGGGCCTGGCTGGCCGGCGCCAACCAGAAATGGGCCATCACGGCATCGGCCGACGGCTTCTATGAATTGAGCCCCACCCATGCCGCAGGCATGCGCCTGGAAGTGGCCGCGGGCGGCCTGCTCAACGCCCACAATGTGCAGCAAGGCTGGGCCAGTGGCACGGCGGCGCAGCGCTGGAGCTTTGAAGTGCAGGCCGATGGCAGCCATCGCCTGGTTAACCGCAACAGTGGCCTGTCTCTGGAGGTGGCCGGTGCGAGCACCGCCGATGGCGCCAATGTGCAGCAGGGACTCTGGTCAGGCGCAGCCAACCAGAAGTGGAAGTTGGTGAAACAGTGAATCGGCGGGCGGCGAGGGCTTAGCCCGCCAAGCCCGCGAACACGTTCTGCACGTCTTCGTTGGCGTCCAGCGCGGCCAGGAAGGCCTCCACCTCTTCCAGATCAGCAGCGCTCAGGCTGGCGGGGTCAACGGGGTTCTTGGGCTTGTAGCCCAGCTTGGCCGACAGCACCGTGAAGCCCTGCGCAGGCAAGGCGCGGCTGACCAAATCAAGGTCGGTCGGATCGGTCAGGAACACGGTGGTGCCGTCTTCTTCGCCCGCTTCGAAATCCTGCGCACCGGCTTCGATGGCGGCCAGTTCGGGATCGGCGCCCTTGGCTGCGGGCTCGGCCTCGATCATGCCCACGTGGTCAAAATCCCAGGCCACCGAACCCGAGGTGCCCAACTGCCCCTTGCGGAACAGCACGCGCATCTCGGACGCCGCGCGGTTCACGTTGTCGGTCAGGCATTCCACCATCACCGGCACGCGGTGCGGCGCAAAGCCTTCGTACACCACGTGTTCAAAGTGAACGGCCTCGCCCGTCAGGCCCGCGCCCTTCTTGATCGCGCGGTCCAGCGTGTCTTTGGGCATGGAGACCTTGCGGGCCTGCTCCACCACCAGGCGCAAACGCGAGTTGGCGGCCGGGTCGGCGCCATGGCGCGCGGCGATCATGATGTCCTTGGACAGCTTGCCAAACAGCCTGCCTTTGGCGTTGGCGGCCAGGTCCTTGTGTTTTGCTTTCCACTGCGCGCCCATGTTGGATCGTCCTTTGCGTTGCTGGGTTTCGGGTCCGACATTGTCCACCTCAGCGCAGCAAGCTCACAATCTGCTTGATCAAATTCAGGGGGCGCAGGGGCTTGGGGCAATGGGCGTCAAAACCCGCGTTGAGGGCCTGGAGGCAATCGCTGTCGCGCGCGAACGAGGTCAAGGCGATGGCGGGCAAGCGTTGATGGGCGGGTGAAGCCAGCCCCAGCGACTCGCGCCTGCGCAGCTCCCGGATCAGGTCGTAGCCATCTTTGCCGACCATGCCGATGTCGCTGATCAACACGTCAGGCTTGAAGCTGGCCAACATCTCCAGCGCCTGATCCACGTGGCTGGCCGCCAGCAAAGTGGCGCCCCTGTCGCCCAGGATGATGTGGAGCATGGCCGTGGCATCCGGGTCATCATCAACGATCAGGATCCTGAGCTGCCGCAGCGGCAGGTCATCATGGCCCGCCGGGGCGGTCAGCTCATCGTCGCCCGCGTGCAAGGCAGGTGCAGCCTCAGACCAGGGATCGGTGGGCAGCCACACCTCGAAGGTCGCCCCGTGGCCCAGCCCCTCGCTGCGCACCGACAGCAGGCCGCCATGCGCTTCCACCAGTTGCTTGGCGATCGACAGGCCCAGCCCCAGGCCGCCTCGGTGCCGGTTGCTGGCCGCGTCGCTTTGGGCGAAGCGGTCGAACACGAAGGGCAGAAAATCAGCCGCGATGCCTTGCCCGGCATCGGTGACGAGGATGCGCAGGCCCGTGTCCACCTCCACCAGGGAGACACTGATGGTGCTGGCGCGTGGCGAGAACTTGATGGCGTTGCTGAGCAGGTTCCACAGCACCTGTTGCAGCCTGGCCGCGTCCGCCCGAATCGCGCGGCACGCAGGCGCCTGGATGACGTCAATGTGGATCGCCTTGTCTTCGAGCGCCGGCATCATCGCGCTGATGGCGGCATCGATCTCTTGCGCCGGATCGAGCACGGCCATCGACAGCGGCAGCTTGCCCAGGTTCAGGCGCGACATGTCGAGCAGGTCGGAGATCATGCGCGCTTGCGTGGTGCCATTGCGCTTGATCACCGCCAGTCCGCGCATCGTCTCGTCGGTGCCGCCCCGCTTCATCAGCACATGCGTCCACCCCATGATGGCATTGAGCGGTGTTCGCAACTCGTGCGAGAGCACCGCGATGAAATCGTCTTTCATCCGGCTGACCTGCTCGGCTTCGCCGCGTGCCACGCGCTCACTGTCGAGCAACTGCAAGCGCTGGAGCTCCAGCGCCACCCGCTCGGAGATGTCGGTGGCCAGCACCATGGCGATGCCCGGTTCGATGGGCGAGGGCACGCTCCACTCCAGGTGCACCAGGCCGCCGCCAGGCAGCCGGATGGGCACCTCCTGGCTTTGCGCCTCGGCCCCGACGTGCAGCGCCAAGCCATCGAGCTGCGCAGCCCACTCCGGGACACTGAAGCCGCTCAGCTTGTGGCCGACCACCTCGGCCACGCCGCGCTGCAAGAGCTTGAGCATGGCGGGGTTGGCGCCCACCACCGTGCCATCGCTACCCAGCAGCACAATCCCGCTGGGCGCTTGCGAATAGATCGTGTGGAACTTGGATTCGCTGCGCTCGGACGCCAGCCGAAGTTGCTCGGCCTGCTTGTCCAGCTCGGCATACAGCGCCACAACGCCGGTGTTGGTTTCGTTCAGCTCTTCCCGAAGCTCCGCCAGCTCCAGCGTCATGGCCGCCAAGGCCTTCAGAGCCACCTGGTGAGGATCGTCGAGGCGGTCATCCATGGTCATGCCCGCTTGACCACCACGACCAGCACGTCATCCAACCCCCGGGTGTGGTCACGGACCAACCAGCCCGCGATGACGGCGGGGTCGCAGCGCAGCAAACCGCCCACCTGGTCCAGGCTCCAGCGCGTCTTCAAGCCATCCGAGTGCATCACCAGCAAAGCATGCTCGGGCCACGCGTACGTGGCGTCTTGCAGGGTTCGGATCCTCAAGCCCAGCGTGCCATGCTGCGAGAGCAGCGACCGGTCGGACAAGCCGCAGATGACTCGGCCCGAGACATTGCCGGCGCCAGCGGCCACCACCGTGTTGGCCCGCAGGTCCAGCGCGCAGATGGACACCGCCGCGCCGCGCGTCTGGCGCATCAAGGGGTGCGCTTGCTCCAGCACCGCACTCGGAGACCTGTGCCCATCGCCCACATCGGCCGCGCGGAACGCCTCCATGGCCACCTGCGCGGCGGCGGCGGCTTCGGGCCCATGCCCCAACCCGTCCGCGACGATGACGCTGGCGTGGCCCTCTTCAACGCGGATGTCCCAGGCGTCACCGCTGACCACTTCGCCCGGTGCCGCCAGGCAAATGCCCGCGTACACAAAACGCCGGTTCAACAGGGCTGCGCGATTCGTCGCCGCACCACCCGTGGGAACGCGGATGCGCGACAAAATCACCGTGCCGTGATCCACTTTTGAAAACACCGAGAAATCTGTCGAGAGCCGCTGCACCGCGCCCAGGCCCGTGCCGGGCGTGCCGCCGGTGGAATAACCGTCGAGCAGGCACTGGCTGACGTCCGGCATGCCGGGCCCACTGTCGATCGAGATCACCTCGAAATGGGCAGCGCCCTCTGCGAGGGTGCAGGCGATGAGCAGCCGACCGGCCTTGGCGTGGCGGACCAGGTTCGTGCCAAGCTCGGTCACCACCAGGGCGATGCGGCCACAGACGTCTTCGCCCAGCTCATGTTCGGCCGCGAGGCGCAGCGCCATGCGGCGGGCCTCGCCCACCTGCGATGCCTCGTCAACGTGGATGTCGGCATGGGGCGTCACGTCAGGACTTCCACCGTGTGATGGTGACGCAAGTGCCCTCGCCCACGGCCGTTCGCAACTCGAACTCGTTGACGAGCCTGCGGCTGCCTGACAGGCCCATGCCCATGCCCTTGCCCGAGGTCCACCCATCGGTGAGGGCCAGCTGGACATCGGGAATGCCCGGCCCATGGTCTTCGAAAGCCAGGCGCAGGCCCCATTTCGAGTCTCGCTCGATGATCTCCCAGCGCATTTCGCCGCCGCCGCCGTACACCAGGGTGTTGCGCGACAGCTCGCTCGCCGCCGTGATCATTTTCGTCTGATCCACCAGCGAGAACATCAATTGCCGCGTGAGCTTGCGGACCATTTGCCGGCTGGTGACGACGTCGCTCTCTACCTGGATGGCGATGGTGCCCGTGAGACCTTCCGGTTCAGCATTCAAGGTCGCCCCCATCTGCACGACGCAGCAGCGTCATGCCTCGTTCGACGTTCAGGGCCGTGCGCACGCCCTCCAGCGACAGGCCCAGTTCAACCAGCGTGATGGCCACCGCAGGCTGCATGCCGACCACCACCGTGGTGGCGCCCAGCACCCCGGCGATGCCGGAGATGCTGATCAGCATCCGGCCAATGAACGAGTCCACGATCTCCAGCGAGGAGATGTCGATCAACACCCCGGTGGCGCCACTGGCGGAGATCCTCACAGCCAGGTCATCCTGGAGTTGAACCGCCATCTGATCTTGCAGGTCCACCTGGATCGTGACGAGCAAACATTTGCCCATCTTCAAAACGGGTATGCGTTCCATGGCCGACCTAGCCTTGAGCTTGAGCGCGCGAGACGATCCAGCCCGAGCGCTTCATCGCCAGCGACAGCGCATCGGCCAGCGTGGCCTTGGTGGTGATGCCCTGCAGGTCAATGCCCAGGTGAACGATGGTTTGGGCGATCTGCGGGCGGATGCCGCTGATGATGCAGTCCGCGCCCATCAGGCGGATCGCGGTGACGGTTTTGAGCAAGTGCTGCGCCACGAGCGTGTCCACGGTGGGCACGCCGGTGATGTCGATGATGGCCAGCTCGGCGCCGGTCTCGACGATGCGCTGCAGCAGCGACTCCATCACCAGTTGGGTGCGGCTGGAATCGAGCGTGCCAATCATGGGCGCCGCCAGCACGCCTTCCCACAATTTCACCACCGGGGTAGACAGCTCCAGCAGTTCCTGCTGCTGACGCTTGATGACTTGTTCGCGGCTGCGCTGGTAGGTGGTGGCCGTCCACTGAGCCATCTTGTCGACCAGGGTGGAGGCGGCCCACACGGTGTCGAACACCTGCTGCGGATCGGTGGAGATCAACTGCTGCAGCCCGGCGAAGAGCGGCTTCTTGATGGCCATCACGAAATAGCTGGTTTCACCCGCGCTGGCCCCCTGCGCCGCGCGGGACTGGGACAACTCGGCCAGCACGGCCCGCGTCTTGCTCCAGGCATCGCCGCCAAACTGCGTCAGGTCCGCGTCGTTGCGCACAGCGTCTTGCAGCGCATTCAGCAACTCGCGCGCTTCGTTCTGGGCAAGCTTGGCGTTGGCCCCGGAAGAGCCTTCTCCGGAATGCACCACTTCCTCAATCCATGATTTGAGGAAAGCCTCGGGGGCGGCCTTGAGCACATTGTCAAAGGCGGTATTGACGGGTTTCATCGGATTCCTGGTGGACACCACAAACAGCAGCACGGCATGCCGGTTCGGCATGGGTGACAAGGGATCGGTGGCCAGGAGATGCGCTATCCGACAAGGGCGACGAATCGCGTTGATCCGTCGTGACCCAGTATATCTGCCGACAGCACCGGTGTACTCAGGTCATTCATCCATGGCGAGGTACCGCCCACAGCCGGGCAGCATCACGACAAACTCGCTGCCCAGGTTTCGCCCGGCACTGGTGGCAACGACGGTGCCGCCGTGGGCCACCACCAGGTCGCGCACCACCGCCAGGCCAATGCCAAGGCCCGGGCTGGTCTGGACGAAGGTGGACGCCATCGTGTCCTGCACAAACAGGTCAAAAATGTAGGGCAAGGCCGAGGCATTGATGCCCATGCCGTTGTCGGCCACCTTGATCATCACCATGGGGCCCTGATTCTCCAGGGTCAGTTGAACCTCGCCCTCGTCGGGCGTGTACTTGGACGCGTTGTCCAGCAGGTTGCTGAAGACCTGCGTCAATCGCACGGCATCCCCCTCCACGCAGACCGGCCCCACCGGCAGGCTCACCACCAGGCGTTGATGCCTTTTGTCCATGGCCGGCTTGCACATTTGCACAGCGGCATCCAGCACATCGCTCATCTCCATGACGCATCGCTTGAGCTGGAACTTGCCCGCGCTGACCCGCGATCCATCCAGCAGGTCGTCAATGAGCCGCGAGATGTGGCTCACCTGCCGCTCGATGATGCCTTGCAGACGCGCGAGCTGGGGCTTGTCCAGCCCCGCGTGGTTGAGCAGCAAGGAGACTGTCCTGATGGGCGTCAAGGGGTTGCGCAACTCATGGGCCACCATGGCCAGGAACCTGATCTGCTGGGTGTGGGCATGTTCGGCCTTGGCCTCCAGCTCCTGGGCGTTCAGCGCCGCGATCACCAACTGGGCATTGGCCTCGCGAAGATCGCGCAAGCGCGGATCGACCGCCGGGCCGGGTTGTTCAGGCAGGCTAAGCATGGCCTGGGCCGGTGGGGCCTTCACGCCGGGAAAGGCTGCGATTCGGCGCCCCGCCC
This sequence comes from Aquabacterium sp., assembly GCF_030652515.1. Lineage (GTDB taxonomy): Bacteria > Pseudomonadota > Gammaproteobacteria > Burkholderiales > Burkholderiaceae_C > Aquabacterium. Next base: position 146,633 of record NZ_JAUSAR010000013.1, on the reverse strand, counting down.
AACAAGCCTTCCTGGCCTGGCAGCATGTCGCCAATCTGAATGCCCTCATCGTTGATCGTGAACGAGCGCAGCTCATTGGAGTGCGCACTGGCGCGCACCTTGACCACCGCCATCACACGCTGCAGGCGGCTGTCCACCTCCACATAGCGCTGCAGGATGATGGCATCGGTCAGGAAGGCCGTGCCATACGGGCTGAAACGCAAGTCGGTGTAGCGGTCCTCCAGCTCCGAGGTCATCAAGACCGTGGCACCAGTGCTGGCCAAGGCCGCCACCATGCGCGACAGCGACTCGCGAAAGTCCTCGCGGAAGGTGGGGGCCAAAGCCAGTTCAAACCCCGACAGAGAATCGATGACCACCCGCGTGGCCTTGAGCCGGCGGATTTCGTTGATGAGCAAGGAGGCGATCTCATCCACCGACAAGGCGGCAGCCCGGGTGTCGATCACACCGACGCGGCCGGTTTCAATCAAGTTGGCCATGAGGCTGCCACGTGATCGGTTGGGCCTCTGCTCGAAAGCGGCAATGACGCCCGTCTCGCCCTGGCGGGCCCCTTCGGCCAGGAAACCCATCGCCAGGATGCTTTTGCCGGACCCGGACGGCCCGGCCACCAGCAGGGAGTAGCCTTTGGGCAACCCACCGCCCATCATCTCGTCCAGCGCGGGCACCCCCGTCTGCAAACGAACGGCTTCGCCTGCCGCAGACTCTGGCGGGGCGGCGTAGGCCAACTGCGGTGGCGAAAACACTTGGATCCCGGCGGTGCCGATGCGGAAGGTGTGCAGCCCCGGCTCGGTGGGCTGGCCGCGCATCTTCATGATCTCCATCTTGCGGACCACCGAGTTGCGCTGCACGCTTTGGCGCAACCAGATCAGGCCATCGGCCACGGTGAAAATGGGATTGGGGTCGTTGTCGGTGAAGTACTCGCCAATCAGGAAGGTGGTGGCCTGCCAACTGGTCATCAACACACCCAGGTTCTGGATGAACTGCTGCAGGCTGATGAAGGAGTGCCCCTGGCTCTGGCTGGCCAGCACCACCGAGCGGAACGAATCGATGAAAACCAGCCCAGGCTGGCGTTGCTCTACCTCCGCCACGATGCGGCTCAAGACCTTGTCCAGGTCGCCCGTGGCGGTGTCATCGGCCAGGTTCACGAAGCGGATGGAGCGGTTGAGCTTGTCCAGGTCAAAGAAATCAAACTGCTGCTGGTAGCGCAGCATCTTCAATGGTGGCTCGCCCAGCACGGTGAAATACAGGGCGGGCCGCTCTGGCGTGGCCATGGCGAACATCATCTGGTGCGCCAGGGTTGTCTTGCCACAGCCAGGCGTGCCGGCGATGACGTTGAACGAATACTCGGGCAAACCACCGCCCAGCACCTCGTCCAGTCCTTGCACGCCAGTGCGCAGGCGAGTGATGGTTGCTTTACCAGAGGTGTTCATGGCGAGGTGTCCTGTGCGGGTCGACCGCTTGAAGTTGTTTCGCAGACGGTTCTGAGCAGCCGATCGGTGAGGGATCGGCCAATGAGCTTGGTCAGGAGATCGTAGAAGTTTTCCAACAAGGCCGCGCTCGCCGCTGCGGCAGTCGAGCTATCTTGTTGGGCCAGCACCTCATGCAGCACCGAGAACTCGGCCACTTGCAGTACGCCGTCTTGCGCGGCGGCCAAGCAGGGGAAATCAACCCGGGTGAGTTGCAGGCTGCGCTTGTAGAGCGCGGCAAACCCACGTTGCCCAACGATGGGTGACAAGGCCACATCAATGGCGGACCAGGTCGTCACGGCAATGCTGGCGGCTTGCGCTTCATGGGCACCGTTGGCGGCCAGTTGCGCAAGTATTGCTTTCGTGCTTGGCGCCTCGTCTGGCATGTCGGGTCCGGTGACAATCCGCCCACGCGGAATAGGCAATGGTACGCCTCGTTCAGGCACTTTCAAAGCAAGGGGCTGCCGCTTGTGGGGCGCCGTGTCGGTCGCAGGGCCTTGATCGGTACGTTCAGGCACGTCGAATCCCCTGTTGCGTGTCAAAAATGGACTGCAAGGTGGCCACAAAGGTGGCCACGTCAATGGGTTTGGCAATGTAACCATCGCAGCCGGCCTCGCGCATCCTGGCCCGGTCGCCACTCATGGCATAGGCCGTGAAGGCCACCACGACGATGCCTTGCGTTTGGGAGGCCGCCTTCAATCGGCGCGTCAACTCCAGGCCGTCCATGCCGGGCATCTGGATGTCCATCAGGATGAGATCAGGCTCGAACACGGTGATCTGATCCACGGCCTCGTTCGCATCGGCCGCGCAGTCCACCGTGATCTCCGCTGCCTGCAGAACGGCACGCGCCAGCTCCAGGTTCAGGGCATTGTCGTCCACGATCAACACACGGGGTGAGCTCATGGGGTGTCTCCAGGCTGAGGCTGATGCACGCGGTCAAGCACCACGTGGAACACACTGCCCTGGCCCAAGGTGCTGTGCACACCCACGCTGCCGCCCTGCGCCTCCACGAGCCTGCGTGTCAAGGCCAACCCCAAGCCGGTGCCCTGGTGAAGTTTGTTGTGGCCAGCGTCCAGCTGCTGAAAATCCACGAACAAGCGGGGCAAATCTTCCGGCGCGATGCCAATACCGGTGTCTTCCACCTCCAGCCTGAACCGATCAGGCCCTTCCGCACGGGCGCTGACAGTCACGCGGCCGCCTGAAGGCGTGAACTTGATGGCATTGGACAAGTAGTTGTAGAGCACTTGCTTGAACCGAGCCGGATCAAGCACCAGGCCCGACAAGGCTGCGTCAATCTTGACCTCGAACTGGATGGATTTGCGCTGCAAGGACGGGTGCAACACGTCGCCCAGCTCGGACACCAGTTGTTTGAGGTCGACCGCCTCGGGGAAGAACTCGAACTTGCCGGATTCAACCTTCGACATGTCCAGCACGTCGTTGATGAGGTGCAACAAGTGGCGGGCGCTGCTGCCAATGTGGCCCAGGTACTGGCTGTACTTGGGCGAGCCCGCCGGCACCAAGCCCATGGCCAACAAGTCGCTGAAGCCGATGATGGCGTTCAGCGGTGTGCGCAGTTCATGCGACATGTTGGAGATGAATTGGCTTTTCAGCCTGCTGGCTTCCAGCATCTGCCGATTTTCAAGCTCCAGCCCCTCAAGCTTGCGGTGCGCAGCTTCGGCCTGCTTGGCAGAGGTCACGTCGGTGATGATGCCCAGCAAGCGCGCCGCATGCCCCTCGTGCCGGATGACCCCACCACGGATGCTGATCCAGTGGATGCTGGCATCGGGCCAGATCACGCGGCACTCCGCTTGCCAATCGGTCAACTGCCGGGTGGCCTGGGCCAGGCCTTGCGCCACCTCATCGCGATCGTCCGGGTGCACGCGCTTCAGGAAGGTGTCGACGCTCCAGTCGGGTTGCAAATCATGGTGCCCAAAGCACATGTCGTGTCGCAGCGAATGACGCATGGTGCCGCTGCGCAGGTCCATCTCCCATTCGCCAATGCTGGCGGAATCAAGGGCCAACCTCAGCAGGGCATCGCGCTGGCTGGCACGTTCAAGCTCGCCCAGTTCGCTCACGGCGCTTTCGGCCACGGTTTCGGCGTGCAACGCGGCCAGCACCAGTTGCTCATTGGCTTCCAGCATGCGCGCGCCCTGGGATTCGCTGAACTCTGCGTTTACCTGGGCCATGTCTTGGCGAAGGTGCCGCAGTTCCGCGCGCATGTGGTCAGCCTGACGGTGCAACTGCGCCACCAGGCTGATCGCACCCGCCACGTCCCTGTCAGTGCGGGGAGTGTTCATGGCTGGGGCCCACGCTAGTTCACCGTCGCATCGACCGGCTGCTGGGCGAACACGATCTCGACACGGCGGTTCATCTGCCGCCCCGCCGCGCTGCTGTTGCTGGCGACGGGTTGCTCTTGGCCATGCGCCCGCGTGGTCAGCAGGCCTGGCGACACGCCCAGCCCCAGCAAGGCCGACAACACCGCGTCGGCACGCCGCTGCGACAAGGCCAGGTTGGCCATGCCCGAGCCGGTGCTGTCGGTGTAGCCCTCGATCGAGGCCCTGCGCGCCGAGGGGGTTTTCAACACGGCTGCCAGCTTGGCCATGTGGACGGCACTTTCCGGTCGAAGCCGGGACTCGCCGGTGTCGAACAGCACGTCACCCAAAGTCACCACCAGCCCACGGTCGGTCTGCTTGGCATTGAGGTCTTTCAGTTGCATCTCCAGGCTGTTGACCTGGGCCTGCCCTCGCGCCAGGTCCATGTTCTTCTGGGCATTGCTTTGTTGCGCCAGGGCCAGCTTCTGCTGTGCCGCGTCCGCCTCCTGGGTGCGCAAGGCCAGGCGGGTTCTGTTGCGCTCACTGGCGGCACCGGCTACCACCGCATCGGATGCTTTGTGCGATGCGGTTTCTCGCGCGATGACCACGCGCTGGGCGGTCATGTAGGCCATGTGGTCCACGGCAGACAGCGTACCCCCTTCGGCCCAGGTTCGGTCTGCGGCGGCCAGCGCGTCTTGCGCCAGCTTGAGTTCATCGGGTGCCAGCGCCATGACCTGGGTATCGCGCTGTGCGAGGTTGACGCCCTGGCGGGCTTGCTCCAGCGCGCTGTTCGGCTCGCGGGTGGTGCCGCAGGCGGTCAAGGTGGCGGCGAGGGTGGCCAAGGCAATGAATCGAATGCTCATGAGGATCTCCTGAATTTTTTAAGTGGGGGCTGTCAACGGACCGTGTTCCGATTGATCTCGTCGCGCAACACGCGGGCGGCATTTTCTGACTCCTGGGCGGCCTTGCGCGAGCGTTCCGACTGCGCGTGCAGTTCGGCCACTTGCGCATCCACCTGGGCCTGCTCGGCCAGTTGTTTGGCCCGTTCAAAATCCTTGGCTTCCATGGCCTGGCGTGCGCTGGCCAACTTGGCGGTGGCCACCTGCAACTGCGCCGGGGCGTCTTCGCTGGTGCCGGTGGTGCTGGCGCGCTGCACGGCCGCGTTGGCCACCGCCATCTCGGCTTTGGGCCCGGGCTTGCTGGCGCATCCGGCCACCAGCAGGGCCATGGGGCCCAACACCGCCAAGATGAACACGGCATGGGGACGACGAAGTGAGGTTGATCTGGTCATGGTGCTTCCCGGATTGAATGATCGACACGAGGTCGTATCAACCAAGACTAGGGAGGCCCTTCGGTGGCGTCTGTCTGCCAGCGCACATTGGCTGGGGGGTCAGGTGGCCACGGTTCGGGGCAGCAGGCGGTCGTACTCCGTCTTGACCACCGCGTAGCACTCGCAGGTGCGCTGCTCCAGGCCGGGCCGGTCCAGCACCGTGATCCGACCTCGTTGGTAGCTGATCAGGCCTGTTTTCTGCAACCGGCCGGCTGCCTCGGTCACGCCTTCGCGCCGCACACCCAGCATGTTGGCGATCAACTCTTGCGTCATGAAGATCTGATTGGAGGGCAGGCGGTCCAGGCTGAGCAGCAACCACCGGCACAACTGCTGATCCAGGGAATGGTGGCGGTTGCACACCGCCGTTTGCGACATCTGGGTGATCAGCGCCTGCGTGTAACGCAGCAGCAGGTGCAGCACCGGCCCGGCGCGGTTGAACTCCTGCATCATCACGCCCGCCTTGAGCCTGAAAGCCCGGCCCGCACTTTGCACCACCGCCCGGCTCGGCGTGGACTCCCCGCCCATGAACAGCGAGATGCCCACCAGGCCCTCCAACCCCACCATGGCGATCTCGGCGGAGCCGCCGTCTTCCATGACGTAGAGCAAGGACACGATCGAGTCGGTGGGAAAGTAGACGTGGGCCAGCCTGTTGCCTGGCTCGTAAAGCACCTTGCCCAGAGGCATGTCCACCAGCTCGAGTTGCGGCAGCCAGCGAACCCACTCCGCTTCGGGCAATGCCGCCAGCAAGCGGTTCTGTCGGGGGTCGGGGGCCAGGGTCATGCGGTCCTTCAGGAGATGTCGGCCTGAGGGTTCGCCTTTGCATGGCGCCCTTGATGGCGCGGCATGCGTCAGTCAAACCACGGTCGAGTGAAGGTTCGCTGAAGCGTTGAATCCTGACCAAACCAGTATAGGCGGCGCACGCGGCCCGATCATGGTCCTGTTCCGTTCACCACACTGTGTGCGCCAGCGCACAGACAGTCAAGCGCACAGGGCGCAGTGTCCCTGCAAATCAGGCTGGAGCGGAACCCATGAAGAATCCATCGAGCAAGGACACCCAGGTCATCCTGGGCAATGGCTGGCGGCAGTTCGCCTTCGCCCGAGATGACCTGGAATACCTGGGCACCATCCGGCGTGGCCTGGAAATTGGCGCGCTGGCGAAAGACGCCGAAGGCCATTTTTTGCAGGTCAACGGCGACATGCGCCAGAGCCTGAACACCAGCCGAATGGAGGCCATGGTGCGAAAAGCCGTTGTCCGCATTCAACCCGCCAGCGTCACCCGCCAACCCACCCCGGTTGAACGCGCGGCGGTGGTGGTGGTGGTCAAGCCGCGCAGGCGCGTGGTTTTTCCCATTGAAGTGCCCGCCTGCGCTGTTGAAAGCCCCTGAAACCCAGGATCAGCCCGCCAGTGAGGGGATGTGAGCGCAATCACAGGCCGTTATCCGAAGACCTGAGGCTAGAGCCGGGAGCGAGCATGGGGTATGCATAAACTGACACCCCTGGTCGCCTCGGCCGCGCTTTTGACTTGTGCCGTGGCTTCGGCCACAGAGCTGCCCACCGGCCCACAGATCACGGCCGGATCCGGCAGCGTGGACACCCAGGGCGCCACCATGACCATCACCCAGACGACCGCCAGGATGGTGACCGACTGGCAGGGCTTCTCCATTGGGCAGGGGCACACGGTCAACTTCATCCAGCCATCGGCGCACGCCGTGGCCTTGAACCGCGTGCTGGGCGCCGACGTGTCGGTGATCCAGGGCACGCTGACTGCCAACGGCCTGGTGTTCATCATCAACCCCAACGGCGTATTGTTCACGCCCACGGCGCAAGTGAACGTGGGCGGCCTGGTGGCTTCCACCTTGAACCTGAGCACCGCCGACTTCATGGCGGGCCGCTACCGGTTTGCGGGCACCAGCAGCAATGCCATCGTCAACCAGGGCCGCATCACCACGGCGCATGGCGGCTCCATCGCCTTGATCGCGGCCCGGATCACCAACACCGGCAGTCTGGTGGCTCGGCAAGGCCAGATCCTGATGGGAGCGGGCAGCCAGGTCACGCTGGACCTGGGCGGGCCCGTGAAGATTCAGGTGACGCAAGGCGCGCTGGACGCGCTCATCACCCAGGGCGGGGCCATCAAGGCCGATGGCGGCTTGGTTTACCTGACCGCCAAGGCGGCTGGCGATCTGATCACCACCGTCATCAACCACACGGGCGTGACCGAAGCCCAAACCCTGGCCAGTGGCGAGACCGGACAGATCTACCTGATGGGCGGCATGGACAACGACCGCACGGTGGTCGGCGGCACGCTGGATGCCAGCGCCCCTGATGGCGGCCATGGCGGCTTTGTGGAAACCAGCGCGGCCCACGTGGCCCTGAGCGCCGGCCTGCAGGTCAGCACCCTGGCCCCCCAGGGCCACACCGGCACCTGGCTGATCGACCCGCAAGACTTCACCATCGCGGCCAGTGGCGGCGACATCAGCGGCACGCAGTTGAGCGGCTTTCTGGCCAGCAACAACGTCACCATTGAAAGCAGCAGTGGCGGCACAGCGGGCAACGGTGACATCCATGTGAACGATGCCGTGAGCTGGTCGGCCAACGAGCTGACCCTGACCGCCGCCCGCGACATCAACCTGAATGCGGTGTTGACCGCCAGTGGCACGTCCAGCCTGGTCTTGAACACGGGCACCACCAATGGCAACGATGGCGGCGACGGCAGCGGCACGGTCAAGGTGGGCTTCGCACCAGGCCAGGCCAATGGCTTTGCGGGCCGGGTGGATTTCGCAGGCCGCTCGGGCACGGGTTTGCTGACCATCAACGGCAACACCTACACCGTCATCAACACCGCCACCGACCTGCAAGGCATGCAAGGCAACCTGGGCGGCTACTACGCGCTGGGCAACGACATCGATGCCAGTGCCACTGCCGCCTGGAACAGCGGGCAGGGCTTCACGCCCGTGGGCGATGCCTCGAACGCCTTCACCGGGCAGTTGGACGGCCTGGGCCACACCATCGATCAACTCACCATCAACAACCCCTCATCCAACAACCAGGGCCTGATCGGCAAGGCCTTTGGGGCGGAGGTTCGCAATGTGGGCCTGAGCAACGCACAGGTGACTGGCAATGACCAGGTGGGCGCGCTGCTGGGCGAGGCCGTGGTGGGCGTGTTGAACAACAGCTACGCCACGGGCGGCCAGGTGAGCGGGCAAAACCAGGTCGGCGGGCTGGTCGGTGCGAACAACACCATGCGCGTGAACGACAGCCATTCATCCAACACCGTGAACGGCAACAGCATGGTGGGCGGCTTGATGGGGTGGACCAACGGCGGCGTCAATTCGCACCGCAATCACGCCTTGGGCCAGGTGACCGGCACCGGCCAGTATGTGGGCGGCCTGATCGGCTACAACGATTTTGCTTACAACGTCTTGTCCAGCCACGCCTCGGGCAACGTCATCGGTGCGGAAGCCGTGGGCGGGCTGGTGGGCTACAACCACAACGGCGACATCCGCGACAGCCATGCCTCCGGCACGGTCACCTCGACCGGCAACCAGGCGGGCGGCCTGGTGGGCCTGAACCGCGGCACCATCGATGGCAGCCATGCCACGGGCAATGTGTCGGGCAACGCCAACCAGGGCGGCCTGGCGGGCATCAACGAGTACATCGTGCGCAACAGCTACGCCACTGGCACCGTGACCGGAACGGGCATCCTGGTGGGCGGATTGACCGGGCAGAACAATGGCCACCTGCTCAACAGCTATGCCACGGGTGCAGTGTCTGGCCCCGGCTACGTGGGCGGCCTCACCGGGTACAGCAACAGCATCATCATCAATACCTACGCCACAGGCTCAGTGACCTCGACCGGCGAGGAGGTCGGCGGCCTGGTGGGCCACTTTGGCGGTTCGATTGACAGCAGCTACTCTACCGGGGCCGTGAGCAGCCCAGGTGTTTACGTGGGAGGACTGACCGGCTACGCCGACAGCGGCGCGACCAACAACAGCTTCTGGGATGTGACCACCTCTGGCCAAAGCACCAGCGCGGATGGCAGCTTGGGCCTGACCACGGCCCAGATCAAACAGCAGGCCCACTTCAACAACGCCAACTGGGATTTCTCCAGCGCCTGGGTAATGTACGAAGGGCACACCGCCCCGCTGTTGAGGACGTTCATGACGGCTTTGACCGTGAGCGCGGCCAACGCCAGCAAGACCTACGATGGCACGGCCTACAGCGGCAGCCCTGGCTTGACCTATTCGGCGGCGCCAGACATGAGCAAGCTCTTGGGCACCGCCGTGTACGACGGCAGCTACCAAGGCGCCACCCAGGCCGGCAGCTACACCATCACCCCGGATGGGCTGTACTCCAGCCAGCAGGGCTACATCATCAGCTACGGCACACCAGGCACGGTGACCATCGACCAAAGGCCCATCACGGTCACGGCCGACGCGCAAAGCAAGACCTATGGCAACGCCGACCCCACCTTGACTTACCAGGTCACCACCGGCACCTTGGTCGGCAGCGATGTGCTCAGCGGCAACTTGAGCCGCGCCACCGGCGAAGACGTGGGCGACTACGCCATCAGCGCTGCCAGCCTGAGCAACGGCAACTACCTGATCACGGCCCACGACGGCACCTTGACCATCGACCCACGCCCCATCACCGTCACGGCCGATGCCAAGGACAAGGTCTACGGCCAGGCCGACCCCACCCTGAGCTACCAGGTCACCGCTGGCAACCTGGTGGGCAGCGATGCGCTCAGTGGCAGCTTGAGCCGCGCCACCGGCGAAGACGTGGGCGACTACGCCATCAGCGCGGATGGCCTGAGCAACGGCAACTACCTGATCACGGCACAGGACAGCACGCTGACCATCGACCCACGCCCCATCAGCTTGACCGTGGACGCCAAGAGCAAGACCCATGGCGATGCCGATCCAGCGTTCACCTACCAAATCAGCAGCGGCAGCCTGGTTGGAAGCGACGAACTCAGCGGCAGCCTCACACGCGCCGCTGGCGAGGACGTGGGCGACTACGCGATCAGCGCGTCCACCCTGGCCAACAGCAACTATCTGATCACGACCACCGATGGCCCACTGACCATCCTTCAGCGCCTGTTCACGCAAGTGCCCGCTGAGCAGGCCGCCGTCGCCACCGCCCAAACCACGGCCGCGTCCAGCGCGGTGAACACCCATGCCACCCCGGTCGCCATCCCCCTGAACCCCAGCGGCTCGGGCTTGCCGGGCCTGTCCAATCTGGCCGTCGTGGCCGGTGGCATCAAGCTGCCACCGCGAGCCGAACAAGAAGAGCGCCAATGATGATGAATCGCGCCCCCACACTCCTGGCCATCACCTTGGCCCTGGCACTGCCCGCTCACGCTCAACAGCCACCCGATGCCGGCCAAACGCTGCAGCAACTTCAGCCCGACTTGCCCGCGCCCAGGACCAGCCAGGGCGTTGACATTCAAGCGCCAAACCCCACAGCCACCCCGGCCGGGGGCATGGAGATCCGACTGCAGACGGTGAGCTTCGAAGGCAACACGCTTTTCTCCGACGCGGCCCTGCAAGCGGTGTTGGGCGACGTGACCGGCAAGACCTTTGACATGGCGGGCTTGCGCCAGTTGGCCGAAGCGGTCAATCGACACTACCGCCGTGAAGGCTATCCTTTCGCGCGGGCATTCCTGCCCACCCAAGCCTTGAACCATGGCGCACTGCGCATTGAGGTGATAGAGGGCCGCTACGGCGAAGTCCGTGCCATCGGCGATGACGCGCCCCTGGTGGCCCAGGCTCAAGCCTTCCTGGCCCCGCTGCAGTCAGGCGCCGTGATCGAAAGCCGACCGTTGGAGCGGGCCAGCTTGGTCCTGAGCGATCAGCCCGGCATCCAGGCCAGCCCCGTCCTGCGGCCCGGCCAGGCGGTGGGCAGCGGCGACCTGGAGGTGGCGATTCAACGCACCAAGGCCTATACCGTTGAGATCGGCCTGGACAACCATGGCAACCGCTACACCGGCCAGGCCCAGGCCCGCTTGAACCTGGACATCAACAGCCCCTTCAGGCTGGGCGACCAGGCCACCTTGCACAGTTTGATCACGCAGCAGGGCATGTGGTTTGGCCAGTTGGGCTACAGCTTGCCTTTGGGCGCCTCGGGCCTGCGAGGGCAAGTGGGCTATGCCCACACCTACTATGAACTGGGGCAGGAGTTTGATGCCCTGGGCGCCAACGGCACCGCCCATGTCGCCAGCCTTGGCATGAGCTACCCCTTGCTGCGCTCACAAGGCGCCAACCTGAGTGTGAGTGGCACCTACCAGCACAAGATCCTGGTCGACAAGCAGGATGCCGTGGGCACCCGCAGTGACAAGTTCAGCCACTCACTGCCCCTGGCCTTGAACTTCGACGTGCGCGATGGCTTTGGTGGCGGTGGCATCACGCAAGGTGCCTTGGCCTGGACCCAAGGCCAACTGCACCTGGATGCCTCACTGCGCAACGCCGATGCCCTCACTGCCCGCATGGAGGGGCACTTTGGCAAGCTCAACCTCGACCTGGTTCGCAGCCAGGCGCTGATGAACCGGCTCACCCTGTTCGCGCGGGTTTCGGCCCAATGGACTCACCACAACCTGGATTCCTCCGAGGAGTTCGGGCTGGGCGGGCCTGGCGGTGTGCGGGCCTACCCGGTGGGCGAAGGGTATGGCGACCGGGGCTGGCTCGGCCAGCTGGAGTTGCGCTACACCCTGGATGCCTGGGCGCCCTATGCCTTCTATGACAGCGGCAAGGTGACCACGGCTGCACGCCCATGGACGCCCGGCATCAATGAGCGGCATGTGGCCGGCGCTGGCGTGGGTTTGCGTTACCAACAAGGCGGCTGGCGCGCGGACGCGTCCATCGCGTGGCGCAGCCAAGGTGGCGCCGCCCAATCCGACACCGTGCAGCGCAACCCAACCGGCTGGTTGACGGTGAGCCACCAGTTCTGAACACCCAGGTCGGGGCCAGCGGTAAGCACGACTCCACCGTCACTTGGGCAGGATGTGGGGCACCAGGGGCCGCTCCAGGCGCGTGACCCACCACTTCAAGGCCTCGCCCATGCGCCCGGGCTTCCAGGCCAGCCAGAAGGTCTCATCAGGCCGAGGCTCTTCGCAGGGCAGCTGCACCAAGGTGCCGCGCGCCAGGTCCGCCTGAACACACACCAAAGGCAGGAAGCCATGCCCGATGCCCGCCACCTGGTAGGCAATCTTGGCCGCCATGGATGGCACCGTGATGCGCTTTTGCCCCATCAGCAAACCCACGGTGCGCTCTGACAAGGAGCGCGCGCTGTCGCCCACCACGATGGCCGTGTGCAGCAGCAAGTCCTCACGCGTCACAGGCCGCGTCAGCAAGGCCAGTGGGTGGGTCGGTGCCACGCAAAATCCAAAGGCCAGCGAACCCACGCTGACCGCCTTGTAGCCGCCGCCCGCCGGGCCATCGCCCGCGGCCACGATCACATCGGCGCGCCCATCGCGCAAGGCCTCCCAGGTGCCGGTCAGGGTTTCGCAGGCGATGCGCAGGCGCGTGCCGCACTGCAGGTCTTCGAAGGCGCAGATGTCGTCGGCCAGGGCGCTGGTGGGGATCAGCGAGTCGTGCACCAGGCGCACTTCGGTCTCGAAGCCGGTGGAGATCTGCCGCATCCGCGATTCCAGGTCAGCGGCCGCGCTCAGCAACCAGCGCCCCTCCTTGAGCATTTCCTGGCCCGCCGGGGTCAGGCTCACGCGCGGGCCGTGGCGGGTGAACAAGGCCAGGCCCAGGTGATCTTCCAACTTGCTGACGGCGTAGGAAATGGTGGAGGGCACCTTGTGCAGGCGCTCGGCCGCAGCCGCGAATGAGCCGTGGCGCGCGATGGCGTCCACAACCTCGATGGCTTCCAGGGTGATTTTCAGCATGATCGAAATTATCGATCATAGGCGCGCGAATGTTTCAAGCTGGAGGCCATTTAAAACGCAGACACTTGATCCATGCCAACAAATCAACCGAGAAGCAAGCCTGCTTCCCAGGTTGACCCAGGCCAACATCAATCATGAATTTTGTCGACAGACAAACTGACCAGGAGCCCACCATGCAAGAACTTCGCCCCTCCTCCGCCCGCGGCATCGCCAACCACGGCTGGCTCAATTCCCACCACACCTTCTCGTTCGGCAGCTACCGCGATCCGCAGCACCAAGGTTTTTCGGACCTGCTGGTGATCAACGATGACCGCGTGGAGCCCGCCCAAGGCTTTGGCACCCACGGCCACAGCAACATGGAGATCTTCTCTTACGTGCTGGAAGGCGCGCTGGAGCACAAGGATTCGATGGGCACCGGCTCGGTCATCCACCCCGGCGACGTGCAGTTGATGAGCGCGGGCACCGGCGTGCGCCACAGCGAGTTCAACCATTCGGCCAGCGAGCCTGTGCACTTCCTGCAGATCTGGATCGTGCCCAACGTCAAGGCGGTGGAGCCCAACTACCAGGAGAAGGGCTTCACCGCCGCCGACAAGCGCGGCCGCCTGCAACTGATCATCTCGCCCGATGGCGCAGACGGCTCGCTGGCCATCCGCCAGGATGCGCGCGTCTATGCCGGCCTGTTCGATGGCGCCGAGCAAGCCACGCTGGAGTTGGGTCCTGATCGGTATGCCTATGTGCACGTGGCACGCGGCAGCGTCGAGCTCAATGGCCAGCGCTTGAACGAAGGCGACGGCGTGAAGCTGCGCCACGAGCAGGTGCTGAGCTTGTCCGGCGGCCAGCAGGCCGAGGTGCTGGTCTTCAACCTGCGCCCCCAAGAGCTGCCCGCCCTGTGAACCTGACAAATCTTCAAGACTGAAACGGCGCCCAGCGGCACGATCTGCCGCAGCGCCACCCAGCCATCCAACCATCTTCTTTCCAAGGAACCCGCCATGCCCATCACCGCCACCCCCACACCCGGCGCCAAGCTGCTCACCCCCACCGACCACGCGCTGATCCTGATCGACTTCCAGTCGCAGATGGCCTTCGCCACCCACTCGATCGACGCGGTGAGCCTGCGCAACAACGCCGCCTTGGTCTCGCGCGCCGCCGCCGGTTTCAAGGTGCCCACCATCCTGACCACCGTGGCCGAGAAAAGCTTCTCGGGCCCCATGTTCGACGAGATCACCTCGGCCTTCCCCGGCCAGGCGCTGCTGGACCGTACCTCGATGAACACCTGGGAAGACGCGGGCGTGATCAAGCAGGTCAACGCCATCGGCAAGGACCGCCTGGTGTTCGCCGGCCTGTGGACCTCGGTCTGCATCGTCGGCCCCACGCTGTCGGCCCTGGACCAAGGCTACGAGGTTTACGTGATCGCCGATGCCTGCGGCGACGTGTCCGACGAAGCGCATGAACGCGCCATGGCGCGCATGATCCAGGCCGGCGTGCGCCCCATGACCTCGGTGCAATACCTGCTGGAGCTGCAGCGCGACTGGGCCCGAGGCGACACCTACGAGATGACCACTGGCATTGCCAAGCAGTTCGGTGGCGCCTATGGTTTGGGCATCACCTATGCCAAGACCATGTTCGGCGCACACGAGGGCTGAGCAACATGAGCAAGACCAGCGCCCCAGACCTCATCCTGCACCACGGCCGCTTCACCACGCTGGACCGCGCCAATCCCAGCGCCAGCGCGGTGGCCATCCAGGATGGTCGCTTCACGCACGTGGGCTCAGAGCATGATGTTCTGCCGATGGCTGGCCCCACCACCAAGGTGATTGATCTGCAGGGCCAGCGCGTGTTGCCCGGCCTGATCGACAACCACCTGCACATCATCCGTGGCGGCCTGAACTTCAACCTGGAGTTGCGCTGGGATGGCGTGCGCAGCCTGGCCGATGCCATGGGCATGCTCAAGCGCCAGGTGGCCATCACGCCCCCGCCGCAATGGGTGCGCGTGGTGGGCGGCTTCACCGAACACCAGTTCGTGGAAAAGCGCCTGCCCACCATCGACGAGCTCAACGCCGTCGCCCCCGACACGCCCGTGTTCATCCTGCACCTGTACGACCGCGCCCTGCTCAATGGTGCCGCCTTGCGCGCCGTGGGTTACGACAAGACCACCCAGGCGCCACCCGGGGGCGAGATCCTGCGCGACTCGGCGGGCAACCCCACCGGCCTGCTGCTGGCCAAGCCCAATGCCGCCATCCTGTACGCCACCCTGGCCAAGGGCCCCAAGCTGCCGCTGGAATACCAGCTCAACTCCACGCGCCACTTCATGCGCGAGCTGAACCGCCTGGGCGTCACCGGCGCCATCGATGCGGGCGGTGGTTTTCAGAACTACCCGCAAGACTACGAGGTGATCCAGAAGCTGGCCGATGCCAAGCAGCTGACCATCCGCCTGGCCTACAACCTGTTCACGCAAAAGCCCAAGCAAGAGAAAGAAGACTTCCTGAACTGGACGGCCACGTCACAGTACAAGCAGGGCGATGACTACTTCCGCCACAACGGCGCGGGCGAGATGCTGGTGTTCTCGGCCGCTGACTTTGAAGACTTCCGCCAACCCCGGCCCGAGATGGCGCCCGAGATGGAAGGTGAGCTTGAAGGCGTGGTCAGCCTGCTGGCGCAGAACCGCTGGCCCTGGCGCATGCACGCCACTTACGACGAAACCATCAGCCGCGCATTGGACGTGTTCGAGCGCGTGAACCAGACCATTCCCCTGCAAGGCCTGAACTGGTTCTTCGACCATTGCGAGACCATCTCCGAGCACTCCATCGACCGCATCGCGGCCTTGGGCGGCGGCATCGCGGTTCAGCACCGCATGGCCTACCAGGGCGAGTACTTCGTCGAACGTTATGGCATCGGCGCCGCACAAGCCACGCCACCCGTGGCGCGCATGCTCGAGAAAGGTGTCAAGGTCTCGGCCGGCACCGATGCCACCCGCGTGGCCTCGTACAACCCCTGGGTGTCGCTGGCTTGGCTGATCACTGGCAAGACCGTGGGCGGCCTGCAGCTCTACCCACAGCGCAATTGCCTGGACCGCGAAACGGCCCTGCGCATGTGGACCGAGAACGTCACCTGGTTCTCCAACGAGGTGGGCAAGAAGGGCCGCATCGAAGTGGGCCAACTGGCCGACGTGGTCGTGCCCGACCGCGACTTCTTCGCCTGCCCGGAATCCGACATCGCCGACACCACCTCCGTGCTGACCATGGTGGGCGGCCAGGTGGTCTACGGCGCGGGCCCCTTCAAGGCTCATGACGATGCCGCGCCACCACCCGCCATGCCCGATTGGTCGCCCGTGCGCACCTTTGGCGGCTACGCCGGCTGGGGCGACGAAGGCGCGCCTTTGCAAGCCACGCTCAAGCGCCAGGCTGCCGCGGCCTGCGCTTGCGATGCCCGTTGCGGCGTGCATGGCCACGACCACGCCACGGCCTGGAGCCGCCAGTTGCCCATCGCCGACCTCAAGGGCTTTTGGGGCGCACTGGGTTGCGCCTGCTGGGCAGTGTGATGGTGATGCACACGCCATGGATCCACTGGCTGGCTTTGCTGGCGCTCTGCGCAGCGTACGTGCAAGGCGGCTTGCAGAAAGCCATGGACTTTGGCGCGGCCGTGGGTGAGATGCGGCAGTTTGGCCTGGCGCCCGCCGCACCTTTCGCGCTGGCCACCATCGCCCTCGAACTCGGTGCCTCCGCCCTGATCCTGACCGGCTACCAACGCTGGCTGGGCGCCCTGCTGCTGGCGGTCTTCACCCTGGCGGCCAGCTTCTTGTCCAACCGTTTCTGGGCCACGCCATCGCCACAGCGGGCCATGGCCACCAACACCTTCTTTGAACACCTGGGTTTGGTCGGCGGCTTCGTGCTGGTGGCCTGGCACGACCTGCACCTCACCGCCACCTGGGCACCTGCACCATGACCACCTCTACCCCGCCCCACACCCCTGTTCCCGGCGCCTTCGCGCCTTTGCGTCAACCGGTGTTCGCCGTGCTGTGGGCCGCCACCGTGCTGGGCAACACCGGCAGCTTCATGCGGGACGTGGCCAGCTCCTGGATGGTGACCGAGCTGACCCCCAGCCCGGCCGCCGTGGCCCTGATCCAGACCGCCGCCACCCTGCCCATCTTCCTGCTCGCCATTCCCGCCGGGGTGCTGTCGGACATCCTCGACAAGCGCCGCTTCCTGATCTTCATCCAAGTCATGCTGGCCCTGGTCAGTGGCAGCTTGCTGCTGCTGACCCACACCGGCCAGCTCACCGTGGAATACCTGGTGGCCCTGACCTTCGTGGGCGGCATCGGCGCCGCCCTGATGGGGCCCACGTGGCAATCCATCGTGCCCGAACTGGTGCCACGCGCTGACCTTAAAAATGCCGTGGCCTTGAACTCGCTGGGCATCAACATTGCACGAGCCATTGGGCCGGCGGCAGGTGGCTTGCTGCTGGCCAGCTTCGGCGCCAGCATGGCCTATGGCGCTGACCTGATCAGCTACTTCTTCGTGGTGGGCGCCTTGATCTGGTGGCGCCGCCCACGCCGTGGGGACGATGCCTTGTCCGAGCAGTTTTTCGGTGCGTTCAGGGCGGGCCTTCGTTACACCCGCGCCAGCACCGAACTGCACGTGGTGCTGCTGAGAACCGCTGTGTTCTTCCTGTTCGCCAGCGCCGTCTGGGCCCTGTTGCCACTGGTGGCCCGCCAGCTGCTGCACGGCAGCGCCAGCTTCTATGGCGTGATGCTGGGCGCGGTGGGTGCAGGCGCCATTGCTGGTGCCCTGATGCTGCCCAGGCTGCGCCAGCGCCTGGACGCCGATGGCCTGGTGCTCACCGCGTCCATCGTGGCGGCTGGGGTCATGGCCTGCCTGGCCACGGCACCACCCCAATGGCTGGCCGTGGTGTTGATGGCCGTGCTGGGCGTGGGTTGGATCATCGCGCTCACCACGCTCAACGGCGTTGCCCAATCGGTGCTGCCCAACTGGGTGCGCGGCCGGGGTCTGGCGGTTTATCTGACCGTGTTCAACGGCGCCATGGCCGCAGGCAGCTTTGGCTGGGGGCTCATCGCGCAGGAAACTGGCGTGCCCATCACCTTGCTGCTCGGTGCCAGCGGTTTGGTGATCGCGGCCCTGATCTTGCATCGCGTCAAGTTGCCAGCCGGTGAAGCCGACCTGCAACCCTCCAACCATTGGCCCGAGCCCCTGCTGGCCGAGCCCATCGAACACGACCGAGGCCCCGTCATGATCCAGGTGGAGTACCGCATCCGCAAGGCCGACCAGGCCGATTTCCTGAAGGCCCTCAAGCGCCTGTCGATGGAGCGCCGCCGCGATGGTGCTTATGCCTGGGGCATCACCGAGCACAGCAGCGAGCCGGAGCGTGTGATGGAATGGTTCCTCGTCGAGTCCTGGGCCGAACACCTACGGCAACACCGCCGCGCATCCCACGCAGGCGCCGACCTGCAAGCCGATGCTGTCCGATTCCACATGGGCCCGGAGAAGCCGGTCGTGCACCATTTCCTGGCGTTGAAATTACCCCTGTCCTGACGCCACTTCAGACTGCCCGGTAGCATTGGGCATGACCTCGCCAGCCCCGCTCAAATGCCACAAGATCGTCACGTGGACCGCTGAGAATGTCCAGTTCCAGCGGGTCGACATCTCCACCAACGACACGCTGGCCTTCACGCACTCCACTTGTCGCGCGAGAAACTGGCCAGTCTGTACGAAAGTGCCGAGAGTTCCTTGCCGACGATGGACTTCATCCCCCCCGTCGTGCAGAACCGGGACGTCAAGGATCTGTTTTGGAAGACGCACGAGATCTTCGCCAACCCCAAGGAGCCCGCGCCATGGCCACCGACAACTTCATCACCACCAAAGACAACACCCGCATCTTCTACAAGGACTGGGGCCAAGGTCAGCCCGTGGTGTTCAGCCACGGCTGGCCTCTGAACGGCGATGCCTTTGAAGACCAGATGCTGTTCCTGGTCCAGCATGGCTTCCGCGTCATCGCGCACGACCGCCGCGGCCACGGCCGCTCGTCGCAGCCCGGTTTTGGCAACGACATGGACCACTACGCCGACGACCTGGCCGCGCTCACTGCTGCCCTGGATTTGAAAGATGCCGTGCACATCGGCCACTCCACCGGTGGTGGCGAAGTCGCCCGCTACATCGGCCGCCATGGCACCAAGCGCGTGGCCAAGGCCGTGCTGATTGGCGCCGTCACCCCCATCATGGTCAAGACCGACTGGAATCCCAATGGCGTGCCGCTGTCGGTGTTTGATGGCATCCGCGCTGGCGTGCAGGCCGATCGGGCGCAACTGTTCAAGGACTTCACCTCGGCCTTCTATGGCTACAACCGCCCTGGATCCAAGCCCTCGCAAGGCGTGCGCGACACCTTCTGGATGCAGGGGATGATGGGCAGCATCCTGGCCGAGTACGAATGCGTGAAGGCATTTTCGGAAACCGACCTGCGCGAAGACCTGAAGAAGATGACCATCCCGACCCTGATCATCCACGGTGATGACGATCAGATCGTGCCTTTGGAGACCACCGCCAAACAGGCCGTCAAGCTCGCGCCCCAAGCCCGTCTGGAAGTGATCCCCGGCGCGCCGCATGGCCTGTGCACCACCCACAAGGACCTCATCAACAGCATGCTGTTGAGCTTCCTGAAGGGCTGACCATGCGTGGCGACACCGGCCTGTCGAAGGTGAACCACATGCGGTCCATCGCCTTGCTGGATGTCAAGGTGTCCACCGGCTGCACGCCCTACCAATGGCTGCTGGTGCGCAAGATCGACAAGGCCAAGCTGTTGCTGAAAGGCCCCCTGCCCATCGCCGCCATCTCGGCGGAATGCGGCTTCGCGGACCAGGCCCACCTGACGCGGGTGTTCAACATGGCGGTGGGCACCACGCCCGGCCGCTGGCGGGCCGAGCACCGCCAGCGGCCTTGACGCGCCACCGGGAACGCCATTTGCCATCTGAGGGCAGGCCGACGTCGTCGGCTACAACTCATAGGAGAGCCCTCATGAATTCATCCAGCCTCAAAGCCATACTCGCAGGCACCGCGACCGTTTTGAGCCTGTCGGTCATGGCCGCAGACCCCACCGTTGATCCCACCAACAGCCGCACGGAGCTGACACCTCAGCAGCAGGGAAAGCGTGATCTCAAGACCGAGAGCAAGGCCGAATACAAGGCCCGCAAGGAGATCGCTGAAGTCAACAAGGACCTGGACGTCGCCGACTGCAAGACCGCCGGCCTGGACAGCAAGGACGTGCGCGACTGCAAACGTGACGCCAAGGAGAACGCCAAGGCCGCCAAGCAGGAGGCCAAGGAAATCTACAAGAATGACAAGGCCAACATCAAGGCTCAAACCGAGTGAGCGCCTTGTAAGTCTTGCAGCAGCGCGGGCGGGCGCCATCGCGCCCGCACATTCAGCGCCGAACCTCGCAAATCAGGTTGAACGGCGTCTGGGCCGCCTGCCTGAACTGCGTGAACCCGCCCTTGCGACAGACCTCGGCCAGGCGCTTGGGCCCCGCCTGCGCACCCAGCACCAGCTTGCCGCCCTCCGATATCGCGTGTGCGCAGCAGATCAGGGCAGAGCCCGCGTAGTACAGCTGCCCCACCATGGCGTGGTTGCCCTCGGCCCGGTCGCTCGCGAAAGGCTCCACCAGCATCACCGAGCCGCCGGGTGCCAGCACCTGTGATGCGTGGTGCACGGCGGCGACCGGGTCGCCCAGATCGTGCAAGGTGTCGAAGAAGCAGACCAGGCCATAGCGGTGATCAGGATAGTCCACCGCCCGTGCCACCGAGAAACTCACCCGGTGCGACAGGCCCGCTGCCTCGGCGTGGCGCCGCGCCTCCGCAATCGAGGCCTCGTGCGTGTCGAAGCCAAAGAAGCGCGAGTTGGGAAAGGCCTGCGCCATCAGCAAGGTCGCATGGCCATGGCCGCAGCCCACGTCGGCCACCGCGATGCCAGCCTCCAGCTTGGCCACGACGCCATCCAGGGCGGGCAGCCACTGCGAGACCAGGCTGGCACGGTAGCCGTTGCGGTAGAACGCGGCCACGCCGCAGGCCATGCGCGCATCGTGCTCGCCCCAGGCCACGCCCCGCCCGGTGCGAAAGGCCTGCAAGGCCTGGTCCTCGTCAAACCACATCGACGCGGGCACGTTCCACGCGGGTGGGATGTAGCAAGGGCTGTCCTCGTCGGCCAGCACCATCGCCTGCTCGGGCGACAGCTCATAGGTGTCGCTGACAGCGTGGTAGTTGAGGTAGCCGCCCGCTGCCTGGGCATTGAGCCACTCCTGCACATAGCGTTCGGCGCAGTCGGCCCGCGTGGCCAGCTCTTTGGCGCGCAGCGGCCCGGCACCCGCCATCGCCTTGTACAAGCCCAGCTTGCTGCCCAGGCTGATCATCACACCGGCATAGGCCGAAGCCACATCGCCGATCGCACGCATGGCGAGAGCTTCAAGCTTCGCCGCATCAATCACATGGGTGTCCATGGTGTTGTCCTTGGTTCAGTTGGAGGTTTGATCAGCGCACTGGGGCGAGCGCTTCGGCCACGGCTTGACCCACGCTGCGGCCCTGGCGGCGGCCATCCTTCACCGCATGCCGGAAGTGGATGCCGGCGTACAAGCGAGACAGTCCGTTCTCTTGCGCTGCCTGCGAAAAGCCTCGGTAGTGGCGCGTCACGCCCGGCAGCGTCAAGCTGGTGGCGCTGTAGCGCACCTTGTCACCAAACACATCGATCAGCACCTCGGCCGCGGCCCAACCCAGCACGGTGTGCGTGGAGGGGTAATCAGGCACCGGCGGCGTCACCAGGAAGGGTTGCCAGCTGGCATCAGCGTGCGTCAGTGGGTTGCCATCGGTGGCCGCCAGGTGGATCGCCGTGACAGGGCGCCAGAAGCGGTGCTGGTATTTCGCATGGAAGCCCGCGATGAAGCCATCGGCCATGGCGAAGTGCATCAGCGCAAAAGCCCGCGCGGCCGCCCAGTCATCCAGGCCCCGTTGCCGCGCGACGGCGTTGGCAATGCGGGTCCAGCCCAGTGGCGAATCCTCGTACCAGAACTTGGCCACCTCCGATTGCTCCGGGGTGCGCGTGGTGCTGGCCTCGTGCCCGATCTCCCGGATGTGGGCCAGGTCCTGCGCGTACTGAACACTGGTCAAAGGCAATGGCCCTTCGGTGGCGTGCTGGTGCAGGTCGATGACGAAGGGCTTCACCCGCCCCCAGCCAGGCTGAGCCGCGAAGTTGAACGGCGCGGTGAACTGGTATTCGCCAGGGGCATGGCCCGGCTCGTACACCGGCTGTGCTGCGGTGTCGGCACCATCGCCCTGTCGGCGGTTCATCGTCGCCCAGGCGGCGGCCTGGCCAGTGGTGATGCCCGCGGTCTTGGACTGTCCGTCACGCACAGCCATGAGTGCGCGGCCATAAGCGGTCTCCACCATCGCAGCCTGGTCGGGCAGTAGGTTGACGAGCACCTCACGCGCTGCCGCAGCCACCGCCGCATCGGGCGAGGCGCGCGGGGCGGCCTGCAAGCCGGGCGTGTACGACTGGTAGCGGCGGTCAATGGCGTTCAGCGCATCGTGGATGGCCGCGTGCATGATCGCCAAGGTGCGCGATTGCATCATCGGGTTCGTGCCCTGACTGGGTGTGAACGCCTCGCTGGCAACGGCGTTCCAGTGGACCACGGCCTGGCCCGGTCGGTGATGATGATGATGGCGCGCCGGGTGAACGTCGCGGGGCTCGGCCCAAGCTGGTGCAGAGCAGGTCCCGGCGATGCCCACCAGGGCGGCCACGCTCAACAGACGCGCCACGACGGCGCGCCGTGATTTCAAAGAGGTCTTCATGATTTACGATTCCTTTGACAAACAAACATGAGTGCTTGAACAGCGCGCTCATGATTGCAATCCGACCGCCATCGCGGGAGAGCTGAAATCGCCCGAAATCGGTCCGTTCGTGCCAACGTGACAAAGCCACCTGCCATGCCAAAGCCTTCCGTCTCAACGGCCTTGCCCGCCGATCAAACCAGGCTGCACATCGCCTTGCTGGCCTTGCCCGATGCCGTGGTGTCCACGCTGGCAGGCATCTACGACGTGATGAACGCCCCCTCGCTCATTGGCCTGCCCAGCAGCCTGGCCAGGCCGCCCTTCCATGTCGAGATCGTGGGCGAAGCAGTGGGCCCCATCGAGCTGGCCAGCGGTGTGCCCATCCCGGTGCAACGCGCCATCGACACCATCGAATCGACCGACATCGTGATCGTGCCCTCGGTGCTGCTGCGCGATGAGGGCTGGCAACAGGGCCGCTACCCGCAACTGGTCGAGTGGCTGCAACGCATGCACGCGGGGGGCGCCGTGCTGTGCTCGGCGTGCTCGGGCATCTTCCTGCTGGCCGAGACCGGGCTGTTCGATGGCAAAGATGCCACCGTGCACTTCACGTACGCCCGGCATTTCTCGGCCTTGAACCCGGCCATCACGCTGCACCCCGAACGGGTGCTGGTGATCTCCGGACGGCGCGAAGAGCTGGTCACCTCGGGCGCGTCCATGACCTGGCACGACATGGTGCTGTACCTCATCGCGCGTTATGCGGGCGCGACCGATGCGCAAGAGGTGGCCCGCCTGTTCGCGCTGCAATGGCACCAGGATGGGCTCACGCCCTACATCACCTTCGAAGGCCACAGCGACCACGGCGATGCAGAAATCCAGAGCGCGCAGCAGTGGCTTGGCACGCACTTCTCGGTGGCCAACCCGGTCGAGGAAATGGTCAAGCGCTCGAAGCTGGCCGAGCGCACTTTCAAGCGGCGCTTCACCGCCGCCACGGGCATCGCACCCATCGCCTATGTGCAGCGCTTGCGCATCGAAGACGCCAAGCGCCGCCTGGAACGCACCGAAGCTTCGGTCGATGAGATCAGCTGGCGCGTGGGCTATGAAGACGCCGCCTTCTTCAGGCGCTTGTTCAAGCGGACCACGGGGCTGGGGCCAGGGGCTTATCGCAAGCGCTTCAGCATCCCCGCCTACGCCCGCCCATGACGCCCCTCAACGGCCCGTTGACATGACCGGCAGCCAGTTCTCGTAGTGCACCTTGGTCTGCAAAGCCGCCACATCCAGGATCTCGACCTTGCCGTAAGCGATCTGCAAGATGCCCTCGGCCTTCAAGCGCTGCAGCGCCTGGCTCACCGTCTGCCGCGACATGCCCAGCATGTCGGCCACCTCTTGCTGCTGGATGGTGACTCGCAGTTTCACCGGCCCTTCACCGCGCGGCACGTAAGACTGGGCGATCATCAGCAGCGTGCGCGCCACCACCAGATCATTGGAATCAAGCTTGCGCCCATCCAGGATGAACAAGGCCAGGCGCAGCTTCTGCGTCAACAACAGGCCGAAGTGATGCCAATGCTGCGGACACTGCTCCAGGTGGGCGCGCAGCAATTGGTCATTGAGCCACAACACGGCAGAGGGCCGCTCCGCACGGATGTGGTGAACCCGGGGCAGCCTGTCGTACAGGCCCATCTCGCCGAACCAGGACACCGGCTCCAGGTGAAGCTGGATGGCCTCATCGCCTTGCTCGTTCACATCCAGGGCCGCCAGCCGCCCTTCAAGCACGGCGTACACCCCATTGGTTGCATCGCCGCGCGAGAAGAGGCGCTGCCCGGTTCGCAGCCGACGAACCACACCCATTTTCAGCACGGCCGACTGGAGCAACTCGGGCACTTCCCTGAACCACGGGTCTTTTCCCAAAATGCCTGCGACATCGATGGTGCTTGCTGTGGCCACGTTGGTCCTGCTGTTGAATGCCATGCCAATCATCGCAGGATCACCGCCGACGCAAGTGCCAACGAACACCGGGATAGCCATCATCGGGCGAACCCTGGGAATGCATGAAACCAGACAAACTTGGGCGGGCGCCGCCGCTACACCATCAGGTGGCCGCGCTCCCCATCGCCAGCGTGAGCTCCTGCCGTCCCTGATCAGCCCCACTGCCCGGCACCGTGGCGCCATCCAAAGTTCCCAGCACCGCCAGATGCTGGGCCAACTGCTCAGGCACATCGCCGCCCACGCCCAGGTACACCCCCGGCGTCATCGCGATGTGCGCCGCCGCAAACGTGCCCGCCCCCGCCCCCAGGATGGTGCGGTTCGGCGCGCTCTCGTGGGCCAGCACCAGCATCGCTGGCACCACCGCCTCGGGCTTCAGCAGATCAAGCATGGCTTGGGGAAAGAGGCCTTCCGTCATCGCCGTGGCCGCGGTCGGGGCCAGGCAGTTCACGCGGATGTCGTTCCTGGCGCCTTCGATGGACAAGGTCTGCATCAAACCCACCAGCGCCATCTTGGCGGCGCCATAGTTGGCCTGACCGAAGTTGCCGTACAAGCCGGAGGACGAGGTGGTCATCACCACGCGGCCGTACTTCTGCGCTGTCATCAATGGCCAGACGGCCTTGGTGCAATGGACCGCGCCCATGAGGTGAACCTCCAGCACCAGCCTGAAGTCGTCCATGTCCAGCTTGGCGAAAGACTTGTCGCGCAAGATGCCCGCGTTGTTGATCAACACGTCCACACGGCCCCAGGCATCTTGCACCTGCTGCACCATCGCCTGCACCGCGGCAAAGTCGGTGACCGAGCAGCCATTGGCCATGGCCTCGCCGCCGGCGGCCTGGATCTCTTCAACCACTTTTTGCGCGGCCGCAGAGTGGCCCGAGCTATCGCCCAGATCGTTGACCAGCACCTTGGCCCCGCGCGCGGCCAGGGCCAGCGCGTGCTGACGGCCCAAGCCGCCACCAGCGCCCGTCACGATGGCCACTCGGCCGTTGAAGTTCAGTTCCATGAGGGGCTCGCTTTCATGATTGAGAAGTGGCGGGAGGGTGTTCATTTCTTGGCGCGGTTTTGACGCACCGGTTTGGCGTCCGTCAGCGTGTACTTGTGGTTCACCTGATCCAGCCAAAGCAAGGAATCGACCTGCGACATGAACTGCTGCAGGTAGTGGGGCGACAGGTCACGCATCAAGCGCAGGGAATGCAGCACCAGCATGTGCGCATTGAGCGGACCGGCATTTTCAGGCCCGCGCCCAAAAGCCTCGTTCACCTGCTTTTCAGCCGCGATGCGGGACCAGGTTTCCCGGAAACGGCGGGCGCTCTTGATTTCAGAACCGCCATCATCATGCCCTTCCGTTCCCGGACCGTCCACGTGCTTCGTGCGGCGCTGGATGTACTGGTTCAGTTGGGCCAACGGTGCGCTGGACGACAAGGGCTGGGCCCGTTCATCGCGGACCACTGGAGGCGCTTGCGCGATGCGTTGGCCATAGTCCGCCAGGGCCTGGTCCAACTTGCCTTGCAAGATGCACCGCAACTCACCAGAGGCCTCGTCCACTCGCCGTGACAACACTTCCAGGAAATGAAAGCGCACCGGATCAACGCGCCCAGCGCCCTCGCGGCGCCAGGCTTGCAGCGATGGCACAGGCACCTGGCTCATGGGGCCGCCTCAGCCTTCACGTTGGCAGACTTGGGCACCGGCGCCATCTCTACACGCCGGTTCAAGGCGCGCCCCTTTTCGTCGGCATTGGAGGCCACCGGTTGCTCGGGCCCGAAGGCCGCGGCGAACACCCGGGACGACGGCATGCCCTCTGCCATCAAGGCGCGGGTCACCGTCAAAGCACGCTGGGCCGACAACTCCAGGTTGTCCGCGAAGCGCTTGTTGCTGCTCTCGCGCAGGCCCTTGTCATCGGTGAAGCCACTCACCATCAGCATCTCGTCGCGCTCACCCAGGTAGACCAGCAAGGGCTGCACCAGCCCCTTCAACAACTGCCGCCCCTCAGGCCGCAACTGATCAGAGTTGACGGGGAAGAGCACGCTGCCACTGATGCCAATGCGCCCGTTGTTCAAGGTGACGCGCCCGGTGGCCAAGGGGATGGCCAGGGCTTTCTCCAGGGCGATGCGGCGCTTCTCTTCCACCTGGCGCTTTTGCACTTCCGATTGCAGGTTGGCCACCAGGTCCATCTGCACCACCAGCACGCCCACCAGGATCAGCACGAAGGCGCCCAGCAGGCCCGCCATGAGGTCGCCAAACACAGCCCACACCGGAGCGGTGTCTTCGATGCCGTTGCCCTGCTCGTCAAGCTCGGACATCGGCGGCCTCACGGTGCAGTCGGCGCAGGTCTTCCACGATGCCTTGTTGCGACGAGATGCTCAGGTCGATGACCTCGCGCGCTTGCGCCACGTAGTAAGCCAGTTGCTCATCGCTGCGCGCGGTGGACTGCTTGATCGAGCCTTCGATGCGCGCCAGGCTGTCCAGCAGCTTGTCGTTGCTGGCACTGAACAACTGCACGCCGTGGCCAAAGGATTCGCCCAGGCTGGACAGCTCGACCGCGCTGCCGGTGAGGTGCGCGGCCACATCGGCCGATTGGCCCGCTTGCGCCTGCAGCGCTTGCGCGAACTGGCTGCTCGCCTGGTCCAGCACCTGGGTGGCCGAAGTCACCAAAGATTCGATGGCCTCGCGCTGTTCGCCAGAGGCCTGGTTCAGGCCCTGCAGCAAGGTGGTGATTTTCTCGACCAGGCCATTGCGCTCTTGCAGCGCCACATTGCCTTGCTCGGTGAGCTGGGCCATCTCCTGGCGCAGCTGCGCGATCACCTGGGCGGCAGCTTGAGGCACCTCGGACGCCGTCTGCATCAGGCGGGTCATCGGTGCTTCCAGGGCCGTGCCCAAAGTCGCCAAATGGCTGGTCATCGCGGTTTGCAACTCGCCCAAACGCTCAACCGCCGCATTGCCACGCGCAGCCTCGTCATCCCGCAACGCGCCCAACTCCGTGCGCCACACGCTGGCCAGTTGGTCCATGCGCTCGCGGTGGTGCTGCATCCATTGCGCTTCAGATTCGATGCGCGAGCGGATCAACTCTTCGGACTGGTTCAACAAGCGCGCCACATCATCCAGGGTCTGGCCGGCCTGCAAACTGGTGCGCTCGGTGATCTCGCGGGCGGTGGTCTCCAGCGTCAGGCAGACGGCGTTCTGCTGGGCCAGCGTTTGCGCGCCCACCTGCTGCCATTCGCCCTGCAGCTTGGCGGCCATGGTTTCCAGCGCGCCCGTCCAGGCTTGCAGGCGCTGGTCATCGGCCAAAGCCAGCTTGGCTTGCGACTGGGCCGCGGCCTCGTTGACCGTGGCCAACAGCGCCCCCGAGCGCTGCTCGAAGGTCTGCGTGAAGACCGTCAGCGAACGGTCCAGTCCATCGACCAGGCTTTCGCTGGTGCGCGCGTGGGTCTGCAAGGCGGCGGCCCAACCATCGGCCACGGTGCGGGCCGTGGCGCTGAACTGGTCCGACAGGCCATTCAACTGCGTTTGCGCTGCGTCCACCTGGCGCTGGTGCGCGCGGGTTGATTCCAGCGCGATTTCCGACATCGCGGCCTCGACCACCGGCTTGATGGTCTCGCCCGCCATTTTCGCGCTGCTGACCAGGCTGTCTTTCAGCGATGCCCCCACCTCGCCCGCCAAGCCCGTGTAGGCCGCGGTCACGTCGCGGTGGAACTGCGCCTGCTGGCCCAGCAACTGCTCACTCAACTGTTGATGGCGGCGCTCCAGGCCATCCATCATGGCCTGCAACTGGTTGACCACCTCGGGCAAGGCGTGCGCCTGCACTTGCAGGGCCTTGAAGCTTTCCTCGCGCTGGTGGGCGCGTGAGAAGGGCCGCAGCTCAGTGGCGATGCGCGCGTCAAGCTGCCGCGCCACGTCCAGCCGCTCGCGGCGGCTGATGGCCGAGATCAGGCCCAACATGCTTGATGCCGCCACGCCCGCCACCGAGGTGCCGAACGACAAGCCCAAGCCCTTGATGGGCGCCGCCAGCGCCGAGCGGATGGCCTGCAGGTCGGTCGAGCCTTCCAGCGCGAACACGGCGCCCTTGAAGGTCACCACCATGCCCAGGAAGGTGCCGAGCATGCCCAGCATCACCAACAGGCCCACCAGGTAAGGCGTCAAGGCGGGGCCCGGCAAGGCCACGCGCTCACCCTCGATGCGCAAACGCACGGCGTTTTGCAAGGAAGAATGCACGCCAGCCAACCAGCCACGCAGGTCGGACAAGGGCTGCGGGATGCTGGTCAACGCGGCGGCCAAGGACGACGTGGCCGAGCGAAACTGCTGGAGCTCGAACGCGCCCAGCAAGTAAACCGCCGCGATCAGCACCGTCATCAGCAAGGCCAAGGGGCTCGATCCGATGAACCCCACACCAACCCAGCCGACGACCATCAGGCCAATGGCGAAGGTGGCTGCAAAAACAATCCTGTTCATGGTGACTTTGTGACCTCGTTGCTGAATGCTTCCATCAATCCCACCACCGGCTGCAGGCGCACGTTCATCTCGGCCAGCAACACCTCTTGCCACTCCTGGCAGAAGGTGCCTTGCCAACCGTCCGCCTGGGCCCGGCGCAATTGCTCGAAACGCTTTTCAAGCAGCACGGGCACCGTGGACATCAGCCTTTGCTCGCGCGCACCGATCACCTGGTCCATCACGGTGTCCAGGTAGGCCAGCTGCTTGAGCCGGGGTGAGGCCCGGGAAAGGACTTGCCGGACGTGGGATCTCAATGAAGCAATCTTGGATTCAATGTGGCGTTGTTGTTCAAGGTAACGCTGGCGAAAGGGCGCGTAACCGGCGTCCGCCTCGATGGCCTTGGTTGAACCGTTCGCCGTGATGGCCTGCACCATGGCCGAGCGCACCCGCTGGACATCCTCTTCCAGGGGGTGATGGGCCGTGGCCCGCGCGCCCGAGGGCGTCTCTTCGGCAAACGCTTTGATCGACTGGTGAGCGGCATGAAGTTGAAGGGTGTCGAGCGTGCCCAGCCACAGGCCCAGTTTCTCGGCCACGTCCTGGCGGGACGCGTCCACGTCCACCGAGGCGGCCTCACTGAGCAAGCGAACGAGTCTTGAACTGCTGAAATTCCGGCGCAAATGCATTCTTCTGTCTGCCACGCTGCTCAATGCCCGTGGCCAGGGGAGGATTAGACACGATCCGCAGAACAGGGCCTCACCAGCGGCTCACGGCGCCTTTCAACCCCGAAACCAATGGCAACAAGGGGCGATTTCACGAACATTTGCGCGCTATACAAGCTTCACACCGGGTGCATCAGCTTGTGTGCAGGCCCTGATTTGGCGAGTATCCAAGGTTGCACCCAAAACAGGAGATCCCCGCGTGAACCCATTGACCCGAAGCAGTCTGGCCGCCTTGGCGATGACCCTGGCCAGCCTGAGCGCCCAGGCCGCCCCCTCTCAAAAAGTTTGCGTCTACGACATGCTGGGCGCCTCGGGCGACCTGTTCAGCATGACCAAGGACTACGTGCTGGCCATGCAGAAATTCGGCGCCAACATCACACTCAAGGGCTACACCGACGAACGCCAGGCCGCCGAGGACTACCGTTCGGGCCAATGCGATGCGGTCGTCACCACCGCCTTTCGTGCCCGCCAGTTCAACCGCACCTCGGGCGCCATTGACACGCTCGGATCCACCACCATCGTCCGCGACGGCAAGATCGACATGCCAGGCAGCTACGAAGTGGTTCGCAAGCTGATCCAGACCTACGCCTCCCCATCGGCCAAGGCCCTGATGGTGGAAGGCAACAACGAGGTTGGCGGCATCATGCCGCTGGGTGCGGCTTACCCGATGGTCCACGACCGGCGCATCAACACCATCGAGGCCCTGGCCGGTAAACGCATCGCCGCCTTTGACCACGACAAGGCGCAAGCCATGATGATCAAGCGCATCGGCGCGATCCCCGTGTCGGCCGACATCACCACCTTTGCCAACAAGTTCAACAACGGCCTGCTCGACATGGTGGCCGCGCCCTCCATCGCCTACAAGCCGCTGGAGTTGTACCGGGGCATTGGCGACAGCGGGTCTGTCGTGCGCTTCCCGATCATGATCCTCACCTACCAGATGATCTTCAACCGGACGCGCTTTCCGGAAGGCATGGGCGAGCCATCCCGCACGTATTGGTTGAGCCAGTTCGACCGCGCGCTGCAGTTCATCAAGCAGGCCGACAACAGCATCCCGCCCACCACCTGGTTGGATCTGTCACCCGAGAACGCCTACAAGTACTCGCTGATGTTGCGCGAGTCGCGCATCGACATCGCGCAGCAGGGTGTTTACGACAAACGCGGGCTCAAGGTCATCAAGCGGGTGCGCTGCAATGTGAACCCGGCTGATCCGGAATGCAGCACGAAGTCGGAAGAAGAGTGGCGCTAGTAGTACAAAAAGCCCAGGGCTTCCTGCAAGCGCTCGCCCGTGGTGCGCATGCGGTCCCAGCGCTCCATCGACACATCACCCTGGCGAAACTCCCGAAAGAAGTCATTCGGCTTCATCTGGTTCATGACCGCCTCGACGTTGGCGGGGATGCTGGCCGCCAGCCCGAACCGCTCTCGCAGGGCCTTCATGGCATCCAGCATGCTGCCGCCCTGTACCGGGTCCGCTTCGGCAATCTGCACCGGTGACCTCGGGGTCACCAGGATCAGCACCGAGCGCTGGATGTCGTTGGTCTTCTTGTTGGAGAACAGGTACTGCAGGCCCGGCACATCTTGCAAGCCCGGCACGCCATCGCGGGTGCTGGACGATGTCTTCTCGCTCAGGCCACTCAACACCAGGGTGTCGCCCAGCTTCATGACAACATTGGCGTTGGCCGTGGTCTCGCCGATCTCGATCTGGTAGGCCACGCGTGAGTTCTCGGCGCTGGCGTTCAGCGAGGTGCGTTGCGCCTCCACCTTGAGCTGCACCTGCCCCTGAGGCAAGAACACGGGCGTGACCGCCAGCTTGATGCCGAAGCGCTTGTCCAGCGGCACGATGGTGGTGCCACCCTGCGTGCTGGTCGAAACCACACCGGCACTCAGGTTCGTGCCCGAGAAGAACTCGGACGGCAAGCCCTCGATCGCCGCCAGCGTGGGCCGCGCCAGCACCTCGTTGACAGAGCTGTTGGCATTGGCGATGTTCAGTGAATACGACAAGGCCGGGATGGTGACCGCCCGCGTGATGGCGGTGCTCGTGGTGCTGGGCCCACCGTTGGTGCTTGACGAATTGTTCGACCACGAGTAGCCAGGCACGTTGTTGGCAGCGCCCAGCTGCAAGGTCAAAGCGCTCAGCAGATTGACGCCCTTGGAGGTCGACACCAGCTCCTGCGTGGACAGCAGCACCACGTCGATCAGGACCATGCGCGGGCCCTCACTGCCAGCGTCGGCGCGGGGCACCACGGGGGAGGCCGATGGAGCGGCCGCTGCCGATTCCACCGGTGCCGGGGTCTCGGCAGATTCGGTTGGCGGCCGGGCTGAAGGTCGGCTGCCCAGGTTCGGCAAGGTGAAGGCTTGGGCGAAGCGTTCGGGCGACAAGGCACTGGCCTTGACGAAAACCGCACCCGCTGGCGCCTGCCGCTGGTAGAAGGATTTCCATTGGGCCAGTCGCTTGTCCACGCGTTCAGTGTCCGCGCCCCCGGCGCCCAGCCCAGTCAGCATCCGATCGGCCTGCTCGAAGTTGCCACAAGAGGCATAGACCGGGATGCTGGAGCGCACAAAGCCCAGGTGCGGTTTGACAGAGACCTTCCTGAACTGGTCGGCCATGGCGCACGCCGTGCTGGCATCACCTGTGAGGTACGAGGACACCATCAAGCCCTGAAGCGAGACGGTGCTCTCGGGCGTCAACATCAGCACCCCCGCGAACTGAGCCTTGGCCCGGTCGAACTGTTTCAGGTCCATGTAGGCCAGGCCCAGGAACTCCTGCGCGATCCAGTTGCCGGGATCGATGCGCAAGGCCTGCTGGTAGCCCTCGATGGCGATCTCGGCCTTCTGCGTGTCGCCTTGCTTGGCCTGCAGGTGGTAGATGAAGCCATTCAGGAAATGCAGGTGGGCGTTGCGCGCATCCAGCTGCAAGGCCTCGTTGATGGCCTGGTGGGCCTCGGGCAGCTCCATCTTGCGGATGAACGCCACCGCCGCCGAAGCCTTGGCCAGCATCTCTGAATCCGCCGCACCAGCCGGCACCAGGGCCAAGCCCTTGACCACGTCTGCGAAGGACCTGGAAGGCTCTTCACCGGCCCAGGCCGGGGACATGAGGCAAAGCGTGAGCGCCCATGCTGCGGCCACTGGGCCAAGTCGATGGATGTGGTTCATGATTCAGCGCGGCCCTGTCGAAGAGAAGATGAGCTGATCGATGGACTTGCCAGCGCGGCCCGACATGCACCCCAGTTTCTCGCCAGACGTGACCGTGTACGTGCCAGGGCTGCCACCGCCGCCGCCATAGGGGCCATACGTCTTGCCCCGGTTGGAGACGAAAGCAACGCTGTCGAGGCGGCTGCCGCTGCGGTAGTTGACCTGCACGATGTAGTCACCGCTGGGCAAGGTGACGTCGGCGTTGAAGCCGTTGTTGCCGCCTTGGGGCGGGGCCCAGCCATTGGGATAACGAAACTGCAGGCGGTCCACCGTCTTGCCGTTGTTCACCCGAAAGCCCGTCACGTATCGCCCATCGCAGAAGTCGGCATCGCTCCAGGCGCCGCCACCGCCGCCGCCCGCACGGGTCGGCCCCGACACCGGCCCGTTGAAGGCGGAGTCCGGGTGGCCCTTGCGGCCCTCATCTTCGCCACTGTTGAACCAGTGGTCGAAGGCGTCATCGTAGTTGTACTGGCCGAAAGCCTTCCGAAGATCGGCGTAACGGTTCAGGTAGCTTGCGATGCTGAAATTGGCACTGCCCTGGCGGCCGTCGTACAAGCCGTAGTCCAGCCAATGCTGAAGGGCGCACTGCAGATCGCGGTTGGGGCACAGTTTCTGGACATCCGTGTACCGCGACCAGTAGTACTTGGCGCTGAACTCGGGGCTGCCCTGGCGGCCCTCCTTGAAACCGTAGTCCCGCCAGTGCTGGGCCAGGTCAACCTTGGCGTCCGCCAGGTCGGGGTTGTTGTCGTAGTAGTAGTCCCAATCGAACACCGAACCGGCGAACTTCGGGTCCGGCCCCTTCTTGTGCTTCTTTTTCTTGCCAATGCGCTTGAAAGCGTTGCCCGCGTCGTTGAAGGCCTGGGTGGCGCCATTGCTCGTCTTGTTGGCCACATCACGGGCCTTGTCCTTGGCCTGCTCATACGACTTGCTGCCAAAGCCGGTCATCTGCTTCAAGGCCTGGTTGGCCTGGCCGGCGGTGTAGCCGCCCAGCGACTTGTACTCGCCCGCGATCTTGTTCAACGCCGCTTCCAGTTGCTTGCCAACGCAACCACCGATCTTGGTGGGGTCGACATTGGCACCGCCCTGGCCTTCAAACACCTCAGCGATGTTGGTGCTGGCCTGGATCGACACCTTGGTCTTGATCTCGAAGGGGTTCGCGCAACTGGGCGGCACATCGATGGTCAGCGTGCTGCCGCTCATGATCACATTGACGGCCTGGCCCATGAAGTTGCCCTTCAGGCTGATGTCCTGGCTGCCCTTGTCAACGTCGGCTTTGGCCTCGAACTTGATGCGGGTCTTGCCCAGCGGCCCCAGCTTGATGGTGATGGCCTCACCCGCCACGCCATGCAGGCCAGAGCGCCCGGCGGACGCGTCCAGCCAGCCCATCTTCTGCCCCAGGATGACGGTGTCGCCCGCAAGCTTCATCATCGGGCCATCGTCGGCCAAGGGCCCCAGCACCACGATGTTGAAGTACTTGGGGTCATCCGGCCAAGGCTTTTTACTGTCGCCGAAGCGGTACTCCACCGGGTGCGGGTTCTTGAACTGGAACACCGACAAGGCCTTGGTCACGCTCAGCAGAACATCCTTGTACGACTCGATGTTGCGGATGAAACCGCCGCCGTATTTGGCCAGGCGCACATCGGGGGTGGCCATGGCCACCATCACCCTGGCGGAGTCTTCCATGGTGAAGCTGGCAGGCGTGGCCATGCGGAACTGGAAGTCCAGCAGGTCCATGGCGCCCGCCGGATCAAGCGGGGTCTGGAACTGCACAAGGATCTTCTTGTCACTCAGGCCCTTGTATGCCGCGTTGCCCTTGTAGCCAAAGGTCAGCACGTTGTTGAGGAAGAAGGTGGCGTCCGTCAGGTTCATCGCCGGCATGGTCAGCGGCAACTTGGCATTCGGGGCGAACTGAAACTCCACGAAGGCCTCGGGCATGGCCGCCTTGGCCCCGGCCTGCTTCATGGTGTCGCCATGGCTCACGGCATCGGCCAGGCCAGCACCTGTGCCGGCACCACCGGCCAGGTCGGTCGGGATGGGCATCACCACTGCTGCGCGCATGGTCAGTTGATCGGCACGCACGCCCAGGCTTTCCATGGCCAGTCTGATGGCCCCACCCAGGTTGGCCCGGGCGGCCAGTTGAACGCCGCTGGAAAACTCCAACGAGCCGACATTGAAGTAGCTGTCGCGCACCACTTTCTGCAGGGCGGGCGGCATCTTGGCAACGTCGAGCGCGTAGTCCGTCGTCGAGATCGAGATGATGGGCGAGGCCAGCGAGGTGCCCCCCATGGCCTTCTGCACGTTGTCCTTGAGCAGCGGCGGCATCGTCATCTTCTTGTCGATCACCAGCAGGAAGGTCTGTTGCGCCTGCTTGCTGGTGAAGAAGTACAGCTGAATCGGGCCCGACTGCGTGGCGTAGCAGCCTGTCAGGCCACCACCGCAACTGGTCTGCTTGAGGGCGCCCACCATGCCTTGCACATCGTCCTTGAGGCCTGCGATGGGCAGGCCACCAAGCATCTTCTTCAGGCTGGGTGTGATCTCGGGCATGCCTTGGGCATGCGCCGGAAAAGACAGCGCCTGCGCACCCAGCAGAAGAAAGACACCCTTGAGCAGGGTCTTTTGCATGGGGCTCAGATGGGGTGTTGCTGGTCTGAACATGGTGTCCCTGAAGTGTGAAAGAGCACGTCAAGGATGGCATGTCAGCTCTTCACACCCAGCCTGGATAAGCATGCGAAAAGCACCGCTTTCCAGCCCCCTCAGGCCTCAGCGGATGTCGGGCGCGGGCACCGTTGAAACGCCTTGCGCCATGGCGGCAGCATGCTGCGCCTCCAACGCGCGCAAGTACCCCGGGCGTTGCTGCAAACGCTGCCAGTAACTTTGCACGGCGGGCTTGAAGCGCTCGGCCAACCCCAGGTGGCTGGCCAGCAACAGCGCATAGCCCACCGACACATCGGCCGCCGTGAAGCGGCCCGCGCACACAAACGCCTCTTGCGCCAGCAAGGGCTCCAGCGTGCGCAGCCGGGCCAGGAACCACTTGGCGTAGTCCTCGGCCACCTGCGGCTGGCGGCGCTCGGGTGATTCAAAGTGCGCGTATCTCAGGATCAAGGTCTGCGGGAAGGTCAGCGTGGCCTCGCCAAAATGCAGGAAGTTGAGGTAGGCCGCATAAGCAGGCTCATCCACCGCCACGTCCATGCGCGCGGCTGGGTGGCGCGCCGCGAGGTACTGGCAGATGGCCGCCGATTCGGTCATGCGCACACCATCGTCGAACAAGGTTGGCACCGTGCCCAGCGGGTTGAGCTCCAGGTAGGCCACGTCATGAACGCGCGGCGGAAAGGGCAGCATCTTCAGTTCGTAGGGCACGCCCAATTCCTCCAGCATCCACAAGGGGCGGAATGAACGGGCGCTGACGCAGTGGTGGAGTGTGATCATGGTCATCCAGTATGCTTGACCGGCCTCCTATTCCCGAGCCCGCCATGAACAGACTGCAAGCCGAATTGCAACGCCTCTACCACCTGGATGGTGGCGCCCATGATCAAACGCGGTGCATGGTTCTGGCGCTGGGCCAGCCAGCCGACTGGGAGGCCATCTCAAAGGTGTGGCAAGGCGTTCAGGCCGACTTGGGTTGGCCCGCCCCCGCCATCGCGGTCTCCGGCGTGGATGGCTACCAGGTCTGGTTCTCGCTCGCCGAACCCAGGCCCACTGCCCAGGCCATGGCGTTCCTTGAAGCGCTGCGCGTGCGCTACCTGCCCGGCATCGCGGCAGACCGCATCAGCCTGACGACACAGCCCCCCATGGTGCCGGCCTTGCAGACGCCCACAGGCAACTGGTCGGCCTTCGTGGCACCGGACCTGGCCCCGGTGTTTGCCGAGACCCCGTGGCTCGACATCCCACCCAGCCCGGATGGCCAGGCCGATTTGCTGTGCCGCCTGGACAGCATCAAGCGCGCTGATTTTCAAAGGGCCCTGGAACGGCTCGGCCCTGTGTCTGCCCCTGCACCCGAGGCACGCGCCGATGCAAGCCTGATGCCCTCCACCACGCGGTCACCCAAAAGCTTTCTGCTGGAAGTCATGAACAACGACACCGTCGAGTTGAGCTTGCGCATCGAAGCGGCGAAGGCGCTGCTGCCTTACCTTTGAGGCAACCACCTCACCAACACCGCGTTCAATGCCCGCATGTCCACCGGCTTGGTGAGGAAATCGTTCATGCCCGCAGCCAGGCAGGCGGTGCGGTCCTCGCCAAACGCGTTGGCCGTCATCGCCACGATGGGGATGTTGGCCCAGCCCGGCAAGGCCCGGATGGCGCGGGTGGATTCAAGCCCGTTCATGACGGGCATCTGCATGTCCATGAAGACGAGGTCGTAGGACTGCACCTTCGCCCGGTTCAGCGCCTCCAACCCATCCACGGCGAGTTCAACGTTCATGCCGGCCGCGTGCAGCATCCCCTCCGCCACCGCGCGGTTCAGGGCGTTGTCCTCCACGACCAGGATCGTGGCGCCCGCGCACCGCAACAGCCCTTGATCCCCCTCGCTGGCCTGACTCAAGGTCTCCACCGGCGCTGCCGTCGCCCCCACCGCCTGGC
Organism: Aquabacterium sp.; assembly: GCF_030652515.1. Classification (GTDB taxonomy): domain Bacteria; phylum Pseudomonadota; class Gammaproteobacteria; order Burkholderiales; family Burkholderiaceae_C; genus Aquabacterium. Next base: position 108,926 of record NZ_JAUSAR010000013.1, on the reverse strand, counting down.
CCAGCCGCAGCCGGGCCGTGAACCAGAAGGTGCTGCCCACACCCACGGTGCTGTCCACGCCAGCTTCACCCCCCATCAACTGGGCAATGCCTTGGGCCACGGCCAGGCCCAGCCCGGTGCCGCCATACTGTCGCGTCGTTGAGGCATCGGCCTGCTCGAAGGCCTTGAACAGCAGGGGCACCTTGTCGGGCGCCACGCCAATGCCCGTGTCCTGAACCTCAAAACGCACCACCAGCTCATCGCCACTGCGGTGCTGCACCCTGGCACGCAGGGCCATGCTGCCCCGCTCCGTGAACTTGACCCCGTTGCCCGCGTAGTTGAGCAAGGCCTGCCGCAAGCGGGTCGCATCCCCGCAAAGCCACGGGGGAACTCCCTCCGTGTTGACCGACAAGGTCAGGCCCTTGTCGCGGGCCGACTCGGCCACGATGGAGATCACCCCGTTGAAGAGGCTCTCCACCGAGAAGTCGAGGTGCTCCAGCTCCATCCGGCCCGCTTCGATCTTGGACAAGTCCAGGATGTCGTTGATGACCGCCAGCAGATGGTGGCTGGCCCCATGGATCGAGTCCAGGCGCTGGGCCTGCGGCTCGGTGACACCATCGCCCCGCATGAGCTGCGCCAGCCCCACGATGGCATTCAAGGGCGTGCGGATCTCGTGGCTCATGTTGGCCAGGAAAGTGCTCTTTGCTCGGCTGGCCGCCTCAGCCGCTTCCTTGGCCGTGAACAAGGCCGCCGTGCGCTCCGACACCAGGCGCTCGAGGTGAACACGCTGCTGCTCCAGCGCATGCTCGGCCTCCTTGCGATCGTGGAGGTCGGTGCTGGAGCCAAACCATTTCACGATGGTGCCCGACTCGTCCCGCTGGGGCACGGCCATCAGGGCATGCCAGCGAAACGCGCCATCGAAGCGCCGCAACCGGCAGTCGATCTGGTACGTCGCCCCGGCCTGCAGGCACGCCGCCCAATGCGCCTTGCACAGGGGCAAGTCATCCGGGTGGATCATCGCGGTCCAGGCGTTGCCCAGGAACTGATCGGCCTCGGCGCCCGAGTAATTGAGCGCGCTCTTGCTGACGTAATCCAGCGCGCCATCGGCATGCGCGGTCCACAGCTGATTGGGCGTGCCGTCTGCGATCAGCTTCAAGCGCGCCTCGCTCATTTCCAGCGTGCGTGAAATCGCATCGCGCTGCGCCAGTTGCTCATGAAGAGCGTACTGCAAACGGGTCACGCCCTCGGCGAGTTCATGCAACTCGTTGGGCACCCTGGCGCGCGGCAACGGTGCGGGCTCCTGGAGCCGATCCGGCGTCATCTGGCGCACATGCCGGGACAAGGCCAGCACCGGCAAGGTGACACTGCGCCGCATGAGCGCGAAGATGAGGATGGCAAAGAGCAGCATCTCCACGCCCACCACCACGATGGTGCGCAGCACGCCCGCCCACACCTGATCATGCAAGGCGGCGGCATCCAGGTTGAGCCGCAATCGGCCGATCTCCATGTCCCCCTCAGGCGCCATCAGCGGGTAGCTCTGTGCTTCATCAATCGGTGCGGGTGGCGTGCCCTTCTTGACATAACTGGCACGCAGATCGGGCGAGACCACCTCGACACGCTGCAACGCGGGAAACCGGTCCAGGTTCGACAAAACCTGCTGCGCCGAGGCCTGGTCGAAATCCCACACGGCTTTGGCCAACTGCAGCCCGAACAAGGACCTGACCGCCTCGACCTGCTCCTGCTGGCGGGCGGCCTCCTGGCGGTAAGTGATCCACACATTGACCACGCCCATCGGGATCGACAGCAGCAGCGTGTAGCCCATCACCAGGATGAGCAACTGCCGTGAAAGGGTGTGGGGGCCGCCGCGCATGTCAGGCTCGGGCGCAAGCGCCTGCGGCTTCTCGGAAAGCGTCGAACGAGAAATCGTAGCGGGCCAGCTTGGGGTTGTGGGCCTTGGAAAAAGCCTTGAAATCAATGCCTTGCACACACTCGCCCAAACGCTGGTGCTGCGCCGCGTTGTCCCGCGTGGCCACCAAGGCCGGGAACTCGATCTCGCGGCCCAGCTCGGCCGCAAAGTCCTGCCCGTGGAGGTAGTCGTACACCAGGATGGCCACCTGGGCATAAGACAGCAAGGGGCTGGCGGCCGTGGCCACGAACCGGCCTTGGGACACCATGTCCAGGCCCAGTTCGGACAAATCCAGGCCACCAGTGAAGGCCGTCTTGCCAGGCACTTTGCCCGCCGCGATCAGGGCCTGCGCGGCGCCGGAACCCAGTTGATCACTCGCGGCCCAGAACACACTGGCCTGCGGAAAGCGCGCGAGCAGTTTGGCCGTGAGCTGCTGGCCTTCCTTTTGCGTCCAGTGCGTGGGCACCACTTGCTTCAACACCGCCTTGGGGTGCTCTGCCACCGCGCGCCGCAAGCCCGCCTGTCGCAAGCCCGAGCCAAACCAGCTGGGGTCGCCCCCCAAGCCCACGACGTGAATGTGGCCATCGTCCGCCACGGCGTTGTGCTGCTGCGCCGCCTGCAACAGCGCCTTGCCCAGGGCATGGCCTTTTTGCTCTTCAGCCCAGTTGAACAGCGCGGGCCAGTTCTTGTACTGAACCCGGGGCGCACCACCGATGGCTGGCAGCTCCGCGGGGAAAAGCGGGCCCAGGATGAACACCGGGATGCCCATCAACTGCGCCGCCTCCAATATGCCCCGGCTTTGCCCGATGACCACCGAGGCGATCACGGCATCCGGGCGCGGCTGCATGTTCAGCGCCTGCACGGCATCACGCAAGCGGGTGAATCGATTCTGGACGCCAAAGCTGTAGGGCACGAACTCAAAGCCCAGCGATTGCGCCACGATCGCCATGATGCGAAACACCTGGGGCCAGTAAGTGTTGCCTTCGCTGTTGGGCGTGAAAAACGCAATGCGCGGGCGGGCCTTGGGCGCGGTGGCCGCCAGGGCGCTGTCAGGCAGGGCCAGCAAGCCCAACATCGTCGTCACAAAATGGCGGCGCGCCTCCTGTGGCAAGCAGGGTGCTTCGGGTGGTCGCGTCTTGCTGACGGGGTGAGGCATGAGGGGCGCGCAACTCGGAAGTCAGCGGGAAGGCCATGGTAGCCCATGCGCACCGCCCCGTGGTGGTGAGCTGGATGCCCTCCTCTTGCAAGGTCTGCCGCACCAGGGCGCCATCCGTCAAGGCTTCGGCCACTTGCAGCCCGGCCGGTGCCCGCACGTGGCCGTTCAAACCCAGCACGCGCTCCACCTGGATCATCGCCCCCACCGCCGTCAAGTGGGTTTGCCCCTGCGGGTCGGCCAGAGAAAGCACCGAATGCACCCGCCCGCCAGCGGCGTCTTGGCCGCTCACCGACACCTCGATGCGGTGAGGCCCGCCCGGCCCCGGGTTGTGAAGCAGCGCATGGCGCAAACCCGCCAGGCTGGGGCGCGAGAGCAGGCGCCACAGCCCACTGCGAACGGCCGCCCTGAGCGCCCAGGATGACAAAGGGTCGTCAAAGGCGATCCGGGTGGCCACGGTGCGCGCGCCCGTCAGCGTCGGCAGCGTGAACTGGTCGGGGGCGTCGAAGCGCGCGGTGCGGGCAGTGGGGCCATCGGCAAAAGCCACGTCCCTTAGATCGGACAAGGGGCTGGCCCAGACCTGCCGCCCCTCTTCCATGACCCGGAACGGCGTGGCCAGGCGGTCCATGTAGGCCACCGAATTGGGCCCCGACCGGTCTTTCAGGGCGTACAGGATGTCGATGTCGATGCGCTCGACCGTGGCCAACATCAAAGCCGCCTCACGCGCCAGGGTGGCGGCCAAACCGGCCATCCACGACGACGCGAACACGATCGGGGCCGACAAGGCCGACGGCTGCGGCAACGCGAGCAAGCGCGCGGCGCCCGTTTGCACGCGCTCGGTCCAGCGGGTGATGTCGATCAAGGGCAGGCCACGCGCTGCCGCGGCCAGCAGCAGGTGGTCATCATCGTCATTGACGGCCGCGACGATGACATCGATGGGCGCAGTCAGGCCGTGCAGCGGGTTGGCCGATGCGATGTCGATGCAGGCACCTTGGGCCCCGGGCAGCTCTTGGGCGGCGGCTTGCGCAGCGGGCAGCGAGCGGCCGGCCAAGGTCAGCGTGAGTTGGGGATGCCGATGGGCCAGCAGTGCGGCGATCTGCCGCCCCACCACGCCATAGCCGCCAATGATCAGAACGTTCATGGGTTTATTTATTGGTCATGTGACCAATAAATGTAGCGCACGGATCAAACATGGTCAAATGACCAAATCTTGGCAATCAACGATTGGGGTGTGCATGGGGCGACAACCGCATCCAGCCGAAGTGGGCGAGCAGACCGGCCAGCGGGGCTTGACCGGCAAGGGACACGAGCGGCGGCTTCAGATCCTGCATGCGGCCACGCAGCAGTTGATCGAGGCGGGCTACGCGGGCTTCTCGACACGGCAGGTGGCCGAACGGCTGGGGCTGCGCCTGTCCAACGTGCAGTACTACTTTCCCACCCGTGAGGCCTTGCTGGAGGCCCTGCTGGCGGGCGTGCTGGCCGATGCACTGGCCGAGTTCGGGCGGCATCCCGCCGAGCATGACCTGGCCAGCCTGGTGCGCTTCGTGCTGGCCGGCCAAACGCCCCAAGCTTGCCGCCTTTTCCTGGAACTGTGGGCGCTGGCCGCGCGGGATGCGGGTGCACGCAGCGCCATGGACGGCTTCTACCTGGCTTATCGTAAAGAGATCGAGCAGGCGGTGGCCAAGGTGGCGCCGGGCATTGGCGGTGCGGAACGGGCACGCCGCGCGGCTTTGATCATGGCTTTGCTGGAAGGGGTGTCGCTGTTCCGCCACCCCGGTGGGGCGGCATCGCCAGGCATGGACACGGCGATCATTGAGGCGGTGCGGCGCATGGCGCGCGGGGGCGAGATGGGGTGATGCGCAGGCTGGGCTGATCACCATTGGCTCATGTCGACCCAAAGCAAAAGTTCGATAACTTGATGGCAAAGACTGTTCTGCAGCGACAGCGGTCTTTGGGCCTTCAACAGATATAAATGGTGGCGCCGCGACCCAGCGAGGAATGCATCTTGGGGTCCCGCCCTATAAACTGGCGAGATGAACCGCACGCTTTAGGCCATTACTGCCGCCAACGAGAAGCCAAATTTCCCGCCGACTGGGAAGCGGAGGACATGAGTTTCTCGCCTTAAAGCGAGTGCTGATTATCTCCTAGGCCAGCGCTGGGAAGATGCGTCAGATGTTTTCAAGAACTATCCCACTCAGCACCACGGTCGTGCGCAGGGATGCAAACGAATGACGGAGATCAGTACCGATGCTCACTCACCTACGCATTAAGAACTTTAAGGCCTGGAAAGACACAGGACCGATTCGATTGGCGCCTCTCACCGTGCTCTTCGGAGCTAACAGTGCCGGCAAAAGTAGTCTTGGCCACCTCTTGCTGGCCTTGCAGCAAACAGCGCGCTCGACAGACCGAAAGCGCGCGCTGCATCTGGGCGATGCCTCATCTCTGATCGATTTGGGCACCTTCACAGATTGTCTACATGGCCACGATCTGAAACAAGCCCTTTCCTTTGAGTTAGGTTGGACCTTGCCCAAAGCTCTGGATGTGCGCGACCCATTGCAAGCCGGTTCCCGCTACCAAGGGGACCGCATGCGGTTGGATGTGACCATGATGGCCAACAAGGCGGAGCAACCGGAAGTTCAGGCGCTGCGCTACTCGCTATCGTCGGGGACCAAGGAGGTGATTGACGTTGCGCTTGAGCGCGACGAGAAACGAAAGCTCAACCTGTCATCTACGCATTACGGCTTCAAGATGGCCGACGGACGAAAATGGCCACTTGAGGAGCCCGAAAAATTCTATCGATTTTCCGACACCAGCATGGCCCGGTACAAGAACGGCGGTTTTCTGGTGGACTTCGCATTGGCCGCTGAGAGCATGCTGGAACGAATATCCTACCTGGGACCGCTACGCAGCCATCCCCAGCGCATTTACCAATGGTCAGGTGACATGCCAGCCAGCGTTGGGCAAATGGGTGAGTATGCCGTGGCGGCTATTTTGGCGGCACAGGGGGAAGGCCGCCGCCTCAATCGTAAGGCTGGACATCACACCAAAGGCTTTGCCGAATTCATAGCGGCATGGCTTAAGGACCTAGGGGTAATTGACGACTTCGCTGTGCGGCCCGTGGCGGTGGGGCGCAAAGAGTACGAGGTACTGGTGAAGTCCCATGCCAAAGCCCCGGAGGTAAAGATCACCGATGTGGGTTTTGGCATTTCTCAGGTGCTACCGGCGCTGGTGCAGGCCTTCTACTGTCCGCCTCATTCCACCGTGTGGATGGAACAACCTGAGATCCACCTGCATCCGCAAGTTCAGGCTGAGTTGGCTGACGTTTTCATTTCAGCAACCCAGGCCTGTGAGGATGGTAAGCCGCGTGACGTGCAGTTGATTGTAGAGAGTCACTCAGAGCACTTCTTAAACCGCTTGCAGCGCCGAATGGCCGAAGAAATGGTTAAGCCAGAGGACGTGGCGGTGTACTTCTGCCGTCGCGTCGGGGCAACTACAGAACTGGAACCACTAAGGCTAAACATGTTTGGCGAGATCGAGAATTGGCCCGAACATTTCTTCGGCGATGAGATGGCAGATATCGCTGGGCGCACCATTGCCGCAATGAAGCGCAAGAAACAAAGCAGCCAGCAAGGCGGTGCCCTGTGAAAGCGGTGATTGATACCAACGTGCTCTTGGTTGCCAACGGGTTGCATGAGGATATTTCACCTGACTGCGTGATTGAATGCGTGAAACGACTGCAGGACATGCAACAGCGGGGGATTACCGTTATCGACGATGGTTTCCGCATCTTAGGTGAGTATCAGAACAAGACCAGCCTCAAACCGGCCAGGGGGCCTGGGGATCTTTTCTTAAAGTGGTTGCTGCGGGAATCAGGCTCGAAAAAGGTCGAGCAGGTCACCCTGAACGAAAACACTAAGAACTGCTTTGCCGAATTCCCGGATCCAGCTTTGGAGCCATTGTTCGACGCTCCTGATCGAAAGTTCGCGGCCGTAGCCCATGCGCATCAACACAAGCCCTCGATCTGGCAGGCGGCAGACTGCAAATGGCTGGATTGGTGGCCTGCTCTTCGGGCCAAAGGCGTTGAGGTCGACTTCTTGTGTGCGGATGACGTCTGCAAGTTCTATTGCAATAAGTTCCCGGAGAAACCTATCCCCCAGCTGCCGGGCTGAATGCAATGGATAGAGACTTCTTTCGATTTCCCCACACTCCCCATTTGGCCTGGCTAGGTCATGACACGCCGCGCGATGACAAAGTGCTTTCGCCTACCGACGTGCAAGCTTTGCTGGAAAGCAATGTAGTGGTGGAAGAAAAGCTGGATGGCGCAAATCTGGGTCTTTCTCTGGCGCCGGATGGGAGCCTGCGCGCCCAAAACCGGGGCCAGTATCTGGCCGAGCCCCACGCTGGGCAGTTCGCCAAGCTCCCCGCATGGCTGGCCCAGCATGGCGAAGCGCTGCGCTGCGTTCTGACGCCCAACATCATTGTGTTTGGCGAGTGGTGTGCTGCGCGTCATACACTGGACTACGCTGCACTGCCTGATTGGTTCTTGCTGTTTGATGTGTATGACCGGTTCGCAGGTCGTTTCTGGAGCAGCGAACGCCGCAATGCGCTGGCGCATTCGGCAAGGCTGGCTACGGTGCCGCAGGTCGCATTCGGGCGGTACACCACCGCCTCACTGAAAAAACTGGTGGCCACACGCTCCAGCCAATATCGTGAGGGGCCCCTAGAAGGCGTAGTCATTCGCCGGGAATCTGCGCAGTGGTGTGACTTAAGGGCTAAGCTCGTCCGCGCAGACTTCACGCAGGCCATCGAGACCCATTGGCGCAAACGCGCAATCGAATGGAATCGGGTGTATTTCTCAAGCGAAGCTGAACGATGAACCCGACTTAGAGAGTTCGCCGCGCGAGGTCAACCGACCACCTTCAGCCTGAAGTAGTCATCAGCTGCCCGAAGTCGAATGCCTTCTCTGCAGCGAGAAGCGTCTTTCAGTTCTTCGGCCGCGAGCGGGTTGAGCTAGGACAACTTGCCGCTCGCCAACGACAGCTGGCCTGGCGCTCGTTTGTGCTCATGATGAAGCGCTCGCACATCACTATGGCCCGGCCCACTTAGCCATCGGGATGGGGACGAACCAAAGACTCAGAAGGACCGGTGCGTCTCTACTGACACGAGAATTCGCTTCAGAACTTAGGCTTGGGCTTCTCATGTCGATGCCGCGAGACCTTGTATGCGGTGCAGCGGTAACTGCCCCAGTCAACTTCATTTACCGTGACGGACGCAGGATCAACGCGGAGGGCTACATCTCGGAAGTCGTAATCACGGGAGTGGTAGCTCGGGCCCAGGAATGGCTGCCCGCCAAGCCAGTCGTCATGATCGTTCGCAGGCGAACGGTTAGACGGCGGGGGGGCATATTCGTTGACGTGGTAGAGGATGCTGTCCGCTTCGATCACGGTGCCCTCCGGGAACCAGATAACCTCGACACGCGCGGCCTTGTGGAAGAGTACGACGTTACGCCCGCCTTTGACCTGCACGGAGCGAAAGACGATGCCGTCGAGCTGCGGTTCGTTCTGCGTTGCGAGGAAATCGGCGATGGCCTGCGTTGGAAGGTAGTCGAAGGCCTCGTTGTCGGGCATAACTGGCTGCGTCATCCGGTCCCCAAGCGACTGGAGGAACTCCACGCGCTCGAGTCGGTCCTTGAGGGTCGGGTCGAATATGCTCCCATCGTCCCAGGTGTTCTCCAGAGCGGTGAGGTCAAGAAGGCGGAGCGGCCGAGTGATATCGAACTTTGCGACGGCGACCGCGCTGCCCACTGGCGGACGAACTTCTGCGATCGCCACGCGCGAAGCCGTCGCGCCGTAGAAGACCGAGATGCCGCGAGCATTCATCCTGCCGCTGCTGGCTAGCCGCGTCGGAGGAGAACCGAGATGCTGATCCGGTCGACACAACGCCTCTTGGAGCTTGTCTTTTGACTGGAAGACGCGCGCGCGGTACAGATGGCTAAGCACACGCTTCGGCCCTGCCTGCACAATGAGTGAGCGGCCCTTCCTAGTCTTCAATTTGTCGATGTTACCGAACACGGACGCCAAATGCACGGTCGCATTACGGCTGAAGAACCGTGCTTCGGTCTTGAGCGAGTGCTCGAATGCGCACCAAGTCTCCTCCCAGGCGAACATTCTTGTTCCCCTCTTCGCGTAGTAGGTCTTCGAAGAAAACTCGGTGTCCTCCCACCCAGAGGCCAAGTCGAAATCGTTGTGCCGGTCATCAAGGATCGCCTGGATGTCTTCCGCCGCACGATGCGGAACTCCGGCCGCGTTCTCTATCGCATCAACCACAGGCTCCCCGCCGCGCTCCCACTCGTAGCCCGACTCCATATCCGACATCAGTGCTTCCTCCCACGTGTCCGGCTCATCGGGAGTCAGGATGTAGTAATCCTCGAACGCGGACTCGATGCGGTCAGCCAGGGCGCCGACAGAGAATGTCTTTTCCGTCTCCTGGCAGTACGCGCACTGTGCGACCGCGCCATCGCGTTCCATCTGGTCGGAGAGGTACGCCTCACCGACGCACTGAAAGCAGATGCGCTTCGCCTTTAGCTCTTCAATGTCTTCGCTGCTCACCATCTCGGCCCTCCTTCACTGCCCACTTGCGGATTAGCTAGTCTGCCAGCCGCGAGGCCCTCTTTTCGCTGGGTGCTCGCGACGACGCTCAACTGCTACTAGCTCGTGCCGTTTGATCAGCCGCGGATGGACGGGCCATCCCTGATCCGCTAGAGCGGATTGGTGCGGTGCAGAGGAAATTACAGGACTGCTCAAGTGGCTTCAGGCGAAGCAAATGCCTGCTTTGTCGCGCCCAAGTCGCAGTCCCGGATGATCGATGTGGGCACCTGAACATTGCAAGCCAATCCGGCCGCGACCGTCAGCAACCAGCCTCAAGCGGTCCGTCATCGATGAGTGACAAATGACGGCTTCTCCCCGAGAACAGGCCCTATTTCCGACACATCCCATCCAAGGAAAGCGCGACAACATCGGGACAGCGCAAGGAAGCTGGACATCACATGCTTATGATGCTTTGGAGGTCCGTGACGGCGTCACTGTCACCTTAAAACACTCAGCTATACGCAACGGCTGAAGCAGCAAGCTTGCGTCGTTTGCCTTCAAATTGCGTAATACAACAGGCCTGAAGAGGGCAGGCCCACGCTTCACCAGCAATGCCTTTTCTTGTGATGTAGACAGATACAGCGCTTTCAGGAAAGGCTCGTCCCCAGTCGCAATTGACTTCTCTTCCTTGCTTAAATCGCAATGCATTGCGGGACCTGCGTCGAATTCGTACACCACAGCGGCAAGCAAAAGATTCCCCAATCGCGAACTTGGTAGCTGTATCGCCGCATATGCGGCGCCATAGGTTCCGACAAAGCTACCGGCAGCCAGGAGCATCAGTCCCACCTTGTAACTACCTCGTTTATCACTAACGACCAAGGAGGCCAACATGGCAAGCTCAAATACCAAGGCCGAGAGTGCAAGCAACGCAGCGGCTACCAAGCACAAGAGAAAAGCTGTAGCAGCAAAGACGGCGCTACCGCCGTTGGAGGCACTTACGCCGGTGACCTCTCCGACCCACGAAGACGCATATCCCCTTGCAATGAACCCAAAGAAGACTGGCAGTGCAACCAGGCAAAGCTTAACGATCACATCGTTCGACGCCTTCCGGAAGTAGGGAAACTGAGCCAGCAATGAAAGGGAGAGCGCCGAGACAAAGAACACATAGCCCAACAGAAGGCTAGCAAGCGCAAGCAATTGAAGAGGCTGCTGCAAAAGCAAAGCGAGAACCGCTATCGCCGCAAACTGCAAAGTAGCCGTTGTCCAGATCCGCATAGACGACAGCGACTGAAACTGAATCCGGAAGAAGCGCTTTAGAAAATGGAAAGTGGCACTTGCGATTTCTCGCCCAGTGCTCATGAGCCAACGAACAATGAGTACATTGAGGACGATGTAGAGAATTGTGCCCAGGGGCAAGCCGACAAGTACGAGGAAAGTTTTCATGGACGCAAGCCGCGAGCCAGAGCCGCCATCAATTTTTTGAATTCTGCCCGCATCGACAGCGCCGACTCGAAAGTTGACCAACCCCACCTGAAAGGTCTTTCGGGCAACTCACTCAAACCGCAATCCGTGCCGCAACACCCGCATGCTCTCGCAATAAGAACAACAACCCGCCCCCATCGATTAACTCGACAGGCTTGTCCTTCGAAAAGTTATACGCATCCGCCCCGTAGCTGCTGGTCGTGACAAGAATGCCTTTGTTGGCACCTTCATTCATCATCGTCCCATACAGGTCGCGCACGGCCTCAACACCCACGGTGTTCTTGTAGCGCTTGGCTTGGATCACCACCTTTCCTCCCAGCACGGGCCGCGTGTCGAATGCGACAGCATCCACGCCACCGTCCCTCGATGCCCGCGTGAGCTTGCTATCCAGGCCCATCTTGCCGAACAGGTTGGCCACGAGCACTTCAAATTCAGATGGTGTCATGTCCATCAAATTGGGCCGAGACTCCAGGCCGGACAGCGCTTCGCCTTGATCGATGAAGCGAGGGTCGACCATGTTGAATTCAACAAGGGGCTTGACGGCCTGCAACTCGTCGGGCCGGGCCGACACCTTGGCACCCAGGTTCTTGAGGCAAGCCGCTTTGTCCACCTTGTCCAGGCGAATGCTTGTGAAGTCGGCCTTAGGCGCACGTACCGATATCACGGGCACCCTGATGGGGCGGCCTGTGGCAGGATCGGTCGTGTCCACCACCCCGGTAAACGTCACCAACACTGCGGCGTCGGCCTGGTCGGCTTCCATCAACTCATGGATGGTGCGTAAGGCAATCGACGCCACGACATCTTGGTAAATCTGTTTGATCTCGGTCGGCTTGCGTGCCTTGGTCTCGATCTCGTCCTTGCTTTTCACATACTTGTACTCGGCCACCCTGGGCACCACAGAAGGTTCCGGCAGGTCGTACTCCACCACCAGCTCGCTAGACTGGGCGTTGTAAGCCACCTTATATTTCTGCGGAAAACCTTCGGCTGGGTACTCGGATCGCGCCAGAACCATTTCGCTGTAAGCGACCACGGCGTCCACGTCTTTGCTCATGTACGAGGCCTCGAACGCATCAACCTCCGCATTGCGCCCTTGCTGCTCTGCTTCGTATTGCTTCTTGCGCTCCTCGTAGTTCTGTTTCAACGCTGCCAGTCTTTCGCGCTTGGCGTGCTCTTGCGATTCGAACTTAACCAAAGCTGCATTGAAGTCCTGCTCAGCTTGGGCCAAGTTCTCTTGGTACTTTCGCTTGCTACCTGGAAAAAACTTCGACAGCCCAGAAGGCGCCGCAACGGTTCGCTTCGCAGGCGCCTCGCCGGGAATCGTATCGGCGAGCGGCTTGAACGCGCCAAAGGTCTCGGTGCGTCGCAAACCGTTGAAGTTGATTTTGTCGTTCACAGCCAAGGTGTGCGCAAGGATGCCGCCAAGCTCTTCTACCTGATCGCTCAGTTCACTGTTGAGGTCGGACGTTTCGGCAATCCGGTCCTCAAGGTACTCTCGCTTGGCCAATTTGTCGGCTTCCCGCATGTCGCGAATCTGCTGATTACGTGCCATGCGTGCATGGCGCTCAAGCTGGCGTGCCTGGGTCAACTGATTTCGAACGGCCCGCTGCCGCTCGCGTTCAGCCGTTGCAGAGGCGCGTGCCGCTGCCTTCAGGAATGACTCGAACCCGCTCCTACGTGCCATCGCCGCTCCCTTTGTTTTTTCGAAATCCAGGCTGCTAGCCAACGCTGTCGTTTCGTACAAATTGAAACATAGCACAATCCATTCTTGTGCCTTACGCCCACAAGCTATGACTTATGAACCGCACCGCGGTCAACGAGTGATCGCCCTTGTCGGCAAGAAGTTCGATACATTGCCATCCAGTTCGATGCATTGTTTTTCAGCTTCCTTGTCGCTCCCCATGTTCCACCGCCTCACCATCCCCGTCACCCAATTCGCCCAGAACGCCAGCCTCGTCTGGTGCGATGAAACCAACGACGCCGCCCTGATCGACCCCGGCGGCGACATCCCCTCCCTCATGGCCCCGATCAAAGCCCTGGGCCTGAACCTCAAGGCCCTGTGGCTCACCCACGCGCACATCGACCACGCAGGCGCCACCGGCACCCTGGCGCGCGAGCACGCCCTGCCCATCGAAGGCCCGCACCCGGGCGACCAGTTCTGGATCGATGCCCTGCCCCAGCAATCACAAATGTTCGGCTTTCCGCAAGCCGAGCAGTTCGCCCCCACGCGCTGGCTCACCGATGGCGACACGGTTCAGATCGGCCACTGCACCTTGCAAGTGGTGCACTGCCCCGGCCACACGCCGGGCCACGTCATCCTGTTCGAGCCCACCACCCGCCACGCCTTCGTGGGCGATGTGCTGTTCGCCGGCGGCATCGGCCGCACCGATTTCCCCCAAGGCAACCACGCCCACCTGATCCACGCCATCAAGCACAAGCTGCTGCCATTGGGTGACGACGTCACCTTCACGCCCGGCCACGGCCCCGAAAGCACCTTGGGCGAAGAGCGCCAGTACAACCCTTACCTGGTCTGAACGAACGAGCGAAAGGCGCCCAAGCCCCGTCAGAAGATCATGAAGTCAATGGGCTTGAACGTGCCATTGTTCGAGCCCTCGGCCGAGCAGGCGGTCAGCCCGCACACCATGTCCATCTCGGCCCGCAGGTCGATGAAGTCTCCGGCCTTGGAGGTTGGCGCGTCCACCGTCATGCGGCCACCTTCGTGGATGTTCACATTCATGAAGACATTGAAAGTGGTCGAGATCTGGGCCTGCTCAATGCCGAACGGTGCCAGGGCCTGGCTGAGGTTCTCAAAGCAACTGGGGTGGTGGCCCACGTGCTTGTACAGGATCTCGAACATCTCCTGGCTGCAGGGCGTCAGCAAGAAATCGTGCTTGCCCACGCGGTCGTCCAGGATGGTGAACATCACGCGGCTGTCGTTGGCGTACAGCAGATCGCCCTTGCTCAGGTAGATCTTGCCGGCATAGTCCAGGCTGCGGCCAGATGAAAGGGTGCAGCGATGATCATGCTCATTCACCGAGAACAAGTCGGCCACCTGCTCCCCCATGGGGTCGATGATCCGCAGCGTTTGCCCCTTCTTCAAATGGAAGCCGGTGCCGCTCTGTGGCGCGATGCGGGCGTGGTGGTCGCAGTGGTGTTCAGTCATCATGAGGAACCCGTTGTGAAGCCTGGCTATTCTGAAGCGCCTGGTGGAAGGGGCACTTCCATTGGCTGGGCACCAGGCGCCCCGAGTACTGCCTTGACTCCGCCTGCTGGCCAAAGTTCGTCAGCACCGGGTTGACCGAGCCCTGATAGGCCATGTCGCGCTGGCGAATGACTTGCTGTAATCGCTCATAGCCACCTTCGGCCCGCAGGGTTTCGAACTGATCATGCGGGTTGAAAACCAGGCAAGGCTGCGCCATGGTCCGCGCCAAGCGCGAGGCCCCCTGGTGCAAGCCAATGACGAAGAAAGCCCGCCCGCCCACGCTGAATGAAAACTTCGGATCATCCGGATCCGTGCTGACTGCGGCATCCCATTTGAAATGCTGCGCATCGACTTCATGGACCAGTTGGAGTTGCCGCCACAGCAGGGCTTCAAATTGCACTTCGGTCAGGTCCAGCGGCCCCTCGAACATCGCGAAGAAACTGCTGAACCGCGCCTGCCCCGGCGGCAGCTCATGCAGGAACTCGTAGAGGTCATGGCAGATGGCCACCGCCGCTTCTGAAGACCCCAAAGCGGGGTAGTGGCCAAATCGATAAGTTTTACGATTGATGACCGAACGTGCGGCAACGCAGGGGAAGCCAGGATCCAGGATCTTCTGCTTCAGGCGCTCGTGCGCGGCCAAGTCGTCGGCCGCTTTCGACCTCGTGGCCGGACGATGGGCATGCAAGGGATTCCAGGGGCGGTTGCTGGGGTGTGGGTTGGTGTAAGCCATGCCCTGCTTGAGCAGTTGGCGTACCCACCACGGTCACCGAGCCTGATCAAACCGCTGCGCGGGTTTCTCAGCCCGCTGGTACAGCGGCATCACCTTGGGCAGGCTGGCCTGGATGTCCTGAATGCGCGTGGTGCTGGCCGGGTGGGTGGACAAGAACTGCGGCGGCGCACCTTTGCTGGCCTCGCCCATCTTCTTCCACAAAGTCAAGCCCGCACGGGGGTCGTAGCCCGCGCGTGCGGCCAGCTCCATGCCCACCAGATCGCCTTCGGTTTCATCCTTGCGGCCAAAGCTCAAGGTCAGCAGACTGCGGCCTGCATTGAGCACCATGTCGCCCGTGCTGCCCAGGCCCAGCAGGCTGGACAGCAAGCTGGCGCCCAAGCCCGTGGCGGCCGATTTGCCCATCTGCTCACGCGCATGCTCGCGCAGAGCGTGGGCCATCTCGTGGCCCATGATCATGGCCACCTCGTCGTCGTTCAATTTCAATTGATCGAGGATGCCGGTGTAGAACGCGATCTTGCCGCCCGGCATGCAGAAGGCGTTGATCTCCTTGGACTGCAGCACATTGACTTCCCAGCGCCATTGCGCAGCGCGCTTGTTCCACTCCAGCGTGTAGGGGATCAAACGCCGGGCAATGGCCCGCACGCGGATCACCTGCGGGTGGTTATCAGGCAGCAGGGCGTTCTGCGCCCTGGCCTGGGAGGCCAGCTTCACGTACTGCTGGGCCGCCATCTGCTCCACCTGGTCCGCTGGCACCAGGCGCGACAAGCTGGATTGCGGGCCCACCTCCACGCCTTCGCGCGCCTGCGCACCCACACCGCACACCAACAGGGGCAGCAGCAACACCGCCGCCCGCAACTTCTGACCAGACTTCATTCGTTCATCCATGGTGATATCAACGCTCATCGGCACGATCCAGCATACGGCGCACCGCCGGTAGTATCAAATAAGCTGGGAAAGACAGCCAGAACGTCAGGAAAAAGAAGGCCGAGTAGCCCATTTGCTCCACACCCAGGCCACCCGCCCACCCCGCCACCGCGCGCGAGAACGCGAAGATGGACGACAGGATGGCGTATTCCGTGGTGGCCCGCGCCTTGTGGGTGATGCCCATCAAAAAGGCCAAAAACGCGCCCGTGCCCAAACCGCCCGTGAAGCTCTCCAGGCCGCTGGCCGCGTACACCACCAACTGGTATTGCGGATCCACCATGCCCGGCAGGGCGTGGGGCACGTACCAGGCCGCCGCCGCGTAGCCCAGGTTGGACAGGGCCTGGGCTAGCCCCAGCACCCACAGCCCTTTGAAGATGCCCGCGCGGTCCACATACCAGCCGCCCACCAGCCCCCCAGCGATCGACAGCCCCAGGCCCACGTTCACGCTGACCAAGCCGATCTGGGCGGGCGTGAAGCCCGCATCCACCCAGAAGGGCTTGACCATGAAGCCCATGGCCGCATCCCCCAGCTTGAACAGCAGGATGAACAGCAACACTGCCAGCATGCCTGGCCGCGCCAGCAGGCTGACCCAGGCGCCAAACACCGGCCCGTCGGCCAAGGCCTGGGCTTGTGGGCCCCGGGCCGCCGTCACCATCAGGCCCGCGCCCGCGAACATCAAGCCCACCGGCACGGCCCCCTTGAACCACCAGGTGCCCGACACCGCCTGCACCCAGGCCCACTCAAAGTTTTTGCCCAGCGGCGACAAGGCTGGCCACAGCAGGCCCGCCATCACCAGGGCCAGGGCCAACAGCCACAGGGGTTGCTGGCGCAGCACCAGCCACTCGCGCGCCGAGGCGCCTTCGGGGCGGGCCGCGCGGGGCGGTTGCCTGGGCGCCAGCAGCACCGCCACGCCGTTCATCAGCATCAGCACCGCGCCCAGGCCGTAGGCCGCCGCCCAGTTGGGTTGTCCGGGCGTGCCCATCCAGCCCGCGGCCACCAGAAGCCCGCCAGCCGCCAGCATGCCCACGCGGTAAAAACCAATGCGCAGGCCGTTGGCGATCCCATACTGCCCCTGCGCCAGTTGCTCGATCGTGTAGCCGTCGGTGGCGATGTCGTTGGTGGCCGACAAAAAGGTGAACACCGCCAGCAACACCCAGGGCCAGGTCTCGCCCTGTCCCAAAGCCTGCGGGTTCATGGCCAGCGCGGCCAGCACGGCCGCCATGCCCAGGTTGGCCGCCGACATCCACAGCCGGTGGTGCCGCCAGGCGTCCACCAGGGGCGCCCACAGAAACTTCACGGTCCAGGCCAGGCCCAGCAGGCTCAACAGCCCGATCTCGGCCGGGCCCACCCCCGCCTGGCGCAAATGCACCGGGAAGAGGTCGAAGAACAAGCCCAGCGGCAAACCCTCCGAGAAATACAGCAGGCCAACCCAAAACATCAGGCGGCGGGTGGTGGGGGGCTTGGCAACGGCGGCGGGAAAACTCATCCCGGGATTCTAGGGAGGCCTGAATGCACAGAATGCACGGCACCGAACCCATATTTTCGGCTTTTGCCACTTCAGCTTGCGCCCCAAGATGCCGATAGCGTCATGGATCACCCATGAATTGCGCCTGATAAAGGCGCATGCCCGGAGGCACAAGTAATGAATTTCCGCACCAAGATCTGGATGTTGCCCCTCAGCGCGGGGGCCGTGTTCGTCGTCGGCGTCGCACTGAGTTTTTTCGTGGGGGAGAGAACCTCGCGTGGCCTGCAGCATCTGGAAGCCGTTGACAGCCCGCACAGCGACTACGTGCTGGCCGTGGACCGCAGCTTCGAGCAATTGCGGCTCACCCTGCAAACGGCCGCCGCCGAAGGCGATCCTGACCGCATCAAGGACACCGACCCCATGGTGGCCAGCGCCCAGGCGGCCCTGGCCTCCATGCAAAAGCTGGACGGCAAGGATGCCGTGGCCAAAGAACTGGGCACGGCTTACAACGCCTACCAGACCGCCGCCATTGGCGCCACGCGGGCCTTGCTGACCCAGGCGCCCCCCGGTGACCTGGTGGCGCAGATGCAGGCGTCGCAAACCGTGTTGAGCAAGCTGCTGGACACGCGCAAGACGCAGGCCAAAGCGGCCATCCTTGCCGCGCAGACGGATGCCAAGCACGGGGTCAACACCAGCCTGTGGGTGTCGGTCGTCACCGGTGCCATCGTGCTGACGGTGCTGGGCGTGGCCTCGGCAGCCATCGTCAAATCGGTGTGGGGCGACCTGGGCGACGAGCCCACCATCCTGCGCGACCTGGTCGGCCGCATCGCCGAAGGCGACCTGGACCTGACCATCGCCCCCAACCCTGGTGACAGCACCTCGCTGCGCGCCTCGGTCGTGAACATGACCACCCGCCTGCGCGACACCATCACCCTGATCCGCAACGCCACCGACTCGATCGCCACGGCCTCGCAAGAGATCGCCAGCGGCAACCTGGATTTGTCCAACCGCACCGAAAACACCGCCTCGAACCTGGAGAAAACCGCCAGCTCGATGGGCGAGCTGACCGGCACCGTGCGCCAGAGCGCCGACTCGGCCCGCCAGGCCAACCAGTTGGCTTCGGGTGCGGCCACCGCCGCCGTGCGCGGCGAGCAGATCGTCTCGCAAGTGGTGTCCAACATGTCGGAGATCAACGTGGCCAGCCGCAAGATCACCGAGATCATCTCCGTGATCGATGGCATCGCTTTCCAGACCAACATCCTGGCGCTGAACGCCGCCGTGGAAGCGGCCCGTGCTGGCGAACAAGGCCGTGGCTTCGCGGTGGTGGCGGGCGAAGTGCGCTCGCTGGCCCAACGCAGCGCGCAGGCCGCCAAGGAAATCAAGACCCTGATCAACGCCTCGTCCGAGAAGGTCGATTCGGGCTCCAAGCTGGTGCAAGACGCCGGCAACTCGATGACCGAGATCATGACCAGCGTGAACCGCGTGTCGGACATCATTGGCGAGATCAGCGCGGCCTCGACCGAGCAAAGCACCGGCATCGGCCAGGTCAACCAGTCGATCACCGAGCTCGACCAGATGACGCAGCAAAATGCCGCCCTGGTGGAAGAATCCGCCGCCGCCGCCGAAAGCCTGAAAGACCAGGCCGGCCGCCTGGCGCAAGCCGTGTCGGCCTTCAAGCTGGGCAGCCACCACGCCGCCAAGCCCTCGGTGGCCGCCGCCCCGGTGAACGCCCATGTTGAAGCCAGCACGGTGATCGCCAAGGCGCAGACCACGGCCCGGCACACACCCGCCCCGGCCTCCACCGCCACGGCCAAACCGGCCCCCGTGAAGGCCGCCTTGCCCAAACCGGCCGCGCCGATGAGCGCACCGGTGGTCACCGCCAGTGCCAGCAAAACCGCCGCGCCCCCGTCGGACAACGACTGGGAAACCTTCTAAGCGCCGCCCCGCACTGCTCAACCCCTCTCACGCCCCGCCACCGCTTAGCCGGTGGCGGGGCGTTGTCATGTAGGTGTTACCTCTAGCAACACCCCCCTAGCTTGCATCTTGACGGCGCGCAAAACATCCACCCAGAATCACCGTTCAATTGCGGACAGCAACGCCAAAGCGAAAAATCTCAATAGCTTTTGCAAAGTTGTCACAGCAGGGCCTCCAATTCGTAGACACTCATGCTCCTCAGCAGTGAATTCAATAGGTTGACGAGATGAGTGAATCGGGAGACTTCCACCCATCCAGCACTGGCGAACGAACCATCGTGGACGATTGGTTTGAGCCGCTGCCAGATCCAGACGCCCCATGCGGCGCGGATCTGGAATACGACAACACCTTCCTGGAATTGGCCCAGGCCGCCACCGGCAAGCCCGAGACCCAGTTCGCCCCGGCCGAGCCGCCCGACTGGCGCCAGGTGCACGACATCAGCCAATCGCTCTTCGAGCGCACCCGCGACCTGCGCGTGGCCATGCATTGGGGCCGCGCCCACATCCAGCTCAACGGTTTCCGCGCGGTGTCCGATGCGTTGCGCCTGCAACTCGGCCTGCTCGACCGCTTCTGGGACACCCTGCACCCCCAACCCGACCCCGATGATGGCGACGCCTACGCGCGCCTGAACGTGCTGGCCCTGCTGGGCGAAGTCGAAGGCATGGTGGGCGACGTGCGCAGCGCCCTCGTCATCCAGAACCGATCCATCGGCGAGTTGCGCGTGCGCGACATCGAAGTGATGATGGGCAAGTACCCGCCACGCGACGGCGAAACGCCCATGACCCGCCACCAGGTCGAGCAGATGCTGGCCGCGGCCACCGCGCAAAACGCCGAGCTGCCCGGCCAAGTCACCGCCGCCCTGGCCAACCTCAAGGCCTTGAGCAGCCTGTTGAACGACCACGTGGGCATCGAGCGCGCCCCCGATGTGCGCCCCTTGCACAACTTGTTCAGCATGGTGAACCAGGTCATGCCCACCGCTGGTGCAGGCGATGAAGCCGGGGCCGACGCCGAAGACGGCGCCCAGGCCTCGTCCGGTGATGGCGGCTCAGCACCACGCGCCTCGGGCAAAGGCCTGAGCGGCGCCGTTGATTCACGCGCCGACGCGCTCAGGGCCATCGACATGGTCTGCGACTACCTGGAGCGCACCGAGCCCACCAACCCGGCCCAGTTGTTGCTGCGCCGTGCCCGCCGCCTGATCAACAAGAACTTCCTGCAGCTGATGCGGGAATTGGCCCCCGACGCCCTCAACGAGGTGGCCCGCATCATGGGCGTCGATCCTGAAAGCATCCAATCCGAAGACGTCGAATGATGACGCGCTTCGGACGATAACCAACCCTTCCCCACCCAGATTGACCGGAGGTGATCATGAGTAGCCAGAAATTCATTGCGCGCAACCGCGCGCCGCGCGTCCAGATCGAATACGACGTGGAGCTTTACGGCGCCCAGAAGAAGGTGCAACTGCCCTTCGTGATGGGTGTGCTGGCCGACCTGTCGGGCAAGCCCGCCGAGCCACTGGCCCCCGTGGCCGACCGCAAGTTCCTGGAAATC
Source organism: Aquabacterium sp. (assembly GCF_030652515.1). GTDB lineage: Bacteria > Pseudomonadota > Gammaproteobacteria > Burkholderiales > Burkholderiaceae_C > Aquabacterium. Next base: position 87,979 of record NZ_JAUSAR010000013.1, on the reverse strand, counting down.
GACGTCGACAACTTCGACTCGCGCATGAAGTCGATGAAGCCCCGCGTGGCCTTCTCGGTGCCCAACAGCCTGACCGGCGAAGGCAACATCAGCGTCGACCTGACGTTCGACAACATGGACGAGTTCTCGCCCGCCGCCGTCGCCAAGAAGGTCGATGCGCTGAGCAAGCTGCTGGACGCCCGTCAACAGCTGGCCAACCTGGTCACCTACATGGACGGCAAGACCGGCGCCGAAGAACTGATCGCCAAGGTTTTGGCCGATCCCGCCCTGCTGGCCACTTTGGGCAGCGCTGAAAAGCCCGCCGAGTAACCTGGAGAACCTCATGGCAGAAACCCAACTGAACTCGGCCCTGGCCAGCGCCACGCTGGAAGGCAGCGACCTCGCTTCGCTGCTGCAAAAGGAATTCAAGCCCAAGACCGACGAGGCCAAGAGCGCCGTCGAGACGGCCATCCAGACCCTGGCTCAGCAAGCGCTGTCGCAGACCAAGCTGATCGGCAACGACGTCATCAAATCCATCGAGGCCATGATCGCCGCGATCGACAAGAAGCTGTCCGACCAGATCAACCTGATCATGCACCACGAAGACTTCCAGAAGCTGGAAGGCGCCTGGCGCGGTCTGCACTACATGGTGAACAACACCGAGACCGACGAGCAGCTCAAGATCCGGGTGATGAACATCTCCAAGGCCGATCTGGGCAAGACGCTCAAGCGCTACAAGGGCACCGCCTGGGACCAAAGCCCCATCTTCAAGCGCGTCTATGAAGAAGAGTACGGCCAGTTCGGTGGCGAGCCCTTCGGTGCCATGGTCGGCGATTACCACTTCGACCACAGCCCGCCTGATGTGGAGCTGCTGTCCGAGATGGCCAAGGTTTGCGCGGCTTCGCACATGCCCTTCATCTCTGGTGCTTCGCCCACCACCATGCAGATGGAATCGTGGCAAGAGCTGGCCAACCCGCGTGACCTGACCAAGATCTTCTCCACGCCCGAGTACGCCGCCTGGCGCTCGCTGCGCGAGTCGGACGATGCCAAGTACATCGGCCTGGCCATGCCCCGCTTCCTGTCGCGCCTGCCTTATGGTTCGCGCACCAACCCGGTCGAAGAGTTCGACTTCGAGGAAGACACTGGCGCGGCCGACCACAACAAGTACACCTGGGCCAATGCCGCTTACGCCATGGCGACCAACATCAACCGCTCCTTCAAGGAGTTCGGCTGGTGTTCGCGCATCCGCGGCATCGAATCGGGTGGCGCGGTGCAGAACCTGCCATCGCACACCTTCCCGACCGACGACGGCGGCGTGGACATGAAGTGCCCCACCGAAATCGCCATCGCCGACCGCCGCGAAGCAGAACTGGCCAAGGCCGGCTTCATGCCCCTGGTGCACAAGAAGAACAGCGACTTCGCCGCCTTCATCGGTGCGCAATCGCTGCAAAAGCCCGCCGAGTACGACGACCCGGACGCCTCGGCCAACGCCAACCTGGCCGCCCGCCTGCCCTACCTGTTCGCCACCTGCCGCTTCGCGCACTACCTCAAGTGCATCGTGCGCGACAAGGTCGGCTCGTTCAAGGAACGCGACGACATGCAGCGCTGGTTGCAAGACTGGATCCTGCAGTACGTGGACGGAGATCCTGCGCACTCCTCCGAGTCGACCAAGGCCAGCAAGCCTTTGGCCGCTGCGGAAGTGGTCGTCGAGGAAGTCGAGGGCAACCCTGGCTACTACTCGTCCAAGTTCTTCCTGCGTCCTCACTATCAGCTCGAAGGGCTGACGGTTTCCCTGCGCCTGGTCTCGAAGCTGCCCTCCGCCAAGGCGGGCTGATCGGGCCTGAGGCCATTTTCCAGACGTTCATCCATTCAACACCACTTTCAATTTAGGAGCACACCATGGCTGTAGACATGTTCATCAAGATCGGCGACGTCAAGGGCGAATCGCGCGACAAGACCCACGCGGGCCTCATCGACGTTCTGGCCTGGAGCTGGGGCATGAGCAACTCTGGCTCGGCTCACACCGGCGGCGGCGCTGGTTCGGGCAAGGTCAACGTGCAGGATCTGTCGTTCACCAAGTACATCGACAAGTCGTCGACCAACCTGATCCTGGCGTGCTGCAAAGGCACCCACTACCCAGAAGCGACCCTGATCGTGCGCAAGGCCGGCGACAAGCCCCTTGAGTACCTCAAGATCACCCTGACCGAAGTGCTGATCACCTCGGTGAGCACCGGCGGCAGCGGTGGTGAAGACCGCCTGACTGAAAACGTCACGCTGAATTTCGCCAAGTTCAAGGTGGCCTACCAGCCGCAAGACAAGACCGGCGCCAAGGAAGGCGGCGAAGTCCTCGCGGTCTACAACATCGCCGAAAACGTCGACGCCTGATCCTCGATCAGACCGTCGTGTTCTTGAAGGGCAAGGGGCCAGCCTCTTGCCCTTCAATGGTTTGAATCCATCGCACGCCATTGGCAGAGGTTCCTTATGTCCCTGGGTGACATGTTTTTCAAAGTCGATGGCAGCCGCTCTGGCGCGGTCAAAGGCGAAGCCAACGACACCGCCCACGCCGGCGAGATCGACATCCTGGACTGGTCATGGGGCATGCGTTCGCCCTCGGCCATGGGTGGCGGTGGCGCCGCAGGCAAGACCGCGCTCGATGCCCTGAACATCACCAAGCGCGTGGACAGCGCCTCGACGGCCCTGATGTCCGTCATGCGCAACAACGAATTGATCAAGAAAGGCGTGCTCACCGTTCGCAAGTCCGGCAGCAAGCCTGTTGAATACTTCATCGTGACGATCGAGAACGCGCGCATCACGTCGTATGACGTGGCCACCGTGGAAGGCGCCGCCCACCAGATGGTGGAGAAGCTCAGCCTCAGCTTCCAGAAGATCTCGATCGATTACTACCCACAAGACGGCACGGGTTCGCGCAAAGGCGGCTCCAACTTCTCCACCGATGTGGGCCCCAACACCTGAGCCAAGCCGACATGAACGCACCTTCCACCACCTCCCCCGAAGACAGCCTGCGCGCGGGCGATCCCCAGCAGGCGCTCAAGCAACTGCAAGACCTGATCCGCGGCAAGCCGGGCGACGCCAAGCTGCGCGTCTTTTTGTTCCAGCTGCTGTGCGTGCTGGGCCAGTGGGAGCGTGCGCTCAACCAGTTGAACGTGGCCACCGAGCTGGATGCCTCCACCCTGGCCATGGCGCAAACCTACCGCGAAGGCATCAAGTGCGAGTTGCTGCGCGCCGAGGTCTTCAAGGGCCTGAAGGTGCCCATGATCTTTGGCCAGCCCGAGCCCTGGCTGGCGCTGCTGATCGAAGCGCTGCTGCGCGAAGGCAAGGGCGAGCACGCCGATGCCAAATCGCTGCGTGACCAGGCGTTTGAGCAAGCCCCCGCCGTCAGCGGCACCGTGGGTGAGGGCGATACCGCCCAGGCCTTCGAGTGGATCGCCGACGCCGACATGCGCTTGGGCCCGGTCATCGAGGCCGTCATCAATGGCAAGTACTACTGGGTGCCTTTCGCGCGCCTGAGCGCGCTCACCATCGACCCGCCCGAAGACCTGCGCGACGCCGTGTGGATGCCTGCACACTTCGTGTTCGAGAACGGTGGCGAATCGGTGGGCCTGATCCCCACGCGCTATGCGGGCTCGGAGGCCAGCACCGACGGGCTCATTGCCCTGTCGCGCAAGACCGATTGGCTGGAGCCCCTGCCGGGCTTTTACACCGGCCTGGGCCAGCGCCTGTTCACCACCAACGAGGGCGACCTGCCCTTGATGGACTTGCGCAGCATCACCTTCAACGCGACGCCGTCCGACGCCACGGACACGGCCGCCGCGGCCGAGTAAGCACGCCGCCATGGCCGAGCAGACGCCACAAGAACGCTTGCAGCCCGCGCTGCTGGACCGCTTGATGGACGACAACCCCGACGTTCAGGTCGAGTCGCGCGAGATGCGGGTCATGTCCCGCAACCGCATGCGCGAAGCGGTGCTGCGCGACCTGGCCTGGCTGTTCAACTGCACGCAGATGTCGGGCGACTTCAACTGGCCCGCACACCCGCATGTGCAACGCTCGGTGCTCAACTTCGGGCTGCCCACCTTGTCGGGCGAGACGGCCTCCACCCTGGACGTGATCGACCTGGAAGCGCAAGTGCGCCAGGCCCTGCTGGATTTCGAGCCGCGCATCATGGCGTCCACCCTGCAGGTCAGCGCCTTGATGGACGAGATGACGATGGACCACCACAACGTCATCAGCTTCCGCATCACCTGCAACCTGTGGGCGCAGCCCGTGCCTTTCGAGCTGATGCTGCGCACCGAAGTCGACCTGGAATCGGGCCAGGTTGAAATCAAAGAACTGACGAGGTAAGAAGAGCCCCATGGACCCGCGACTGCTGCGCTACTACAACCAGGAACTGCAGCATCTGCGCGAGATGGGGGCCGAGTTCGCCCAGCAGTTTCCCAAGATCGCCGGCCGCCTGGGCATCGATGGCATCGAGGTCAACGACCCGTATGTGGAGCGCCTGCTGGAGGGCTTTGCCTTCCTGACCGCGCGCGTGCAGCTCAAGCTGGACGCCGAGTTCCCGCGCTTCACCCAGCGCCTGCTGGAGATCGTGCACCCGCACTTCCTGGCACCCACGCCGGCCATGCTGATCGCGCAATTGCAGCCCGACCTGGGCGACAGCAACCTGGCGCGCGGCGTGACCGTGCCAAGGGGCAGCCCGATGCGCGGCAGCCAGGTGGCCAAGGACGAAACGCCCTGCCAGTTCCGCACCGCACACGACGTGACCCTGTGGCCGCTGGAGATCACCGGCGTCGAGTACTTCAGCTACGCGGCCGACCTGCCCTTGTCCACCTTGCCCGTGGGCCGCAAGGTCAAGGGCGGCCTGCGCCTGAAGCTGCGCACCACGGCGGGTGTCAACTTCAGCCAGCTGGCCTTGAACGACCTGCGCCTGCACTTCAGCGGCAGCGACGACATCGCCTACAAGCTGCATGAACGCGTGCTGGGCAGCACCATCGGCGCGCTGGTCATGCCCGGCGGCAAAGGCAGCACGCAGCACACCTTCCTGCCCGCCACCACCGTGCAGCCCGTGGGCTTTGACGACGAGCACGCGCTGCTGCCTTTGAGCCTGCGCGGCTTTTCGGGCTACCGACTGCTGCAGGAATACTTCGCCTTTCCGCAGCGCTTTTTGTTCTTCGACCTGAAGGGCGTGGGCGACGCGCTGCGCGCGCAAGGCGGCACCGAGGCAGAGATCGTGCTGCTCTTCGACCGCGCCGATGCCTCGCTGGAGAGCGTGGTCGATGCCAGCAACCTGGCCTTGAACTGCACCCCGGCCATCAACCTGTTCGAGCGTCGCTGCGACCGCATCCACGTCACGCCCACGCAGAACGATTACCACGTGCTGGTGGACCGCACCCGGCCCATGGACTTCGAGATCTACGACCTGCTGGAAGTCAACGGCTATGGCGTGGGCATCGACAGCGAGCGGCGCTTCTTGCCGTTTTACGCGGCCTTCCACACCGAAGACCGCCAGCACAACGCCTACTACGCCATCCAGCGCGAACCGCGCCTGCTGTCAACCACGCAAAAGCGCAACGGCGCGCGCTCGTCCTACGTGGGCACCGAGCTGTACATCTCGCTGGTCGACCCGCGCGAGGCGCCCTACCCCGGCGACCTGCGCCAACTGGGCCTGAGCGCCCTGTGCACCAACCGCGACCTGCCCTTGCTGATGCCCGTGGGCCTGGGCCAGAGCGACCTGACGCTGGACGACTCGGCACCGGTCAAGGCCATCCGCGTCATCAAGGGGCCATCCAAACCTTTGTCGGCCTTGCGTGAAGGTGGCATCGCCTGGAAGTTCGTCAACCAGTTGTCGCTCAACTACTTGTCGCTGCTGGACACCGACGCGCACCAAGGCGCCGCCGCCCTGCGCGAGCTGCTCACCCTGTACGCCGACAACGGCGATGGCGGCATGCTCAAGCAGATCGAAGGCTTGCGCTCGGTCAGCACGCAAGCCATCGTTCGGCGCCTGCCCATGCCGGGGCCCATCACCTTCGGGCGCGGCCTGGCCATCAACCTGGAAGTGGACGAAATGGCCTTCCAGGGCCTGAGCGCCTTCCTGTTTGGCTCGGTGCTGGAGAACTTCTTCGCGCGGCACGTCTCGATCAACGCCTTCACCGAAACCACGCTGCGCTCGCAGTCGCGCGGTGACATCAAACGCTGGGTGCCACGTGTCGGCACCCGGGCGATCATCTGATGACGACCGACCTGCGCCCCAGCGATCCGTTCGCGGCCCTGGCTGCGGAGCCGTACCGCTACGACTTCTTCCACGCCTTGCGCTGGATCGAAGCGGCGCACCCCGGCAAGCCGCGCCTGGGCACGGCCCGCAAGCCGGCCGATGAACCGCTGCGCCTGGGCCAGACGGCCGACCTGGGCTTTGCGCCCAGCACCTTGTCCTCGTTCAAGTACGGCGTGAATGGCGCGATGCCTCGCCTGGAGGTGCGCTTTTTTGGTTTGTTCGGCCCCAATGGCCCGCTGCCACTGCACCTGACCGAGCACGCGCGCGAACGCATCCTGCACCGCGGGGACCACACCTTCTCGCGCTTCGCCGACCTGTTCCACCACCGGCTGTTGCTGCTGTTCTACCGTGCCTGGGCGCAGGCCCAGCCCACCGTCAGCCTGGATCGGCCCAACCAGGACCGCTTCGCCGACTACGTGGGCTCGCTGGTCGGCATTGGCGGACCCACCTGGCGCCAGCGCGATGCCGCCCCGGATCACATCAAGCTCTACTTCGCGGGCCAACTGTCGCGCCAGGTGCGCAATGCAGAAGGGCTGGAATCGCTGCTCAGCGGCTACCTGCGCCAGCGCGTGCGCATCGAGACCTTCGTCGGCCACTGGATGACGCTGCCGGTCAGCGAACGCACGCGCATGGAGCGCGGCGGCGGCATCAGCTCGCAGCTGGGATCAGGCGCCGTGCTGGGCGGCAAGGTGTGGGATCGGCAGCACAAGTTCCGCATCCACATCGGCCCGCTCAGCCTGGCCCAGTACGAAGCCTTCCTGCCCGATGGCCCGGCCATGGCGGGCGTGACCGCGCTGGTGCGCCAGTACTTCAGCATGGAGCTGGACTGGGACGTGCGCCTGCACTTGCGCAGCACCGACGTGCCCGCCACGCGCCCCGGCCTGAATGGCCGCCTGGGCTGGACCAGCTGGGTCGGCAAGCGCCGCCAGGCTGGCCACGCCGACTCGCTCACCCTGCACCCTGAATCCTGGCGACGACCTTCGCAAGGTCCCCGCGCCGCCGCTTAAACACAAACGATCAGACTGAAAGGATCCCCCATGGGAGAAATCAACCGCGTCACCCTGTTCGGCAAACTCAACAGCACCGGCTACAAGGCCGTCGAGGGCGCCACCGTGTTCTGCAAGCTGCGGGGCAATCCTTATGTGGAGCTGGAGCACTGGGTCGCGCAGATCGTTCAGAACCCCGACAGCGACTGGCACCGCATCATCAAGCACTACGGCCTGGACACCTCGGTGCTGGCCAAGGACATCACCACCGCGCTGGACCGCCTGCCGCGCGGCGCCACGTCCATCTCCGACCTGTCGGACAACATCAGCCAGACGGTGGAACGCGGCTGGGTCTATGGCTCGCTGATGTTCGGCGACAGCGCTGTGCGCACCGGCTACCTGCTGCTGGGCATGCTCAAGACCAGCTTCCTGCGCAACGCCCTGTTCGCCATCTCGCGCCAGTTCGAGAAGGTCAAGCCTGATGACCTGAGCGAGAACCTCGCCAAGATCATCGAAGGCTCGCCCGAAGACGGCCTGGGCGCCAGCGATGGCTCCGGCATTGGCGGTGCGCCTGGCGAAGCCAGCGGCGCCCTGGCCCCCGCGCAGATGGGCAAGCAAGAAGCCCTGAAGAAGTTCACGGTGGATCTGACCGAACAAGCGCGCAGCGGCAAGATGGACCCCATCGTCGGCCGCGACGACGAGATCCGCCAGGTGGTCGACATCCTGATGCGCCGTCGTCAGAACAACCCCATCTTGGTCGGTGAGGCCGGTGTGGGCAAGACCGCCGTGGTCGAAGGCTTCGCCCAGCGCATCGCGCGCGGCGACGTGCCGCCCTCCTTGAGGGACGTGGAACTGCGCTCGCTGGACGTGGGCCTGCTACAGGCCGGCGCCAGCATGAAGGGCGAGTTCGAACAACGCCTGCGCGCCGTGATCGACGAAGTGCAGGCCAGCCCCAAGCCCATCATCCTGTTCGTGGACGAGACGCACACCCTGGTCGGTGCCGGTGGCGCTGCCGGAACTGGCGATGCCGCCAACCTGCTGAAGCCCGCCCTGGCGCGTGGCACCTTGCGCACCGTGGGCGCAACCACCTTCGCCGAGTACAAGAAGTACATCGAGAAAGACCCCGCGCTGACCCGCCGCTTCCAGACCGTGACGGTCGATGAGCCCACCGAAGAACGCGCCATTTTGATGATGCGCGGCGTGGCCTCCACCATGGAAAAGCACCACAAGGTGCAGATCCTGGACGAAGCGCTGGAAGCCGCCGTCAAGCTGTCGCACCGCTACATCCCCGCGCGCCAGTTGCCCGACAAGTCCGTCAGCCTGCTGGACACCGCCTGCGCCCGCGTGGCCGTGAGCCTGCACGCCACGCCCGCTGAAGTGGACGATTGCCGCAAGCGCATCGAAGCCCTGGAAACCGAGCTGGGCATCATTGGCCGCGAGAAAGCCATCGGCATCGACATCGGTAAGCGTGAAGGCGATGCCACCGAGTATCTGGCCGCCGAACGCACGCGCCTGGCTGGCCTGGAAGAGCGCTGGAACTCCGAGCGCGCCCTGGTCGATGAACTGCTGGCCCTGCGCGCCAAGCTGCGCGCGGGCATCCGCCCCGTTGAAGGCACAGGCAGCCCCCTGGAAGCCGCTGCCGAAGCCGTGGCCGCCGTTGAAGCGCCCGTTCAGAGCGCCGAGCAAGTGGAAGCCGAGCGCGTCGCCCTGCTGGCTCAACTCAAGGAAGTGCAAGACAAGCTGACCGCGCTGCAAGGCGAGACCCCGCTGATCCTGCCCACGGTGGATTACCAGGCCGTGGCCGCCGTGGTGGGCGACTGGACCGGCATCCCCGTGGGCCGCATGGCGCGCAACGAGATCGAAACCATCCTGAAGGTGTCGTCGCTGCTGGCGCAACGCGTGATCGGCCAAGACCACGCGATGGAGATGATCGCCAAGCGCATCCAGACCTCGCGCGCGGGCCTGGACAACCCCAGCAAGCCCATCGGCGTGTTCATGCTGGCGGGCACCTCCGGCGTCGGCAAGACCGAAACCGCGCTGGCCCTGGCCGAAGCCCTGTATGGCGGTGAGCAGAACATCATCACCATCAACATGAGCGAGTACCAGGAAGCGCACACCGTGAGCACGCTGAAGGGCGCGCCTCCCGGCTACGTGGGCTATGGCGAAGGCGGCGTGCTGACCGAAGCCGTGCGCCGCAAGCCTTACAGCGTGGTGCTGCTCGATGAAGTCGAGAAGGCCCACCCCGACGTGCACGAGATGTTCTTCCAGGTGTTCGACAAGGGCTTCATGGAAGACGGCGAAGGCCGCTTCATCGACTTCAAGAACACCTTGATCCTGCTGACGACCAATGCCGGCACCGACCTGATCGCGGGCCTGTGCAAAGACCCGGACCTGATGCCCGACCCCGAAGGCATGGCCAAGGCCCTGCGCGAGCCGCTGCTCAAGATCTTCCCGCCCGCACTGTTGGGCCGCCTGGTCGCGATCCCCTACTACCCGCTGTCCGACACCATGCTGGGCGAGATCGTCAAGCTGCAACTCAAGCGCATCAAGAAGCGCGTCGAGGCCAGGTACAAGATCCCCTTCAACTTCAGCGACGAAGTGGTCAAGCTGGTCGTCTCGCGCTGCACCGAAGGTGAATCGGGCGGCCGCATGATCGATGCGATCCTGACCAACACGATGCTGCCCGATGTCTCGCGCGAGTTCCTCACACGCATGATGGAAGGGCACGAGATCAAAGGCGTGAACGTTGGCGTGGCCAACGGCGAGTTCTCGTACGACTTCGGCTGATGCCGCTCGAAACCCCTCACTGAAAGCACACCATGCCAACCATCCGAGAAGCCCTGAGCGCCAAGAACGGTGCTGGTGGCCCCCACCTCATCGGCCCCACCGACATCGTGAAATGGGCCACCACCAATGTCGGCAACTACCAACGCGGCGCCACCAGCCTGGCGCAGCTGGAAACCATGATGTCCGGCCTGTTCGATCAGGGCGCATGGGCCAGCAAGGGGACGTGCCTTCGCTTCACCGTCGGCGCGCCCTACATCGGGGCCATCGACGACCTGGCCCGCGGCATCAATGGGACAACGCCCAGAACCTTCGTGCCGCCCATCGACAGCGACTATCACAAGGCTCGTTTCACGAAGATCACCAAGATGATGTGCGCCTTTGCGCTCAACATGGAAAACTGGGCGTATCCCGCCTGCCGTCACTACCACACCATCAGCACGGCTGAAGCCGAAGACGGCGTCACCACCGATTTCGTCACCAAGCACGTCTCATCGACCAAGGATGACAAATCGACGAAGAAGGTGGCCGAGATCCGCGGCGCGCCCGTTCAGGCCCGCCAGGGCGTCCAGGCCTTTGGCAACATCGTGACGGCGCGCAGCGGCGGCCTGCTCCAGGAAGAGCTCGCGGCCTTCTGCGCTGAGATCAAGCGCCGGCAGACCGAGTTCACCAACACCTACGCGGGGCTGACGCAGTACTTCGCCGACAACTGCGAATGGCTGGACGGGGGCGGCAACGCCAACTTCACGGTGCTGCTCGACCACGTGACCTTCATCACCCAACGCGCCTACAAGATGTACGAATACGTTGGAGCCAAGGGCGGAGAAGACAACGTCTTCATCCACTTCGGCGTGTCCAGTTCGGCCGATGGCACGAAATGGGCGGTGCACCACCTCGCCCGAACCAGCGCCACCCGCGTCATGGGCGGGGGCACCGGCGCCACCACCCTGGGCATCACCGACGCTGACGCCACCACCTCACTGAAGGACCCCTTCGGTTGACCTGACAGACAAGACCACCTCATGAAACGTTTTACCGAAGCCTTTCAGAAAGCCTCCGAGACGGTGTCGAAGCAGAAGTTCGACCCTGAGTGGCAGAAGTTCCTGGAAAAGGACGGCATGAGCATGTCGCCCAAGCGGGTCGGCCCGCCGAAGGTGGCGCCCGTTCAGGTGGGCGCGTTGGAAATTCGCGCGTTGCACTGGGGCCGGGATGCAGGCTTGGCGCAAAACGGCGGGTACATCGAAGCGTACGCGCCAGGGGCCAGCATGCCCGCCTGGCGCCTGCGGGTCTACGAGATCGTTTACGACGACGAGATGGAAGAGGACGTGCAAGACGGCTTCATCCAGAACATGAGCCTGACGCCCCAAGGCCTGCTGCAGATCACGGATGAGAAGCCGTGCATTGGGGCCGCGATCGGGGGCTGGGCCAAAACGGGGGCTACATCGAGGCCTTCGACTTGTCCACCGGCCAGCAGGTCTGGTTGAAACAGGTTTACCAGATCCGCTACGACCCGCACATGGAAGAGGACGTGCAGGACCGTTTCATCAAGCAGTTGACCCTGGAGCCCGACGGCCACACCCTGCAGGTGACCGACGAGCGGGGCCAGCGCTTCGAGATCGACCTGGCCCCCACGGCCAAGCCCCAAGCTCCCTGCAAGGCCATCCAACCTGGCTCCAAGCTGGCCGACCGCACCATCACCGTTCAACCCTGACCCCCATCCCCTCAAGGCAGTAACACACCATGGCCACCACCACCCTGACACGCGCTGACTACATCGGCATGGGCGCGATCGCCAATGCCCGCCGCGAACTGCTGCAACAGACCTTCAAGGGCACCCAGCTCAAGTTCGGCTCCACCGACAAGGTGGCCGTGGCCAAGAAGCTGATGACCTCGGCCAAGAAGGCGCGCTCCTCAAGCAACAAGCTGGTCGGCCCGGCCAAGACCACGGCCAGCAGCGTCTCGGCCATCCCCGGCGTTGAAAAAGCGGTGAAGGAATTCATCGTGCAGTGCGCTGACCTGGACGGCATCGATGACGTGATCGAGGCCATCACCTCGGCCGTGCTGGCCGACATCATTGCCGAGATCGTGCCCGTGGTTGGCGTGCTCGTCAGCGGGGGCAAGCTGGCCAAGGCGGGCAAGGCCGTGGTCGAAGACGGCTACAACCTGTACCAGTGCCGCAACTACAAGAAGGGCTTCCTGCGGGGCGACCCGGTGGCCGCGGCCGAGGCGGTGCAGATCCTCATCCAGCGCGACCTGGCCAAGCACTCGATCCAGTTGGCCCAGCAGGCCACGGCCACCGGCGCCAAGATCGCCGGGCTGTTCGCCGACATGGGCACCGGCACCACGGCCGCCATCGGCTTGGCCAACGCCCTGGCCAGCCTGGGCCTGGAGCTGTTCTCGCTGGGCCTGTCCATCAAGGACATGCGCGCGGGCAACCGCCGCCTGGCCACGCCTGAAACGCTCGACCTCACGGTGTTCGAAGATTGCCCCATTCTGGGCTGCTACCTGCTGACCTGCGCCGACACCTCGTCGGTGGCCAACTTCTTCGTGGCCGACATCGGCCTGCCCGGCTGGATGGACAAGGTCGAGAAGATCAAGAAGACCCAGATGGACCCGATGCTCAAGATCGCGCGCAAGAACATCGCCTCGTCGCGCATCCAGCTGGAAGGGCTGTCGCAGAACAAGGCCACGCACCAGAGCAAGGGCTTCTTTGCGTCGATCAAGCGCAAGGCCGCCAAGCTGGTGTGAGCCACGCCATGCGCCTGGAATGCGTGGTGTGCGGCACCGAGCTCACCGCGCGATCACCCGGCGCAACAGGGCCTTACCCCATCTGCCACGCGGTGCCCTGCCGCATGGTGCTGGACCAGCGGGCCACGATGGGCGAGACGGCCTTTGCAAGGCATTTGCACTGGCGGGCCAAAAACACGCGCGAGCAGCGTTCCCGAGCCCGCGCTGAGGACGAGCGCCTGCGTGCCTGGACGGTGGCCGAGTCCGCAGAGAACACCGTCCATTGGGCCGCGGTCGAGTCCGCATGGCCAGGGCATCAGCCGGATCAGTTCATGCGGCTGGCACTGCCCAGCGGACCCGCACGCCAGCGCAAATTGGCACAGCGCCGTCGTCAACATTACCTTGATCACCTGGCACAGGTCATCGCGCAGGCCTTCTTGCCCGGCGATGAAGTGCCGCCTTCGGACACCGTGGCCGTTGATGCCCGGTCCACACTGCCCGGCCAGGTGTGCGCCCTGTGCCGTGGCGGCTGCTGCACCCGGGGTGGGGACACCGCCTACCTGTCGGCCGACACGGTGCGCCGCTTCATGGCGCAACAGCCGGACCTGTCACCCGCTCAGGTGCTGTCGGCCTACCTGGACCGCCTGGCCCCCAAGACCCAGGTGGGCTCGTGCATCAACCACACGGCCGGTGGATGCGCCTTGCCGCGCGAGATGCGCTCGGACGTCTGCAACCGCTACCTGTGCGATTCACAAAAAGAACTGCGGGAGCGCCTGGACGAGGCCCCGCCATTGCTGGGCGTGGTGGTGGTCCAGCGTCGCCAGGACCACTGGAGCCGCCACCTGCCGGAACGCGACAACGGCATCGTCGGGTCGGCCACCATCACCGCATCGGGCATCAGCCCATGGCCTGGAAACTCATGACGCGCACCGCGTTGCGGTGCTTGTAGCTCAGCAGTGGCATGAGGCCCAAGGCCAGCAGGCGGTCGCCCACAGTCTCGCTCAGGTTGGCCTCGGCGCAAGGCAGCAGGTGCTTCTCGCCATCGCGCTCCAGCACATAGGCGGGCAGGTCCTCCACATCGCGCAGGTCGCCCACGCGCATGTCCCAGCCTCGGTCCATGAAGGATTGGCCGATGAGTTGCGCGCAGGCCAGCGCACCGTTGCCCCACAGGGCCTGCTCGTGCGCAAAGGCGGGCGCCATCTCTTCAAAGGGGCCGGCCGAAATGGGATCAGTGGCCTGGCCATAGGGCAGGCGCAACAGGATGCGAGGCCAGGCCAGGTGCACGCCAGCGGCCTCAGGCGTGCGCCGGAAAGCGTCCCAGCGCGCTTGCTCGTCAGGGGCCATGCCAGGCCAATGCGCGGGATCCGGGCCATTCGCCAAGGAAGCCAGGCCAACGACGGCCGGTTGGGCTGCGGCCATGAAGGTGCCCCCCACCTGGCGGGCCAAAGCGCCCAATGCGGCCAGCAGGCCCAGGTCGGCCACTGAAGGCCCGAACGCGTGCAGGCCCACCACCAGCGCCACGGCCGGCTCATCGACTTCGTCCACATCGGCCAAGCGCTGCAAGGCATGCGCCAGGCTGGTCTTGCCTTCGTCGCCATTGGCCGCTTCCACATCGGCCTGCAACTCGGCCTGGCTCGCGTCCAACAGGTACAACTGCAGGTCGCCATCCAGGTCCAGGCTGCGCACCAGTTGCTGCACACCCAGCCAAGCGGCTTCCAGCGATTGGAAGGCGGGGTGGTGCAACACCGCGCGCCACAGATCGGCCTGGGCGGCTTGCTGCGCCGCCACCGATTGGGCGTGCCCTGCGGGCACTTCGGGCACCAGGGATGGCGCCACGATGCGCTGGATCAAGGCGTCCAGGCCGGTGCTGGCCGAAGGCTCGGGCTTGCGGCCCAGCAGGCGCTCCAGGGTCGAGGCATCGTTCTCGCGCGAGGCCGAAGCCGGTGCGGCCGATGGCGAGGCTGCCACTGGCGCGGCCACGCTCACCGTCGGCAAGCGTGCCGCCAGTTGATCGGGGTGGAAGTCGTCCACCGCGCCAAACGTCAAATCAAGCCGATCATTCACCGCGCCCGGCCAAGGCAAGGACAAGGCCGGCCCCATGCGCTTGAACACCGCCTCGAAGTTGTCGATGTCGACGCGCTGGGGCACGCGCTGCGCCAGGTGCTGAGGGTGGGCCTGGCCGCGCAGGCCATGGCCGCTGAAGTCACCCAGCACCACGATCCGAAAGGGCCCGTCGTGCAATCCAAAATCCATTCGTCCTGTCATGACCCCACCCCCAAATAATTGCCGACATAATGAGACATGCCCGCCAAAAGACACTCAAGTTTGCCTGGAAAAACACTTCAGCATGTCAGCTTGAAGGATGCCTTGCCCATCGCGATGCAATTGCATCAAAACGGCCACATGGACGCCGCCCAGCAAATGTATGAGCGCATTCTGCGGCTGACGCCACGGCAAGCCAATGCGGTGCACTTCCTGGGCGTGCTGCACCACCAGATGGGCCGCAGCGATCAGGCCGTCAAGCACATCCGCCGCTCCATCGAGCTCGACCCAAAAGTGCCCGATTGGTACAACAACCTGGGCAATGTGCTGCTGGAATCCAAGCAACTGGCCGAGGCCGCCGATGCCTACGAGCAAGCGGCCGAGATGTCGCCCGGCAACGCCACCATCCTGAACAACCTGGGCGCCCTGCGTCGTGCGCAAGAGCGCTTTGAGGAAGCCGAGGTGGCCTACACCAAGGCCCTGGCCCTGGACGCCACGCGCCCCGAAGCCCACAACAACCTGGGCAACCTGCTGCGGCTGCAGGGCCGCACGCAAGAATCCCTGCGGCACTTCTGCGAAGCCCTGATCCTCAACCCCAAACAGCACCACGCCCGCAAGATGCTGGGCATCGCGTACTACACGCTCAAGCGCTTCGACGAAGCCGCCAAGGTCTACCGCGAATGGCTGCTTGAGGAGCCCGACAACCCCGTGCCCAAGCACTACCTGGCCGCCTGCACCGGCCAGGACGTGCCCGAACGCGCGGACGACGCCTACGTCGCCAACACCTTCGACGAGTTCGCCGACAGCTTCGACGCCAACCTGGAAATGCTCACCTACCGCGCGCCCCAGCATGTGGCCGACGTGGTCAAGCGCCTGGGCGGCACCCCGGCCAAACAATGGCAGGTGCTGGACGCAGGCTGCGGCACCGGCCTGTGCGGCCCCTTGATCGCGCCGTATGCCCAGCGCCTGGTCGGCATCGACCTGTCGGGCCAGATGCTGGCCAAGGCCCAGCCCCGGCAGGTTTACGACGAGCTGATCAAGGCCGAGCTGACGGCTTTCCTGCAGTCACAGCACCAAGCTTATGACCTGATTGTGTCGGCCGACACCCTGTGCTACTTTGGCAAGCTTGAAGCGGTGTCCCACGCCGCGCGGCGCGCCCTGGCCCCCGGCGGCTGGCTGATCTTCACCGTGGAGAGCCTGGAAGGCGGCGATGCTGCAGAGCAGTACCACCTCAATCCCCACGGCCGCTACAGCCACCGCAAGGACCATGTCGAGTACGTGCTCGGCCAGGCTGGCTTCGTGCACATTGGGGCCGAAGCCATCCACCTTCGCAACGAAGGCGGCGTGCCCGTGCCAGGCTGGCTCTTCACCGCGCAACACCCTTAACCTCAGGACCCCACCATGCCCGTACCCCCCCGTCTGATGGAGATCAGCACGCCGCTGGGCAACGACGTGCTGCTGATGCGATCCATGTCGGCCACCGAGTCGCTGGGCCAGCTTTACGAGTTCAACATCAGCGCGCTGTCTGACGACAAGGGCATCGCGGTCAACGACCTGCTGGGCAAGCCCATCACCGTCAAGCTGGAGCTGGCCGATGGCGGCAAGCGCGAGTTCAGCGGCATCGTCACGCGCTTTGGCCAGGTGGGCTTCGTGGGCCGCCTGTTCGAATACCAACTGGTGGTCTGCCCCTGGTTGTGGCTGCTCACGCGCACCCACGATTGCCGCGTCTTCCAGAACAAGTCGGTGCCCGACATCCTCAAGCAGATCTTCGAGAAGTACTCCTCCGACTTCTCGGACAAGCTGACCGGCAGCCACCCCGTGCGCGAGTATTGCGTTCAGTACCGCGAGAGCGACTTCAACTTCGTCAGCCGCCTGATGGAAGAAGAAGGCATCTACTACTACTTCGAGCACAAGGACAGCAAGCACACGCTGGTGCTGGCCAACAAGGACAGCGCCCACACGCCCTACGCCGGCCATGCCGAGATGGTCTACCGCGAGACGCTGTCTGGCGCCATCGACCTGGAGGCGATCACGCGCTGGCAGTTCAACCACGAGATCCGCACCGGCAAGGTCTCGCTGACCGACTACAACTTCACCACGCCCTCGACCAACCTGCTGGCCAATGCTGTGCTGGCGCGCTCGCACTCGCACGCCAGCGGCGAGGTCTACGACTACCCCGGCCGCCACCTGGTCAAGGCCGATGGCGAGCGCTATGCCAACCTGCGGCTGGAAGGCTTTCAGTCGCTGCACGCCCAGGTGTATGGCGAAGGCAATGTGCGCGGCCTGGTCACCGGCTCGCGCTTCACGCTGAAAGAGTTCCCGCGCGAGGACCAGAACCGCGAGCACATCGTCACCTCCACCCGCATCCAGATGGGCTATGGCGAGTACGAAGGGCAAAGCGGTGCGGCGCCTTACTTCAATTGCCAGTTCACCGCGCTGGACAGCCGCGAGGTGTTCCGCTCGCCCGATCGCGCCATCCGCGTTCGCGTGGCGGGCCCGCAAACGGCCATCGTGGTGGGCCCCAGCGGCGACGAGATCCATACCGACGAGTACGGCCGCGTGAAGGTCCAGTTCTACTGGGACCGCGAAGGCAAGAAAGACGAGAACAGCTCCTGCTGGGTGCGCGTGTCGTCGCCCTGGGCGGGCAAGAACTGGGGAATGATCAACATCCCCCGCATCGGGCAAGAGGTGGTGGTCGATTTCCTGGAAGGCGATCCGGACCAGCCGCTCATCACCGGCCGCGTTTACAACGCCGAACAAACCGTGCCCTACAAGCTGCCCGACCACGCCACGGTCAGCACGCTCAAGAGCCAATCCAGCAAGGGCGGCAGCACATCGACCTCGAACGAGTTGCGCTTCGAAGACAAGATGGGCTCCGAGCACGTCTGGCTGCAGGCCGAGAAAGACTTCCTGCGCAACGTCAAAAACGACTCGTCCCACTCGGTGGGCAACGACGAGTTCGTGACCATCAAGAACGACCTGACCGAGAAGGTCGGCAACGACCACCAGCTGGAAGTGGGCAAGGACTTCAAGCACAAGGTGGGCGGCGACATGCACCTGCAAACGGCCACCGACCTGATGATCAAGTCGGGCGGCCAGTACAGCCTCAAGTCGGCCAAGGACCTGGCGGGTGAAGCGGGCACCGGCGTGTCCTTCAAGGCCGGCACCGATGTGCACATCAAGGGCGGCATGAACGTCACCCTGGAAGCTGGCGTCACGCTCACGCTCAAGGCCGGCGGCAACTCCATCGTGCTGGGCCCGGCGGGCGTGGCCATCGTGGGCGCGCCCCTGGTCAACATCAACTCCGGCGGTGGGGGCAGCGGCGCGCAACCCGTGGCGCCCGCCGCACCGGCCGATCCGGCCGCGCCCAAGGACTTCGCGGACCCGCTGGCGTCCTGATCCGCCATGAGCCGCTGGACCAACTGGCTGGGGCCGCTGGATTGCACCGACAACCTCAAGGCTTTGAAAGAGGCTTAGGAGATCGGGGTGATGGAGATGCCTGCCGAGGTTTACAAGGAAACCGGCTACCAGCTCAACCAGTTCCTCGACGCCCTGATCCCGGGCTTGATCCAGGCCTTGATCGCACTGGCGGCCAGCACGGCGCTGGGCGGTGCGATCGGCGCGGTGGTCGGGGCCTTCTTTGGTGGTGCGGGTGCCATTCCGGGTGCGGTGGGTGGTGCCGCCGTGGGTTTCGACCTGGGGCTGGCGGTGTTGGGCTGGTTGGGGCTGGGCTTCCTGGCCTATTCCATTGGGCACAGCCTGGGCGAACTCACGGCCCTGCTGGAGCTGGCCGTGCGCCGCGCCTGGGATGCCCCGAACTCGCCACAGCCTCGCACGCAGATCCGACTGGCGGGCAAAGACTTCGCCCGCAGCGGCGCGATCCTGATCCGCCTGGTGCTGCAAGGCATCGCCATGTGGCTGACCCAGAAAGGCGTCAACAAGATCGGCGAGTTGGTGGCCGAGTTACGCAAAAGCAAACTGGGGCCGCGATTTGCGGCCTGGGTGGAAGAAAACGCGGCGGCCTTGATGCGGGACCCGAGGCTCAAGCCGCACCGGGGGCAGGGCTCGGCGGCCAAGGAGGTGGTGTCGGAGGCGCAGTCGCCGAGCAAATTGGCGAATCGACCAAAGGAGGAGGCGCCACCGCCACCGCCTCCTCCCCCTAAGAAGACCAGGCTTGACCGCCTGAATGAACTGGCGACGGACCCCGCCCAAGGTGGCAAGGTCACGCCCAAGACCATGCGTGAGGCTGAGGTCGGCTTGCAGCTTGAAGAACAGGGCAAACTACCCCGCCCCATTACCCGGGATCCCACAGGGTCCTCAGAGTTCATTGATGCCGCAGGGCAAAAGTGGGACGTCAAAGGCTTCAACTCCCAGTACGCGCCCAAGGGCTACAACACCCCGGCCGCCGTCCAGAAGATTAGCGCCGAGGTCGCTGCGGGCGAGAACGTCATCGTCGACACCGCAAAGATGTCGGCCGAACACGTCACGGAACTGCAGCATGCACTGGACATTGTGGGACTCGCCAAGAACGTCATCTTTTTCTAGGTGCCAAAGATGAGAAAACTGAATAAGCCAGAGTTCGAGGCCTTGGTGGCCCGGCAAAAAACAGGTCCTCAGGACAGCCCCGAGAATGACCTCCGCGACATCGAGGTGTCGGACATCCCCGTCCAGAATCTGGACGGCGTTACCATTGCCATGAGCCGCTTGTCCGGACTATCGTTCGGCCTGGGCAGCAGTTTGCAAGGTTCAACCTGGATCGGCAACGAGATCCTGGACTGCACCTTCTCGGACACAGCGATGAATAAAAGCGAGATGCTGGACTGCGTCATCGAAGCATGCCAGCTCAATCGCACAAGCCTGTTTCGGGCCGATTGGTCCGGCTCGGTGTTCAAGCGTTGCACCCTGGAAGGGCTGGATCTTTCCACAACCTGCCTGATCAACACCTTGTTCGAGGACTGCACTTTCACGCAGGTGCAGCTTATGCCAGGGGAAATTCTGAACGGTCGGCAAACCGTGTCGTTCGACCCCATCGGAAAACGGCAGAACACAGCGGCCTGAATGGAGAGGCCCATGACCGGACACTCAGACACTTCCATGAACATTGCATTCACAGGCAGCGCTGCTGCGCCCAACGACACTGAGCTGGCAGAGTTCGAACAGCGCTCGGGGCTGACCCTGCCCGCTGCGTACAGGGATTTCTTGACCCGACACAATGGCGGCGCACCCAGCCCCAAACGATTCACCACCCAGGACGGGAAGGTCGAATCCATGGTGGCCTGGTTCTTCCCGCTGGCTGGCGAAGGAGAAAACAGCCTGTGGCATGAGGTCGAAGGGTTCACGTTGGCAGGGCAGATCCCACGGCAGATCCTGCCGATTGCTCGTGACCCGGCGGACAATCGCATTGTGCTGTCGACCACCGGACGTGATGCTGGACATGTTTACGATTGGTCTTGGGATGAAGAGCCGGACCCTGCGACTTGCTCGCGTCGCTACATGAGGTTGATTGCCCCTGATTTCCAGGCTTGGCTGAACATGCTTCGCTGAACCCTGAACGATTGGTGCGGCTGATCAACAGCACGGGCCAGGATGCCTTGCTGGACGCCATGATCAAAAAACTGCCCCCTACTGCGGAGCAAGCAACCATTCAGTTAAAACACGCCAACCTCGTTCAACCGCTGTATGCAGCCACTCAAGCCGCCACGCAACAGGATAAAGCCAGCCACCTTTCGTCAATTCTTGAGCGCTTGGGTACAGCAGCAGGAGCGAGCTTTATTGGCACGACAACCACAAAGGCCCGGATGGCGGAGGGATCTTCGGATACTGGGCTCTGGAAGCGGCAGGCGTGGCCACCTTGTTCGGCATCAACGACAGCCCCATCTGTGACATGCCCTTCTACCCCGAAGATTTGGTGGAATTTGCGCGAGCATAAATACGTCTGCCATGAACCAGCTTGACCAGGAAAAGGCAGAAGATGCCTTCCAACAATTCCTGATGGAGATGGATGACCGCATCGAAGGCCTGCAGAAGGAGGCAGAGGGCTATCAGCTGAGCCTGGACATGTCGGACAGCAGCCTCGACACCCTCGAAAAGTTCATCCTGAAAGTTTTGAACTCGAAATCAAACCCGGATGTCAAAAGCCTGGCGGTGACTTGTGGCCGTTATCTTGGCGAGGTGATGGCTCAAAACCACCAGGGACGTTGGTTTCTTCCCTTGGATGATCCCAAAAACATCAACTTCAACCAGCCCGTCGTCATCGACCATGGCGCCAGTAAGACGGAGTTTGCACCCGTGTCTGTTTGCCGGGCATTTATCTTGAAAAAGACGCCCGGCTTGATCAGCAAGGCGTACTTCTCTCAACTGTCGCCACGCAAGCTGGACCTGTCCAAACTGATTGAACCCGAATGAAGCGCCATCGAAGCCATTTGGGCAGCCATCCCTTATGAGATGCATCCCCAGCTACTGCTCGCAGTTGCAGAATGAACTGGGCGACGCGTTCACCGTCATCATCAAGATTTAGCCAAATGGCCATTGGCCTGCAAGTCGCGAACATCACCAGCGAAATTGGCGCATCCAGTTTCTTCCACGCCTTCTTTTCCACCATCTCCGGAAACCTGGAGCCCAAGGGCTGGGGATCGAGGTTCCCCACCTTGATGAACGACCTGTACCAAGGCACGCTGACCGCGGACAAGAACCAGGCCTGCCTGCGCGAGATGAACATCGTCAAGGAAGAGTTGCGGCGGCTGCCGCCTGCCAAGGTGATCTGGGACTACGGAGACCGCAGCAAGGCGCCGCCCTGGGGAACGAACATCGCCAAGGACATTTCCGACCTGTCCAACTACTTCGTCACGTCCACCGGCCGCGACCTCATCGATACCATCCTGGACGCGCTGGACGCGCAGCAGATCACCCAGCAAACCCTGAAGGTCGTGCCCTGTTGACTGGGGCTTCCTGGCCTACTCCATTGGGCACAGCCTGGGCGAACTCACGGCCCTGCTGGAGCTGGCTGTGCGCCGCGCCTGGGATGCCCCGAACTCACCGCAACTGCGCGTGCAGATCTGACTGGCGGGCAAAGACTTCGCCCGCAGCGGCGCGATCCTGATCCGCCTGGTGATGCAAGGCATCGCCATGTGGCTGACTGAACAAGTCCCGCCAAGATCTTCACGGCCCACCGCGCATCAAGAATGGCCACTGACGCAATCGATCCTCAGCCTCAGGAATCAGCATGAACCGGCCAGTTCCTGGTGGAATGAATCACCAGGCAGGCGCCTTGACTACGCTGGCCCCAACCCAAGGCGCAACGCCGCCACAAAGCGGGCAGGGTCGATCGGCTTGGCGAACAGTTGCACACCCGGCGGCAGTTGCCCCAGCGAGGCAAGTTCATGCGCCGAATTCGCTGACACCGCGATGAGCGCCTTAGGCCGCATGAATTCGTTGACCATCATCTGGCGGACCATCTCGAAGCCGTCCATGTGAGGCATGTGGATGTCGGTGACGACGATGTCGGGGCTGACTTTCCCGATGAGGGCCAGGGCCTGGAAGCCGTTTTCAGCCACTTCGACGCGAGCTTCGGGCAAGGCCAGGCCCACGAGCTCGACCATCAGCGTCCGATCAGCGGCATCGTCGTCAACCACGACGACAGAGACCAACACCGGCGGCTTCAAATCGGACGACGTGCCGATTCTGTGCGCCTGAGCCTTGAACAGTTGCTCGGCGCTCTCAGCGTCAATGCGCCTGTGGCCGCCCAGCGTCTTCCAGGCCTTGAGATGCCCAGCGTCCACCCACCGCTGAACAGTCTGGAGCGACACCCCGAGCCGCTTGGCAACATCAACGGTGGTGTAGGAGCGGTGGTCGTTTGGCGTCACGGGCGGGGTCATGGGCGTGTGCGTAGCTTGTCATGCGGCCGGTGCATTTTGGCGCATACCAGCGCCAGATGGACGAAATAATTACTTTGGATGTTTTGGTCGAATTAAAGTTCGCATCACGGCGTTCCGATATAGCTGCACAACCCAAAAATCAGAGAGCGTCTCCATGCAAAACACGGCCAAGCACCTGTCCGAAACGGCATCAATCCAGGCCTTGCTCGCGCTGGACGTGCTCGACACGGAACCGGAGGCCGAGTTCGACGCCTTGGCGGAGGTGGCCGCGCTGGCCTGCAGGGCGCCCATCGCGCTGGTCAGCCTGCTCGACACCGATCGACAGTGGTTCAAAGCCGCCATCGGGCTGCCCGGCGTGCGGCAAACGCCGCGCGGCATCGCATTCTGTGCTCACGCGGTGCTGAACGACGGCCTGTTTGAAGTGCCGGACGCCCACCTGGATTCACGCTTTGCCAGCAACCCGCTGGTCACCGCCCCCCCTCATGTGCGCTTCTATGCAGGCGCGCCGATCAGGCTGAACTGTGGCGAGCGCATCGGAACGATCTGCGTGATCGATCACCAACCTCGCCAGCTTGACGCCGGCCAGCGGCAAATCATGCTCCAGCTCGCCACGGCGGTGGCCTCGGCCCTTGAAGGGCGGCGAGCGACGCGAAGCCTGGGCAAGGCCGACACCGCAGCGGCGCAGGCGGCTGCCGAGCTGAGATTTCGAGCGACGCACGATGCACTGACAGGCTTGGTCAACCGCACCGAGTTCGAAGCGCAACTCGGCGAGGTGCTGCGATTGGCGCACGCCGATGGCAGTGAGCATTCCTTGCTGTTCGTCGATCTTGACGACTTCAGCAGGGTCAACGATGCCGGTGGCCACACCGTCGGCGACCTGGCCCTCCAGGAGGTCGCCAGAATTCTGGCCGCGTTTGTTCGCACCAGCGACTGCCTCGCCAGATTGGGCAATGACGACTTCGCCATCATTCTCAAGCGCTGTCCGGCCGAGCAGGCCAAAAAGGTGGCCACGCAAATCTGCGAGCGGATGGACGAGTTTCGCTTCGCCCATGGCGAGCGCCGGTTTCGCGTCGGCGCCAGCATCGGCCTCGTGACCGTCGATCAACGGTGGGATGCCATTTCCCCGGTGCTTCAGGCAGCCGACTCGGCCTGCAGATCGGCGACGGAAGAAGGCGGTAATCGCGTGTGCACCTGGATGGACAGCGACCAGTCCATCCACGCGAGACATGGGGAAATGCTGTGGGCCACGCGCATCGAGCAGGCCCTTGACGAAGATCGGTTCGTGCTCTTCGCGCAGCGCATCACACCACTCACCCGATGCGCCGGGGGCACTCACGCCGAGGTTCTCGTGCGCATGGTCGAACGCGATGGCACGCTGGTTCCGCCCGGCCTGTTTTTGCCCGCGGCCGAGCGCTTCCACCTGGCTCAGCGGATTGACCACTGGGTACTCAGCCGCGCGATGGCCTGGCTGGCGGCGTGCCCGCCAGGCCACTCGGTCAGCACCTTGAGCGTGAACCTCTCAGGAAACTCGGTCGGAGACCGAAATTTCCACCAGTGGGCCGGTGACGCGTTGATGGCCATGGGGGCCGAACTGCGCAGCAAGCTGTGCCTGGAAATCACGGAAACCGCCGCCATCACGAACATGGCCGACGCGACGGCCTTTGTGCAGTTGGTCAGGGCCGCGGGCGTTCGGGTTGCGCTCGACGACTTCGGCGCGGGCGCCTCGTCCTTTGGCTACCTCAAGGCCTTGCCGGTCGACTACCTCAAGATCGACGGGCAGTTCGTCCGCACCCTGCTGACCGATCCGCTCGACGATGCCACGGTTCGGTGTTTCGTCGATGTGGCCCAGGTCATGGGCGTGAAAACGGTGGCTGAGTTTGTCGACGACCCCGCGGTGCTCGCCCGACTACGCGAGCTCGGTGTTGACTTTGCACAAGGCTTCTTGCTGCACCGGCCCGCACCGATCAACGAATTGCTTTCCTCTTTGTGACCTCGCATACCCGTTCCCTGACCACCCCAAACGCCAGGGCCGACAGCCGGAGCACCTAACACGGGTTCGCCCTGAACAAGTACCTGCAGGCAGGGTCCGAGAAACCCGTTTTTTTCGATACCCTCGGGGGCACTGTCATTTGGAGTGTCCCCTTGTCCGCACCGTCTTCTTTGCCCCAGCAAAAAGCCACCTTGTGGACCCAGTCCGACGCCCACGTCTACGCGGTGATCGATGCCTCGCAGGTGCCCGGCCTGACCGAGGCGCTGCTCAAGGCCGACATCCTGGGCTGGGACTGCCTGCACCGCGGCGCCCTGCCACCCGATGAAGCCTCCAAGGCGCCCTACCTGGTCGAGCTGAAACCCAACTCGCCCTTCACCGACTGGCTCCTGAACGAGGCCAGCGCCACCATGGAAAACTGGGGTGTGCTGGTGGTCAGCGCCCTGGGCCTGCGCCAACTGCGCGAGCACCTGCGCGATCTGAACGAAGCGCAAACGCCCCAAGGCCAGCGCTTCACCCTGCGCTGGTACGACCGTCGCATCCTGCGCGTGCTGTTGCCCAGCTTGTCGGCCCCGCAGTTGCTGCAGTTCTTCGGCCCCATCACCGCCATCGCCCAACCCACGCCCAAGGCTTGGACGTGGTGGCGCGAAAGCGTCGGCCAGTTGATGACCGACACCCGAACCCTGGCAGGATGAGCACCCCATGCTGTCACTGAGCCCCCAACAAATGGACCTGCTGGCGCAGGTGGCCCGCGAACGCTTCGTGCACCGCGTGGCCGCCTACTTCGCGCTGCAGTGGCCGGCCATGCTCGAGCGCCTGGGTGATCGCTACGGCGCCTTCATCGACCTGGCCGTGCAGCACGCGCAAAAGCACCAACTGGCCGAAGGGCCCTGCGTGGCCCGCTACGTCAACCTGTGGTTCGTGTGGGGCCCGGCTTTTGAAGACAAGCCCGGCTTCGAATGGGCCAAGGACATCCTCGGCGACGCCCGGCGCAGCGAGTTCATCAAGCCCCATCAACTGGTGCGCCGCACGCTCGACGAACTGCAGCGCCTGCACGCCGCCAGCGCGGGCCGCCCCCACACCGGCCTGCCGCCCGCCGATTTCGAAGCCGCCGATGCGCGGGTGGTGGCCGACCTGGCCGACCTGGGCCGCCTGGGCGACGTCATGCCCAGCCACGTGCAGGTGGCCCGCCTCAGTTGCGACCTGGACGCCATCGACATCGGCACCATCGACACCGCCTGGCGCCATGAATACCGCTTGACCGACAAGGACTGGCAACGCGTGCCCGGCCCGGCCGCCCCGCCCCGTCTGCGCATCGACACCACCCAGCCCTTGCCGCCCGAACGCCTGAACGTGCTGACCCATGCACCGGGCGAAGGCCCGCCCGCGCGCCTGCAAGTGAAGGTGCGCGCTTTGGGTGGCTGTGGCGACCACACCCATCCTCGCGTCGCCTTTGCTGGCGGACATGGCCTGTGGGAATGGCGTGGCCACGAAGCCACCGCCGTGAGCTGGCCGGTGCACGCCGCCCCCACCTTGCCCGTGCCTGACGGCCTGGTGGCGGGCATTGCCCATGAAGGCTCGCCGCAATGGCACACGCTGCAGGTCGCCAGCTGCGGCCTGCGCGACCACGGTGCCCCGCTGGGCGAGGTTGCCACGCAAGTGCTGAGCTACCCCGCCGACCAGTGGCTGCTGGAGCTGCGCCACACCACCAAGCCCGCCACCTGCCGCTTGGAACGCGACGGCATCGCGCAAGACGGCAGCGCCTGGCAACGCGGCTTTGCCCGCCTGCACGACGACTTCAAGGCCAGCACCAACCAACTGCTGTTGGCCTTTGAGCGCACCAGCGGCGCCACCGCCGCGCAACTGGACATCGAGCCCTCGCTGATGGCAGGACAGGCCGGGCTGAGCTGGGGCTGGCGCGAAGGCCCCCAAGGCCTGCCCGACGAACCCGTGATGCGGCTGGAAGGCTGGATCGACATGGTCGCCTGCGCCCTGCAACTGCAGCTCAGCGGCGAACTCAGCCTGGCCGGGGCCCGCGCCCGTTTGCGCCTGCGCGCGCAAGGCAGCACGCCCCTGCGCACCCGCATCCTGCGCGACAGCAAGCTGCCCTTGTTGCCCGAGGTCCTGGCCCCCACCGTGGTCAAGCTGCGCTACCCCTTCGAGCTGGAGATGGACCCCATCGTCACCCCCGACCACGTCGCCTTGCACCCCACGATGCCTGCCACCGGCGCCATCGTGGGCGAGGCCGGGCTGCGCGCCAAGCCCGGCAGCGGCGGCGTGCAACTCTTCCTGAGCTTGCGGATCGAGCCGGTGGCCACCACCCTGGCCATCCACGACCCGGTGCTGGGCACCTCGCGGCAAGCGCGCCCGCTGCTGCCCGCCATGCCCTTGCTGGACTGGAGCCTGGGCTGATGGAGCGCTTGCTGTTATTGCGAATCGAAGCGGCCGGCTGCCAGGCCGAGGCCGTGCTCAACGGCGTGCCCGTGGCCAGCGTCGATGCGCGCACCGCGCCCGGCACCCACGTGGCCTGCGTCCCGGTGCACGAATACACCTTGGCTGGCGGCAACCGCCTGGGCCTGGTGATCAACCCGCACCCGATCAACCTGCCGCCCGGCCAACCCCCACCGCCGCCCACCCCCAACGTGGCCGACGGACAAACCTGGGTGAAGCTGCGCTTGCTGCTGCCCCGGCAAGGCCAACCCGCCAGCGAGAACTCGGCGCGCACCCTCGCCCAACTGGATTGGGCCCTGCCCGAAAACGAGGTCTACGAGACCCCGCTGCTGCTGCCGCAAACCGTCGATCTGCCCGTGACCTTCCCGCGCTGGCGCTGGCTGGACGCGCCCGTGGTCGACATCACGCCCGCCTTGAAGATGCAAGCCCTGGCCTTCCTGCAGCGCCTGGCCATCGACCTGACGCGGGGCGACCCCGAAGGCTTCATCGCCGCCGCCCGCCTGCGCTTTGAAGAGTTGGCCCTGGCTTACCAGCGCGAGGCCGCCGTCGATGTCGGCCGCTTCCGGGCCCATGTGCAGCAACTCAGCGCCAGCAAGACCTTGCGCATCGCCCCACCCACCGCCGCCGACCTGGTCCTGCGCCCCGTGGCCGATGGCCGCTTGCTGGAATGCCTGGGCCCCACCGGCCAACCCATCTTGCGCACCACACCCACCGAGTCGGGCAGCAGCCACGCCTGGCCCATTCGGTTGGCGGTGGTGGATGGACAGTTCTACGTGTTGAGATAAGCTGCCAGTCGTGATTACCTTGACCATCCTCACCTTCAACGGCGGCCCCACCGAGCGCCTGTCCGCGTCCTTTGACGAACTGGGCGGCACCATCGGCCGGGCCGACACCAACCAGTTGATCCTGCCTGACCCCGAGCGAACGATCTCGCGCGTGCACGCGCAGGTGGCGTTCCGCAACGGTGGCTTCGCCCTGGTCGACCGGGGCAGCAACCCGGTGCTGGTCAATGGCCGGGCCTTGGGCAATGGCGCTGAAGCCCCCTTGAAGGCGGGCGACCAGGTGCAGATTGGCGGCTATGTGTTGTCGGTTGAGGCCAGCGCGGGTGCCGCCGCGCCCGCTGATCCTTTCGCGGACCTGATGGGCTTTGGGGGCGGCTTGGCGGGCGCACCGCCTGCGTTTGCGGCCACCGCGCCCATGGACCCGTTTGCCTCGCTGGGATCAAGCGGCGGTGGCTCCGCCTGGGGCAGCCCGGCGCCCTCACCTTTCAGCAGCCCAAGCCCCAGCCCGGCCGCCGCCAGCGCGCCTTCTGGCGGCATCCCCCTGGATTGGGATCCCTTCGCACCCGACCCCGTGCCCGCCCACGACCTGGGCCGCAGCCTGGGCGCCGCACCGTCTGCCATCCCTGATGACTTCGGCCTGGGCCTGGGCGGCCCCTCCGCAGCGCCTTTGGTCCCCGACGTGGGCATCCGCGCCACCGCCGCCGAAGACTCGCTGGACAACCTGTTCGGCCTGGGCCCGGCCAGCAACCGCAGCGGCGACCCGCTGGCAGGATCTGCCTTCCAGGACCCGCTGGCCAAGCCCAACACCGCGCAAAACACCGACCCCTTGCGCTCCTTCATGAGCGGGCCAGCCTCGGCGGGCAGCGATGCCATGGCCGACAACGTGTCCGAGCTGAACACGCCCTTCATCGCGCCCAGGGTGGCGGCCCCCAAGCCAGCGGCACCCCCACCTGCAGCGCCGATCGCGCCCGCCAGTGGCCCTGCTCCGCAAGGCGCGGTCCTGTCCTGGGGCGACCAGGCCGGTGGCGCCGAAGGGCGCACCATCATCCGGCCCGCCAGCAGGCCCACCGCACCGGCAGCCACGCCGACGCCGCCACCGGCCGCCTTTGCCGCCGCCCCGGCACCCGCACATGTGCCATCGCCCGCAGCCGCACCGCGCCCCACCTCCAGCACTGCCGACAGCGCCGATGTCCAGGCCCTGCTGGCCGCCTTCCGCGAAGGCCTGGGCGTGCCCAGCCTGCAGATCGATGCCTTGACGCCCGAGATGATGAAACTCATCGGCCAGTTGCTGCACGAATCCGCCAAGGGCACCGTGGACCTGCTGGTGGCCCGCGCCGCCCTCAAGCGCGAGATCCGCGCCGAGGTCACCATGATCGTCGCGCGTGAAAACAACCCGCTGAAGTTCTCACCTTCGGTCGAGGTCGCGCTGACGCACTTGCTGACCCCACCCGCGCGCGGCTTCATGCAGCCAGCCCCCGCCATGCGCGATGCCTACGACGACCTGCGCGCCCACCAGTTCGGCTTTGTCGCCGGCATGAAGGCGGCCTTGGAAGGCGTGCTCAAGCGCTTCGACCCGGCCATCCTGGAAGGCAAGCTCACGCAGAAATCCGTGATCAACAGCCTGCTGCCTGCCACGCGCAAGGCCAAGCTCTGGGAAGTCTTTCAAGAGCTTTACGGCCAGATTTCCGAAGAAGCCGCTGAAGACTTCCACGACCTGTTCGGCCGCGAATTCCTGCGCGCCTACGAGGCCCACATCGACCAGCTCAAAGACGGCAAGCACTGAGAAGAAAGAAGCCCCGCCCGTGGAACTCGAAATCGCCATCATCTCCAAGCAAGGCGGACGCAGCTACAACGAAGACGCCTGCGGCCACTGGAACTCCGACCGCCACCT
Source organism: Aquabacterium sp. (assembly GCF_030652515.1). Classification (GTDB taxonomy): domain Bacteria; phylum Pseudomonadota; class Gammaproteobacteria; order Burkholderiales; family Burkholderiaceae_C; genus Aquabacterium. Next base: position 57,970 of record NZ_JAUSAR010000013.1, on the reverse strand, counting down.
GTGCTGCGTGATGGCCGATGGCGCCGGTGGCCATGGCGGTGGCGACATCGCCTCCAAGCTGGCCGTGCAGAACGTGCTCAACGGCTTTGCCGCGCAACCGGCCACCACCTCGCCGCAACTGCGCGAACTGGTGGTCGGCACCAACCACGTCATCCTGGATCACCGCATTGATGGCACGGTGCAAGCCAACATGCACACCACCGTGGCCCTGTTGGCGATCGACTTCATCGACCAAACCGCCCTGTGGGCCCACGTGGGCGATTCGCGCGTGTACTGGTTCCGCCAAGGCCGCATCCAGACCCGCACGCGCGACCACAGCCTGGTGCAGGCCCTGGCCGACGGCGGCCTGATCAAGCCCGAAGACATGCGCACCCACCCCAAGCGCAGCGAACTGCAATCGGCCCTGGGCACCCCGGCCGAATATTTGGAAGTGGGCGTGCCGGAACAGGCCGTGGCGGTTGAAGATGGCGATGTCTTCCTGCTCTGCACCGACGGGCTGTGGGAGTATGTGGACGATGAGGTGTTGGAGCAATCGCTGATCGATGCGCCATCACCCCAAGCCTGGCTGGACGTGCTGGAAGCCACCGTGCTGACCAACGCCGCCCACAAGCCCAGCCATGACAACTTCAGCGCGCTCACGGTGTGGACCAGCGCCACGCCTTCCGCCTGAACCGCCGCCGTTTAAAGGAGCCCCGACATGCCCCAACAAACCTGCATGGGCGCCATGATGAAGTGCACTTTCGGCGTGGCCCCCAGCACGCTGATCCCCACGCCCAAGCCCATCATGACCAGCCACATGGTCGCGGCCAACATCATGGACCACGTGCCCATCATGAACATCCCGCCCTTCGGCATGTGCAACTGCCCGGGCAACCCCATGGTCGCCGCCGCCACCGCCGCCGCGCTGGGGGTGCTGACGCCCATGCCGTGCATCCCCAACACGCCCGCCCCCTGGTCACCCGGCGCCGCCACGGTGATGTTGCAGAACTTCCCGGCGCTGGACAACATCTCCATGCTCAACTGCATCTGGGGTGGCGTGATCACCTTCGCGAATGCGGGGCAGACCACGCACATGATTCCGTAGGCCTCCAGGCACCTTGGCAAATCCGTGCATTTGTCACGGAAAGCCGCAGCACTTTCCGAAAACGTCAGCGATGCACCACGGCGGGCCTACACCCCCCGCCTGAATTGACGTTATGAACAGTGCATCAATCCTGAAGTACTGACTGATGTGAAGTCACCCTTTCATCAGCCTTTCAGGAGCCGCCATGGCTGCACGCATCCCCACCAAGATCATTTCTGTCGGCTTGGCCGCCAGCCTGCTGCTGCCCCTGGCCGCACACGCCGAAGAAGAAGCCATGGCCACCGACCGCCCCGATGTGGTCGAATCCAGCAACGTCGTGGGCAAAGGCCGCTTCCAGATCGAGACCTCCTTCGCTTCTGAAAGCGACAAGGTCGCTGGCGTCAAGACCACCACGCGCACCACCCCCACCCTGCTGCGCTACGGCCTCACCGAGAACACCGAATTGCGCCTGGAAACCGATGGCTTCATCCGCGACGGCCAGGACCATGGTTTCGCCGACGTGGCCATCGGCCTGAAATGGCACACCCACGATGGCGACGAGGCCACCGGCCGCCCCTCCGTGGGCTGGCTCTTCCACGCTGATCTGGACAGCGGCTCGCAGCCCTTCCGTGGCCACGGCGTGCGCCCCTCGGTGCGCATGGTGGCCGAGTGGGAGTTTCCGCAAGACTGGTCCTTGGGCCTGATGCCCGGCGTGCTGCGCGACACCAATGACGCGGGCGAGCACTATGTCGCGGGCTCTCTGGCTGTCGTGGTCGGCAAAGCCTGGACCGACGAATTCAGAACCTTCGTGGAAGTGGCCGGCCACCAGTTGACCTCGGCCAAGAACGGCGGCTCCGTCGTCACCTACGACGTCGGCATGGCCTACCTGATCACCCCGACCATGCAGGTAGACAGCGCCGTCTCATTCGGCGCCAACGATCACACCCCCGATCGGCAGTGGACGGTCGGCTTCTCGATCAAGTTCTGAGCTTGGCAATCAGAAAGGGCACGAGCATGAAACTCACCATCCAACAAAAACTGCTGGGCTTCAGCCTGATTGGCTTGGTCATGATGGTGCTGATTGGCGCCACGGGCTACTCGGCGGTCTACAAACTGTCGTCCGACACCGCCAAGATCGCCACCATCGGCACGGCTTTGCGCGCGCAAATGGAGGCCGACATGATGCACGACGCCTTGCGCGCCGACGTGCTCAGCGCCATGCTCGCTTCGCTGCAGCAAGACGCGGCCGAAGAAAAAAACACCAAGGCCGCGCTGGCCGAGCACATCGGCAATTTCCGCGACTCGTTCAAGACCCTGGACGAATTGCCGCTGGACGCCGAGATCGTGAAGGCCTCTGCCCAGGTCCGCCCTGCCTTGAACGCCTACCTGGCCAGCGCCACCGAGGTGATCGGACTGGCCTTCACCAACCGCGATGCGGCCCAGGCCAAACTGGCCTCGTTTCAAGGCGCCTTTGAAAGCCTGGAAAAATCCATGGGTGAGCTGGGTGACCTGATCGAAGCGCAAACCAAAACCGCCCAGGCCGCCAGCGACCAAACCGCCACCCTCGCACGCACCGTCATGGTCGTCACCGCCCTGATCTCGGGCGCCTTGTTCTTCGGCATCGGCCATGTGGTCAGCCGCGGCGTGGTGCTGCCCATCGGCCGCGCGGTCAAAGTGGCGCAGGCCGTGGCCAGTGGCGACTTGACCTCGCACATCGACACCAGCGGCAGCGACGAGACCGCCCAGTTGCTCACCGCCCTCAAGGCCATGAACGACAGCCTGATCCTCACCGTGGGCACCGTGCGCCAAAGCAGCGAGAACATCGCCACCGGCTCCAGCCAGATCGCCACCGGCAACACCGACCTGAGCCACCGCACCGAAACGCAAGCCAGCAACCTGCAACAAACGGCCGCCTCGATGGAAGAGCTCAGCAGCACCGTGCGTCATAACGCCGACACCGCGCGCCAAGCCTCGCAACTGGCCAGCTCGGCCAGCGACGTGGCCGCCAAAGGGGGCAGCGTGGTGGCGCAAGTGGTCGGCACCATGGCCGAGATCACGCAGTCCAGCCGCAAGATCAGCGACATCATCGGCGTGATCGACGGCATCGCGTTTCAGACCAACATCCTGGCGCTGAACGCCGCCGTGGAAGCCGCCCGCGCGGGCGAGCAAGGCCGTGGCTTTGCGGTGGTGGCCTCGGAAGTGCGCAGCCTGGCGCAACGCAGCGCCAGCGCCGCCAAAGAGATCAAGGGCCTGATCAACGACAGCGTGGAGAAGGTGCAGACCGGCTCGCGCCTGGTGGACGACGCCGGGCAAACGATGGACGACATCGTGGCCCAGGTGCGCCGCGTGACCGACCTGATCGGCGAGATCAGCTCGGCCACGCAAGAGCAAACCAGCGGCATCGACCTGGTGAGTGGCGCGGTGGCCCAGCTGGACCAGGTCACGCAGCAGAACGCGGCCCTGGTGGAAGAATCAGCGGCGGCGGCCGAGAGCCTGAAGCATCAGGCCGCCGAGCTGGTGAAGGCGGTCAGCGTGTTCCGGCTGAATCAGTTCTGACGGCCGATTTCAACGCGGCGGTTTTCACCCGAAAACGGGTTGCTGGCATTCTTCAGGTTCTTGGTGCCCACGCCGACCGAGGCCAGCAGGGTCGGGTCCACACCCTGCTCCACCAGGTAAGACTTGACCGCATCCGCGCGCCGTTGCGACAGCACCAGGTTGGCTTCGGCCGAACCCGACGCATCCGCGTGGCCTTCGATCTTCACCACGCTGCCCGAGCCCTTTTTGGACTTGAGCACCTCGGCGAACACATCGAGCTGCTTTTTCAGCGAAGGTGGCACTTCGGCCGAGCCCAACTGGAAGGACGACGCTGGCAGCGAATAGCGGATGGCGGGCTTGAAGCCCATGCACTTGAAGCCACTGGCCTCCAGCTCCTTGCAAGCGTCTTCGGGGAACAGGCCTTCCTTGATGGCCTTGGCGTCAGGCACTTTGGAGCCGATGTCCAGGGCGCTGTCGGCCTGAGCCGGGGAAAACACACCGCCGGCCAGCACAATCAGGGCGGCCACAGCGGGGACTGCGAATTGAGCGAATTTCATGGGCAATCTCCCGAGGTCAAACAATGGGGGCACCCCGGACACGCCGGGGGCTCAAGCTGACATCATAGAGACTTCAGCGGGCACTGTCCGCCCTGAATCAAGGGGGCGGTTCAGTGCGCTGTGTCTGAACTGGCGAAAGTGGTGCGGCGCAGGTGCACGCCGCTCTGGGCGCCATGCAAGGAGCCATCACGCCCCAGGTCGAGGTGCTCGCCACTGGCCAGCTTGTATTCAACCACCCCGGTGGGCTCCCACTGCACGGCCGCGTCCAGCCACGGGTAGGCGCGCGCCATGAGTTCGTAGCCGTAAACCTTGTGCGCCCGGCCCTGGGGGTCCTGGGCTGAAAACGATTCCAATCGGTGAAGCTTGATGTCCATGGGGTGCCTCCATGAAAAGCCGACCCGCAGGCCGAAATCAACCTGTGGCAATTTTGCGCCGACTGATTCCAAACTGCACGCGATTTTTGAGCTGCTAGGGGGGTCTCCCCGCCCTGTCATGCCCCTTCTGTAACGTACAGTTCAAGATCAGCCCTACACACGATTCGGATATGACCTGGCACAACAAGGTGGTTTGGACGGAGGGCATGTTCCTCCAGCCGCAACATTTCCAGCAGCACGATCGTTACCTGGCGCATCAGCTGGATGCGCGATTGGCCTCCAGCCTGGGCTACGGCTGGGGGTTTTACTCGCTGGTGCTCGACGAAGCGGCCATGGCGCAGGGCAAGATCGCCCTGGCCTCGGCCAGCGGCGTGCTGCCCGATGGCACCGCTTTCCACATCCCCGGCCATGACGCCGCCCCCGCCGCGCTCGATGTGCCGCTGGACGCGCGCAACGAGCTGGTCGTGCTGGCCGTCTCGCTGGCCCGCCCCGGCGTGGCCGAATCCGACGCCGAAGACTCGGGCGGCTCCATGCCCCCTCGCTTCCGTGTGGCCGAGGTCGACGTGGCCGACACCAACGCCACCGCCGAGCGCGAAGCGCCGCTGCAGATCGGCCGCCTGAACCTGCGCCTGATCCTGGCCCGTGATGCCAGCGAGGGCTACACCCACCTGGGCGCCGCACGCATCGTCGAGCGCCGCGCCGACAACCGCCTGATCCTGGACACCACCTACGTCGCGCCCACCCTGCACGCGCCCAACAACGCCATCCTCGATGGCTATGTGCGCGAGATCCACGGCATGCTGCACCAACGCGGCGAGGCCCTGGCCGCCCGCATGGGCCAGGGCGGCCGAGGCGGCGTGGGCGAGATCGCCGACTTCCTGCTGCTGGAAGCCGTGAACCGCAACGAGCCGGTGTTCGTGCACCTGCAGAAGCTGTCGGTGCTGCACCCCGAGCGCCTGTACGCCACCTGCCTGAGCCTGGCCGGCGATTTGTCCACCTTCCGCGACAAGCGCCGCCCCGCCAACCTGCCCGAGTACAAGCACGACGACCTGGCGCCCTGCTTTCGCGCCGTCATGCAGGACCTGCGCCAATCGCTGTCGGCGGTGCTGGAGCAAACCGCCATCCCGATTGAGCTGCAAGACCGCAAGTACGGCATCCGCGTGGCCACCATCCCCGACGTTGAATTGCAGCGCAACGCCAGCTTCGTGCTGGCCGTGGGCGCGCAGATGCCGGCCGATGCACTGCGCGTGCGCTTTCCCACGCAGGTCAAGATCGGCACGGTCGAGCGCATCCGCGATTTGGTGAACCTGCAGCTGCCGGGCGTGACACTGCGGCCGTTGCCGGTGGCGCCGCGCCAGATCCCGTACCACGCCGGTTTCAACTACTTTGAGTTGGACACGCGTGGCAACGACATGTGGAAGCAGCTGGAAACCTCGGGCGGCCTGGCCATGCACATCGCTGGCGAGTTCCCGGGCCTGGAGTTGCAGTTCTGGGCCATCCGCGCGTGACGCGGGCGCCAAGCCCAGTCATCAAGCGGTCCCTTGAGTTCTTGAGGTTGCCATGAGCGAAGAAGATCCTTTCGCCGCGTTCGAATCCGACCGCACCATCATCAAGCCCAGCGCGGGGCGCAAGCCGGGGGCGCCTGCCGCCGGTGCTGCTGCGCCTGCCGCTGCGCAGTCGTCCGCGCCCATTGGCGGGTTGCCGCCTGGCGCTGGCTCGGTCACTTTGGATGCGCTGATGAGCGCCAGCCTGAACCCACTGGTGTCGGCCGCTGCGCCCTTGCTGAACGCCGCACCGCGCATCCGCGCCATGGCCCAGCACCCCAATCCAGCTGGTCTGAAAGACGCGCTGGCCGATGGCATCCGCAAGTTCGAGGCGCAGTCGCGCCAACGCGGCCTGCCCAACGAGCAGGTGATTGCCGCGCGCTACGTGCTGTGCACGCTGCTGGACGAATCGGCCGCGAGCACCCCCTGGGGCAGTTCGGGCGCGTGGTCGGCGCAAAGCCTGCTGGTGCAGTTCCACAACGAGGCCTGGGGCGGCGAGAAAGTCTTCCAGCTGATGTCCAAGCTGGCCGAGAACATCGAGACCAACCGCGACTTGCTGGAGTTGTTGTACGTGGCCTTGGCCTTCGGTTTTGAAGGCCGCTACAAGGTGCAGACCGATGGCCGAGCCCAGCTCGACAGCGTGCGCGTGCGCCTGGCCGACCTGCTGCGCAAGAGCCGGGGCGGCTACGACAAGACCTTGTCACCGCGCTGGCAGGGCGTGCCCGCGCAGACTGCTCGCTTGAGCGATGGCCTGCCCATGTGGGTGATCGGCGCCATCGTGGGCGTGCTGCTGATGTTTGCCTTCATCGGCATGCGCTTTGGCATCAACAGCCAGTCAGATGCCACCTTCTCGGCACTGCAAAGCCTGGACGTGAAGGCGGCGCCGGTCACGGCACCGCCGCCACCGCCCGTGGCCGCACCGGCCCCGCGCCTGGCGGGCTTCCTCAAGCCCGAGATTGAGGCAGGCCTGGTGGCCGTGAGTGACCTGGCCGACCGGTCCATCGTCACCATCAAGGGCGATGGCTTTTTCGAGCCCGGCAGCGCTGACATCGCCGACCGCGTCAAACCGCTGCTGGTGCGCATCGCGGAGGGTTTGAATGGCGTGCCTGGCCAGGTCTTGATCACCGGCCACACCGACAACCAGCCGATCCGCTCGGTGCGTTATCCCTCGAACTGGCACCTCTCGCAAGAGCGAGCCAACTCGGTGAAGACCATGCTGGCGTCCAACCAGGTCAAGCCCGAGCGCATGCGCGCTGAAGGCCGCGCCGACGCCGAAGCCGTCGAGGACAACAGCACGCCCGCGGGCCGCGCCAAGAACCGCCGCGTGGAAGTCACGCTCTTCGTGCAACCCGCCGCCGCTCAATGATTTTCAGGATCGCCGCATGAAAAAGTTGTTGCAGGTGCTCTTGCACCCCCTGTTCCTGGCCGTGCTGGGCTTGCTCGCGCTGTCGGCCATCATCTGGTGGGTCGGGCCACTGATCGCCATTGGCGAGTCGCGTCCGCTCGACTCGGTCTGGGTGCGGTTGGCGATCATCGCCGTGTTGTTCTTGCTGCTGGCGGCCAAGGTGGCTTATGGCGCCTGGCAGCGCAAGCGCACCAATGCCGCATTGGTGCAGGGCATGACGGGAGGGCCATCCGCGTCTGACCGTGAAGTGGCCACGCTGAACGAGCGCTTCACGCAAGCGATGGGCGTGCTTCAGACTTCTCGCAAGCCTTCGCTGCTCAAGCGCAGCCAGCACCTGTACGAACTGCCTTGGTACATCTTCATCGGCGCGCCGGGCTCGGGCAAAACCACGGCCCTGATGAACGCGGGCCTGAACTTCCCGCTGGCCGAGAAGCTGGGGCAGGCTTCGGTCAAGGGCGTGGGCGGCACACGCAATTGCGACTGGTGGTTCACCGACGAGGCCGTGCTGATCGACACCGCCGGCCGCTACACCACGCAAGAGTCCGACAGCAAGGTTGACGCCGCCGCTTGGGATGGCTTTTTGGCGCTGCTGAAGAAGACCCGTCCACGCCGCCCTTTGAATGGCGTGATCCTGACCGTCAACATCCAGGACCTGCTGCAGCAAGGCGTGCATGAACGACAAGAGCACGCGGCCAAGCTGCGCGCGCGCTTGCAGGAGTTGCACGACAAGCTGGGCCTGAGCGTGCCCGTGTACGTGCTGGTGACCAAGGCCGACCTGATCGCCGGCTTCAATGAGAGCTTTGGCGAGCTGAACAAGGAAGAGCGCGACCAGGTGTGGGGCTTCAGCCTGCCTTACAACGCGGACGCGCCGCTGCAAGACAAGGAAACGCCGCTGGGTGATTTCATGGGCGAGTTTGGCGCGCTGGAGCAGCGCCTGCGCGACCGCCTGATCGACCGCATGGACGCCGAGCGCGAGGTGCTCAAGCGCGCCGCCGTGTTCGCCTTCCCGCAAGAGTTCGCCAGCCTCAAGCCCGTGCTGTCGGACTTCCTCACGCAGGTCTTCACCGGTGGCGGCCAGTTCGAGCAACGCCCGCTGCTGCGCGGCATCTACTTTGCCAGCGGCACGCAAGAAGGCACGCCCATCGACCGCGTCATGGGCACGCTGGCCAGAGCTTTTGGCGTGGAGCGCAAGGTGGCCTCGCTGTCCAGCGGCAAGGGCAAAAGCTTCTTCTTGCACCGCCTGTTGCGCGACGTGATCTTTGCCGAGCAAGGCCTGGTTGGCGTCAACAAGAAAGAAGAGCAACGCCGCACGGTGCTGCGCATCGCGGCCCTGGCGGGCATTGGCGTGCTGGCCACGGCGCTGCTGGTGGGCTGGGCCGTGAGCTACAGCCGCAACAAGGCCTACATCGCGCAGATCCAGGGCAAGTTGCCCGAGCTGCAGCAGGCCGTGAACGCGATCCCACCCGCCAACACCGGCGATGTGACGCCGCTGCCCGCCATCCTGGACCTGGTGCGCAACGCCGCCCACCCAGCCGAGTTCGACATCGCGCACCCGCCCTTGCTGCACACCCTGGGCCTGTACCAGGGCGACAAGCTGGACGCGGGCGCACAGCAGGGCTTCAACCACCTGCTGCAACATGCGCTGATGCCGCGCGTGGCCAAGCGCCTGGAAGAGCGCCTGCGCGGCGCCAACAAGGACAACCTGGAGTTCGCCTACGAGGCCCTCAAGGCCTACCTGATGCTGTACACGCCCGACAAGTTCGACGCCGACACGCTCAAGGCCTGGATCAGCATCGACTGGGAAGTGAACCTGGCCAACAGCTTGACGCCTGAACAACGCGGCGCGCTGAACTCGCACCTGGAAGCCGCCCTCGCGCAAGGCGCCCCGCAACCCGTCGTGGCCATGGACACCGCCTTGGTGGCCAGCGTGCGCGACATGCTGGTGTCCTACCCGCTGGAGTACCGCGTTTACAGCCGCCTGAAACGCGCGCAGACCGGCGCGGACATCCCCGAGTTCACCGTGGCGGGCGCTGCCGGCCCCAACGCCGCGCAGGTGTTCGAGCGCACCAGCGGCCAGCCGCTGACCAAGGGCATCCCGGGTCTGTACACGCGCGATGGCTATCAAAAGGCCTTCCAGAAATCGGTGGAGAAAGCCACCTTGCAACTGGCCACCGAAGAAGGCTGGATCCTGGGCACCAAGACCGACCCGGCCAAGCTGCGTGACATCGCCCTGACCGGCGAGCTGCCCAAGCGCGTGCGCCGCCTCTACCTGGAAGACTATGTGAAGACCTGGGACGCCTACCTGGCCGATGTGCACCTGGTGAAGCTGAGCGGGTTGGACCGCAGCATCCAGGTGGCGCGTGTGCTGTCCGCCATCGATTCGCCATTGGCCGCTTACCTGCGCGCCGTGGCCCGCGAGACCACGCTGGTGCCCGCGCCCGCTGCCGCCGCTGGCGGCAACCCCCTGACCGATGCCGCCAACAAGGCCGAGGCCGCCCGCAAGGAGCTGGCCGCGCTCAGCGGTGCGCAACCCGTGCCCGCCTCCGACGTGGCCGCTGGCCCCATCGAGCGCATCGTGGACGACCACTTCGCCGACATCCGCCGCCAGGTCACCGGCCAGCCCGCGCCCATCGACGAAACGCTGAAGATGTTCAACGAGGTCTATGTGCAACTGTCGGCCGTGGACGCCGCAGCCAAGAGCAAGTCGCCCCCGCCTCCCGCCGGTGGTGCCGACCGCATCAAGGCGGCCGCTGGCCAGCAACCCGAGCCCATCAAGTCGATGCTGACCGCCCTGTCAGACGCGGGCGCCTCGCAAAGCCGCGTGGCCGAGCGCGCCAGCCTGAGCGACGAGATCAAGCCCATCGCCGACTTCTGCGCGCGCGCCATCTCGGGCCGCTACCCCTTCAGCGCCAGCTCGCAGGCCAATGTCATGCCGGACGACTTCGGTCAGTTCTTCGGCCAAGGCGGTTTGATCGACGACTTCTACCAACGCAAGCTGGTCAACCTGGTGGACACGGGCAGCAACCCCTGGTCGCTCAAGCCGCTGACCGATGGCACGAAGCCACCCTCGCCGTCGTCACTGGCCGACTTCCAGCGCGCCGCCCGCATCAAGGATGTGTTCTTCCGCAATGGCGGCAAGGCGCCGTCCTTCCGCGTGGACATCCGCGCGTTGGAGTTGCTGGATGGCGCCAAGGAGCTGAACCTGGACATCGATGGCCAGATCACCAAGTTCACGGCGGGCAACACCACGCCGGTCACGGTGAACTGGCCCAGCCAGCGCGTGGCCTCGCAGATCAAGCTGTCGGCCGGTGGTGCGGGCGTGACCTTTGATGGGCCCTGGGCGCTGTTCCGGATGTTTGACCGGTTTGAGGTTCAGCCCTCAGGGCAGCCGGAGCGCTTCACCGTGGTGGTGAATGTGGACGGCAAGCGGGCCAAGCTGGAAGTAACGTCCAGCAGCGCATTCAATCCCTTCAGGTTGCGCGAGATCCAGCAGTTCAGGTGCCCAGGGGCGTTTTGACCTGAGGACAGTGGCCGTCCTGCCTGACAATGCAGGCTGAGCAACAACACAATCCCAAGGGAGGGATTCATGGACCAAACTCGATTCGAGCAAATGGTGGCCCGACTTGAGCGCGAAAGCGCCCAATCCCCCGGGTTGTACCAAATCAAAGTGGCCTTGCTGGCCCTTCTCGGTTTTGGCATCCTGGCCTTGATCCTCAGCTTCGCCGGGGCTGGCCTGCTGATCATCGCGGGGGCCTCGTTGGCGGTACTGCTGTCGGGCGGCAAGGCCTTGATCCTGCTGTTCAAGCTGGGCAAATTGTTGCTGATCCTCGCCATCCCACTGTGGCTGCTGGTGAAGTCATCGTTGTCGGCCTTGTTCACGCGGCTGCCCGCGCCTCAGGGTCTGGCCTTGCACCGTGCACAGGCGCCAGCCTTGTTCGACGCCATGGACGACATGCGTCGGCGCATGAAAGGGCCCCGCTTTCACCACGTGCTGATCACCGACGAAGTCAATGCCGCCGTGCTGCAACGCCCGCTCTTCGGCTTGTTTGGCTGGCCACGCAACTACCTGATCCTGGGGCTGCCACTGCTTGAAAGCCTGTCGCCCGAGGAAGCCTTGGCCGTGGTCGCCCATGAGTACGGACACCTGGCGGGCTCACACTCCCGCTTCGCGGCCTACATTTACCGCCTGCGCAACACCTGGGGCACGATCCAGGGCCTGGCATCCCAATGGCAAGGTTGGTTCGGCAAACCCTTGCAACGGATCGTGGCCTGGTATGCGCCCTACTTCAACGCCTACACCTTCGTCCTGGCCCGCACGAACGAGTACCAGGCGGACGCGGCCTCCGCCGAACTGGTGGGCGCCAACGCCGCGGCCAGCGCGCTCAAGCGCGTCAATGTGGCAGCGGCCCAGTACGACGCCTTCATGGAACGCACGTTCAAAGGCATGGCCGACACCGAATCACCGCCCTCCGACCTGTCGGCTCGCTGGGCCTCGCAGGCCATTCAACCCGTGCCCCCAGAGCAGGTGGGGCAATGGCTTCGCCAAGCCCTGAACCGACAACCCCAGGTCGATGACACCCACCCCGCCCTGAGTCAACGCCTTCAGGCCTTGCCGGGCGCCGGTGCCATCACTGAACCTCCCACGGACCTGCAAGGCCCGTCCGCCGCGTTAATCTGGCTGGGTGCGCATGTGGAGGCTCTGCGCAAAAGCCTGCAGACGGCATGGCACCAACGCGTGGCCGAGCCCTGGTCTCAACAACATCAGGCTGTTCAAGCGCAGCGCCAGCGCCTGGTCGAACTCGAAGCCCTGGCCACGCCCAACCAGGACGAGCGCATCGAGACCTTGAAACTGAGAGGCCAACTCCATCCTGACCAGGATCACCTGCCCGGTCTGATCGCGTTCAATGCGGACAACGCCGACCATGTGCTGGGGCTGTACCTTGAAGGCAGTCAACGCTTGAAGCTGGGCGACGAGGAAGGACTGTGCTTGATGGACCGCGTGATGACGCTCGATCCCGATGCCATCAAACCCGCTTGCGAACTGGCCCATGGCTTTTGCAAGGAACATCTTGACGACGCCAGAGCCCAGGTCTATGCCGAGCGTTGGCGTGAGCGGGACACCTGGCAAAGGACCAAAGATCAACAACTGTCGACCCTGGACGTGAACCATGAACTCAGGCCCGCCACGGAAGGGGACATGGACGCGGCCTTGCGTGCCCATGGCATCGACATCCTGCGCCGCGAAGGCGCCGGGGTGAAATGCGCCTATCTGGTCAGACGGGTGCTTCCGGTCGACCCCAGCCAGCCGACCTACGTGGTGGCGCTGGAGCTGACCTGGTGGGCGCGCAGGAGAAACAAGCAGGCGAGCACGGTCAACCGCATTGCCGCCCACGAATGGCCAGGGCATGTCTTCATCTGCACCTTGGATGGCCAGTACAAGCCACTCAAACACAAACTCAAGAAGCTGACCCACGTGGCGATTTTTCCGAACCGCTGAGCCTGCGTCCAGCCACGAATCAAGTGCACGGCCCCGCATCTTTGCTGGCCGTGCTTGGCGCACGCGCTGGCACAGACATCACCCACCTCGCCCCGCTCCATCTTTTCCTGGCGCCTTTCCAGGTAGCGCACGGTTTTCTAAGCACGCAAGCATGGGGCCTTACGCCTCACGCCCTTCGTGAACCGAGGGCATCCTGTCAACCGTTAAAGTCCACGGATCGATCCTCGACTCCCTGGGCATGTTGACCTTCTACCGCGCCTCCTTTCGCCAGTTGCTGCTGGCGGCCTTTCTGCTGATCGCCGGCCTGCTGGCGGCGGCCTCGCTGGGCGGCCTGTTCACGCTGGAGCGGCTGATGGTGCAAAGCCGCGCCGCCGCCGAGCGCGCCGTGCAGTTGACCGCTGGCACGCAGCATTTGACCGAACGAAGCGTGGCCATGGAGCGCGCTGCACGCCAGTACATGGTGCTGGACGACCCCGTGCTGCTGCGCCGTTTTGAAGACGCCAGCCAGGACGCCAACCGCGTGCTGGAAGACTTGCAGGCGCAGCAACTGCCGCCCGCCCTGGTCTCGCGCTGGCGTGGCCAGTTGACGGTGATCACCGACCAGTTCAAGGGCCCCAAGTCCACCGGGCACCTGCGCGAGCTGGCCCTGGCCGAGCAGTTCCGCGAACTGGGCCTGACCAATGCGGCCATCGCCGAACAGGTGCGCAAAGACAGCGAACAGCGCAACCACCGCCTGCAAGACGAGCTGGAAGCCGGTCGCGCGGCGCTGGCCCGGCAGGTGCTGATCGCCATCGCGCTGGCCGTGCTGATGGCCCTGGGTTTTGGCGTGTGGCTGACCCGCCCCCTGAAGCGTCTGGAGCGCGCCATCGTGGGCCTGGGCGAGAACCGCCTGGACGAGCCCGTGAACATCCAGGGCCCCAGCGACTTGCGCTCGCTCGGCCAGCGCCTGGAGTGGCTGCGCCTGCGCCTGAAAGAACTGGACGACGACAAGTCGCGCTTTCTGCGCCATGTTTCTCATGAACTGAAGACGCCGCTGGCCGCCCTGCGCGAAGGCGTGGCCTTGCTGGAAGACGGCGTGGCCGGCGAGTTGAGCGCCGACCAACGCGAGATCGCCCAGATCCTGGGGCACAACACCGCAGCACTGCAAAGCCAGATCGAGGACCTGCTGCGCTTCAACGCCGCCGCCTTTGATGCCCGCCGCCTGAGCCGCCGCAAGACCGATCTGGCCGAGCTGATCAAGGGCTTGATCGACGCCCAACGCTTGCAATGGCAAGCGCGCCAATTGCAAGTGAACGTGACCGGCGGGCCGCTGCAGGTCGAGGTGGACCCCGAGAAACTGGGCACGGCTTTGGGTAACCTTTTGTCCAACGCCATCCGCTTCAGCCCGCCGGGCGCTACCATCCAATTTTCACTGTCCCGCTCACCAGGGCTGGCGTGCATCGACATCGTGGATCAAGGCACTGGCGTCGCCGAGAGCGACATGGCCCGGGTGTTTGAACCCTTCTACCGTGGTGAACGCCAGCCCGAAGATGCCGTGCGCGGGACCGGCATCGGCCTGTCCATCGTGCGCGAATACGTCGAGGCGCATGGCGGCCGCGTGGACCTGCTGCCCGAAGGACCGGGCGCCCATTTTCGAATCGAGCTTCCGCATGCTGTCATTTGATTCCCAGCCCTGGCTGGCCCGCTCACGAAAACGCTGCATCGCGGCGTGCCTGGTGGCGGCCGGGGCCTCCACGGCCTGCGCGCCGCTGCAGCCAACGCCGCAGGCCAAGGTGGTCGAACTGCCCCCTGCCCCGACCATCGTCTACGTGCCCACCCTGGAGCCGGTGGACACCGCCGCGCGCCACCTGCTGGCCTACCAGGAGAGCCTGGCCAAGCTGACCCCGCCCGATTTGTCCCGCGAATTGACCCGGCTGGGCGACGGCGCCTCCTCCATCCAGGCCACGATGGACCTGGCCCTGGCACTGGGCTACACCCGCGCCAATGGCGATCTGGCCAAGGCCCAGAGCCTGCTGGACCAGGTCATTGGCAACCCATCGATGGAAGCGCAAGCCTGGCATGGCTTGGCCCGGCTGCTGTCCAGCCGTTATGCCGAGCAACGCCGCGCCGAGGAGCAGACCGAGCGCGTCAACCAGCAACTGCGCGACGCGCAAAAGGACAACCAGCGCAAGCTCGACCAGCTCAACGAAAAGCTGGAAGCGCTCAAGTCCATCGAACGCAGCCTGAACAGCCGCAACAACGCCGGGCCCGCTCCCCAGGCCTCGTCGGCCAAGCCCGCTCAAAAGCCATGAGCGCCCCCATTGGCGCCCATGTACTGCTGGTCGATGACGACCCCGACCTGCTGCGCTTGCTGTCGATGCGCCTGACGGCGGCGGGCTACCGCGTCACGGCGGTGGAATCGGCCGAAGCGGCCCTGTCGCACCTGGCCATGGAGCGGCCGCAACTGGTGCTCAGCGATGTGCAATTGCCCGGCAAAGATGGCCTGGCCCTGTTCGACGCCATCCGCGCCAAGCACCCCTCGCTGCCTGTGATTTTGCTGACCGCGCACGGCACGATCCCCGACGCGGTCGAGGCCACCTCGCGCGGCGTCTACACCTACCTGACCAAACCCTTCAACGGCAAAGCCTTGCTGGAAACCATCGGCCAGGCCCTGGCCCTGGGCTCGCCCAGCAACGACTCCAGCAAGGGCAGTACCGCCAACGAATCCTGGCGCGAAGCCATCGTCAGCCGCTCCAACGTGATGGCCGAGTTGCTGGCCGAGGCCAAGCTGGTGGCCGGCTCAGACGCCAGCGTGCTGATCCGGGGCGAAAGCGGCAGCGGCAAGGAGGTGCTGGCCCAGGCCATCCACCGCGCCAGCCCGCGCGCTTCGCACCCCTTCGTCGCCGTCAACTGCGGCGCCATCCCCGAAAGCCTGCTCGAATCCGAACTGTTCGGCCACATCAAGGGCGCCTTCACCGGCGCGGTGGCCAACCACGCGGGCCTGTTCCAGGCGGCCAATGGCGGCACCCTGTTCCTGGACGAGATCGGCGACATGCCGGTGGCCCTGCAAGTGAAGCTGCTGCGGGTGCTGCAAGAGCGCGTGGTGCGGCCGGTGGGTGCCAGCCAGGCCATCCCGATCGACGTGCGCATCATGTCGGCCACGCACCGCGACCTGGACGCCGCCATGGCCGAAGGCGAGTTCCGCGAAGACCTGTACTACCGCCTGAACGTGGTGTCGCTGACCTTGCCCACCCTGGCCGAGCGCCGCGAAGACATCCCCCTGCTGGCCAACCACTTCCTGGCCAAGCTGGCCCTGAAGTACAACAAGCGCGTCAACGGCTTCGCGCCCGAGGCGGTCAAGGCCCTGGCCACCGCGCCCTGGCCCGGTAATGTGCGCCAGTTGCATAACGTGGTCGAACAGGTCAGCGCGCTGGCCACCACGCCCTTGATCCCCCTGGCGTTGGTGCAGCGGGCGCTTCGGGTTCCGAGTGTGGAAGTGCTCACTTTCACAGAGGCTCGCCTGCGTTTCGAGCGCGAATACCTGGTCGATCTGCTCAAGCTGACCGACGGCAGCGTGGCCGACGCCGCCCGCCTGGCCGGCCGCAACCGCACCGAGTTCTACCGCCTGCTGCAAAAGCATGGTCTGACCCCGGGCGTGTTCCGCGCCGACGGGCCTGTCGCCGAATAGCGACAAGCTTTTTTCTTTACGAATCAAGCACTTGGCACCTCTTACCGAGGTGCTCGTCGGGCTGGCCCGACGCTTTGGCTGCTGCATCGCGGCATTTCTGGCGAGTTTGGCGACAGACCCACGCCAAGCTGTTGATTCACAAAGGTTTTTCAGCGTGGCACGCGCATTGCGAAAGAGAGGCCCAGGACCACTCTTTTTGCAATCGCCTTGGACCACCGCATGGACACCGCCGCTTCACGCCTTGCCACCTGGACAGCCCGCACGCTGCCCGGCTGGTTGCTGGCGGGCGCGGCCCTGTTGGTTGGAGCCGCCCAGGCCAAAGCCTTCGACCTGAACGACGTGGCCACCCAGGCCCAGCAACTGGCCGCCAAGCCCTACGAGCCCCGCCCATCCACCCTGCCCGACGAGCTCAAGGCCCTGAGCTACGACCAGGTCCGCGACATCCGTTTCAAGCCCGAGCGCGCCCTGTGGCGCCAGGACAAGCTGCCCTTCGAGCTGATGTTCTTCCACCTGGGCAAGCTGCAAAACCAGCCCGTGCTGATCAACGAAATCACGCCCAAAGGCGAGGTGCGCCACATCGCCTTCAACCGCGACGATTTCGACTACGGCCAGAACAAGCTGTCGCCACAAACCTGGGGTGATGTGGGCTACGCGGGCTTCCGTGTGCACTACCCGATGAACACGGCCAAGTACAAGGACGAAGTCATCGTCTTCCTGGGCGCCAGCTACTTCCGCGCGATCGGCGCGAACCAGCACTACGGCCTGTCGGCGCGTGGCCTGGCCATCGACACGGTGGGCGGCGAGAAAGAGGAGTTCCCGCGCTTCTCGGAGTTCTGGATCGAAACGCCCAAGGCCAACGCCAAGTCGATCGTGGTCTACGCCCTGATGGAGTCGCCCCGCGCCACCGGCGCCTACCGCTTCGAGGTCAAGCCCGGCATCGACACCATCACCGACGTGCAATCGCAGCTCTTCCTGCGCGGCCCCGTCGCCACCTTCGGCGCGGTGCCGCTGACCAGCATGTTCCTGTCGGGCGAGAACCAACCGCGCCCGGGCGACTTCCGCCCCGAGGTGCACGACTCCGATGGCCTGATGGTGGCCACCGGCGAAGGCGAGTGGTTGTGGCGCCCCCTGATCAACCCCAAGCAGACGCTGACGACCTCGTTCGCGATGAAGTCCCTGCGCGGCTTTGGCCTGATGCAGCGCGACCGCAACTTCGCCAGCTACGAAGACGCCGAGGCGCGCTACGACCGCCGCCCCAGCGCCTGGATCGCGCCGCAAGGCGACTGGGGCCCGGGCCGCGTTGAACTGGTGCAACTGAACACCCCAGACGAAACCCACGACAACGTGGTCGCCTACTGGGTGCCCGCCAAGCTGCCCGCCGTTGGCCAGCCCCTGAAGTTGTCCTACCAGATGCGCTGGCAAAGCGAACAGCAGCAACGCCCCCCCACCGCCTGGGTCACGCAATCGCGCGTGGGCCAGGGCCTGGATGCGCTGGCCGCCAACGAGCACCAGTACCTCGTCGAATTCACCGGCCCAGCGCTGGACAAGCTGCCTGCCACCGCGGTGCTCAAGGCCGTGGTCAGCAGCGATGCCAACGGCGAGATCGTGGAACGCAACCTTTACCGCAACGGGGGCAACCGCACCTGGCGCATGACCTTGAAGGTCAAACAGATCAAGGACACGCAGCCCGTCGAACTGCGCGCCTTTTTGCAACACGGCAACGACCCAGTGAGCGAGACATGGACCAACGTCATTCCCCCCCAATG
Source organism: Aquabacterium sp. (assembly GCF_030652515.1). Lineage (GTDB taxonomy): Bacteria > Pseudomonadota > Gammaproteobacteria > Burkholderiales > Burkholderiaceae_C > Aquabacterium. The sequence goes on along the minus strand of NZ_JAUSAR010000013.1, from coordinate 39,562 downwards.
AGCAGTCAGCCCCGGCGAGCCAAGGGCGTGAGCGCCTTCGGCCCCAGCATGCCCCTGCACGCCCGTGGCCCGATGGTGGCGCACCCCTGGCGCGGCTTCACGCGCGGGCTGCGGGATGCCATCAAGGGCCGTGGCCCCGCCAGCGACGCGACCACCACGGCAAGCACCGGGGTGGCCCCAGCCGCCTGGGAGCAGGCCGCACGCGTGCGCCGCCGCGTGTTGATGGTGTTGATCGCCTTGAGCACGGTGCTGGCCACCACGGTGCTGGCTTACTCGCAACCCACTTACGAACACCCTCTGCTGCAATGGATGCAGATCGGCCTGTTCGCGCTGCTGTTCGCCTGGGTCTCTGCGGGCTGCATTACCGCCGTGATGGGTTTCTGGGTGCTGGTGAAAGGCGACCAGCATGCGCTGTCCAAGAACACCGCCAGCAACCGCCCTTTGAGCGCCAGCGCCCGCACCGCCGTGATCATGCCCATCTGCAATGAAGACGTGAGCACCGTGTTCGCCGGGCTGCGCGCCACCTGCGAATCGCTGGCCACCACGGGCGCTGATCGCTTGTTCGACGTGTTCATCCTGTCGGACAGCAGCGACCCGGCCGTGCGCGCCGCCGAAGTGGCCGCTTGGTCAGAACTGCGTGGCACCTTGAACAGCGACCGCATCTTCTACCGCTGGCGCCAACGCCGCATCAAGCGCAAGGCCGGCAACGTGGCCGATTTTTGCCGCCGCTGGGGCCGCAACTACCGCTACATGGTCGTGCTGGATGCCGACAGCGTGATGAGCGGCGATTGCCTGGTCACCCTGGTGCGCCTGATGGAAACGCACCCCACCGCAGGCATCCTGCAAACCGCGCCGCAAGGCTGCGGCCTGAACACCGTGCATGCGCGTGGCCAGCAGTTCTCGTCCCGCGTGACGGGCCGCCTTTTCACCGCGGGCATGCAGTACTGGCAACTGGGCGAGGCCCACTACTGGGGCCACAACGCCATCATCCGCGTCGAGCCTTTCATGAAGCATTGCGCGCTGGCCCCCTTGGAAGGCGAAGGCGGCCTGAGCGGCGAGATCATGTCGCACGACTTTGTGGAGGCCGCGCTGATGCGCCGCGCCGGTTACCACGTGTGGCTGGTGCCCGACCTGGTGGGCAGCTACGAACAGCAACCGCCCCACATCCTGGCGGAGCTGCAACGCGATCGCCGCTGGTGCCAGGGCAATCTGCAAAACGCCCGCCTGATCGCCGAGCCGGGCCTGCACGCCGTGCACCGCGGCATGCTGATCACGGGCGCCATGGCCTACCTGTCGGCCCCGTTGTGGCTGGTCTACGTGGCCCTGGGCGCGATGCTGTGGCTGGTGGGCGGCAATGTGTTCTTCACGCCTGAAGGCGACTTGACGATTGGCGTGATGGGCCTGTGGGCGAGCACCATCGCCATGCTGGTGCTGCCGCGCTTGCTGGGCGTGACGGCCGTGGTGATGAAGGACGAACAGCGCTTCTATGGCGGCACCTCGAAGCTGGTCAAGAGCGCGTTCATCGAAGCGGGCTTGTCGGCCATGCAGGCGCCCTTGCGCATGGTCGCGCACTCGATCTTCGTGATCGGTGCCCTGACCGGTTTGAAGCTGGACTGGAAATCGCCCCCGCGTGAAGCCACCGATGTGAGCTGGCAGGAAGCGACGCAACGCTTTGCGGGCGCCGGTGCCGCCGTGCTGGTGATTGCCGCTGTGCTGGCCCTGCTCCACCCGCCAGCTTTGATCTGGCTGCTGCCGGTGGGCTTGCCTTTGCTGCTGGCCATCCCCTTCACCGTGATCACCAGCCGCACAGGCTTGGGCGAGAAGGTGCGCCAGGCCGAGTTGCTGCTGGTGCCTGAAGAGTCGTGGTCGCCCTCCGTGCTGCGCCGCGCCTGGGCTTACGCCCAACAGAGCAGTGATCCCCTGCCCTGGGGCCAGGTGCTGGACAACCCCCGCCTGTGCGCGGTGGTGAGCGGGGCCATGGGCTCGCGCCGCACCTCGCAAGGCCTGCGCGGCCAGGCGCGCCGCCAGCGCATCGAGCAACTGGCGGCCAAGGGCGCCAAGCCCACACCCGCCGAGGTGATGCGCTTTTTGAGTGAGCCGGGCAGCCTGCAGCAGTGGCGGGCGGCGGTGCTGTTCCCACGCGCTGGCGCGGAATCAAGCTTGTCGCGCTCGCACGCCTGAGGTGAGACGCGCCAGCCTTCTCAGCGAGGCTGGCGCAGCATCGGAAAGATCGGTGGCGAACTGCCCACCTGCAAGCGAGCCAACACCTCGAAGCCATGCCGCTCGTACAACGGCACATTGCGCGGGTTGGTCGATTCCAGGTAGGCCAGTTGCCCATCACGGTCGCACGCGGTCAGGGCGTGCTTCATCAGCGCCGCGCCGTGGCCCTGGGTCTGCCGGGCCGGGTCCACCCCGATCGGCGGCAGGTACCTGTGCGGCGCCTTCGGGGGGTGAAGCCCCATCTGCTCCAGCAGCGGGAAGACATCGTCCTCCGCCTGCTTGGACACGGTGGTCTCGACGATGTCGGTCACGCCCTCGTCATCGATCTCGGCGCCCGGCGGCAACCACAGCGCAGCCCCGGCAAAGTCCGGCGTCACATGGGCCGTGCCCAATGCAAAGGCCCGCCCACCAAAGGCCTTCACGAAAGGCGGAAAGTTGGCCAGGTATTGTTGCGGGTCGGGCCAGGTCCAGCGCACGGCCGGGTCGGTGCTGAAAGCCAGCACGAGGGCACTGATGACGGCAGCTTCGTCCGCGGCCGTGGCGGTTCTGATCATGTGATGGCTTCCCTGATGAATGATGGGGTCATCGCCCCTGGGCCGGGCCCCACCTTAGCCCAGTTTGCGACACTGCAGAACCCAATCACCCTCAAGGAGAATGACATGGCTCACTACGTTGATGGATTCGTGCTCCCCGTGCCCAAGGCCAAGCTCGACGACTACCGCGAGATCGCTGAAACCGCCGGCAAGGTCTGGAAGGAACATGGCGCGCTTGAGTACTGGGAGTGCGTGGCCGACGACGTGAAGCCCGGCAAGCTCACGTCCTTCCCGCAAAGCGTGCAGCTCAAGGACGACGAGGTCGTGGTGTTCTCGTGGATCATCTACAACTCGCGCGAAGAGCGCGACACCATCAATGCCAAGGTCATGGAAGACCCGCGCCTGAAGGACATGATGTCGCCCGACAAGATGCCCTTTGATGGCGCGCGCATGTTCTTTGGTGGGTTCAAAAGCATTGTGGAGATGTGATCGGCCGATAAGGGAGAATCGCTGCTCTTGGCCAAACCCAACATGGCCGCGCAGTGACCCGCTCCCGACAGGATCCCCGACATGCCCTTGACCTTGCAACAGCTTGAACGGCACCTTTTCAAGGCCGCCGACATCCTGCGAGGCAAGATGGACGCCTCCGAGTTCAAGGAGTACATCTTCGGCATGCTGTTCCTCAAGCGCTGCTCTGACGTGTTCGAGCAGCGCAAGGAACAGGTCAGCCCATCACCATGAGCCCGCCCACTCTTCCTCCGCGCGAATCACTCACCATCGAGTTCAAAAGCGACAGAACTCGCCTGCCTGACCGTGATCTGGTCGAGGCCGTGGTCTGCCTGGCTAATGCCGAGGGTGGCGAGTTGTGGCTGGGCGTGGAAGACGATGGCACGCCCACCGGCTTGCACCCTGATCACCTGCAACTGACCGGCCTGGCAGGCATGGTCGCCGCCCGTACCTCGCCTCCGCTGCCCGTGGTCGTCACGCCCGTCAGGTTGAATGGCGTGCCCGTGGCCCACATCGCTGTGCCCAAGGCCCAGGGCGAAGTCGCCACCACCAGCGGCGTGTACCTGCGCCGCCGCATCAAGCCCGATGGCCAGCCCGAGTGCGTGGCCATGCTGCCGCATGACCGGGCCAGCCGCGTCAGCAGCTTTGGCCTGGTCGATGCCTCGGCCCAGATCGTGTCGGGCGCCACCCTGGCCGATCTGGACCCGCTGGAGCGCGAGCGCCTGCGCCAGTGCGTGCAGCAGTACGGCGGCGACCGCGTGCTGCTGGAGCTGGACGACGAAGCGCTCGATGGCGCCCTGGGCCTCACCGCCCGCCTGCCCGATGGCAGTGGCCGCGCGCCCACCCTCACCGGCCTGCTGCTGGTGGGCAAAGAGGCCGCCCTGCGCGAGTTGCTGCCCACACACGAGTTCGCCTTCCAGGTGCTGGCGCGTGAGGCCGTGGGCTTCAACGAGTTCCGCCGCTTCCCGCTGCTCAAGGCGCTGGATTGGCTGGAAACCAACTTCCGCCCCTACAACCCCGAGCGCGAGATCCAGGTGGGCCTGTTCCGCGTGCCCGTGCCGAAGGTGGACCTGGGCGCCTTCCGCGAAGCCGTGGCCAACGCCCTGGTGCACCGCGACTACCACCGCCTGGCCGCCGTGCACGTGCGGCTGGACGACGAAGGCCTGACCATCAGCAACCCCGGCGGACTGGTCGATGGCGTGACCCTGGCCAACCTGCTCACCACCGAGCCCCGTCCGCGCAACCGCACCCTGGCCGACGCCATGAAGCGCGTGGGCGTGGTGGAGCGCTCAGGCCGGGGCGTGGACAAGATCTACCGGGGCATGCTGCGCTTTGGCCGCCCCGAGCCCGACTACCGCCGCACCGATGTGAACAACGTGGTGCTCAAGCTGGCCACAGTCGATGCCGACGAGGCTTTTCTGAAGCTGGTGATCGACCAGGAAAGCAAGCGCGGGCAAGCGCTGCCCATCGACAGTCTGATCGCCCTGGCCGCCCTGCGTGAGCTCAAACGCCTGAGCACCGAAGAGCTGGCCACGCACATCCAGCGCGAAGCCGCCCAGGCCAAGCGGACGCTTGAAGCCTTGGTCGAGATGGGCCTGGTACAGGCCCACGGCAATGCCCGAGGCCGCAGCTACACCTTGGCCGCGGGCGTGTACCAGGCTGATGGCAACAAGGTTGCTTACACCCGTCAGGTGGGTTTCAGCGCCTTGCAGCATGAGCAACTGGTGTTGAGCTACGTGCGCCAGCATGGGCGGATTCAGCGCAATGAGGTGGCCGACCTCTGCCGTTTGACATCGATTCAGGCGCGTGACCTGCTCAAGCGGCTTCGAGATTCGGGGCAATTGGTTCAGCGGGGCGAGCGGCGTGCCGCGTACTATGTGCTGGCCGAGGCGTCGGCCTCTTGATGCCTGTTTTTGGACGTCTTTGGACGTGTTTTTGGACGTCTTTGGACGTGTTTTGGATGGTGCTGTCATCCGATCTGCTTCAATATGCCCCAGGGCGATGTCCACATGATCCGCTGGTACAGCGAGCGGGCCCGGTGCTGGCTTGACCACAAGGTCAAGGCCTACGCTGACCGGATGGAAGTCAGCCCGGCGGGCATCACGGTGCAAGACCTGGGCTACCGCTGGGGCTCGTGCGGCAAGGGCAGCAGGCTGTACTTTCACTGGAAGACGATCTTGTTGCCCCCTCGCATCGCCGAGTACGTGGTCGTGCATGAGCTGGCTCACCTGCATGAGCCGCACCACACGCCTGAGTTCTGGCAACGGGTCGAACGTGCGATGCCGGATTTCGCGCGCCGCAAGACATGGCTGGCAGAACACGGCATGAGCGTCGAGGGGCTCATGGGCGCCTCCGTTTTTTCAGTCATCATGCCGCCATGACCACACCGCCCCCCATCCCCGGCTGGTACGGCAAGCTGCCCACCCTGGGTGACTTCGCCTCGCGCCGCCTGGAGCCCACCTTCATCGACCCCTGGGATGCCTGGCTGGCCGAAGGCATCGCCGCCTTGCGCGCCCAGGCCGAAAGCACCTGGCTGGACCACTACCTGGCCAGCCCGGTCTGGCGCTTCATGCTGATGCCTGGCGTGATCGGCCTGGACACGGCCATGGCCGGTGTGCTGATGCCGTCGGTCGACCGTGTGGGCCGCTACTTCCCGCTCACGCTGATCGCGCCGATCACGCCCACGCCCGGCACCGCTGCCGACACCGAGGCCCTGATGGCCTGGCTGCACCAGTTGGACGACGCCGCCGCCGATGCCCTGCACGAGGACTGGACGGTCGACCAACTGGAAGCCGAGCTGGAGCGCTTGCCGCCCCCCACGCCTGCCCCGCGAGCGCTGGCGCCAGGGGCCGCGCTGCTGGACAGCGTCCTGCAGGGCCAGTTGCCGCACGCCAGCCTCCCGCTGGCCGGCCAGGCCGATTTGCTGGCGCTGCTCGCCCAAAGCAGCGCCACGCAATGGCAGGCCGCCACCCAAGGCCTGGCCTTCTGGTGGGCCGAATCGGCGGAGGGCGCTCCCCGCAGCCTGGTTTCGCGTGGTTTGCCACGGGGCGATGGATTTGCCGCCCTGCTGGGCAGCGCCGCCGCCTAGAATCACCGCACGCACCACCAGCCAGAGGTCTTGAGCAGCGCATGAGCGATTCATCCGACGACGACCGCACCATCATCAAGCCGGTCAACCGCACGCCGCCGCCGCCCGCCGCCGCGCCCACCCCGGCGCAGGATGACCACGGCAACGCGCTGCCGGTCGGCACCTACCTGGGCGAGTTCGAGATCACCAGCATGCTGGGCGAAGGCGGCTTCGGCATCGTCTACATGGCCTGGGACCACTCGCTGGAACGCCGCGTGGCGCTCAAGGAGTACATGCCCTCGGCCCTGGCCGCGCGCAGCGGCGGCACGCAGGTGTCGGTCAAGTCCGAACGCCACCGCGACACCTTTGAAGCGGGCCTGAAGAGCTTCGTGAACGAGGCCAAGCTGCTGGCCCAGTTCGACCACGCCTCGCTGGTGAAGGTGTACCGCTTCTGGGAGGCCAATGGCACGGCCTACATGATCATGCCCTTCTACGAGGGCCAGACCCTCAAGCAGGCCCTGAAAGACATGAACGGCCCGCCCGACGAGGCCTGGCTGATGGGCATGCTGGCCCCGCTGACCGAAGCGCTGGAGGTGATCCACGCCGAGCAATGCTTCCACCGCGACATCGCGCCTGACAACGTGATCCTGCTCAAAGGCAGCGGCCGCCCCTTGCTGCTGGACTTCGGCGCCGCCCGCCGCGTGATCGGCGACATGACGCAGGCGCTGACGGTGATCCTCAAACCAGGCTACGCGCCGGTGGAGCAGTACGCTGAAGTGCCGGGCATGAAGCAGGGCGGCTGGACCGACATCTATGCGCTGGCCGCGTCCATCCACTACGCCATCCTGGGCAAGACACCGCCACCGGCCGTGGGCCGCTTGATGAGCGACAACTACGTGCCACTGGCCCAGCAGGTGGCGGGCAAGTACAGCGAACGCTTCCTCAACGCCATCGACCGGGCCCTGGTCGTCAAGCCGGAAGACCGCACCCAAAGCGTGGCCGAGTTGCGCGCGGCCCTGGGCCTGGGCGGTGTGGACTTCAACCCCATGGTGACGCAGCCGGTGAAGCTGGCATCGCCAGGTGCCACGGCCGTGCCCCAACGTGGCCCTGCGCCCGCGCCTGCTGGCCGCCAGACGGCGCCTTCCTCCAGCACCGCCACCACGGCCCCGGCGGCCTCACGCACCGGGCTGATGATCGGTGCAGGCGCTTTGGTCTTGGCGGGCTTGGGCGGCACGGCGTTCTGGCTGTTGACCTCGTCATCGGCCCCACCGGCTCCGGCGGTCGCGAACACCACTTCCACTGACACGCCCCCCCCCGCTGCGGTAGCCGAGGCCCCGGTGGCCACGACACCACCACCGGCCGTGGCGCCCGCGCCCGCACCGGCCCCGGTGGTGGCCACGCCCCCCGTGGTTGAAGGCCCCTTCAACACGCTGCGTGAATTCGAACGCATCCTCGCGGCGCAAACGCCTGGCTTCAACGTCGAGGCCGCCCCCGCCAAGCCGCAGTTCCGCATCGGCAAAGACCGGCTCGCCTTCACCGTCAAATCGGCGCGCGAGGGTCACGTCTACGTGTTGTTGCAAAGCACCGATGGCGAGTTCATGCAGCTCTTCCCCAACAAGATGGCGCGCAACAACCGCATCAAGGCGGGCCAGACCCTGAACCTGCCGCAATCGACCTGGCCCATGGACGTGGCCGGTCCCGCGGGCACCGACCATTTCCTGGTGATCGTCTCGGCGCAGCCGCGCAACTTTGAGGCGGCGGGCTTGAAGAACGATGGCGGCTTCGGCATGTACCCCAAGGAGGATGCGGCGCTGGAGATCGCCAAGCGGCACACGGGCCCCGGCTCGGCGTTCGCGGGTGCGCCCCATTGCGAAGGCGGTGCGGGTTGTGAGGACGAGTACGGCGCCGCCAAATTCTCGTCAGAAGAGGTCAACTGAGGGTCAACTGAGCCGACGCTGGCGGTACCGCCGCCAAGCGCCTGCCCCCACCGGGAACAGCCCGGCCAGCACCAAGGCGAACACCCCTGGCTCTGGCACCGGGATCAGCACGAAGGCCCGAGGCACGCCACCCGTGTTGTAGTTGTACCGCAAGCCAACGATCCAGCCCTGGTCGTTGATGTCCAGGGCCGTGGACAAGATGAAGCCATCTGGACTGACCCCCACCAGGCTGTTGAGATCGACCGCCTGGGTGCCGTCCCACAAAGTGGCGTATTGCTTGTGCCCATCGCTGCGGGCTGACCACCCCACCACCTGGCCACTGTCATTGAGGCCCAAGGCGCTGCTGCGCTGCCCGCCGCTCAGGGCGCCCAGGTCTGTGATCGCGCCACCACTGCTCCAAAGGGCAGCATGGCTCACCTCGTCACCTGACAAATACGCGCTGCCCACCACCTGCCCAGCCTGGTTGATCGCGTTGGCTTCGCTGAAGCGCCCACCCAAGGTGCCCAGATTGGTGGCCGTGGTGCCATTCCACAAAGTGGCGTGGTATCCGCCACCGTTTGCATTGGCGTCAAGGCCGACCACCTGACCGGCATCATTGATGCCTCGCGCCTGACTGTAGGCCTGCCCCAGGACAGTGGCCACGCCACCATTCCACGTCACCGCATAAGAGGGCGCCTGCCACTCCTCGGGATCGGGGCCGATGGTGGTAATGCCCACCACCTGCCCCGATTGGTTGATGCCCCAAGCCGCGCTGTGCCTGCCGCCCACCGTGCCCAGGTCTGTCACCGTGGAGCCACTCCAGACCGTGGCATGGTCCGACGCGGCACCGGGGCTGGACAAGTAAACCGCGCCGACCACCTGGCCAGCATCGCTGATGCCCCTCGCCACGCTGAAGCCACCCAGCGGGCCCAGGGCGGTCTTTGTGCCGGTATTGCCATCCCAGATGGTCGCCTGCGAGGGCACTCCGAATGGGGCGGACTTGCTGCCCCACACGACCTGGTTGGCGTTGTTGATCGCGATCGCATTGACGTTGAACTCGGCCCACCCCAAATCCACCAAGGTGTACCCGACCGCGTGCGCCGCCCCGCCTCCCGTGAGCAGCAAACTCGCGGCCAACCAAGCTGTCCTGACTTGTCTTTGAATCATGGGCACTCCTGTGTTGATTGGATTGATCGACAGCAGCAAAGCACCCGCAGTGAGGTCTGTGGCTCGGCTTACTTGCGGTAGTGGTCCAGCGTGGGCGGTGGCGTATAGCCCAGTTCACGCGCCCGTGACTCGAACTGCGCGGCCAGCAAGGGCTGGTCCTGCCCCCGGTAATAAAGGGCCAGCTCGTAGCTGGCGATCCCGTTGCCCAGGGCCGAGGCGAACTGCATCCAGCCTTCAAACCGGTTGGGATCGGTGCCCACGCCATCCTGGCCCTGGCGGTACATGCGCGCGATCCGCGCGGCGGCATCCTTGTCGCCCCAGGCGGCTTTGCGCAATTCACGCAGCAGGCTGTCGGGGCTCTCTGGTTTGGGGCTGAAGGCGCTTTTGAACAGGCGCACGTCGTTGCGCTGCATGGCCTTGGCCGCGTCGGTGGCGCCTTCTCTGGCCACCTGCGCTGAGCCTGCCAGCTTACCGCCAGGAAAGCGCTTGAGGTATTCGTCGGCACGCTTGACCACGTCGCCCGGCCAGTAGCTTTCTTCCACCTGCTTCCACAGGGTTTTTTCATCGGTGTTCTCGAACGCAACTTCACCCCCAGGCGCGCTGGGCTTGAGGGCCAGCCGCGTGCGGATCTGTGTGTTCTCGGCGATGAAGGGAAACTGCGCCACGTTGCGGATGGCCTGGATCGGGTGGTTCAGCATGGTTTGCTGCACGTCCAGCTTGACCAGGCGGAACAGGTCGGAAAACGTGGTGTCGTCGGACGCCGCTTGCATCACCTTGACCAGCGAGGCGGTGTAGAAGGTGTTCTGCGTTTCAACGGCGGGTGCGATGGCGGGCTTGCCAGCGCCGGTGGCGAAGGCGATCAGGCAGCCCAGCGGCGCCTCGACCTGGTTGAGGCCGCCTTCGGCGCGCAGCGAGGTGCGGCAGGCGTCGATCACGACCATGCTCAGGCCCTTGGGGCGGTGCGGCAAGGCATCCACCAGGTCGCGCTTGAGCATCAGGCCATTGCCCAGCAAGGCGTCTTCCTTGCCACTGGGGTTGGTGCCCGCGCCCAACAGCAGGTTTTCGGCATCAACCTGCATGCCGTGGCCGGTGAAGTAGAACAGCACGGTGGCATCGGCAGGCGCGCCCTGCACCCGTTTGGCGAAGTACTGCATGGCGTCGCGCAACACCTTCACGTCCTGATCGGTCACCACGGTGACTTCGAAGCCGCGCTTTTCCAGCACGGCCTGCACGTCGCGCAAGTTCTTGTGGACCGGCGGCAGGTCAAAGGGCGAGGGGTAGGCCCGGTTACCCACCAGCAGGGCAAAGCGCTTGGGGGCCTTGCCCGAAGCCACCGCCGGGGTCGCCGCCGCGCTGGGGCTGTTGCCGTAGGAATAGCCTTGCGCCCAGGCCACCGAGGGCACGCCCAGGGCCAGCGGTAAGGTGAGGACTTGGCGGCGGTTCACGGTTGATTTCACGGTCGGGCTCGGAGGTGATCGAACTTCAAACTGTATGCCATTGGCGCGCTGCCGTGTTCAACAATCATTGGCAGCCCAGGGTGGCGTTGGGGGTACAGGTGGCGGGCATGCGGATGGACTCGGAGCCTTCGGTGGCCGGGCGGCCCGCGCCCACTTCGGCGATCACGCCCGTGCGCAGCCGGGACGACACGTTCTCGGTGCGCACGGCCTCGTCGAAACGGGCCCGGCGCGACTCTTCGATCACGGCGGTCACCGCGCTCAAAGCGCCCACCTCTTGCGGGGTGGAGGGCACGCGGCCGTTGTAGTACACCTGGATCTCGCTGGCCTTGCTGGTGCCATCGTAGAACGGCACGTTGCCTTCCGAGCCGCCCAGGTAGACGGCCGACGAGCCCGCGCCCGCCCCCTTGGGCCGCACGGTCAGGTAACCCCCCAGGCTGTCGCCCACGTCCACCTGGATCCAGCTGTTGGTGGCCGGGGTGCCGAACTGGTTGATCACATTGGGCTGCTTGAGGACCAGGGTGAGTGCCGCCACCGAGCTTTCGATGCCCTGGGCATTGATGTAGGGCAGGCGCGCCCGGATCTTGGTGCCCGCGTTGGTGATCAAGCTGTTGGCGGTGAGCTTGACCGCATCTGCCTCGATGCCCGCCGAGTTGATCTGGTTGGCATCCACCCGCACAAAGCTCAGCGGCAAGGTGCCCGAGCCGCTGAAGCGCGCGGTGTTGGTGTCGCCTTCGGGCCCGCTGACGGCTTTCAGGCTGCCCGCGATCTCGTTGGTGGTGTGGTCGATCCGGATGGAGCCACGGTTCACGGCTTGCAGGTCCAGCGTGGAGCCCGCGGCCGTGGTGATCGTGCCGTTGGTTTGCAGGATGGCCGCGGCGGCTTCGTTCACCAGCAGGTTGCCGGTGATCAGGCCAGGGCGGCCGCTCAACTCGCTGTCGTTGAACGCGATGCCCGCGCCAGGGCCCCCGCCCGCCTGCAGGGTCAGCACGCCGCCGCCCAGGTTGAGCGAGTCTTCCAGGGTCAACACGCCGTCGGTGCTGATGTCGCCACCCAGGCCCAGGTTGACCAGGCCCAGCCGCAGGTTGCCTGCGGTGTGCAGGCTGACGGTGGACGCCATCAGGGACAGCACGCCACTGGTCACCACCGGGTCGTTGTAGGTCTGTGCGCCGGTGGTGCGCATGGCGCTGGCGTCGATCTGCGTGGTGCCGGGGGCATCGGTGGTCACGCTGGCCAAGGCGGTGGTCGAACCCACATTGCCCTGGAAGCGCGTCAGGCCCGCCGTGTTGACGGTCAAGGCATGGGCGCCATCCACGGTGGACTGCAAGTGGACCTGGCCGGTGCCGCTTTGCAAGGTGGTGTCCACGGCGAGGGTCAGGGCGCCCGACTGGATGTCCACCGCGCCGGTGCTGGCGCCGATCACCATCTGGGTGAAGCCGCTGGTCTGGTCCAGCAGGGCTTGGCTGATCAAGAGATCGCCCCCACCGCCTGCACCGGCCAGGCCAATGGTGGTGGCGCTCAAGGGCAGGATGTTCAGGATGCCGGAGCCGGAGATCGGCCCGCCCGAGGTCAGCGTGTTGGCCACCAGGGTCAGGTTGGCGCCACCCGTGACGCCGCCATCGAACTGCTGCGTGCTGCTGCTGAAGGTGGTGTCGCCGGTGTAGGTGACGGCGTCGCCGAAGTGCAGCGCACCGGTGGCGCGCACCTGGCTGGCATTGATCGCGGTGGTGCCGCCCGCGTTGGTGCTCAAGCTGGCCAGGGCGGTGGTGCCGCCCACGTCGCCGTTGAAGGCGGTGGTGCCGGTGGTGTCGACCGTCAAGGCCCGCGCGCCATCCACGGTGCCGTTGAACGTCACGTTGCCCGTGTCGCTTTGCACCTTGGTGTTGCGCACCAAGGTCATCGCGTTGGCATCGATGGCGCCGGTGCCATCGATGCGGCCAATGGTTTGCGAGGTGAAGCCGGTGACCCGGTTCAAGGTGGCCTGCGTGATCTGCAAGGTGCCCACGCCACCGGCCAGGCCGATGGTGGTGCCCGCGGCCGTGGGTTGCAAGGTCAGCTCACCGCTGCCCGACAGGTCACCGCCCAGGCTCAGGGTGTTGGTGGCCAGGGTCAGGTTGGCGCCGCCACTGGCGCCGCCGCCCAGCGTGATCGATGGGGCCGTGAAGCTGACGTTGCCGCCATACACCACAGCATCGCCAAAGCTCAAGGCCGTGGTGGCGCTGGCCGAGCTGCCATTGAAGTGCGTGCTGCCCGCCGCGTCCGTGCTCAAGGTGGTCAGGCCGGTGACGTTGCCATTGAAGCTGGTGACGCCAGCGGTGTTGACCGTCAAGGCCTGCGCGCCATCGAGCGCTCCGAAGTTGATGGCGCCGGTGCCGCTTTGCACCGTGGTGTTGGCGCTCAGGGTGGAGGCGCCCACGTTGACCGTGCCCGTGCCATCGGTGCGGCCGATCACACGCTGCGTGAAGCCCGAGACGGTGTTCAGGTTCACCTGCAAGGCACCCGCGCCACCGCTCAGGCCAATGGTGGTGCCCACGCTCTTGGGGGCGATGGTGAAGGTGCCCGCGCCCGAGCCAGTCACGGCCCCGGCCACGCTGATGACGTCGGAGCTCAGGCTCAGGTTGTTGGCGCCGGTGAGGTCGCCTGCGAAGTCCAGGGATGAACCATCGAAGACCGCATCGCCACTGAGCACCTGGACATTGCCGCCATAGCTTTGCGCGCCAGTGGTGACCAGGCCGTTGGCGCCGATGAAGCGCACGGTGCCGGTGCCGGTCTTGTTCAAACTGGTCAGCCCGGCGATGGTGCCGTTGAAATCGACCAGGCCCGGCGTGGCGATCACCAGGGCGTGGTTGGCACCGATCAGGTTGGCCATGCTGACGCTGTTGGCGCTCAAGGTGGTGTTGGCCGACAAGGTGACCGGGTCGCCATAGACCTGCGCGCCGGTGGTGGTCACTTGCGCGGGCAAGACCGTGCTGCCGCCAGCGGTGGTGGTCAGGCTGGTCAGGGCCGCGGTGCCGCCCACATTGCCATGGAAGGTGGTGGTGCCGCTGTCGTTGACCAACAGGGTGCGTGCGCCATTGACCGTGCCGTTGAAATCGACCGTGTTGGCGGTGACGGTGGTGTTGGCACCCAGGGTGACCGCGCCGCCGTAGCTTTGCGCGCCGGTGGTTCTGACGCTACCGCCATCAAGGTTGGTGGCGCCCGATGTGCTCAGGCTGGTCAGGGCCGTGGAGGCGCCCACGGCGCCCCCGAGGGTGGTCGTGCCCGAGGCGTTGATGGCCAGGGTTTGGGCGCCGTCCACCGTGCCACCAAAGGCGATGTTGGTGCCAGTGAGCGTGTTGTTGGCACCCAATAGCGAATTGGCCCCGTAGTTTTGCGTGCCGGTGGTGGTCACGCTGCCGCCATACAGGTACGACAGGCCCGAGGCCACATTGACCGAGGCCACGTTGACAGCGTTGAAGAACACCGTTCCGGTGGCCGTGTTGGTGGTCAGGGCATGGGGTCCAGTGACCGTGTTTTCAAAGCGCACAAAGGCGCCGCTGGCGTTGAAGTTGCTCACATCGCCCAAGGTCACCGCGCCCACGTACACCTGGGAACCGGTGCTGCTGGCACCGCCATGGTCAAACTGGGTGGTGCCGGTCACCCTGACCGTGCTCAGGGCCTGGCCGGCGCCCACCGCCTGGCCAAAGCGTGCGTTGCCATTGACGGTCAAGGACTGGCCACCCGCCGTGGCCCCGTTGACGGTGTCATCGAAAGCCACCGTGGTGCCCGTCAGGGTGGCACCGCTGTCCATCGTCACCGCATCACCATAGGTTTGCGTACCGCCGGTGTCCACACTGGCGCCAATGCGCGTGGTGCCGCCCGCGTTGGTGGACAAGGACGTCAGGCCCGACAGGCTCGCGTTGATCCTGGTCGTGCCGCCGGTGTTGAGCGCCAGGCTGTGCGCGCCATTGATGGCCGACAGCACGCTGATGTCGCCCGTGCCGCTGAGCAGGGTCAGGTCGGTCAGCAAGGCGGTGGAACCCAGGGCACCGCTGGAACCCAGCGTGATGGTGCCCGTGCCATCGGCCCGGCCGACGGTGAGGCTGGAGAAGCTGGAGAACTGGCTGAAGGTGGAGGCGTCCACCACCAGCTCGCCGCCCGAGCTCGTGCCGGACACCACGATGTTGCGGCCCACGGTGTACGGCGCGATCTGCGCCGCGCCCGAGCCCGACAAGGTGCCGCCAATGGACAACGCATCCGTGAGCAGGCCCAGGTCGTTCGCGCCCGCCGACAGGTTGGTGTTGAAGGTCAGCGTCGTGCCAGTGAAGGTGGCATCGTCCAGCAGGATCGCGCTGGCGCCGTAGTACTGCCCGCCCGAGGTGGTCACGTTGTCTTCAACGTAGGTGTTGCCATTGACCGTCAAGCTGGCCAGGGGCGTGGTGCCGCCCACCGCGCCGATGAAGTAGGCGTAGTAAGAGAAGCTGCTGCTGGGCAGGGTGACCGTCAGGTGGTGCGGGCCATTCACCGTGCTGCCAAAGGTGGCGGTGGTGGCGTTCATGTTCACATCGGAGGCCAGGGTGACCGCGCCGTTGTAGCGCTGGAAACCACCAGTGAAGATGTTGGACGCAGCGATGCGGGTGGGGCCGCCCAGCGTCAGGCTGTTCAAGCGGCTGATGCCACCGACGTCGCCATTCAAGCGAACGGTGCCCGTGGTCGTGGCCGCGTCGAGGTTGAAGAACCCGTCGACCGTGGTGTCGATCTGGCCGAACACGATGTCGCCCGAGCCATTGCGCACATTCAGGCTGCGGTTCAAGGCCGTGCCGCCCGTCATGTTGCCGAAGGTGATGTTGGCGGTGCCATCGGTGCGGCCCACGGTGACGCTGCCAAAGCTGGCGAACTTGCCCAGCAAGGCGCCCGTGACCTGCAGGTCGCCAGCGCCGCCCGCCAGCCCGATGGACGTGGAGGCCAGGCGCCCGGCGATGCTGGCATTGCCCGCGCCGGTGCTGAGGATGTTGCCCGCGACGCCCAAGGCATCGGCGAACACCGACAGGTTGTGGGCCCCGGCATTGAGGTTGCCGGTGGCCTGCAGGTTGCTGGTGGTGAAGGTGGTGTTGGCGCCCAGGGTGACCGTGGGCGTGGTGTAGGTTTGCGCGCCGCTGGTGGTCATGGCACCGCCATTGATGTCGACCGAGTTGGCCGTCACACCCAAGCTGCTCAAGGCCGTGCCGCTGCCCACGGCGCCATCGAAGCGCGCATTGCCCGCCGCCGCGCTGACCGTCAGCGCCTGCGCGCCATCGACCGTGCTTTGGAAGCGCACATTGCCCGCCGCGCTGGTCACGCCCACCGCGCTGGCCAAGGTGACGGCGCCGGTGTAGTCCTGCGCGCCAGTGGTGCCCACATTGGCGCCCAGGGTGGCCTTGCCCTGCAGGCTCAGGGCGGCCACGCCGCTGATGGCGGCCGTGGTCTGGATCGCGTCGGCGGCCGCATTGCTGCTCTTGACCGTGAGGTCGTGCGCGGCGCCCGTGACGCCCGCCAGGCTCACCTTGGCCGCCGTGGCATCCAGCGTGACGTTGTTGGCCAGCGTGGTCATGGCGGTGTAACTTTGATTGCCCGTGGTGGTGACGTTGCCGCCCAAGGTGGATGCGCCCTGCACGCTGAGGGCATTCAGATTGCTGATGGTGCCGGTGGTCTTGATGGCATCGGCCGCGCCATCGGCGCTCTTGAGCGTGAGGTCATTCGCGCCCCCGCCATCCACGCTGGTCAGCGAGATCTTGCCCGCGCCAGCCTCCAGGGAGGTGGTGGTAGCCAGGGTGACCGCGCCGCTGTAGGTCTGGTCGCCCGCGGTCTTGACCAGGCTGGTGTTGACCGTGACCAGCCCGTTCAGGTCCAGGCCGGTGAGGGCCGAGGTGCCGCCGATCAGGTCGTTCAACTCGATGGTGCCGGTGGTGGTTTGCACACCCAGGCTGTGCGCGCCATCGACCTTGGCGAAGCTGACATCGCCGGAGCTGCTGCGCACCAGGGTGTTGAACGGCAAGGTGATGTCGCCGAAGCTGATGTTGCCCACGCCTGTGTTGGTGCCAATGATCAAGGTGCTGAAGCCGCTGAACTTGGCCAGCAAGGCCGTGCTGATCGACAGGTCGGTGACGGCGGCAGAGTTCACGCCGATCGAGTCGGCGTCGGTGGCCCCGGCCAGGCCGAGGGTGCCGGTGCCCGTGGCGGCGCCTGCCACCGTGATGGTGTTGGCGTGGATGGCCACGTTGTTGGCGGCGGCCACCAGGTTGTTGAAGCCCACGGACGTGCCGGTGAAGGTGCTGGGGCCCGTCAAGGTGACGGCGCCACCATAGCTTTGGCCCGCGGTGGTGCTCACATCGGCAGCCACCGACGTGGCCAGGGCGCCCGTGGCGTCCAGGGTGTTGACGCCGCTGACCGCGCCGCCCAGGGTGGCCGAGGTGGTGGCCGTGAGGGTCAGGTTCTTGGCACCGCCGGTGATGGCGCCCAGGGCCAGCGTCGTGCCCGACAAGGTGCGCGTGGCACCCGCGCCGCCCAAGGTCACGGCGCCATAGCTTTGGCCTGCCGTGGTGGTCACGTCGGCATTGATCGCCGTGGTGGCCGAGCCGGATGCGTTCAGCGTGCCCACGCCCGCCACCGCGCCACCCAGGGTGGCTGAGGTGCTGCCGCTCAAGGTCAGGTTCTTGGCACCTCCCGTGACGGCACCCATGGACACGGTCGTGCCCGACAAGGTGCGCGTGGCACCCGCGCCGCCCAGGGTCACGGCGCCATAGCTTTGGCCTGCCGTGGTGGTCACGTCGGCGTTGATCGCCGTGGTGGCCGAGCCGGATGCGTCCAGCGTGCCAACGCCCGCGACTGCGCCACCCAGGGTGGCCGAGGTGCTGCCGCTCAAGGTCAGGTCTTTGCCACCGCCCGTGACGGCACCCATGGACACGGTCGTGCCCGACAAGGTGCGCGTGGTGCCTGCGCCGCCCAAGGTCACCGCACCATAGCTTTGGCCCGCCGTGGTGGTCACGTCGGCATTGATCGCCGTGGTGGCCGAGCCGGATGCGTTCAGCGTGCCCACACCCGCCACCGCACCGCCCAGGGTGGCCGAGGTGCTGCCGCTCAAGGTCAGGTTCTTGGTGCCGCCCGTGACGGCACCCATGGACACGGTCGTGCCCGACAAGGTGCGCGTGGCACCTGCGCCGCCCAAAGTCACGGCGCCATAGCTTTGGCCCGCCGTGGTGGTCACATCGGCATTGATGGCCGTGGTGGCCGAAGCAGAGGCGTCCAGCGTGCCCACGCCCGCCACCGCGCCACCCAGCGTGGCCGCCGTGCCCGCCACCAAGGTCAGGTTCTTGCCCGCGCCAGTCACGGCGCCCACCGACACATTGCCACCGGTCAGGCTGCGTGTGGCGCCCGCACCGCCCAGGGTCAAGGCGCCGGTCATGGTGACGTCGGCCGTGCCCGCGCTCACGTCGTTGTTGAGCTTGATCTCACCCGTGGCGACCAGTTGCACCGCGCCGTTGTTGGTGGTCACCGATTGGGCCACGGTGAGGTCACGCCCCGCCGTGATCGACAAACCCGTGCCTGCGTTGGTGATGTTGATGGCGGCATCGACCGACGCATCACGCGTGGCCACCAGGCTCACGTTGGCGGTGGCCGCGTTGATCGAGGCCACGTTGACCTCGGCATCGGCCGGTGCGGCCACACCGGCGGCCGCCGTCCAATCGAGGGCCGCGCCATTGGCGGTGATGCTGATGTCGCGCGGGTCCAGCAGCAAGGTGCCGATCTGGCCCTTGGGCGCCGAGGTGTCGACCGCGCCCTGGTAGGCCAGGGACTGCTTGCCCGACACTTCCACCGCGCCACCATTGCCGCCCAGAGCGCCGCCCTTGGATTCGATGCTGCCGAAGTAGCGCGTGGTGTCGTCGGCCCACACCACCACGTCACCGCCCTGCCCGTTTTGCAAAGCGTTGGACCGCAGGCGCGCGCCCGCACCCACCGCCGTCACCTGCGCATTGCGCACGGCCGGGTTGGCGCCATGGAAATCGCCGCCCACCAGCAGGCGCCCGCCGCCCGCATCGCCGGAGGCATCCAGGCTGGCACCGTCACGCACGAACACGCGGTCGCCCGTCACGGTGATGTCACCACCCTTTTGGCCGGATGCCACACCCGTGGTGTCCACCGAACCCGACACCTCGGTGATGCCACTGCTGCCCCCATCAATGACCACGCGGCCTTGTTTCGTGCCCAGGCTGCGCGCCTGCACCACACCGCTCATGTTGAGCACGGTGTCGGCGAACTGGCCACGCGCGGCGGCCATCATTTCCACCGAACCACCATTGGCCTCGATGCGGCCCAGTTGCGCCAGGCGCGCACCCGCGTCCTTGCCCTCGACCTCGAAGAACAAGAGGCCATCGCCTTCCACGTCGACCAGCAGCTTGCTGGCGGCGGCCAGGCCCACGCGGCCGTTCTCGGCCAGGATCTGACCGGTGTTGATGACCTGACGGCCGGCCAGCACCACGAAGCCATCCTTGGCGGTGATCTTGCCGTCGTTGCGCACCACGCCCGCCAGATCGCCGCGCCCATCAGTGGGGTTGGAGGTCAGCAGGATGCGGTTGTTCAAAAAATCACCCAGTGACAAGCTCATCGTGGTGGCCACGATACTGCCCACGTCCACGCGTGCATGCTCACCAAACACGATGCCATTCGGGTTGATCAAGAACACCCGGCCATTGGCCTGCAACTGCCCCATGATGAAACTGGGGTCGTAACCGGTGACTTGCCCCAGGAACGCCGAAGTGCTCGTCGGCTGCTGGATGACGACCTTGTTGCCCAAGCCGATTGAGAAGCTGTCGTACTGAACGTAGGCCTTGTCGCTGGTCTGGTGGATGTTGAGCGTGTTGGCGTTGGGCTGCGTGGTCGTCACATTGCCGTAGATCACATTGCCGGTGGAAGGCAAAGCTGCCGTCTGAGCCATGACCCCTTCCGACAAGATGAGCAAGGCGGCCGCCAGCGGCAAAGGCCGCAAGGCAAAACACCCCCGTTGAGCGAGGCGACGGGCATGGGTCAAGGTGCTGCGTTTCATGGTCGTCTCTCGCTCAGAAATACTTGGTCATCACGGCATAGGCGCGGGGCATCTTCTTGGCCGGATCGCTGGTGCCGACGCCTTGGAGCGGCCAGGCCAGGTTCAGACGCAGGCCGAACGATTGCGATCGGTCCCAGATCGCGCCCACGCCAGCGCCAGTGAGCGTGGTCGTGTTGGGCGCGCCCGGCAAAGCATTGAGCGAAGGCAGGCTGGGATCGCGGCGGAAAGTGGCGTGGCCCACGTCGTAGAAGGCGCTGAACACCATCTCGCGCGAGGCGCGGCCGAACCAGGATTCAAAGGGCAGGAAGCGCAACTCGGCGGTGAACAGATCGCCCTCGTCGCCCGTGGCCTCGCCCGGGGCAAAGGCCCGCACGCCGGTCGGGCCACCCAGGCTGAAGCGCTCGGTGGTGTCCAGGTTCTGCAGTGAACGCTGGCCCTTGTAGCGCACGTACAGCAGCAGGCGGTTGCTCACCAGGTTCTGCAGGCGCGAGTAACCCGCCGTCACCTTTTGATAGCGCTTGGGCGTGTCGCTGGGCACGAAGCCTTGCTGGTAGGTCAGATCCCCCTGCAGCACGCTCAGCTCGTAGGTGTTGACACCGCCGGTCAGCATGTTGTCGCGGAAGTCGCCCACCAGCCCGACCTGGAAGTCGTCGCTGCGCTTGCGCGTGTTCAGGCCGATCTCGCGGCGGTCTTCGAACTCCTTGTGCTCGAAGCTGGCCAGCGCGAACACGTTCAGGTTGCGCGAGCGCACCAGCGGGTACAGGCCGAACACATTGGCCGCCGTGGCATCGCCATTCAACCCCACCGGGAAGGCATCCTTGTCCAGCTCATAGCGCACCTTGGAGGCCGAAGCACCCAGCTTCAGGCCGTCCGAGCCCAATGGCAGCACATAGCTGACCAGGCCAAAGGCCATGCCGCCGGTGACCGTGCTCATGGCATTGAGCACCAGGCCATCGCCGCGTCCCAGCGGGCTGGCAAAGGTGCCCACCACATTGAGCCGCCCGGTGCCCGAATAGCGCGAGCCATGGCTGTCCAGCTCGGCCTTGCCCGAGAAACGGGCCTCGCTTTGCGGCGACACCACCAGCGAGGCGGTGCCCGGGTAACGCCCGGCCTTGACCTCGAATCGGGCGCGGATGCCCTGCAGGTCATTGACCATGAACACCACACGCTCGACGTCGCGCACGCGCAGGATCTCGCCGGGGCGCAGGCGGGCCAGGTAGCGCTCGACCACCTCGCGCTGCACGATCATCTTGTCGGGCCATTGCAGCAACACCTGGTCCAGGCGGCCCTCCATGACCGCGATGCGCACCACGCCATCCTTGGGCGATTGCTCCGGCAGGTAGGCGTGGCCCAGGTAGTAGCCCAGTTCGCGCTGCATGTAGCGCGCCACCGCGGCGGCGGCGTCCACCATGTCTTCGTAGCTGCGCGCCTTGCCCGCGTAGGGCCCGGTCAGCTTGGCCAGCACGTCGCGCGGTACCTCGTTCAGGCCGTCGACCTCGTAGGCGGTCACGTCCAGGGTGATGTCGTCGGACGGCTTGCCCAGCTCTTTGGGCATGGGCGCGGGCGCGGGCACTTCGGCGGCGCTTTCAACGGGCGACAAGGTGGTTTCACGGCCCTGCTGGAGTTGCTGGGCCGAGGGGATCACCCCGGGCGCGGGCTCCACAGGGGCGGCCTGGGACCAAGCTGCCAGGGGTGAAACACACAAAACCAGGGCCACGCCCAGGGATAAAACGCTCGGCAAACGCACAGTTGAGATCCTTCAAAATGAGTGCGGGCACTGCTGACCGCCCTCGACTGGCGCCGCGAATCCAACCCAACGGCAGGTTATAACCGTCGCCACCCGTTTACGCACTCCCTAAGCCCTGGGGGTAGGACACCCGACGTGAACCCCACATTCCCCTTGAAATTCGCGGCGAATCTGTCATGGCTTTACCCTGACCGCCACTTCCTGGACCGATTCCAGGCCGCCGCCGCCGACGGCTTCCAGGGCGTGGAGTGCCTGTTCCCGCACGAGCACCCTGAAAGCGAGATCCGGGCCCGCCTGGGCGACCTGGGCCTTGAACTGGTCCTTTTCAACGCGGCCCCGGGCGATTGGGCGGCGGGCGAACGCGGTCTGGCCTGCCTGGACGGGCGCGACGCCGACTTCCAGTCCAGCGTGCTGGCCGCGCTGGCCCTGGCCCAACGCCTGGACTGCCCGCGCGTGCATGTGATGGCCGGTTTGTGCACGCAGGCCGACCGGAACCGCGCCCTGACCACCTACGAACAACGCCTGGCCTGGGCCGCCGAACAGGCCCGCCTGGCCCAGCGCATCCTCCTGATCGAACCCATCAACCCCCGCGACATGCCCGGCTACCTGCTCAACCGCCAGCTTGAAGCCCACGCCCTGGTCCAGCGCATCAACTCGCCCCACCTGCAAGTGCAACTCGACCTGTACCACTGCCAGATCGTGGAGGGCGACATCAGCACGCAACTGCGCCAGGCCCTGCCCACCGGCCGGGTCGGCCACCTGCAGATCGCCGCCGTGCCTGATCGGGGCGAGCCCGACGCGGGCGAACTGCACTACCCTCACGTCTTCGCCGAACTGCGCGCCCTGCAATGGCCAGGCTGGATCGGCTGCGAATACCGCCCACGCCAAAGCGGCCCGGGCGGCACCTCTGCCGGACTGAACTGGCTGCGCGCCGCCACCGCCCTGAACGAAGAAGGCCTCCGATGATCCCCAAGATCCCCGCCACCATCACCACCCGCGACGGCCTGGCCCTGGCCACCCGCCACTGGCCCCTGCCCGACAAGGTCGAGCCGCGCGGCGTCGCCCTGCTGGTGCACGGCTTGGGCGAACACATCGGCCGCTACGAGCACGTGGCCCACCACCTCAACAACTGGGGCTGGGCCGTGGTGGGCTACGACCACCGGGGCCACGGCCGATCACCCGGCGCCAAGGGCCGCCTCGCTAAAGGCGACGACCTGCTGCACGACCTGGCCTCGGTGCTGGACACCGTGCGCGCCATCTACCCCGGCCAGCGCCTGCTGCTGATCGGCCACAGCCTGGGCGGCCTGGTCGTCGGCCGCTTTGTGGC
Organism: Aquabacterium sp.; assembly: GCF_030652515.1. Lineage (GTDB taxonomy): Bacteria > Pseudomonadota > Gammaproteobacteria > Burkholderiales > Burkholderiaceae_C > Aquabacterium. The sequence goes on along the minus strand of NZ_JAUSAR010000013.1, from coordinate 16,566 downwards.
CGCCCAAGCCAATCCACCTGAAGCCGCGCCTTGGGTGCGCCCGGTGGACCTGCTGGTCATGTCGTCCCCCGCCCTCGACCCCGGCCTGAGCTGGATCCAGAAGGCCCTGCTGGCCACCTTTGGCAGACTGACCCCCGACCTGGCCGTGCCCAACGGCCTCAAGCCCGAATGGGTGTGCAGCGCCCCCACCATCGTCAAGGCCTACATCGCCGACCCGCTGGTGCACAACCTCGCCACCGGCCGACTGAGCCGCTTCATCGTCGACGCGGCCGAGCATGTGTTGCAGCGCGCCGCGCACTGGACCACGCCCACCCTGCTGATCTACGCTGGCGCCGACCGCTGCGTGCGGCCAGCGGGCAGCGCGCGCTTTGCGGCCGCCGCACCGCATGCGGTGGTCACCACGCACGCCTACCCGCGCATGGCCCACGAAATCTTCCACGAGCCCGACCAGGCCCAGGTCTTCGCCGACCTGGCCCGCTGGCTCGACACCTTCGAACCCGAATCCCCCTAAAGAGAACAGCCCCATGGCGATCAAAGCCACCATTTACAAGGCCCAGCTGCAACTGGCCAACATGGACGCCAACGTCTATGCCGACCCCGCCCTGACGATCGCGCGCCACCCCTCCGAGGCCGATGAACGCATGATGATCCGCGTGCTGGCCCTGGCCCTGGGCTGGCCCTCGAACACGCAGGAAGGTACCATCGAGCTGGCCAAGGACATGTGGGACACCGACGAGCCCGCCCTGTGGCAGAAGAACTACTCCGGCGAGATTTTGCACTGGGTGGACGTGGGCCAGCCCGACGACAAGCGCCTGATGAAGGCCAGCGGCCGCGCCCACCAGGTCAGCCTGTGGGTGTTCCAGAGCAGCACCAAGGTGTGGTGGGACGGCATTGCCACCAAGCTGACCCGCGCGCGCAACCTCACCGTGTGGCAGGTGCCCTCAGAGCAAAGCCAGGCCCTGGCCAAGCTGGCGCAGCGCACCATGCAATTGCAGGTCACGGTGCAGGACGGCACCATCTGGGTCAACGATGGGCAGGAGACGGTAGAGGTCACACCCATCAAGCTGATGGGGCCGGACTGAGCCAGGGCTTGATCTGGCGCAAGAGCGGTCCGCCCGATTTCTGCCACAACCGGGGGGAATGCCCAGACTTCACCACCCCCACTCATGACGGACTTCTACCGTGCCTTGCTCGACATGGGCCAGGCCATTGTTCGCGTGGCCGATCCGGACGAGTTGTATCAAACGATCTGCCGCATTGCCGTGACCTCCGGCCATGCCACCATGGCCTGGATCGGACTGATCCAGGACGGCCGGGTGGTGCCTGTGGCCTGGGGCGGGCCCGCACAGGCCTATGCCCAAGGGCTGGACATCCGTGTGGGCACCCCGGACGGTCAACCCGCAGCCGACATGGGCCCCACCTCGCTGGCCATCGCCCATGGCCGCACCTGGGTGTGCAACGACTTCCACGCTGATCCCTGCACAGTGCCCTGGCGGGAACTGGCGACCCGCTTCGGCGTCAACGCCTCGGCCGCCTTCCCGATCTGGCGAGACGATCACGTCATCGGCGCCCTCAACCTGTACTTCGACCAGGCACAAGCGTTCAACCCGGACGTGGTTGAGCTGGTAGAGCAGATGGTGTCCAACCTGGGGTTCGCGCTGAAAGCCCGCGCTGGGCAAGAGCGCCTGGCCCAGTTGCGCGATGCCTTGCACGAACGCGAACTTCAGCTGTCCGGCATTGTCCAGACCGCCATGGACGCCATCATCACCGTCAATGCCCAAGGTCGTGTCGTGCTGTTCAACCAGGCCGCTGCGCGGATGTTTGGCGTGAACGCCCCAGACGTCATCGGCGGCACGATCGATCGTTTCATCCCCTTGGCGTACCGCGAGGCGCACCGCACCCACCTGGCCTTGTTCACGGCCGAAGGCACGACCTCGCGGCGCATGGGCCACACCCGCGAGTTGAGCGGCCAGCGCGCCAATGGCGAGGTCTTCCCCATGGATGCCTCCATCTCGCGCACCGGCACCGACGAAGGCCTGCTGATGACCGTGATGGCCCGGGACGTGAGCCAGTTGCGCCAGGCCGAGCAGGCCCACCTGGCCCGCAGCGTGGCAGAAGCCGCCAACCAGGCCAAGACCGAATTCCTCTCACGCATCAGCCACGAACTGCGCACGCCGCTCAATGCGGTATTGGGGTTCGCCCAGCTGATGCAGATCGACACGAGCGACCCCTTGAGCGCGCGCCACCGCGAGCGGCTTGATCAGCTCTTGCGGGCGGGCGATCACCTGCGCACCCTGATCGACGAGATGCTGGACATCTCCGGCATTGAAGCGGGCCGAATGGCCATCCAGACACGCGACTTCGACCTGTGCGAGTTGCTGGACGGTGTCTTGCGCATGAGCGAGCCACATGCCCTGCAATGCCAGGTCACGCTGCACGCCACCTATGCCGAACTGGCGCCGCTGCCCCTGCACACCGACCCGGACCGCCTCCGGCAGGTGATGCTCAACCTGGTTTCCAACGCCATCAAGTACAACCGCCCGCAAGGCTGGGTGCGCCTGGAAGTGCAGCGCGATGCCCACTTCGTTCACCTCACCGTTCGCGACAACGGCCTGGGGATGAGCGAGCAGCAAAAAAACCAACTGTTTCAACCCTTCAACCGCCTGGGCCGCGAACACAGCGATGTGCAAGGCACTGGCATCGGGCTGGTGCTGGTGCGCCAGTTGATCCACCTGATGGGTGGCGAACTCACCTTGGACAGCCACATCGACCAAGGCACCGTCGTGGACATCACCCTGCCCATCGGGGGCAAGCCACAAGCACACTTGGCACCGGCCAGTGACACGCCTCACCAGGAACCCGCCAACCCTGAGGGCGTGGTTCTGTACATCGAAGACAACCCCATCAACGCGGTTCTGGTTCAAGAGATGCTGGCCTGCTGGCCCAAGGTCAAGCTCGTGGTCGCACCCGATGGTGCGGCTGGCCTGCAATGCGCCCGCACCAGTCGCCCGGACGTCATCCTGCTCGACATGCACCTGCCCGACATGAACGGCGTTGAAGTGCTGCACCAGTTGAAGGCGGACGATGCCACGCGCGATCTGGCGGTGGTGGCCCTGTCAGCCAATGCCGTGATGGAAGACATGCAGGCCGCGCGCGCCGCCGGGGCCGAGGACTACTGGACCAAGCCGATCGATGTCGAACGTTTTGTCAAAGGCATGCGCCAGCGGTTGCGCGCCAAGCCTGGCTCGCCCGAACCTCGGCCTTGAACGCGAACACTGCCCTCAAGCGGCATCCCGCAGCTCCCGCCGCAACACCTTGCCCACGGGCGTTTTAGGCAGCTCGGCGCGGAAATCCACCACCTTGGGCCGCTTGTAGCCCGTCAGGTGCTGGGCGCAGTAGTCGCGCACCTGCTGCTCGGTCACGGCCGGGTTCTGCCGCACGATGACCAGTTTCACGGCCTCGCCCGAATGCTCGTCGGGCACGCCCACCGCCGCGCACTCCAGGATGCCCGGCATCTGCGTGACCACGTCTTCCACCTCGTTGGGGTAGACGTTGAAGCCGGACACCAGGATCATGTCCTTCTTGCGGTCCACGATCTTCACGTAGCCACGCTCGTCAATCGTGGCGATGTCACCGGTGCGAAAAAAACCATCGGCGGTCATCACCTTGGCGGTCTCTTCAGGCCGCTGCCAGTAACCCGCCATCACCTGCGGCCCGCGCACCGCCAGCTCGCCCGGCTGGCCCAAGGGCACCTCACGGCCCGCATCGTCCAGCACGCACACCTCGGTGGAGGGCAAGGGCAGGCCGATGGTGCCGGTGTAGGCCGTGTTGGTCACCGGATTGCAGGTCACCGAGGGCGAGGTCTCGGACAGGCCATAGCCTTCGAACACCGCGCAACCCGTCTTGTCCTTCCACAGCTTGGCCGTGGCCTGCTGCACCGCCATGCCACCACCCACCGACAAGCGCAGGTGGCTCCAGTCCACCTTGTGGAAATCGGGGTGCCGGGCCAGCGCGCCAAACAGCGTGTTGACCGCCGGGAAGCTGTGAAAGCGGTGCTTGGCCAGCTCTTTCAAGGTGGCGGCCAGATCACGCGGATTGGGGATCAGGATGTTGCAGACGCCCAGGCGCAGCCCCACCATCATGCTCACCGTGAAACCGAAGATGTGGTACAGCGGCAAGGCACACACCGTGGTGGGTTGCTCGCCACTGGGCACCTGTTTCCACATGGGCGCGTTCCAGGCTTCTGATTGCAGCAGGTTGGCGATGATGTTGCGGTGCAGCAGCATCGCCCCCTTGCTGACGCCCGTGGTGCCCCCCGTGTACTGAAGCACCGCCACGTCATCGGGGCCAGGCCTGGCCGGCTGGTAAGCACGCTCACGCCCCCTGGCCAGGGCCACGTTGAAACGCACCGCCCCTGGCAATGAATACTTGGGCACCAGCTTGCGCACCCGGCGCACCACGTGGTTCACCAGGCTGCCCTTGATCAAACCCAGCAGGTCGCCCAAGCTGGCCAGCACCACGTGCTGGACCGGCGTCTGCGCAATCACCGCCTGCAAGGTGGTGGCAAAGTTCTCGACGATGACGATGGCCTGGCTGCCCGAATCCTGAAGCTGGTGTTCCAGCTCGCGCGGCGTGTAAAGCGGGTTGACGTTGACCACCACGAAACCCGCCCGCAAGATGGCCGTGACCACCACCGGGTACTGCGGCACATTGGGCATCATCACCGCCACACGGGCGCCTGCGGGCAAGCCCAGGCCCTGCAGGTACGCGGCAAAAGCCTGCGAAGCCTGGTCGATCTGGGCGAAGGTCCAGGCCCGGCCCATGAACTTGTAGGCCGGCTTGTCGCGATGGGCCGCGAAGCCCTCGTCCATCAACTCCACCAGCGAGCGGTACACGGATGGGTCGATCACGTGCGGCACCCCGGTGGGGTAGTGCCTGAGCCAGATTTTGTCCATGGCGGGGGAAGGTTCCTCGTGACTTTTCGTTCTGGTCACATTCTTCTACGGAACTTCCACCCCCCGGCTCAGGGGATGCCCCCAATCAAACGGCCATGCTAGCCCCTGTTTTCAGGACATGTCAAGCCAGCACGGCGGCCATGGCCTCGGCCACGCGGTCCACATTGCCAGCGTTCAAACCGGCCACGCACATGCGGCCGGAGCGCAGCACGTACACCCCATGCACCTCGCGCAGGGTGTCGGCCTGCTGGGCGCTCAGGCCGGTGTAACTGAACATGCCACGCTGGTCCAGAAAGTACTGAAAATCCCGGCCCGGCAAGCGCGCCACCAAACCCGCGTGCAAACGCTGGCGCATGGCCTGGATGCGGGTGCGCATGGCGCCCAGCTCGTCCGACCACACCTGGCGCAAGGCGGGCGTTTGCAACACACGCGCCACGATCTGGCTGCCGTGGGTTGGCGGGCTGGAATAGTTGCGGCGCACCGCCGACATCAACTGGCCCAGCACGCGCTCGGCCTGGGCCTTGTCGGGGCAGACCACGCTCAGGCCGCCCACGCGCTCGCCGTACAGCGAAAAACTCTTGGAAAACGAGTTGGCCACGAAGAAGCTCACGCCCGCATCGGCCAGGGCCCGGATCGCGTGCGCGTCTTCGTCGATGCCGTCGCCAAAGCCTTGGTAGGCGATGTCCAGGTAAGGCAACAACTGGCGGCTTTTCAGCACGGGGATCAGCTGCGCCCATTGCGCGGCGCTCAGGTCCACGCCGGTGGGGTTGTGGCAGCAGGCATGCATGAGCACGATGCTGTTCGCGGGCAAATCATTGATCGTGGCCAGCATGCCGTCGAAGTTCAGACCGCCCGTGGTGGCGTCGTAATACGGGTAGGTGTTGACCTTGAAGCCGGCGCCTTCGAACATGGCGCGGTGGTTGTCCCAGGTCGGGTCGCTGACCCACACCTGCGAGTCGGGAAAGTAGCGCTTGAGGAAATCGCCGCCCACCTTCAGGCCGCCCGAGCCACCAATCGTCTGCAAGGTCGCGATGCGGCCACTTTTGACGGCCTCGTGGTCGGCGCCGAACAGCAGGTGTTGCACGGCCTCGCGGTAGTTGCTGGCCCCCACCATCGGCAGGTAGGGCTTGGGGCCCACGGTGGCCAGCATGGCGCTTTCGGCTTCGCGCACGGCGGCCATCACGGGCAGCTTGCCCGCATCGTCAAAGTAGATGCCGATGCTGAGGTTGATCTTGCCAGCGCGCGGGTCTTTCTGGAAATCCTCATTCAGCGTGAGGATGGGATCGCCGGGGTAGGCGTCAACGTGTTGGAACATGATGTCGAGAATCTTTCGTCAATCGTTCAATCAATCAATCAAGCGAGGGCTTTTTCAATGTCGTCGCGCAGGCTCTTGGGGGTGTCGGTGGGAGCGTAGCGGCCCAGCACCACGCCATCGCGGTTCACCAGAAACTTGGTGAAGTTCCATTTGATCGACTTGGTGCCCAGGATGCCTGGCGCCTCGCGCGTCAGCCACTGGTACAGCGGGTGGGCCTCGGCCCCGTTGACCTCGATCTTGGCCATCATCGGGAAGCTCACGCCGTAGTTCAACTGGCAGAACGAGGCGATCTCTGTGTTGGCACCAGGGTCTTGCCCGCCGAACTGGTTGCACGGAAAGCCCAACACGGTCAAACCTCGGTCTGCGTAGTCTTTCCACAGCTGTTCCAGGCCTTCAAACTGTGGCGTAAAACCACACTTGCTGGCAGTGTTGACGATCAGCAGCACGCGGCCCCGATACTGGTCCAACTTCACAGGAGCGCCGTCCGTGGAAAGCGCCTCAAATTCGTAGATGGATTGGGTCATGATGGCCAAGAACTTTCTCAAAGTACCTACACATGAAGCGCCCATTCTGACATCATGAGTTCCTAGCTGTATCCCTTGCTCGCCGTGGAGACCGGTGAGTATCCGCACCCACGGTGCCGAGAGGAAAACGCCATGCCCCAAAACACCATTGAGGCCGACCTGCCAGTCACGACTGAGCAAGGTCTGCCCATGAGACAAATCCAGGCCGCTTTGCAACGCGCCCAAGCCACCAACCAGGAACTGGCCTTGCTGGCCGACCGGGTCAGTGACGCGGTGATGATCTGCGATGCGCAGCGTTGCATACGGTGGGTCAATCCCAGCTTTTCCAGGCTGACCGGTTTTTCCCTGTCGGAGAGCCTGGACCAGCAACCCGAAGAGCTGCTCAGCGGCCCGCACACCGAGGCGGCCCTGATCACCCGCATCAACCAGACGCTGGCCCAGGGCCACGCGGTCGAGAACCTTGAGATCTGCCACCACCGCAAAGATGGCGAGCCCTTCTGGGTGGCACGCACGGTGCACCCCTTGCCCGACGCCGATGGCCAGGTCACCCGCTACATCGAACTGATGCGCGACGTCAGCGCCCAGCGCCGCGCCGAGGCCGAACACACCCGCCGCCTGCAGGCCGAGTTGACCCTGGTGGCCAAGGCCGACTTTTTGGCGCGCATGGGGCACAGCATGCGCTCGCCCCTGAACGCCATCATGGGTTTTTCACAGCTGCTGGACATGCAGGATCACACCGGCATGCCCGAGTCCTTACAGCGCCAGTTGGGCCACATCCGCACGGCTGGGCAGCAACTGTTGAGCCTGCTGGACCAGGCCCTGGAGTTCGCCCGGCTGGACGAGCCTTCGGTCACCCTGAGGCCCCAGCGCCTGGCCATGACGGGTCTGCTGCGCGAGGTCTGCGCTGCCCAGGAAACCCTGGCCCGCAAACACAATGTGACCGTGGTGGTCGATTGCGCGCCGCACACCGTCTGGGCCGACCCCCAGCCCACCAAAGACATCCTGGTGCAACTGCTGAACAACGCCATCCGCGTCAGCCCCGTCGGCTCGACCGTGTGGTTGCGCGCCCGTGAGGTGACCGAAGAACGCATGGGCATTGTTGAAGTGCGCGACCAAGGCGCCGGCATCGACCAAAGCGACCTGCCCAAGCTGTTCCACCCCTTCACCCGACTGGACCGCGCCACCGAGGCCGACAGCGGCGAAGGCCACGGCCTGGGCCTGGCCGTCGCGCAACGCATGGCCGCCCTCATGCACGGCCGCATCGAGGTGCACAGCACCTTGGGCGAAGGCAGCGTGTTTGGCCTGAAGCTGCCGCTGGCCGAGCGCAGCCATACCACCACACCCACCAGCGCCCGTCCCTCCGAGCCCTTGGTGATGTTGCCGCCTTTGCGCGTGGTGCACATCGAAGACAACGCGTTGAACCGCAGCCTGGTCGAGGCGCTGTTCGCCACGTATCCACAGGTGCGTTTGTTGTCGGCTGACACGGCGGCCGATGGCTTGGCCTGCATCGAATCCATGCAGCCGGATGTGGCTTTGGTGGACATCAATCTGCCGGATGGCAGTGGGTTGGATTTGTGCCGCCAGCTGCGGGCCAAGGCGGCGTTCAAAAAGCTGCCTTTGATCGCCTTGAGTGGTGATGCTTTGCCTGATCACATTGCGCGGGCGCTGCAGGCTGGGTTCAACCAGTATCTGGTGAAGCCTTTGCAGATCAACCGGCTGTTGACGATCTTGGCGGCGCTGCCGAGTACGCAGGCGGCGCCACCGTTGAACTCCTGAATCGGGAGCGCGGGGCGAGGGCTGAGCGGGTATCCGTCAGGGCTTCATGTTGGTGGCCCCGCTTTTCAAGCGGGACTGCCTTGCGGTGCTCGCGCCGAGGTGGTGTCGCCGAAACTCACTGCGCGCCTTTCATCCGCTTCGTTCAAACATCGGCGACAAGCCAGATGACAAAGCGCGCTGTCGCGCGCCCACCTCAGCGCTGTGCTCCTCAGCACCAACAAGGCGCCCCGCCAGATACCCGCCCAGCCCTTGTTTCGCCCCGCTGGTGGCGTGGCACGAAATGCAGCCGTGGCACGCCACCAGCGGGGCGGATCAGGGATGAGGCGGAGGCGGGCGGGGCGACTTCGGGGGCGTCGAAGGCGCGCAGCTCAGGGCGGAAAAAGGATCGTCCGCTGTTTGAGGAGCCATCGGCGACGAGTTTCGGACGATCCCCGCCCTGGGCGAGCACCTGAGAGCAGTCCGCCGCTACGCGGTGGACCGCCACCATAGGAGCCCCGCCCGCCTCCGACTCATCCCCCGCCCCGCGCTGCAGAAACAACGCACTGAACCCAGCACGCCAACTCAACCAGCTCAGTTAGCGCCCAACCGCTCCGCCGTCCAGCGCAGCAAATCCAGCCACATCTGGCGAATCTCAGCCTCCTGAGGCGTGCGAATGGCACTCGGCAACTCGATGGTCACCACTGGCATCTTCTTGTGCACGCCACCATAGTTGCCCAAGCTGCCCGGAAAGATCCCCACCTGGTCCAGGTACAAGCGCCCCAGCTTCTGCGGTGGCGAGGTGGGCCCGTCAAAGTCCAGCACCCCATAAGGCGCGTGCACCGACACGATCAAGTCAGGCTTCCAGCGCTCCATCTCGTCGAACAACCACTTCGACTCAGGCTCGGACAAAGGCTTGGGGCCAGGGTAACGGCGCGGATCATTCTTGGTCCGCTTGCTCCAGTAGTGCGGCGCCTCCTTGTCCCAATTGGGCGTGGGGAAGTTGCGGTTCAGATCCACCCCACGGGCATTGGTGCGCTTGGGGCGGGCCATCAACATGCCATCCGGGTTCATCAAGGGCACGAAACGCCAGTGGATGTTGGACGGCGTCTCCGTGGCCGCGCGGATCCAGTGCAGCACCAGCGAGGTGGACGACAGCTCGTCGCCATGCACGCCGCCAATCACCAGCACGCGCAAGTGGGCATTGGGCGAGATCACGTCGCGCTGCATCAAAGCATGGCCCTGGACCGACTTGGCACCGTTGGTCTGCAACTGCGCCTGGGCGCACAAGGCCATCGGCACATTGGGCAGGCGGCCAGCGGCCTGTTGACAAAAGGCCTGGGGCGTCTGGATCAGCACCACGGGCGGGGGCGGAGGCGCCACCTTGCCCTTGCTGCTGGGCACCTGCACAGCGGGCTTCGTCGGCACCACTTTGGGCGCCGCCTTGTGCGCAGCAGGCACAGGGGGGGTCTTGGCAGCTTCAGGAGCGGCCTGCGCGGAAAGCGCCACGGCCAGCATCACCCCCATGGCCACCAGTGAGGAACGCAAATTCATCGGGCGAGGTTCTTCAAGGCCAGCTTGATGCCGTCGCTGACGGAGACATCGGCTGGCAGTTGTTTGAGCACGGCCTGAGCCTCGCGATCGGTGTACCCCAGGGCCAGCAAGGCCTGCAGGATGTCCGACTGCGCGTCACTGACCACGGAAAAGCCCGGCGCCGACAGCACGGGGGCCAGCTTGCCCTTGAGCTCCAGCAGCAAGCGCTCGGCTGTTTTCTTGCCAATGCCCGGCACCTTGACCAGGCGGGCGGCATCTTGCGCCGCCACGGCCTGCGCCAGCTCGTCAGTGCTCAGGCCCGACAGCAAGGCCAGGGCAATGCGGGGGCCCACACCACTGATCTTGGTCAACTCGCGGAAGGAGGCACGCTCACCCGCGGTCAAGAAACCATACAGCAGCTGGGCATCTTCGCGCACCACGAACTGGGTCAGCAAGGTCACGCGGGCGCCCAGCTCGGGCAGGTTGTAGAAGGTGCTCATGGGCACTTGCACTTCGTACCCCACGCCGTTGCAATCCACCAGCACGTGGGGCGGGGACTTCTCGGCGAGAAGCCCGGTCAGGCGGGAAATCATCGGCGGAACAGGCCCAATCGTTGCGCTTCCAACGCTGCTTCAGCGCGCGATGACACGTTCAGCTTGCGGTAGATCTGCTTGACGTAGTCGGCGATGGTGTGGCGCGACAGGTTCAGCTGCACGCCAATCTCGGGCAGGGTGAAGCCCTTGGCCACACGCAACAGCACTTCGTTTTCACGGTCGGTCAGCTGCACGTGCGGCGTCACCGAATCGGCCTGCGAGATGGGCTGCTGGCTGGCCTGCGCGGTGAAGTACTTGATCACGCGGCGGGCGATGGAAGGCGACAGCGGCGGCTCGCCCTGGCTGATGCGGTGCAGTTGCTCGGCCAGTTGTTCGCGCGATTGCTCTTTCAGCAGGTAACCAAATGCACCGGCCTGCAAAGCAGGGAACAAATGCTCGTCGTCGTCGTGGATGGTGACCACGACCGACTGCACGTCGGGCTGCTTCTCGCGCAGGGCCTGGACCACTTCGACGCCGGAGCCATCGGGCAGCCCCAGGTCGCACAGGGCCACGTCAAAGCGCACGGCGTTGACCAGTTCCAGGGCATCATGAACCCGCGCGCTCTCACTGATGTGAGCGCCCGGAAACACCTGAAGCGCCAGCGTTTTCAGCCAGGCGCGGATTTCAGGAAGATCTTCGAGCAACAAAATCTGCTTCATGGCCGAGGCCTCACATCAAGGTGTCGTGCCCAGGGGAGATCCCTGTGCACTGTCGGGGATGCTAGCAGTGCTAGCGGGCTGCGTGTGCTCAATGGCCACCTTCTGTTGCACAGCGGCAATTTCCAGCGGCAAAGTGAGCCGAATGACGGTGCCAAAACCTGGCCCGGACTCGACCAGGCACTGCCCATTGAGCTGTTTGGCACGGTGCTTCATGCTGGTCATGCCATGGCCGCGGTCCAGGCGGCCGTCCAACTCCATCGGAATGCCCTTGCCATTGTCCTGGATCACCAGCAAAAAGTCGTGGTGTTCCAGGTGCACGTCGGTGTGAATCACCACGTGCGAGGCCTGGCTATGTTTGATGATGTTGCTGACGGCTTCGCGGATGATCCGCGTGGTCTGCACATAGGTGCGCGCCGACAGGGGCTCTTCCACCTCGTCGATGGAATTGCGCCATTCAATCTCGATGCCCGACTGACCCAGGCGTGAGACCACCTCGGCCCGCCAGTCGGCCAGGGCGTCAGACAGGATCATGGGGCGCCCGGTCAGGCCGCGCACTGACAGGCGCATTTCTTCCAGCGCCTCACGCGCCAAAGTAGAGATGCGGTCGTTGTCGCTGGTGTGCACGATGGTGAGCAGCTTGGCGCCCAGGTCGTCGTGCAGGTCGGCGGCGATGCGCTTGCGTTCTTTCTCGGCGATCTGCTCGACCCGCAGCTCGGCGATCTGGTTGAAGTTGCGCTCGATCTCGCCGCTGATTTCCTGCACGCGCTTTTCCAACTGATTGCGCGCGCCTTCGGCGGTTTTCAAAGCCCCGGCATAGACCTGGATCAAGCGCACGGCCACCACCGCGTACAGCACCGGCATCACGAAGTAGGTGACGTGCACGCCCCACACGCGCAGCAGCCCGTTCTGGAACGACAGCTCGATGCCCATCACGGCCGAGACCACGCCCAGCGCCACGCTCATCAGCCAGAACTCCGGCTTGCGCGTGCGCCCTGAATGCCACAGGAAGTAGCCAATGGCCACAAACAACTCCAGCGCGAACAGCACATACCAAAGGCGGGCCACCAGGAACAGGCCATTCACCCCCACCAGCCACAGGCTGAGCGGCAGCAACAGGCATTGCGCCCACAGCACGGCGTTGACCTGGCGGGTCAGGTCGCGGGCCTTGCGGTTGCGCATGCCATGGCCCGAATACCCCAGCAGGAACTTGATGGCAAAAGCCGTCATGGGCGCGAACATCATCGCGATCAGGACCTCGGTGGAGGCGTTGGACACCGGCAGCTCGTTGATCCACCAGCGCCCCGTCATCAAAGACCAACCGATGGTCAGCAAGCCAAAATAAGTGAGGTAGCTGAGCTGGCGCACCCAGGCCAGGCCCAGCGCGAACAAGCCCAACACCACCAGGATGCCGGCGATGACCTGGGACACGGTGTTGGACCAGAACTCATGGTCTTGGTGCATGCGCTGCATGTCCTGCAAGGGGCCCACGCGCACCTCGTCCAGGCCACCCGCGCGCTGGCGGGCGGTGACGCGCTCGATCGGGTAGCCCGTCACCTTCAGGTCCAGCTGGTTGGAGCCAGTGCGCAGCAAAAAGGTGGGCAAGGGCACCACATGGGACTGGTCGCAGTTGCGCGCCACCGGCTCGGTCATGCGGCCCCCTCGGTACAGCAGCTGGCCATTGAGGTGAACCTCGACGTTGGAGCAGGCCCGCTCGATGTAGGCGGCCAGCAGCTTGTCGGTGCTGGGCTGGATGGGCGTGTCGAAATGAACCCGGTACCAGATGCTGCCCTCGTAACTGGGGTGCGAGCGAGACCATTCATCCGGCAAATTGACGGACTGGCCCACCTGGTCGATCGGATAATGCGCCGCCGAGCTGGCCGCGGCCCAGGCCTCGCGGAACAGCAAGGTGGTGGCACCGCCATCGGCCAAAGTGGGTTTGCTCAGGCGGATGGCCTCCTGGTTGAGCACCACCAGGCCCCAACCCACCACCCAGGCCAAAGCCAGGCCCAGGGTCAGCAGCAGCCACTGCCCGGCCCGGCTGACCGGGATCACGGTGCCCGACGGCGTCTCGAGCGCGGCTTGGGCCGATGCGGCCGAACGCGTTCGATTCAACAGGTTTTGCCACCAGCGTTGCAACATGAATAACGTCAATCCCATGGCCAAAACTGCGCACCATGCGCAATGTCGAGCCCATTCTGCAAGATCCGTCACACTTTGATGCCCTGGTCAAGCGACAATTTGAGGGCTTTTTGTTCACCAATGAGTTCACCCCTGGGCCTTTCATGACCTTGCGTCACCGTTTCATCCCGCTCGACAACACCCGTCTGGCCCATTTGTGCGGGCCGCTGGACGAACACCTGCGCACCATCGAGGCGGCCCTGGGCGTGACCTTGGCCCGGCGCGGCGACCAGTTCCGCATCGATGGCGCCAAGGGCCTGCCCGAACAGGCCCTGGCCTTGCTGGAGACCCTGTACGCCAAATCGGCCCGGCAGATCAGCCCCGAGCAAGTGCAACTGGCCTTGGCCTCGTTGCTGGCTCAGCGCCAGAAGCCCACGCGCAGCAAGCGCGGCGCCAAGGACGCAGACCAACCAGGCCCCGACGACGAGCCGGACGAAGGCCCGATGCTCAGCACGCGCCGCAGCGACCTGCAGGGCCGCACCACCAACCAGGTCGAATACCTGCGCCACATCCTGGCCCACGATCTGACCTTCGGCATCGGCCCGGCCGGCACCGGCAAGACCTTCCTGGCCGTGGCCTGCGCGGTCGATGCGCTGGAGCGCAGCATGGTGCAGCGCATCGTGCTGACCCGCCCGGCGGTGGAGGCCGGTGAGCGCCTGGGCTTCCTGCCCGGCGACCTGTCGCAAAAGGTCGACCCTTACCTGCGCCCTTTGTATGACGCGCTGTACGACCTGATGGGCTTCGACCGCGTCACCAAGGCCTTCGAGAAAGGCCAGATCGAAGTGGCCCCGCTGGCCTTCATGCGTGGCCGCACGCTCAGCCACGCCTTCGTCATCCTGGACGAGGCCCAGAACACCACGCCCGAGCAGATGAAGATGTTTTTGACGCGCATCGGCTTTGGCACCAAGGCCGTGGTCACCGGCGACGTCAGCCAGATCGACCTGCCCAAGGGCGCGCGCAGTGGCCTGATCGAGGCCGAACGCATCCTGCGCAAGGTCACCGGCATCGCCTTCACCCGCTTCACCCCGCACGACATCGTGCGCCACCCGCTGGTCGGCCGCATCGTGCAGGCCTACGACCGCGATGCCCTGACCTCACCCCCTGCCGCATGAGCACTGCCAAACCGCACCTGAGCCTGAGCCTTCAATTCGCCGACAAGACGCACCGCGAACTCCTGCCGCGCCACAAGGTGGCCCGCTGGATCAAAGCCGCGCTGGCGGTAGATGGGGTCGATGGCGAGATCACCGTGCGCATCGTGGGCGAAGACGAAGGCCGCACCCTGAACCGCGATTTCCGCCAGAAGGACTACGCCACCAATGTGCTCACCTTCGACTACGCGCAAGAACCGGTGGTCACGGCCGACCTGGTGATCTGCGCCCCGGTGATCGAACGCGAAGCCCAAGAGCAAGGCAAGACGATCGACGCCCACTACGCCCACATGCTGGTGCACGGCACCTTGCACGCGCAGGGCTTTGACCACGAGGTGGACGACGAAGCCCTGGCCATGGAAGCGCAGGAGCGCGAGATCCTGGCCAAGCTGGGCTTTGCCGACCCCTATTAGCAAACAAACAAACGTTTGAATACCTGCATCCAGGGCAGGTCAAAAGCAGGTAATCGCCGATGCGTGCATTACTGCACGGCGGCGGGCACGCTCAAATGAGGGGGGGTTGGGGGGCACCCCCTGAACGGGTTAGAGGCCGGTGCGCAGAATCGAGACATCGACCAAGCCAACCCCTTGAGGTCCCTGATGTCCAACCCCTCCAAAGCCAAGATCTACACCCGCTACCAAGCCCTGAACAACATCACTGTTCAGGACATCCGGGACATGTTCAAGGTGTTTTGCCGCTACTACGACAACGTCGCGCTCGACCAGTTCGTGACCGACCTGGGCAAGAAGACCGGCGCCTTCATCGTGCGCCGCCAGCGCGACGACGCCATCGTGGGGTTCTCGACCTTCGGCGTGTACCGCATGCAGGTCGATGGCAAGGAAATCAAGGGCGTGTTCAGCGGCGACACAGTGCTGGAAAAGGAACACTGGGGCAACCGCGCCATCAACGCCGCGTTTGTGAAGCGCGTGCTGTGGGAAGCCATCAAGAACCCACTCACGCCGCAGTACTGGTTCCTGATCTCGAAGGGCTACAAGACCTTCCTGCTCTTGAGCCGCAACTTCCCCGAGTACTACCCGCACCCCACGCAGAAGAACGATCACCTCAAGCACATCGCCGAGACCTACTGCGAAACGCTGTTCCCCGGCAAGCTGGACAAAGAATCGATGGTGCTGGACTTTGGTGACGGCTACAACTGCCTGAAGGGCGACGTGACCCCCATCACCCGCGAGTTGCGCCAGCAGGCCGACATCGCCTTTTTTGAGAAGTGCAACCCTCAGTGGGAACGCGGCACCGAACTGCCCTGCGTGGGCCGCGCCGACCTGAAGGCCTTCTTCCAGGTGATCATTCCGCAGCTGTGGAAGGTGCTGGTCAAGCCCTCACGCGCCCGGCCCGAGACGGTGCGTCAACGTGCTGGTGCGGCTTGGGCGGATTCGAGCTTTGGCAAGGCCGTGGCGCGTCATCGGGATGCGTTGCTGGGTTGAAGGCCTTACCGTAAACTGGCTCCTCACAAGACGTGAACAGGAGCCCACTCAATGCGAACGCATCAAGAGCTTGATGATCGCAGCCTCGCCTTGCACCGCCTGATCGCCGACAAGATCAGGCATGACCCCGCCTTATTCGACAAAGCACGGGCCACGCTCGACCATTGGCGGCAACGGGTCAGCATCAGGACACAGCCCTGTCTGGACGAATGGGCCCATCTCATGGACCAGGGGATCGACGCCTGCCTGGCCGTGGCCGTTGAAGACTCCGAGCGCGCCACCGCGCTGCGCCAGTCTTCGCCGTTTTCAGGCCTGTTGAGCAACCAGGATCGTTTTGCCTTCTTGAAGGCTTGGCCCAAAGGCATCGACCATGCTGCGCACTGAGCTGGAGCACCTGATTCGCGCCGCTGCAGCGGTCACCAACGAATACGAAATCCTGGTCATCGGGAGCCAGTCCATTCTGGGCG
>NZ_JAUSAR010000012.1 GCF_030652515.1 Aquabacterium sp. | reverse complement strand
CCTCGAACTTCAAGCATGCGGATTCAGGGCCGGGAGCGAACGAACCGGTAAACTGTATCCCTTTCGAGGTCTCGCTGCCCCATGGCTGTTGTCTCCAAAGGGAACACCCCGCTCATCGTCGATCTGAAAAGCGCCACGCTGACCCTGGTCGCCGTGGTGCTGAAAACCACCGACCTGGCGGCGTTGGCCAGCGAGCTGGACGAGCGCTTTGGTGCGTCCGCCGATTTTTTCAACCAGGACCCGGTGGTCATCGACCTGACGCCTGTTCAGGATGACGACAAGGCCATCCCTTTCAACCACCTGATCGCCCTGCTGCGCGAACACAGCATGGTGCCGGTGGCCGTCAAGGGCGGCAGCCCCGCGCAAATGGCGGCCGCGCAAGCCGTGGGTCTGTTCGAGGCCCCCGATGGCCCCTCGGCCAAAGTGCCGGTGCGCGTCGAGACCGTGGTGCAGGAAGTCATCCGCGAGGTCGAGGTGATCCGCGAAGTGCCGGTGCAGGTGCCCGGCCCCTCGGTGCCCACCATGGTGATCCACAAGCCCCTGCGCTCCGGCCAGCAGGTGTATGCCAAGGGCGGCGACCTGGTGGTGCTGGCGGCGGTCAACAACGGCGCCGAAGTCATCGCCGATGGCCACATCCACGTGTATGCACCGCTGCGCGGCAAAGCCATCGCTGGCGCGCGTGGCAACCTCGACGCCCGCATTTTCACCACCTGCCTGGAAGCAGAACTGCTGTCCATCGCAGGCATTTACCGCACGTCTGAAACGGCGCTGTCACCCGATGTCCTGGGCAAACCCGCCCAGGTTCGCCTTGAGGGCGAAAAGCTGGTGATGGAAGCCATCAAACTCAATTAACTTAGAAGGACTCGATACCGATGGCCAAAATCATCGTGGTGACCTCCGGCAAGGGAGGGGTGGGCAAAACCACCACCAGCGCCAGCTTTTCGTCAGGTCTCGCCCTTCGTGGCCACAAGACCGTGGTGATCGACTTCGACGTCGGTTTGCGCAACCTCGACCTCATCATGGGTTGCGAGCGGCGCGTGGTCTATGACCTGATCAACGTCATCAATGGCGAAGCCAACCTGAACCAGGCGCTGATCAAGGACAAGCAGTGCGACAACCTGTTCGTGCTGCCCGCCTCGCAAACGCGCGACAAGGACGCGCTGTCCAAGGAAGGCATCGAAAAGATCCTGGCCGACCTGGCCGCGATGGACTTCGAATACATCATCTGCGACTCGCCCGCAGGCATTGAGACTGGCGCCCTGCTGGCCATGCACTTCGCCGACGAAGCCTTGGTGGTGACCAACCCCGAAGTCTCGTCGGTGCGCGACTCTGACCGCATCCTGGGCATGCTGGCTTCCAAGACCAAGCGCGCCATCGAAGGGCAAACGCCCATCAAGGAGCATCTGCTGATCACCCGCTACAACCCCGCGCGGGTTGAAGAGGGCCAGATGCTGTCGTTGCAAGACATCCAGGAGATCCTGCGCATCCCGTTGATCGGCGTGATCCCCGAATCGGAATCGGTGCTGACCGCCTCGAACCAGGGCTTGCCCGCGATCCACCTGGACGAGTCGGACGTGTCCGAGGCCTACAAGGACGTGATCGCCCGCTTCCTGGGCGAAGACAAACCCATGCGCTTCATTGAGGCCGTCAAGCCCGGCTTCTTCAAGCGCAGGTTCGGGGGGAGGTAAGCAGCATGTCCTTCCTGTCCTTCTTCCTCGGTGAAAAGAAAAAGACCGCTTCGGTGGCCAAGGAACGCCTGCAGATCATCCTGGCGCACGAGCGCAATGGTCGGCACGGCAACCCGGATTACCTG